>CAYQVB010000170.1:0-11076 GCA_964420925.1 uncultured Ectothiorhodospiraceae bacterium | reverse complement strand
GAAGGCGCACTCGCTGATGCAGGCGATCGCCCGGGCGAACCGGGTCTGGCCGGGCAAGGACTTCGGCCTGATCGTCGACTACAACGGTATGCTGAAGAGCCTGCGCGAGGCGCTTGCGCAGTACGCGCTGGGCGACGACGGCGAGGGCGGCGAGGAGATCGTCGCACCCGTCGAAGAGCGGGTGCAGGCGCTGATCGAGGCCATTGAGGCGACGGAGGCGCACCTCCGCGGCCTCCGCTTCGATCCCGCGACGCTGATCGGCTCGACCGGCTTCACCCGCATCAAGGGGCTGAGAGACGCCATGGAAGTGGTCTATACCAGCGACGAGGCCAAGCGACGCTTCGAGGTGCTGGCCCGGCAGGTGTTCGTACGCTTCAAGGCGCTGCTGATGGAGCCGTCGGCGTTTGCCTACGCCGAGCGGCACGACAACATCGAGGCGATTTACAAGAAGCTCTCCGAGCGGCGCGATACCGCGGACGTGACGGAACTCCTGAAGGAGTTGCACCGGATTGTGAACGAGGCGATCCGCACGCAGGCGCCGGGCGACGACCAGGCCGAAGGGCTGGTCTTCGACCTCAGCCAGATCGATGTGGAGAAGCTGCGCGACGAGTTCGCGAAGAAGGTGCGCCACAAGGCGACGGCGCTACAGGACATCCGCGAGATCGTCGAGCAGAAGCTGGCGGAGATGCTGGCGCGCAATCCGACGCGGATGGACTACCAGCAGAAGTACGAGGAGATCGTCGCCGACTACAACCGCGAGAAGGACCGCGTCACCATCGAGGAGACCTTCCGGCGGCTTACGGAGCTGATCGAAGAGCTGGACGCGGAGCAGAGACGCGCGGTCGAGGAGGGTCTCAGCGAGGAGGAGCTTGCCCTGTTCGACCTGCTGAAGAAGGAAGACTTGGGCAAGGCCGCGCGGGAGCGGGTCAAGCAGGCGAGCCGTGACCTGCTCGCTTCGATCAGGGCGCGCTTGAAGGAACTCGATCGCTTCTGGGAGAAGGAACAGACCAAGGCGGAGGTCAAGGTCTTCATCCTCGACGAGATTTACGCCAGCCTGCCGACGCCACCGTTCACGCCCGAAGAGAAGGAGGCGGTGGCGGCCGAGGTCTATACCCATGTCTGGCAGCAGGCCGTTCGTGGCGAGCTTGCGATGGCAGCGTAGCCGTGCGTGGTCCAGCGTTGCAGATACCGACTGGATCGGGACCTTGGGAGCATCGAGTCTCGGGAGCCTCCTCGTCGGGAATGACGGCAGGTGACGCCCAGCATTTATCCCGTCATTCCCTTGATTCGCGGGATCCACCGGATGCAATGGTGGTGGACGAAGCGCGGACGTGCAGGTGCCCGTGCACAGTTTCGCGGTTTCCCGCCCTATCCGAACATCGATACCGGGCCCGGGGTGCAGGATCGGCACTGCGCCGGTGACCATGAGCGGCTACGCCGACCTCATCCCCGTCAACATCCTCACCGGCGCGCTCGGCAGCGGGAAGACGACCCTGCTGAAAGAGCTTCTGCGCGCCCCGCGCCTCCAGCAGACGGCGGTGCTCGTCAACGAGCTCGGCGAGATCGGCATCGACCATCACCTCATCGAGCATGCCACCGAGAGCACTCTGCTGCTCGAGAACGGGTGCCTGTGCTGCGCGATGCGGGACGACATGAAAACCTCTCTCAAGGACCTGCACTCGCGTCGCGAGCGTGGAGAGATCCCGCGCTACGAGAGGGTGGTAGTCGAGACCTCGGGCGTCGCGGACCCGGTGCCCATCGCCTACACCCTGATCGCGGAGCCGGTGCTCATGCACCACTACCGGCTCGGCAATGTGGTGACGGTGGTCGACGCGGTCAATGCGCGGGCGCAACTGGAACGTTTCGAGGCCTCGGTCAAACAGGTGGCGCTCGCGGATCGCCTGGTGTTGAGCAAGGTCGACCTCGCGGACCCCGGGGACATACAAGCGCTGCGTTCCCGGCTCATTGCGCTCAACCCGGCCGCGCCGCTCCTCGAACCGGGCGCTCCAGACCTCGACCCGGTCGACCTGCTCGTCGCCGATCCTTACCAGGCGGACGCGAAGGCAGAGGAGATCGAGAGGTGGCGGGGTCGCCTCGAGTTCGATGGAGCTGACCGGGCCGCGCACCACGACGCGGTCGAAGCGCACTGCTTCACCTTCGACGAGGCGCTCGACTGGACCGCGTTCGGGATCTGGATGACGATGCTGCTGCATCGCCACGGCGACCGGGTGCTGCGGATCAAGGGGCTGCTGAACGTGGCGGGGGTACCGGGCCCGGTGCTCGTCAACGGGGTGCAGCACATCGTGCATCCACCCGCCCATCTGGAGGCCTGGCCCGGCGAGGACCGGCGATCCCACCTCGTGGTCATCCTCGACGGCCTCGGCGTCGACACCGTGGCGCGCTCGCTGGAAACATTCAACGCGATCGCGAATCCGGCGCCGGCAGCGATCGGACGAGGGGTGGAAGGAAGGACGCGGGCAGCCGCACCGTTTGCCTGAACGGATCCAGTCCTGGGAGTGGTCGGAAGTGCCGCCGGCAAGGTGTGGCGGCGTTCGCGATGCCGGGTCCTTTCCGAACGCGACACGAATGCGCGCTCCGGCTCAGTGGGCGGCCTTGCCTCTCGCCTCCAGGCGCCTGAAGAACAGCGACAGGCTGAAGCACAGGGTGAAGTAGAGCGCTGCGGTCGTGAGCCACGCTTCGAAGATCATCGCCGTGGAGTTGGCGAGGTCGACGGTCTTCAACGTCAGGTCCTGGACGGATATCAGGGAGATGATGGCGCTGTCCTTGATCAGGGATATGAACTGGTTGGCGAGCGGCGGCAGGACCTTTCTGAGGGCCTGAGGCATGACGATGAAACGGGTCTCGTCGAGCCAGCTCATTCCGAGCGAACGGGACGCCTCGCGTTGTCCGCGATTGATGGACTCGATTCCGGCGCGGACGATCTCGCCGACGAATGCGCTCTCGAAGAGCGCCAGGACGATCACACCGGAGATCAGCGACGGGAAGCGGCGCATGTCGCCAAAGAAGAACTCCCAGACGGCGTTGTCTTCTTGCCGGGCCACTCCATAGGCCCAGCTCTCGATGTTCATCGCCGCGATGATCTGCTCGGAAAGGAAGAAGTAGAAGATGAAGATGACGACGAGAGGCGGGATGTTGCGCAGGAACTCGAGATACGTGCGGGCGAGCATCCGCACGGTGAGGTTCGTCACGGTCCGCGCGATCCCCAGGATGACGCCGAGGATGAGCGCGAGAATGCTCGCGTAGATGCTGATCCGGATGGTCGTGATCAGACCCTGGATGAGCACGTTCGCGGTCCAACGCTCCGTTCTCTCGTCGTAGAAGAAGAGATAGTTGGGAATTTGATCCCAACGCCAGATGTAGTTGAGCTTGCCCTCGATCTGGAACCACACGTAGAGGAAGAAGGCGGCGAGGACCGCGACGATCAGGAAGTCGACCCAATGCAGCCGCTTCTTGCGCTTTCTGCTTCTGATCGCGCCGGTCACTTCCGCCGCCTCCTCTCCCGGCAGGCCCTGCCCGATCCGTGGCGGGCTCAGGCCGCCTCCTGCCGCTCGCTATTGCGTCACCTGGTCAGCCCAGTCCGTGGTCTTGAACCAGTAGTCGTGGCGTTCCTGCAGCCAGCCGATCCGCCAGGAATGAGAGATCCAGTTGTTGAAGTAGTTGAGTGCATCGGGATCACCCTTGCGAATGGCGAAAGCCTCTCCGCGCGGGTCCCACAGCTTGTCGAAGGGCACGTACAGCGTGTCGGGGTAGTTTGCCGCCTCCCGGTTCGGGGTGGGTTGCGCCGCCATGGTCGCGTGGGCGTTGCCGTTCAACACTTCCTGGGCCGCCGCCCGATCCTCGTCGAACTGGAGCATCTGCGCTTTCGGGAACAGCTCCGGGATGAGGACCGCCGGAGTGGCTCCTCGACGGGTCGCGAAGATCACGTCTTCATTGTTGAAGTCTTCCAGGCTGAACCCTTCCGTCATCTGCCGGTTGGCGAGCACGGTCAGGCCGGAGTATGCGTAGGGGTCCGTGAAGTTGATCGTCAGGTTGCGTTGCGCCGTCACCGACATGCCGCTGATGATGGCGTCGAACTTGCCCGCGACCAGGGCGGGGATGATCCCATCCCAGGACGTGACGAGGAATTCGGCCTCGACTCCCATGTCCTCGGCGAGCTTTCTTCCCACGTCGAGCTCGAAGCCGATGAGCTCGCCGGTCTTGTCCCGCATCGACCACGGAACGAAGAGCGAGAGGCCGATCTTGATCACCCCCCGCTTCTTGATGGTTTCGATGACGCTTTCCGATGACAGGGCCTGACTGGCTTGCTGCGCCACGGCAGGAATTGCACTCGTCAGAGCGACGGCTCCGGCCAGCGCCATGCCCAGTGTTCTTCTCGAGAATGTCATTGTCGTCCTCCCAGTTGTTGATGTGAGACCTTCGGCCTCTAGCTTCTGACCGCAAAGCGTTTCTCGAGTCCCGACACGAACGTCGAGAGGATCAAGGTAACGACGAGGTACACCGCCGCCACTGTGAACCAGATCTCGAAGCTCATGTAGGTGTCGGAAATGATGTTGCGGCCAATGGTGGTGAGCTCCGCGATCGCGATCACGCTCACGATTGCAGAGCTCTTGATGAGCTGCACCGCCTCGTTGGTGAGCGGTGGCAGCATGACTTTAATCGACTGCGGAAGAATGATGAAACGGTAGCTCTGGGCGACCGACATGCCGATCGACTTCGCCGCTTCCCATTGTCCCTTCGGGACCGAGTTGATCCCGGCCCGAAAGATCTCCGATATCGTCGCCGAGTGATAGACGGCCAAGCAGATGATCGCCGCCATGTAGCGGTCGAACTTGAATATCGGTCCCATGACATAGTAGATCAGGTAGAGGAGGACCAGCAGCGGTATGTTCCGGACGAACTCGAGATAGACGAGGGCGACTCCGGAACCGACCAGCAGGCCGGATAGCCTGAGCAGGGCGATGAACAGGCCGACAATGGTCGCAAGGGCGAACGCCTTGACCGAGAGATCGATCGACTTCACTAGTCCGAAGACGATCTCCCCCAACTGGAAGCCGTCCTCCGTCAGGCTGTAGAAGTAGTCCGGCACCCGGTACCACTGCCAGTTGTATCCCATGGCTTCGGCGCCGATGACGGACATCCTCGCGATCAGGTAGATCACGATCAGGTAGAGCAATATGGCGATCGGCTTCGAACGAAAAAGATTCTGAATCTTGCGCGAGACTTTTCGGATCGGAGGCTTTCCGGCACGATCGGTCCCCCTTGGGGACGCGTTACCCGAGGCCAGCGCCATGTCGTTCAGTGATCCAGAATCTGGTCGAGAAACATCCGGCACCGCTTGCTCGAAGGATTCTCGAAGAACCGCTCCGGCGGCGCCGTCTCCACGATCCGGCCGTCTTCCATGAACACCATCTTGTCGGCGACCTTCCGGGCGAAGCCCATCTCGTGAGTGACGCAGACCATGGTCATGCCGGTTCCCGCCAACTCCACCATGACGTCCAGCACTTCGTTGATCATCTCCGGATCCAGGGCGGAGGTGGGCTCGTCGAAGAGCATGATTCTCGGTTCCATGCACAGCGATCGGGCGATCGCGACCCGCTGCTGCTGGCCTCCCGAGAGCTGTGCCGGGTACTTGTCCGCCTGTTCGGGAATGTGGACCCGCTCGAGAAACTTCCGAGCCCGCTCCTCGGCATCGGCCCGGGAGATCTTCCTGACCCGGATCGGACCGACCGTGAGGTTTTCCAGAACCGTCAGATGGGGAAACAGGTTGAACTGCTGGAACACCATTCCGACCTCCATCCGGATGGCGCGGATGTTCGTGGTCTCGTCGCTGAGCTCCACCCCGTCGACGAACAACTCTCCACCTGAATGCTCTTCCAAACGGTTGATGCAGCGTATCAGCGTGGACTTGCCGGAGCCGGATGGACCGCAGATGACGACCCGTTCACCCGCGTTCACGCAGAGGCTCACATCGGCCAGCGCCTGAAATCCGCCAAAGAACTTGTCCAGGTTGCGGATTTCGATAATGGGTCTGATATCGCTTTCCACCGGCCAGGTTCAGATTCCGCATTCACGGAAGCAAAAGTGGAGCCTGAGCACCCTCGAATCCAGGTGTCAGTCAGCGTAGCACAGGGCTGCGCCGGCCGAGTAGTTGGCGCTGCACGACGCCTGCGGGTCGGGCGCGAGCGCTGCCGGCCACCTCGGTTTCTCGCGGACCCGGCCCTGCGCTCGGCACGCGGGGTGGCGTGGGTCCGGTGTGCCCCGCAATCCGACTCTCCCGTCTCGCCGAGGCACGTCCACTCGCCTCGCGGTCTTGGGCGGTCGGTTCATGACCGATAGCGTGAAAGCGGAAGATCCGTGCCGCCTTCCGCCCATGGAAAGGCGTCTAGCGTGACCCGGAGCGCCGCAGGCGCGCCGCGTAGGGGATGAGAAAGACCACGCAGCCGAGAAGAAAAAAGATGCTGCCCAGCAGGTAAACGGTCTCGCCGCTCCGCAGGCTCGCGACGATGAACCAGAGCGCCGAGATCACGAACAGGATCCACCCGACGAAGTTCACCTTCCATTCGGTTGCCGCCTTCATGCTCGTTCCCTGGTCGATTCCCGCAGTTTCGATGTCAATTCATTCCCGCGAGGAGCGGGAATCCGTGAAGGACATGAGACTCGAGGAAACTTCCCCGCGACCGCCTCAAGCGCCGCGGGGCGGGGGCTTTCGCGGCCGCCATCCGCGGCGAAAGGCCCGCACGAGCTGGTGCAGCAGGTAGAAGAGGACGGCGAGGATGACGAGCAGGACGATGGAAAGCAGGCGGCGCCCGAACGAGGCGTCGATGACGGGTCCGCCTGCCACGAGGTGCTCGCCCAGCATCTCGACCGCCTGCAGGGTCGCGCCCGCCGCGAAGACCACCGCCACCAGGATGGCGATTTGCAGGGTGTCGTAGACGAGCCCCTCGACGTCGAGCTCGGTGGCCGCCTTGAAGATGTTCTGGCGAAAGGACTGCCAATGGGCGACCGCGTAGGCGATGACGCCGACCAGCGACGCGAACCAGAACAGCACGTTGCTGAAGTGGATGTTGGGGATCGCGGTCGTCAGGTAGTCCTGGAAGGGCTGATAGAAGTACAGAAAAATCAGCAGGATGACGATCCCGACGAGGACTGTCCAGAACCTGGCGCCCCGGCGCCGTGCTTGCGTTTCGGCCATGTCGTGATTGAGATGCGGCAGCGCGGCCGCGGGGACACCGCCAGCCGGCTCGGAGGGGTCGGGCGGATGGTAGACTAAAGTCTTGCGCCGCGCACGGGAGCTCGAGAGGATCAGCGCGAGGCTTGGCATCGACGTCGGGGGCACCTTCACCGACCTGCTGCTGCTCGACGAGCGGAGCGGCGAGATCCACCTGCGAAAGACGCCCTCCACGCCGGAGGACCAGTCCATCGGGCTGATCACCGGCGCCGCCGCGCTCCTCTCGGATGCCGGCGTGCGCGCGGGCGACGTGCGTTCCGTCCTCCACGGCACCACGGTGTCGACCAACATCGTGCTGGAGGAGAAGGGCGCGAAGGTGGGCTTGCTCGTCACCGAGAACTTCGAGCAACTCCTCCACCTCGCGCGCTCGCAGACGCCGGGGCCCCTCGCGGGCTGGATGATCATGCAAAAGCCCGATCCCCTCGCGGATCTGGCGCTCACCCGGGGGATCGCGGAGCGGGTGGACGCGCGCGGACGGGTCGTGCGGCCCCTCGACGAGGCCGCGGCCCGGGCTGCAATCCGCGAGCTGCTGGATGCGGGCATCGAGTCGCTCACCATCTCCCTGCTGCACGCCTACGCCAACGATACGCACGAGCGGCGTCTGAAGGCGCTCGTGGAGGAGACCGGCAGCGACGTGCCGGTCTCGCTCTCCTCCGAGATCCTCCCCGAGTTCAGGGAGTACGAGCGTACCCTGGTCACGGTGATGAACGCCTACGTGCGCCCCAGCATGCGGCGCTATCTGCGCAATCTCGACGACAAGCTCAAGGGGCTCAGTCTCGATGCGCGGGTGCATATCGTGAGATCCGACGGAGGGCTGATGAGCGTCGAGCGGGCCACCGAGTCGCCCGCTCACACCATGCTTTCGGGGCCGGCGGGGGGCGTGTCGGGCGCGGCATTCGTGGCCGGGCGCGCGGGGTACCGCAATGCGCTCGGATTCGACATGGGGGGCACCTCGACCGACGTCTCCCTGGTGCGCGACGGCGTGCCCACCATCTCGCGGCAGACCTCGCTCGGCTATTACCCGATCAAGGTGCCCTCGGTCGAAGTCCACAGCGTCGGGGCCGGCGGCGGCTCCATCGCCCACGTCCCCATGACCGGGGCGTTGCGGGTCGGCCCCCAGAGCGCGGGCGCGCGACCCGGCCCCGCCTGCTATGGTCACGGCGGCACCCTGCCCACGGTCACCGATGCGAACGTGGTGCTCGGGCGACTGCCTCCCAGCCTGCTGGGGGGCGAGATGACCCTCGATGCGGCGGCTTCCGCGTCCGCGCTCAGCCCCATCGCGCGTGCCCTCAACCTGGACGTGCACCAGGCCGCTCAGGGCGTCCTGGACATCGTCAACGAGAACATGTTCGGCGCCCTGCGGCTGGTGACGGTGCAGAAAGGGCTCGACCCCCGCGACTTCGCGCTCGTCGCCTTCGGCGGCGCCGGTCCCCTGCACGGGAACGCGCTCGCCATCCTCGCCGGGTGCTTTCCGGTCATCGTGCCCCCCACCCCTGGAGTCCTCTCGGCGCTGGGCTTCCTGTGCTCCGACGTCAAGAACGAGTTCGCCCGCACCTACATCCGCCCCATCGACGAGGCCGACCCCGACGACGTGCGCAACGTGCTCGAGGGGCTGGGCGAGCAGGCCCGGGCCTGGCTCCGGGACGAAGGCGTGGCGGAGGCGCAGCACTCGCTGCGCTTCGAGGCAGATCTGCGCTACTTCCGCCAGGGCTACGAGTTCCCGCTCGAGGTGGAACCGCGCGCGCTCGCGAACGGCGGCGTGGCGACGCTGACGGAACGCTTCGGCCAATCTCATGAGCAGTTGTACGGATTCCGGCTCGACCACCCGGTGGAGCTCGTCAACCTCCGCGCGGTGGGCGCCGCGGGGGTGGTGAAGGTCGACTTCCCCCGCTTCGAGCGCGGCGATGCCGACCCGGCGGAAGCGGTCACCGGCGATACCCGGGTGTACTTCGGCGGTGATTTCCTCTCCGCCCTCGTCTACGAGCGTAGCGCCTTGCGTGCCGGCCACGCGGTGCGCGGACCGGCGATCGTCACCCAGCGCGATTCGACCACTCTCATCCACCCCGGACACGTCGGCGAGGTCGATGAGCATCTCAACATCCTGATTCGGCCGGCGGGCGACACCGCGGGCGGGAGCAAGCGACATGGCTGATCTGAAACCGCCCGGCGCCGGCATCTCTCTCGATCAACTCCTCGAAGCCAACCGGGCCCAGTTCGATCGCATCCTCGGCGCACGCCTGCGCGAGGCGAGGGAACTGGGCAATGGCGAACCCGCGCTGCTCGGTGATGTCGCGCCGGCGGAGTTTCCATCGCCCGGTCCGGGCAACGGTGAGGAAAGCGTGCCGACTCGATCCGAGCCCCGCCGACCGAGTGGTCGGGCGGTGCCGGAAGACGCGCCGTCGCCCGCCCCGGCCCCGGTGTCGGGTTCTGCCGCACCGGCCCGCGAGACGCGCAGCGAAGGCGATCTCGATCCGATCACCCTCGATCTCATCGAGAATGCGCTGCGCAATGCCCGCCACGAGATGGACGCGGTGCTGTTCCGCTCCGCGATGTCGCCGGTGATCCGCGAGCAGCACGACGAGTTCCCGATGATCACCGACGCCGCGGGCCGGATGATCGTCGGCCAGTTCGGCTCCTACGTGTCGGAGATGCTGGCGGAGCAGGCATTCGAGCTCGAGCCGGGCGACATCATCCTGCAGAGCGATCCCTACCTGTGCGGCGGGGCGATCAGCCACATCAACGACTGGATGGTGCTGATCCCCATCTTCTACGAGGGGGAGTTGGTCGGCTTCAGCTCGATGTTCGGCCACATGATGGACGTGGGCGGCCCGGTGCCGTGCAGCATGCCGACCGCGGCCACCTCGATCTTCGGGGAGGGCATCCGCATCCCTCCCATCAAGATCTACGCGCGGGGCGAGCCGAACGAGGCCGCGATGAGGATTCTCATGAACAACTCGCGCACGCCGGAGATGAACTACAGCGATCTCATGGCGATCATCGCGGGGAGCCGCACCGGAGAGCGGCGCGTCATCGAAATGTGCGAGCGCTTCGGGGTGGAGACCTACAAGAAGGCCTGCGAGGCGCTGCTCAAACGGACCGAGCGGGCGATGCGCGCGCTCATCGTCAAGAACCTGCCGGAAGAGCCGCAGTCCTTCGAGGACTTCGTCGACGACGACGGGCTCGGGAACGGCCCCTTCAAGCTCAAGCTCACGCTCTGGCGCGAGGGCGAGCATGCCTTCTTCGACTGGACCGGCACCTCGCCGCAGGCGCCGGGGCCGATCAACTTCTACCTGCACGAAGGCATGTTCAAGATGTTCATCGGGGTCTACATGATCATGGTGTTCGACCCCCAGATCCTGTTCAACGACGGCTTCTACGATCTCATCCACGTCACCCTGCCCAAGGGCTCTCTGCTCCATCCCGATTTCCCCGCCGCGCTCGGGTCGCGCACCCACGCGCTCGCCCGCCAGTTCGACGTGCTCGGCGGCGCGCTCAGCAAGAGCGCCCCGGAAATGGCCACCGCGGCCGGCTACGGCTCGAGTCCCCACTTCCTGTATTCCGGAGTGGATCGCGAAGGCCGGGCCTTCCAGCTCATGGAGATTCTCTACGGCGGCATCCCCGGCCGGCCGATTGGCGACGGCATGGACGGACACTCGTGGTGGCCGCTCTTCGAGAACATCCCGTCGGAGTACCTGGAGAGCTACTACCCGATGCGCATCGAGAGCTACGCGAGCCGGCCGGACACCGGTGGGGCGGGGCGGCACCGGGGCGGCAACGGGGTGGAGAAGGTCTATCAGTTGCTGGAGCCGGGGGATATCTCCATCCAC
>CAYQVB010000169.1:0-22140 GCA_964420925.1 uncultured Ectothiorhodospiraceae bacterium | reverse complement strand
CCCATGGGCGCGGCTAACCACGACCAGCTCCAAGGGGCTCGGGGCGCTCGGTCAAGACCGAACTGCTACAGTGACAATGTACGGCCGGGACGACTGGGCCCGGTCAAGGCGGCCCAAACACGGAATTTCTGACACTACCGTAATCCCCGACCTCCACAAGAATGTACTTCAGACACTTTTCCTCATCGCGATTTGTTGCGATGACCGCGTGCGCAGTGCTGCCGGATCCACCAAAGCAGTCAAGGACAACGCTGCTGGGCTCGATGACTTGTCCCAAGAAACGCCGAACAAAGTGTGTGTGTTTGGGGGCCAGGAACACACCTGTGCGGCCGAAGAGGTCTGTTGTCTCCTTTTCGCCATCGGCATAGTCTACAAATACACTCTTGGCAACGTTCGTTTCAACCTCATGGAGAAATCTCTTTTGCTGGGGTACCTTTGTTTCGTCGAATCCAAAGGCAATGCGGTGATCTGCAACGAGTGATTCCCAGCTGTTTCTCTCGGGGTGTTCAGGGTCAACGTAGCGTGTCCCCTTCCAGCCGCGCGAGGGCATTGCGCAAGTCTTGCCTGTAATTGGGTGTTTGGGTTTGTAGAACCTGAAGTTTGGGTGCTGTGGATCCAGTATAGTTGGAGACTGTTTACGCTCGGATGACATAATCGTCCAATCGCTCTCACGATAGACCCAGATGCGCGCGGACAGCTTGCGAGCTTGATCTTCTTCTACGTATCTACCAAGCTCATCTCGGTACTCGGCAAATTTGTACATGTAGACTCCCTTCCAAGGATCGTTACGCCTCTCCGTCTTCCAGTCCAAGCCCTCAGCTTCAACAGCCTTGCGGTATTCAAGCTGATGCTGCCTGTAGAATACAGCCAATGCAGACTGAATATTGATAATGGTCGGGTAGTGCCCGTTTATCTCTCTAACCAGTCCTAGAGCTTCGGCACAGCCGGGTTTTGCGTCACGAAAAATTCGTACATCCGCCTCGGCAGTTGGTCTATGGCGAGCATACACCTCTACATACTCGTGGTTAACTGAGTAGGTGGGCGACCGCCCGTCGTTTGTGTTTTGAACCCAAATGAGCTCTTCAATACGATTGTCTCGTCCAAACACCGTATCCAGGGTCAACTCGACAGTAGTACGTTCGTGCTTGTCAATGCTCACATACAGAATGCCGCTTGCTTCCAATAGTGATCTCATGAGAGCGGCGCGATCACGAATCATGGTGGCGAAGGTGGAGTGCTTATAGTTGTTCTTGTACGGGATTGAGCTGACAGCTGTGTTGTATGGAGGGTCGATATAAATGCACCGAACCTTTCCCTCCATTGCTCGGCCAATGAGGTTAAGAGCGTGAAGATTATCGCCGTGAATAAGTATCCCGTTCACGGAGTTGAAGTAGTCCCTTTGGTGGTTAAGAATCTTCTCTGTGACCGATGGAGGGAATAGAGTACTATCGAGGATGAGTGATTGGTTGGCGGAAAGAAAGTCTATGTTCAGAGGCTTGGTGTAACCATCGGACTTGTCGATCGCAAAGTGATGTACCCATTGATTACGTTGTTCGTCGCATGCAGCTATCTCCGGATAGAGTTCGGTAGGAATACGATCCAGCGTAATTCGGTAGCTGGACTCGATTACGAACTTCTTCTTCAGCCACAGTCTCCTTTGGAAATCCTCAAGTTGGGCGAGGAAGTCGATAATCTTGCCTGCAATCTTTCGTATGATCTTGATTTTGGAGAGGTATTGCTCGACGCGTGGCGCGGACTCATTCTCCACGTCATCCAGATGGATTACTTCGTTCTTGATGTAGAAGTCCAGTTCCCGGCGCAGGAAGGCGCCGAGGTCCTTATGGATGAAGTAGTCGAAGGTGTTGCGTGCGGTGTAGCGCTTGAGATGCGCTTCGAGCCGGCAATAGTCGGCTGGTTCGCCGTTTGCCATGATGTGCGGTTTACCCAGTTCGGCAATCCACTCCGCTAAGGCGGGGTCGGCCACGGCGAGCACGTTCTTGACGGCGAGGGCGCTCAGGTCTTTCTGAATGGGGGGCTTTTTCTTTCCGTCGAGGTTCTCCTCGGGCCAGTCGGTGAGCGTCGCCGGGCGGTACTCGAAGTGAATGACGAGTTCCTTGCCCTGCCTGCCGTCCTCCTCTGCGACAAAGTCGTAAGTCGATTCCCGCGGTGGTCTCAGGACGAACAGGCGGTTCTTGCCCTCGGCGGCCTTGACGTTGCCGTGTTCACCCTCGACGGCGTCCACCAGCCGGAAGTGTACGCGCAAGGGCTTCTGCTCGTCGTGCGGTCTCAGGCGAAAGGAGTAGTTGCGGAGGTACTCGCTGGTCTTGATATAGTACTGGTCCTTGTTGGCCCAGTGGAGCATGACCTCCTCGCCTTCGTAGGGGATGGCGTAGACTCCCGGCTTGTAGACCGGCTTGGCAAGAAAGTCGCCTTCGGAGTAGTAGCGGCGGAAGAAGCTGAACAGGTGGTCGTATACCTCACCCTCCCGCGCGCCCATGTCAATCGCGTCACTCTTGAGCCGGGCACGCAACTTCTGGACCTCGGACGAGTCGTCCGGGTTCATTGCAGCCGCCTCTACGCCCGCGATCATCGTGGATAGTGCCTTTTTGAGTTCCTCCTTGTGGGCGGTTCTGTATTGGCCGAGCGCTGTTTGCACCTGCGGAAGCAGGTCGTTGTCCAGGAACTGCGACACCTCGGCACTCTTGGCATGCATTACGCGGTAGAGGCCGAAGTCAAGGTCGGGCTGGTCGAGCTGGAAAAGCTCCTTCAGCAGAGCCTTCAGCTTGTCGTACTTTTGGTTCACGCGTTCAGTGTCCCTTGTCGTTTGTTGACGGCGCAGAAAGTCCTGGGTAGTACATGCTTGAGCGAGGAGTTCTGTAGTGGATGTTGTTGGAGTTGATCGGCGGTGCTTCGGGCGCGAGTAATGGAGCCGGTGTTACCGTGTGTCTGAAGTGGAGTTCGGCAGAGTGGGCGGAGTGTGACGGCGAGTATGTTTCTCGGGTCATCTCGGGAACGGTGGTAGGTGAGTCGAAGGCGATGGGATCCAATTTGACGCTGGAGTTTCGCCAGGAGGTTCGTGGCGACATACATCCTTGGTGTTTCGTCGCCGACACCATATCGGGCGGGACCCCGCTGGCTCTCGGGGTGCCCGTGGCGCCTATTTCAGGGATCTGGCTTGGGGTCGGAAGGAGCGAAACTAGCGGGATTGAAGAGCCGGCAGATCCCCTCCGTTTCGTCGCGGCGGGCGGGTCGACGGACATACTGCACGAGGCGGGCGTGTGTGTGCAGGTGGTCGTCATCAGCCACGGCACGAATCTGCTGGATCGAGAATGGCCTGCTCCGGTTGCAGCCGGTAGCGTAGCGGGAGGGGTGGTCATTGGCGGACCGCCGAGGTTTTCGTGCGTCGTCGGAGTCGTTGGCAAGATCGATGTGGTCGAGTTTGTTGCCTCCCGGCAGTAGGTCCGCATCGGAGGGGGCGGGCGAGGCGCACCGATCGGGAGAGCGGATACTTCTTGCGTTGATAGGCCATCCCGTGGTCGCCGAGAAATTCGGTCTTGCGCGCAGATCAAGAGGCAAAGGAAGGTCGGAGGTGTACAGAGCGGACGTTTCAGAAAGGGGGGACCGGCTTCGCTCGTTCGATGTCCCGTTGCCGAGCGCGGTCTTGCGATTCCGTCTGTCTACCGGCCACTGGATCCTCGCATGGTCCGTCCTCCGACTTGCTGCGTTCGGGTTCTTCGGCAAACTGATTGATCCAGCCTACGGCTCGTCCGTGGCTGGCGCCGCATAGGTGCATCGCCCTCGCGATCTCGTAGACGGTTGCACCGCTGTACGAAACCAGCGCAAGGGCGTCGAAGCCGTCTAGCTGCTCGAAAAGCTCCCACAGGAGTTGCGCTTCGTCCTCCTCCAGCTCGGCCTTTCGTAGCATCTCCGCCAGCCCCTCCGGCGTAGGCTTGTTCTGATGACCCGCCAAGTGCCGTCCGATCGTGAGTGCCAGCCTCTCCGGCTTGGAACCGTGGCGTAGATGTGCGTTCTCGTGGTCGAACCATTCGAGTGGAGCAGGCGGTATCCGCCCTCTCCATTCCACTGGCCTCGCGTCGATGCCCGCCCTGATCGCGCTTGGATCTCCCGAAATCCAGAAGCTGTACTTCCCGATCTTATGCTCTCGCTGCTGTTCGTCGCTCTTTCCGCGGCATCGTTCGAGCTCGCTCAGCGCACGTCGTTCCTCGAGCCTCGGGATCCTCTCTCCGATTCTTTCCGGGTGGTGGAAGTACATCCGTGCCCGGTCGAGGTCTATCATCGTTCGCAATCTCCCGTGCTCTTGCGATCGCATGGTGGCGTGGATTGCGCCGTCCGCCCTTTTTTCTACCCGGAGTTTTCCGTCTTCAACAACAGTATCCTCGATCTGCTGCGGAGATTCGTGACCACCTCAGGGTAAGCTGGATTCAGCACTCTTCTCCCTTCGGCTATCCACTTCTCGGGCAGCGACTCGACGTGATCGGCTATCTGTTGACGTTCTTCCGAGCCCACCGTCCCGATTGCCCGCCTCCAAGCCTCCGGCTCCTCTTTCGAGGCTACGATGAAGTCGTACGCGCGCCCAATTCCGCGCGGGGCAGGTGGCACGGCCGGAGCATCCGGGGGACTCACGTCCCGAAGGGGGTCGCGCTCGTCGCGACGGCTGCGATGGCGTCGAGCTTCTCCCTGACCTCCGGGTCCAGAGCGCCCGGTTCCACGTGCTCGGCGAGTTCGTAGAAGCTCTTCTTGGTCATGAGATCCTCCGGGAGTCCGAGCTTCCCGAAGTACGCTCGAAACAGCGGGGTGAGGAAATCGTCGCTCACCTTCGTGCCGGGGTCCCAGGGAGAGCCCCGACCGAGCCGCTCCAGCGCCGATGCGATCTCGTCGATGGCCTCTCGCATCGCACCCACCCGTCTCTCGACCTCCGCTTCGACGAAGAGCGGCCCCGGAACATCGGCAGCGGCGGCCGCCGCCGCGTAGGACTCGAGCGTGGCCCGAGAGCAGAGGTAGCTCTCAATCTCGCGCCGTTGCCAGACGAGGCACTCGATCGGGCGCAAATCGGGCAGTGCTCTCTCGAGGCGGTCGAACAGGGCGACTCCGCGGAGCTCCGGAAGGGCCTCGCGCAGGCCGTGGAAGTGGCGCTGGACTTCCCTTGGCTGGTTGGCGACATAGTGGACGAAGGGACGCTCGAGGGCACGAATCGCATCATCGTGGCTCATCCTTCGGGCGAGAGCCTGTAGCACCGAGAGGTCGGTCGATCCCTCGAGATAGAGCACCCAGCCCGTCTGCTCCGCCTGGTAGTACTGCTCGAATCCGATCTCGCGAAGTGACTTCAATACCTGGCTCCCCCGGTCCCCTTCGGCAAGGCGGTGGGGCCGGCCGACGAACGCGATGACTAGGTCCCGGTCCGCCGCCTCGTTGAGGAGCACCTCGGAGTGACTGGCCGCGATGATCTGTCCACCGCTTTCGCGCGCCGTATCTGAAATCAGGCGGTAGATCTGGCGCTGGCGGAGGATCTCCAGGTGCGCGTCGGGCTCGTCCAGAAGGAGGACCGCGCCGGGGTTCGCATAGAGATAGGCCAGGAGGAGCAGGGTCTGCTGCAGTCCACGACCCGCAGAGGAGAGATCGAGGGTCACCCCCCGTTCCCGGTAGCGCATGGTGATCTCGCCGCGCTCCGCGATGTAGCGCGGCGGCTCCAGCTCCGCGCCGAAGAGACTGTCGATTTGCTCGACCAGCTTCTGCCAGCGCTCCGGACGCTGTTCCCGGATACGGTGACAGAGGTTGCGCAGCACTTCTGCCGTGCGGGCTTCCCCGATGCGGACGTTGACTGCCCCGTCGTCGAGTCGGGTCTCGGTTGCCGCCAGCCCCGACATCGGTGGCAGGAAGGCGATGGTGGTTGCTCCTGCCTCGCTCGGAATCGGCATCCGCTCGGGTGTTCTTCCTTCGCCCAGTCGCAGCGGCCGGCAGTAGAAAGACTCCTCGTTCGCATAGTCGAACTCGAGCCCACAAGTCCAACTCCGATTCCCGCTCACGCCGTCTACGGTGATGTCGATCCGCACGTTGGAGGTCTGCTGCCGGCCGCCGGTCTTGCTCACGTCGCGGACATGAAGCTCACGCCACAGGAGGTTGGCGTTCGGAATGGGTATTGCGACGAGATCCCGGCGGTTGACCGGCACGCCGGGGCGTTTCCCGGGGGTCGCCTGCCCGGAACGCCGTTCGTTCCAGCGCTTGAGGCCGATGTCCCAAAGGGCGAGCGCCTGCAGGGCCGAAGTCTTGCCGGAGTTGTTGGGTCCGACGAAGACGACGGGGCTGCCGAGCTCGATGTCGACCTCTCCGAATCGCTTGAAGTTGCGGATGGTCAGGTTGGTCAACATCGAACGGCGTGCGTCAGAGCGAGTCGTTCCCACCGTCCCGACTGCACGTATCCTGACCCCCGGATTCAAATCTGCGCCGAAATCGGGCCACCTGCCGGCGGGTGGGGATGGCGGGTTGCGCGCCTTCGCGGGTGACGGAGAGGGCGGCGGCGGCGTTGGCTTCCGCAAGGGACTTGGGTAACGAGAGTCCGCGGGCGAGGGCGCTCGCGAGGTAGCCGACGAAGGTGTCGCCGGAGCCGGTGGCGTCGAGCACGTCGACCTGTACTCCGTCCAGGTGGCCGGATTCCCCGTCGGAGCGGTATGCGATGCCGCGCGGGCCCAGGGTCACCACTACGCTCGGGTAGCCCTGCGACTCGAGCGCAAGCATCGCCTCGTTTTCGCCGCCGTCGGGGTTTCCCGCGATCAGGCGCGCCTCGCCTTCGTTCGCGACCAGGACGTCCACGAGCGACGCGAAGCGAGGCGGCAGGGGTTGGGCCGGGGCGGCGTTGAGTATGGTGGTGGCACCCGCCTCGCGGCCGCGCCGGAGTGCCTCCTCGACCGTGTCCAATGGGGTCTCGAGCTGGGTAACCAGGACTGACGCGCCACGGAGGTCGGCGGGGGAGGGCAGGTCGGCGGGGCGCAGGCGTTCGTTAGCCCCCGGCGCGACGCTGATCTGGTTCTGCCCTTCGCCGTCGACGGTGATGAGGGCGACTCCGGAGGGTATCCCGGCTTCGACCCCGCCGCTCATCTCGATGCCGAGGTCGCGCAGGTGCGCGAGGTAGCGGCGTCCCGCGTCGTCGTCGCCGGTCTTCGCGACGAAGCGCACTCGGGCCCCGGCGCGCGCCGCCGCCACCGCCTGGTTGGCGCCCTTGCCGCCGTAGGCGGTGAACAGGGGGCGGCCCAGCACGGTCTCTCCCGCGACGGGCAACCTCGGGGTGCGCACGATGAAGTCGGTGTTCGCGCTGCCGACGACCACCACCCGCGGCGCCCGCCGGCCGGTGGCGCGGGGCGCCGTGCCGGCTTCGACCACCCGTTCCGCCAGCAGGTCCAGGGCGGTTCCCGTGTCGACGCCGGTAGCGACGTCGACGCGATGCCAGCCGCACTCCGCCCGGACCGGCGCCCTGAGATCCGCTGCCGTCATGCCGAGCGTGCCGGCACCGCGGGTTTCGACCTGCATGGGGAGCGACTCGGTGCGCAGCAGGCCGGGCGCGATGACCGACGCGACCGCGAGGGGGTCGTGCATTGGAAAGCCCTCACGTCCCCCACTCCCCGAGAGCAGATCGCGAGTGAGCGCACGCAGGGCCATCGCCCACGGCCCCCGGCTCGCGTCGAGACGCCGGCGCAGGAAGTCCCGCGTGAGGCGCACCTGTCGGGTGGCGTCGAGCGGGACCAGGGTGATCGGGATGCCCGATGCGATCACCTCCTGGGCCGCGTCCGGGTCGACGAAGATGTTGAACTCCGCGCACGGCGTGACGTTGCCCGGACCGCGCACCACGCCGCCCATGATCACCAGCCGCCGGATGCGGCGCATTGCATCGGCGTCCCGGCGGATCGCGGTGGCGATGTTGGTGAGCGGACCCAACGCAACGACGATGAGCGCGCGGCCGCGGCGTCGTGCGAGGTCCACCAGGCGTCCCGCGGCGTCGCGCTCCGCCTTTGGGGCGGCGATCGGGAAGCGCGGCGCTCCCGAAGGAGTGCGCAACCTGCTCAGGCCGCCGAGCCCGTCCGAGCCGTGCACGTTGCGCGCGGTGTGCAGGCGTCGCTTCAGCGGGGTCGCGGCTCCCATTGCGACCGGCGGCATCGCTTCGGGGGCGATCAGGGTCAGCAGACGGCGGGCGTTGTCGGTGCCCTGGCGCACCGGCACGTTGCCGGCGACGGTGGTGATGAGCTCCACCGAGAGCTCCGGGGAGCGCAGCGCCAGCATCAATGCGAGGGCGTCGTCGATCCCGGGGTCGGTGTCGATGGCGACGCGGCGAGCTAGCATGTCCGCCCTCCTCACGCCGGACCGAGAGCCGGTGGGGGACGAGCTCCGTTCCGACCGGCTTCGATGGCTGCGAAGAGGTCCTCCACCGTTTCCACCATCGAGAAGAGCCGGGCCGCATCGGGGTCCGCGAATCCGTGACGGATCGCGCTGTCCACGATTGCGCGCAGGGCCTCCCAGTAGCCGGCGACGCTGAGCGCGATGACTGGCTTGTCGTGCCGCGCGAGCTGGCGCCAGGTGATGATCTCCATGGCCTCGTCCAGGGTGCCCAGGCCGCCGGGCAGCACCACGAAGGCGTCCGCGCGCTCGAACATCACGCGCTTGCGCGTGTGCATGTCGTCGACCACCACGAGCTCCGACAGGTTCGGATGGCGCAGCTCGAGCTCCATGAGGAAACGGGGGATCACCCCGGTGACCTCGCCTCCGTGGCTGAGCGTCGCGCGGGCGAGGACGCCCATGATGCCGACTCCTCCGCCCCCGTAGACGAGCCGGATGCCGCGTTCGGCAAGACCCTGTCCGAGCGCCTCGGCGGCTCGGGCGAAGGCGGGATCGGACCCGTTTCGGGAACCGCAGAACACGGCGACGGCACGCATGACGCTACGCTCGCCGCTCCGGCCGCGCAAGTCAATCGGGACTTGTGGAAGAATTCGCGCGCCGGCGGAGGGCCGCCGGGCCAGCGGGAGGAGGCATCGATGAAGGCGCTGCTGTGCAGGGAGCTCGGACCCGTGAACGGCCTGGAAGTGGGCGAGCGGGAGTCGCCGCGACCCGGCTCCGGCGAGCTCAGGATCGCGGTGCGCGCCTGCGGCATCAACTTTGCCGACGTGCTCATCGTCCAGGGCCTCTACCAGGAGCGTCCGGCCCTGCCTTTCAGCCCCGGCATGGAGGTCTCCGGTGTCGTGGAGGAGCTCGGCGAGGGGGTCGCCGGATTCCGCCCGGGAGATCGCGTGGCCGCGCTGTGCGGGCACGGGGGGCTTGCGGAGGAGGTCCTGGCCCCCGCGGACGGCACCGTGCATATCGCCGACACGATGGACTTCGAGAGCGCCGCCGCTCTTCCCGTCGCCTGCGGCACCGCCCACGTGGGGCTTTCGCACCGCGCCGCCCTGCGCCGGGGTGAAGTGCTGCTCGTGCACGGAGCGGCGGGCGGGGTCGGCCTGGCCGCGGTCGAGATCGGCAAGCTGATGGGGGCCACCGTCATCGCCACCGCGGGCAGCGAGTCCAAGCTCGAGATCGCCGCGCGCCGGGGCGCGGACCATGGCATCAACTACCGCGAAGGCGGATTTCGGGAGCGGGTGAAGGAGCTCACCGGCGGGCGCGGAGCCGATGTCATCTTCGACCCGGTCGGGGGCGCGGTGTTCGAGGAATCGCTGCGCTGCATCAATTGGGAAGGCCGCCTGCTCGTGGTCGGGTTCGCGAGCGGCACGATTCCCAGGGCGCCCGCCAACCTGCTCCTGGTGAAGAACTGCGCCGTGGTGGGCCTCTACTGGGGGGCCTACCTGCGTCGCGACGCGAGCGTCCTGATGGGGGCGTGGAGGGCGCTGCTCGACTGGTACGATGAAGGGCGGCTCCGTCCCCACGTCTCCGCGGTCTATCCGCTGGAACGGGGAGTGGAGGCCCTGGCCGAGCTCGCGGAGCGTCGGGCGACCGGCAAGGTCGTGGTGCGGGTGGCCGCCTGACGCGAGTATGGAATCCGCCTTGGCCACTTGGGTCCGGATGCCGAGTTGCATTTCCGACGGCAAGGCGATGCTGCTCCGGGGATGGCTTCCTCGAGGCCGGCCGAAGGGATAACCTCAAGGCCGCCCAGCGCTGGCTCGCGTTTCGGCGGCGGCGGAGTCCGCATGCAATGGGGGCATGAACGCGAGATCCGGTAGTCGAAATGCCGGGCGAGTTGCCTGCGTGGAGATGGGGAGGATCGAATGAGGATATGCGTGGTGGGAGCGGGCGCCATCGGCGGCATGCTCGGGGTGAAGCTGGCCGTCGCCGGTCACGAAGTTACGCTGGTGGCGCGGGGGCCGCATCTCGAGGCCATTCGCGCTCGGGGCTTGCGTCTCGTGATGAGCGACGGCACGGAGCACGTCGCCGACGATGTAGCCGCCACCGCGGACATCCGCGCCTGCGGCGTCCAGGATCTCGTCATCCTCGGCGTCAAGGCGCACCAGCTCCCGCCCCTCGTCGACGATCTGCGCACTCTCTTTCACGGCGACACTCTGGTGCTGCCCACCCAGAACGGGATCCCCTGGTGGTACTTCCACGGACTCGAGGGTTCCTGGGAAGGGCGCGTGCTGCACAGCGTGGACCCCGGCGGGCGCCTCTTCGAGGGTGTCGAGGCCCACCGGATCATCGGCTGCGTGGTCTACCCCGCCGCGGAGATCGAAGGTCCCGGCGTCATCCGCCACATCGAGGGCCTGCGCTTTTCGGTGGGCGAGCTCGACGGCAGCCGCTCGGAACGCATCCAGGCGGTGGCCGACATGCTCGTGGCGGCCGGCCTCAAGTCATTCGTGCTCGACGACGTGCGATCCGAGATCTGGCTCAAGGCCTGGGGAAACCTGTCCTTCAACCCGATCAGCGCCCTCACCCACGCCACCCTCGAGGATATCTGTCGATACGCGCCCTCGCGCGAGCTCGCCGCCACGATGATGCGCGAGGCGCAGGCGGTGGCGGAGGCGCTCGGCGCGCATTTTCGCGTGAGTCTCGAGCGGCGCATCGCCGGCGCGGAGAGCGTGGGCCGCCACAAGACCTCGATGCTCCAGGATGTCGAGGCGGGCAAGCGCCTCGAAGTGGAGGCGCTGATCGGTGCGGTGGTGGAGCTCGCCGGGATCACCGGCGTTCCGGTTCCCGCGATCCGCGCGATGCACGCGGCCACCCTGCTGCTGGACCACGTCATCGGCCAGGAAGGGGTGCGGATTCGGGCGGAGGCGACCGCACACCCCTCGGTGGCTGCGTCCGGATGCTCCTCTCCCGCGCAGGAGAAGGCGGCGGTATCTTCCCGACAGTGAAGGGGTTGCGCGATAGCTTGCGGCGGAACCTCTCCGCTTTCGAGCGGCACGCGTCCTCCAGTGCGCCGCTCAAGGCGGCTGCGGTGGCCATCGTCGTGGTGTACGATCCGGTGCAGGCGGCGGACTGCTTCCTCCTCACCCGGCGAAGCAGCCGGTTGCGCGGGCACAGCGCCCAGTACGCGCTGCCGGGCGGCCGACTCGATGCGAACGAGTCTCCGCCCGAAGCGGCGTTGCGCGAGCTGCACGAGGAGCTCGGCCTTTCTCTGGGAGAGGACGCGGTGCTCGGCCTGCTCGACGACTACGAGACCCGATCCGGCTATCGCATCACCCCGGTGGTGGTGTGGGGCGGCTCCGCCGAGGCGCTCGTGCCCAACCCGGACGAGGTGGCGCGGGTGTTCCGCGTCCCGCTGGAGGAGCTCGATCACCCGGACATCCCGGTGCTCGAGCACATCCCGGAGAGCGATCGGCCGGTGCTGTCCATCCCGCTCGCGAGCGTAGGCCACCGCATCTACGCGCCGACCGCCGCGATGATCTTCCAGTTTCGCGAGGTTGCCCTGTACCGTCGCGCCACGCGCGTCGCCGGGTACGATCAGCCCAAGTTCGCGTGGGCCTGAGCCCAAGCCCGCGAGTGCCTCCTTTCGCGGAACACTCCGCAGGTCATCGCTCTTTGTGGATTCCCGCTTGCGCGGGAATGACGGAGACTTCAACGAATCTCGGTTCCCGTTGTTACCGCGCAAGCCGGAATCCGTTGCCGATGCTCAACGCAAGACAGCGCGGACAGGTGCCCTGCGCGGGGGCGCCTCACCCCGTACGGCGCACCTCGCGCACGTTGGGGACCCGGCCGACTCGATCGATGAGCCGGCTGAGCTGGGTGAGGCCCTTTACCTCCACCCGCATTTCTATCACCACGGTGCGCTCCGATTCGGTCCGGGAGTGGAGCGCGGCGACGTTTATCTTGTCGTTGGCGACCAGCGCGGTGATGTCGCGCAGCAGGCCCTTGCGGTCGCGCGCTTCGACGTACAGCTCGACCGGGTAGGTGGAGACGCTCGAGTCCTCCCACTCGACCTCGATGATCCGGCTCGTGTCCTCTCCCGCGAGGCGGAGCAGGTTGGCGCAGTCCTTGCGATGGATGCTGACGCCGCGCCCGCGGGTGATGAACCCGCCAATGGGCTCCGGCGGGATGGGCTTGCAGCACTGGGCGAGATTGGTGAGCAGGTCTCCGACCCCGCTGATGCTCACGTCTCCTCCCCTCCGGGGGCGGGCCGGCGGGGGTGCGCTCGGCTCGGGCGCGGTCTCGATGGGACGCGGGACCTGGAGCTGGAGGGCGGAGACGAGTTGCCCGCTGGTGACGTCGCCCCCGCCGATCGCGGCGAGCAGGTCGTCGAATCGCGGGTAGTTGAAGCGCCGGAGCAGCGCTTCGCGATCCGCCTGTGCGATCCCCAGCCGGCGCAGCTCCCGGTTCACGATGTCCTGGCCTTCCGACAGGTTGCGGTCGTGGTCCTGGAGGCGGAACCACTGCCGGACCTTGGCCCGCGCCCGGCTCGTCTTGAGGTAGCCGAGATGCTGGTTGAGCCAGTCCCGGCTGGGGGTGCCGTTGCGGGCGGTGAGGATCTCGACCCGGTCGCCGGACTCCAGGGGCCGGGTGAGCGGCACCATCATGCCGTTGATCTTCGCTCCGCGACAACGGTGCCCGACATCGGTATGGATCTGGTAGGCGAAATCGAGCGCGGTGGCGCCCGCGGGCAGGTCGAGGATCTTCCCGCGGGGGGTCATCGCGTAGACCCGGTAGCTGAAGAGCTCCGAGCGGAGCTGGTCCAGGAAGTCGGCGCCGCCGGCGGCGCTCTCGGGCTCCTCGAGTACGTGCTTCAGCCACTCGATGCGCGCATCGAGGTCGCGGTCCCTTCCCGCCGCGCCCTCCTTGTAGCGCCAGTGGGCGGCCACCCCGTACTCCGCGTGCTCGTGCATCTGGTGAGTGCGGATCTGCACTTCGAGGGTCTTCCCTTCGGGGCCGATCAACGCGGTGTGCAGGGACTGGTAGCGGTTGGGCTTGGGGGTGGCGATGTAGTCGTCGAACTCCCGGGGGATGTGCCGCCAGCGTGAATGCACCACGCCGAGCGCGGTGTAGCAGGCGGCGACGTCGTCGACGAGCACGCGTAGTGCACGCAGGTCGAACACCTGCTCGAAGCTCGAGCCCTTGGCCTTCATCTTGCGCCAGATGCTGTAGATGTGCTTCGGGCGGCCGCTCACCTCGGCCCTGACGCCCTGGGCGCGCAGCGCGCCCGCGAGCTCGCGGGTCACCTTTTCGACGTAGCGCTCGCGGTCCGCGCGACGCTCGTCGAGGCGGCGCGCGATGTTGATGTAGGTCGGCGCGTCGAGCTCGCGAAACGCGAGATCCTCGAGCTCGGACTTGAAGTGGCGAATCCCGAGGCGGCCCGCGAGCGGCGCGTAGACCTCGAGACACTCTCCCGCGATGTCGGCGCGCAGCTCCGGCGCGCGGGTGTGGACCCGGCGCATGAGGGCGAGGCGCTCCGCCAGTCGGATCAGCAGCACGCGAGCATCTTCGGCGAGCGCTATCAGCAGCCTGCGAGCGCGCTCGATCTGGGTCGCGTCCGGCCGATCGCCCGCGCTTTCGCCGTGCCGGTACTCTCCGAGGCTGCCCATGCGCTCCGCGCCGCTCACCAGGCCTGCGACGGTAGGGGAGAGCTCTTCCGAAATGGATTCGGGCAGGAGATCCTCCGCTTCGACCGCAGGGAGCAGCAGCCCGGCGGCGAGGGTGTCCGCGTCCAGGCCCAGCTCGGCGAGGATGAGCGCGGTGTCCAGGCCGTGCCGCACGGCAGCTTCCGCGAGGGCGGGGCCGAAGCGGGACCATGCATCCCGAAGCCGTGCCTCCGCCTCCGGGGAGCGCCGCCGCGCCGCCTCGAGCAGGGGGCGAGGCAGCCCCGCCGCGGGCGTCTCGACGGTGCCGGGCTGCGCCATCTACCCGCGTTCCGCGAGCACCGCGTCGATGATGCGGTCCGCGTCCGCCCAGTTCTCTTCGTCCTGGATCTCGCGGCAGCGTTCGAGGATCCCCGAGAACGCGGGTCCGGGGGTGAGGCCGCGCGCGACGAGGTGGCGCCCCATCACCACGTCTCGCGGCGGCCCTTCCGCGACGAGCAAGCGGCGCGCCTGGGCCAGGAAGCGCTCGCCCGGAGGCGAGTTCCGCACCTCCCCGGTGCGCCCGAGGTGGTCGGCCTGCGCGACCCTGACCAGGAGCGCGAGCGACACGCCGCAGGCATCGAGCTTGCGGGCGAGACGGCGGTAGCCCTTCGCGGTCGCTTCGTTGCGGACGAAGAGGGCGGGGGCGAGATGGTGCAGGACGAGGGCGCAGACCCGGCGCACGAGGTCCTTCGGCGCGCGCAGGCGCTCGAGCAGCGCGCGGGTCGGCTCGACCCCCCGCTCCGAGTGCCGGGGCGAGCGGACACGCCCTTGGGCGTCGGTGCAGGTGGAGAGCGGCTTGCCGAGATCGTGGCAGAGCGCGCCGAGCATCAGGGCCAGATCGTCGTCGCCTCCGTCGCGCAGCCCGGCCGCTTCGTCGACCACCAGCAGGGTGTGCGTCCAGACGTCGCCTTCGGGATGCCACTCGGGGTCCTGGGGCACGCCGAGCAGCGCTTCGAGCTCGGGAAAGAAGCGCAGCAGTCCGCTCGTCTCGAGGAAGTGCAGCCCGGCCGAGGGCCGGCGCCCCTTGAGGAGCAGCTTGCGAAGCTCCTCGAAGATGCGCTCGCCCGAAACCTCGTCGAGAGGCGCCCTGCGGCACAGTTCGACGAGGATCGGGTCGGGTGACATCTCGAAGCGGGCAATGAACTGCGCCACTCGCAGGGCCCGCAGGGGGTCCTCGGGGAAGGCGCGCGCGTCGGTGGCGCGGAGCACACCGCGTTCGAGGTCCCGTCGTCCTCCGAAGGGATCGATGATTTCTTCGCTCAAGGGGTCGAAGGACATGCTGTTGATGGTGAGATCGCGCCGCCGCGCCGCGGTCTCGAAGTCGAGGTGGGGATCGCTCGAAACCGCGAAGCCGCGATGCCCCGCTGAGACCTTGCTGTCGCGGCGGGGCAACGAGAAGTCCGCGTCGACGTGAGCGAGGCGCAGCACCCCGAAGCTCTCCCCCACGCGCAGCACGCGGCCGAAGGACCCGAGGAGGGATTGGAGCGCGGCCAGATCGAGCCCGAAGACCTCGACATCGACATCCTTGGCATTGAGCCCGAGGAGGCGGTCGCGCACGTAGCCGCCGACGAGAAAGGCCCGCCCGCCTGCCGCCTTCACCGCGCGGGCGATGTCCAGGATCACCGGATCCAGCATGTGAGCATCATAGCGTCCGCCTCGCCCCCGCGGAGCACCGGCTCGGGAGCATTTCCGGAAATCTGCGTTTTTCGACCACCGCTTAGGCGTTAGACTCCTCCTGCCATCGCCCGTCCCCGCCGCGGGGGCAGGCGGGCGCCTCGTACGTAAGGAGTTTGCCATGAGCGAGATGAAGTTCACCGAAGACCACGAGTGGATCCTGATGGAGGATGACGAGGTCGGCGTGGTGGGCATCACCGACTATGCCCAGGACCAGCTCGGAGAGCTCGTCTTCGTCGAGCTTCCGGAAGTCGGCAGCGAATGTTCCCAGGGAGCGGAAGCGGTCGTCATCGAGTCGGTGAAAGCGGCGGGCGAGGTGAAGGCTCCGGTCGGCGGTACCGTGATGGAGGTCAACGAATCGCTGGTGGACGAGCCGGAGCGAGTCAACGCCGACCCGACCGGAGAAGGCTGGATCATCAAGATGCGGGTGAACGACCCCGAGGAGTTGGAGACGCTGATGGACGCGGAGCAGTACGAGGCATACGTCGACAAGCTCTGACCGGCATGCCGCTCGCGTCGTCCGCTGCGAACGCCGATGTTCCCGCATTGACCGGGCATACCGCCACGAGGCGCCTCGCCCTTCGATGCCACGTAAAGCAACGAGTGGGGGGATCCTCCATCCAGGCCGGAATTCACCGGCTGAACCGAACACGGATGTGTGCATGCGGGAATCCACGAACCTGGTTCCGGCTGCGCCAGGTGGGGGATCTCGTCACATAGAGGAAAGAACATGAGCGATGCTGACAGGCGAAGCCTGGAGGAACTGGAGATGCGCGGCGACTTCGTGCGTCGCCACATCGGCCCCGGAGAGCGGCAGATCGACGAGATGCTCTCCTTCCTCGGACTCGATTCCCTCGAGGCGCTGGTCGACGAGACGGTGCCCGAGGAGATCCGCAACGACGAGTCCTTCGACCTGCCGGCGCCGATGAGCGAACGGCAGTTGGTGACCGCCTCGCGCCGGGTGCGCGAGCGCAACCGGGTGTTCATCAGCATGATGGGCATGGGGTACTACGGCACGGTGATGCCGAGCGTCATCAAGCGCAACGTGCTCGAGAATCCGGGCTGGTACACCGCCTACACCCCCTATCAGGCCGAGGTCAGTCAGGGCCGGCTGGAAGCGTTGCTCAACTTCCAGCAGATGGTGATGGACCTCACCGGCATGGAGCTCGCCAACGCCTCGCTCCTCGACGAAGCCACCGCAGCGGCGGAGGCGATGGCGATGGCAAGAAGGGTGTCGAAGAGCGAGTCCAACACCTTCTTCGTCGATCGCGACTGCCACCCGCAGACGATTGCGGTCGTGCGCACCCGCGCCCGGCCGATGGGCTGGAAGGTCGTGGTGGGAGATCCCTTCGAGGACCTGGAGGACCGGGTGGTCTTCGGGGCCCTGCTGCAATACCCCGGTTCGAGCGGACAGGTTCGCGACCCGCGCCAGGTCATTGCCCGGGTCCAGCGGCGCAAGGGGCTCGCGATCATCGCCACCGATCTCCTGGCTCTCTGTCTGCTCGAGTCGCCCGGCAAGCTCGACGCGGATGTCGTGGTCGGCAGTGCGCAGCGCTTCGGGGTGCCCATGGGCTACGGCGGGCCGCACGCTGCCTTCTTCGCCTCACGCGACATCTACAAGCGCTCCGTCCCCGGTCGCATCATCGGGGTGTCGGTGGACGCACACGGCCGTCCCGCCCTTCGGATGGCGCTTCAGACCCGCGAGCAGCACATTCGCCGCGAGAAGGCCACCAGCAACATCTGTACCGCTCAGGTGCTCCTCGCGAACATCGCCGGTCTCTACGCCGTGTATCACGGGCCGAAGGGGCTGCGCACCATTGCGCAGCGCGTGCACCGCATGACCCGCATCATGGTGGAGGGGCTCGTTCGCCTCGGGTTCGAGGTGCTGACCGACGCCTACTTCGACACGATCACGGTGCGCGCTCCCGGCCAGGCGGGGCGCATCGCGGCGCGGGCCCGGGAGTCCCGCATCAACCTGCGTCTCGTCGACGGCGACCATCTCGGGATCTCCCTCGACGAGACCACCCGGAGGGCGAACCTGGAGGCCCTGTGGCGCGTCTTCTCGAGCAAGGCGATGGAGCGCCTCGACATCGACGAGATCGACGCGTCGCTCGACGAGCCCGCCCTGCCCGCGGCCTTGCGCCGGCGCAGCGAGTACCTGAGCCACCCGGTCTTCCACCTCTACGACTCCGAGACCGAGATGATGCGCTACCTGCGTTGGCTGCAGGCCAAGGATGTCGCGCTGGATCGGTCCATGATCCCGCTCGGCTCGTGCACGATGAAGCTGAACGCCACCACCGAAATGCTTCCGGTGAGCTACCGGCAGTTCAGCGCCATCCACCCCTTCGCCCCCCTTGATCAGACCCAGGGCTACCAGCAGCTCTTCGAGGAGCTCGAGGACTGGCTCTGCGAGCTGACCGGCTTCGATGCGATATCCCTGCAACCCAATGCGGGATCGCAAGGTGAGTACGCGGGCCTGCTGGTCATCCGCCAGTACCATGAGAGCAGGGGCGAGGGGCATCGCAACGTATGCCTGATTCCGGCCTCCGCCCACGGCACCAACCCCGCGAGCGCCCAGATGGCGGGCATGAAGGTGGTGGTGGTCAGGTGCGACGCGGCGGGGAACGTCGACCTGGACGATCTGCGGAGCAAGTCCGAGGCGCACTCCGCGGATCTCTCCGCCCTCATGATCACCTACCCCTCCACGCACGGAGTGTTCGAGGAGGCGATCGTCTCGATCTGCGAGATCATCCACGAACATGGTGGTCAGGTGTACATGGACGGCGCCAACTTCAACGCCATGGTCGGCATCTGCCGTCCCGCTGCGCTCGGCGCGGACGTGTCCCACCTCAATCTGCACAAGACCTTCTGCATTCCGCACGGCGGGGGCGGTCCCGGAATGGGACCGATCGGGGTCAAGGCGCACCTCGCGCCCTATCTGCCCGATCATCCGGTGGTAGAGGGCGTCAACCCCGCCGCATCGCGCGGTTCCGGGACCATCGGGGCGCTCTCCGCTGCGCCCTGGGGCTCGGCCGGCATCCTGCCGATCTCCTGGGCCTACATCGCGATGATGGGAGCGGAGGGCCTGAGCCGGGCCACCGCGGTCGCGATCCTCAACGCCAACTACGTCGCGCGCCGCCTCGCGCCCCACTACCCGGTGCTCTATACCGGCAAGAACGGCATGGTGGCGCACGAGTGCATCATCGATCTCCGACCCATCAAGGAGTCGAGCGGGATCGGGGTGGACGACGTCGCCAAGCGCCTCGTCGACTACGGCTTCCACGCGCCCACGATGTCGTTCCCGGTCGCCGAGACCCTCATGATCGAGCCGACGGAGAGCGAGTCCAAGCGCGAGCTGGACCGCTTCTGCGCCGCCCTCATCGCGATCCGCCGCGAGATTGCGGACATCGAAGAGGGCCGGGCGGACCCGGAGGACAACCTGCTGCGCAACGCACCCCACACCCATCACCTGCTGCTCGAGCAGAACTGGCCGAAACCCTATTCCAAGGAGCAGGCATTCTTCCCCCTCCCGAGCCTGCGCGAGGACAAGTACTGGCCCCCGGTGGCGCGCATCGACAACGTCTACGGCGACCGCAACCTCGCCTGTGCCTGCCCGCCGATGGACGCCTATCGCGAGGCGGCCGAGTAGCGTCGCGCTTGCGTGAGCGCCTTCGAGACGAGCGCAAACGCCAGCGCCGCCATCACACATTGGACGCGCGCCCGTGCCGCCTGGGTGAGGCCCGGTGATGACCTCGGACCGTCTCCGGCCTGGTTGCCGAGTACGAGCGCGGGCGGCTTCGCTCTCTATGCGCCGATCCGTGAGTCCTGAGCTGCCCGGTCTTCAACCGCGATTCGCCGTCCAACGATCCGAAGGGCCTTCTCGATGCGGCTGATGGGGGAACGGCGGTCGGGGTTCAGCAGCCTGGCAACGGCGGCTTCGCTCAAACCCAAGCGCATCGCGAGCCCGGCCCTGGTCACCCCCTGCTCGCGCATTGCCGAGTAGAGCGCGAGTTTCGCGGCGACTATCGGTGGGACTACCACCGGGATCTGATCCGGTTTCGCAGAACTCGGAATGGGGATGTCCCATTGTTGGTGCACATAGCCGGCCAGTGCGACGGCCAGAGCATCCTCTGCCATCTCCAAGGCGTCGGCCCGGTCGTCGCCGCAGGTGTTCGCGCCGGGCACATCCGGAAAAGTCGCGAAGAACCCGCCGCCTTCCTCTGGCGCGAGGATACACGGGTAGACGTAGCGCATCAGAACTCCTCTTTGTCGATACCGAGGTCTTTCAGCATCGCGCTCAACAGGCCCTTCCCGATCTCTTTGCGTGGGACGGTGGTAAAGCGCATTCCTACGTAAACGCGACCGTGACTCCCCTTGCCCACACTCGGGTCGAAGCGGAAGGTTCGGCCGGACTTCCCGGCAAAGCGTTTGGCACGCCTGACGAATTCCCTCCCGTTCACCGCGGGATGGTCGAGCACTCGCGTCAGGGTGTCAAACCATACCCTCGGCTCGCGCGGACCGGCGCGCGCCGGTCTGCGGGGCGCCGGACGCCTGTGCTGCGGTTGCTGTTGCGGGGTGGCCCGCCCGCCGTACCGGCGAGGACCACCGGAGGAAGCTCATGACCCAGCCTGCCCGCTCCCCGGATTCTCCTGGTTCCCGCAGACCACGAGTTTCCGCCACCGAAGCGCATCGTTCGTCCGCCGTCGCCGGACTGCACGCTCTCACCGTCCACGATCTGCCCGAGCTGCCCTCCCTCGCCGCGCTGCGCACTCTGACCGAGCGTGACCTGCCGGCCACGGACGGTCTGCCGATGCCCGAGAGCACGACCCAGTTCAAACCTCTGACCTACACGGTATGGGCCCTCGCGCGTTTTCTGCGTCACCTCCCGGACGTCTTCGTGGCCGGCGATCTGCTGGTCTACCACGAAGGGCTTCCGGATGCGCACGGCCGTGTGTCGCCGCTCTGGATCGCGCCCGATGTGCTCGTCGCTTTCGGAGTCGGGAGTCGGGACCGGAGTTCGTATGTGGCATGGCAGGAAGGCAAGCCCCCCGACTTCGTCATGGAGATCGCGTCGGCCTCGACCTGGAAACGGGACCGGGACGAGAAGCCGGCGATACATGCATCGCTCGGCGTGAGTGAGTTCTTCCTCTTCGATGCAGCCGGCGGTCTGCTGGAGCCGCGCCTCCAGGGCCATGCGTTGCGCGGCCGCGCATATCGGCGATTGTCGCCGGAGCGGCTCCCGAACGGAGCACAGGGCGTACGCAGCGAGGTCCTCGGGCTGTGTGCGTACCCGAAAGGATCGCAAGGGGAGTTACGCTGGTTCGACCCCGCGAGCGGCAAGGATCTCGAAGACTACGACGAAGTACACGACGCCCGCGATGCCGCTGAAGCCCGGGTCGCCGAATTGGAGGCGCAGATCCGAAGTTTGCAACGTGAGCCAAGCACCTGACTCGGCCGGCAATGGTGGAGGCACGACCCGACACTCATCAGAAAGACACTCCGTACGCCTCTGCGCCACCTTCGTCAGAACCATCAACGTCCCCGGCCGTCACGAGGGTAAGCGGTGGCTGGACCCCATCTTTCGCCTGCCGTCGGATTGGCGCTCACTTGCGTTTTTCCGGACAACACGGAGGCGAGCGCGATGACCGACGGGGGATACCAGGCGGTGCGGCGGGCGATGTGGGTCGACGCCGAGATTTCGGGTTTTGACGTCGCGAGGCTCAACCGCCCGCTACGCCGAGTGTCGAAGGACGAGAAGGCGGTGATTGTCGCGGAGTGCCATCGACCGGATGCATCGCTCGCGGAGGTGGCGCGCCGCCATCGTGTGTCGAGCGCCAACCTGCGTTACTGGGTTCGTCAGGCCCGCAAGGCGGGGATTCCCGAACCGAAGAAGGAAGATGCGCCCCCCTTTGTTCCCGTGGTGGTCGATGGCCTGCCCTCGGATGAAGGGGTGACGATCGAGGCGCACGGTGTCGTGGTACGCCTGCCGGCGGAGACGTCGGTGCTGCGGATCGCGGCGGTGGCGTCGTATCTGGGGCAGCTCTCGTGATTGCCCCCGGCACAGGGCTTCGCATCGTGCTGGCGACCCGCCCGGTCGACTTCCGCAAGCAGCACGAGGGGCTGGCGGCGGTGGTCGAGCACGAACTCGGCCTGGACCCGTACTCGGGCGTGGCGGTGGTGTTTCGCCGCAAGCGCTCCGACAGGATCAAGATTCTCTGGTGGGACGGGACGGGCCTGGTGCTGGCCCACAAGCGCCTCGAGCAGGGGCGGTTTGCGTGGCCCTCGGTGCGCGACGGGGTGATCCGGCTGTCGCACGCGCAGTTCGAGGCGTTGTTCGAGGGCCTGGACTGGCGCCGGGTGTGGAACCCGCGCACCCGCAGACCGGCCAGAGCGGCTTGACGCGGGGTGTGGCGTCCACGGGCGCTCGCGG
>CAYQVB010000168.1:0-28685 GCA_964420925.1 uncultured Ectothiorhodospiraceae bacterium | reverse complement strand
GGACGCTCGGCTCCTTCCAGGCCCTGCAGCACCGCATGGTGGACGTGTACATGAAATGCGAGCTAGCGCAGTCGATGGTCTACGAGGCCACCCTGCACCTCGACGCCCCGGACGCGGCAGCGCGCGGCCGGGCGGCGGCATCGGCGAAGTACGAGGTGGGGCGCAACGCGCGCGACGTGGGGCAGGAAGGCGTGCAGCTCCACGGGGGAATCGGAATGACCTTCGACCTGCCCATCGGCCACTACCTCAAGCGGATCACGATGATCAACGCGAGCTTCGGCGATCCGCGCCACCAACTGCGTCGCTACCAGAGCCTGTCAGCGTAGCCGAGGTCCCGATCTCGTCTCGCCGACGGCCAAAGAGCATCAAGAATCGAGGCTCGCGCTTCGCTGACGAGCGCGGGCCGGGAGGACCGACATGCTACCCATCACCGGCTACCCCGACCGCTGGTCGGTGGCCCCCGGCGAGACCATCGAATTCAAGGTGAGCTCGGCCGCGGGCGCGCCCTACGAGGCGAGACTGGTGCGCGTCATCAGCGGCGATCCCAACCCCGAGGGTCCCGGCATGCGCGAAGAGCCGGTGGAGGCCCCCTTCGCCGGGCGTTACCCCTCGCGGGTGCAGCCGATCCACAACGGCTCCTGGGCGTGCGTCGCCGCCACCGCCCCCCTCGACGCCCTGCAGAGCTTCACGGTCTGCGCGACCATCTGGCCCACCCTGCCCCGCCTCGGTCGCCCCCAGAGCTTGATCTCCCGGATCGACGCCGCGAGCGGCGCCGGCTTCACCCTGGAAATCGACGAAGAAGGTACGGTGGCCGCGACCCTGAGCGACGGCAGCGCGAGCGCCGCCGCGCGGGTCGGAAAGGCGCTTCGCGCCCGCGCCTGGTACCGAGTCTTCCTGAGCTACGACGCCGGCGCCGGCAAGCTGCACGTCGGCCAGCAGGCGCTCGAGCCGGCCCTCATGGTCGACGACTCCGGCTCGGCGCTCACCGCCGCGTCGCTTCGGGGAGCCTGTACCGGCGTCGGAGACCTGGTGTTCGCCGCGCGCGCGGGCGACCCGCCCTGCGACCACTACAACGGCAAGCTCGAGGCGCCCCGAATCTTCGAAGTCGCGATGGACCTCGAGGCGGCGTTCGGCGCCGCGGGTGACGCCGACTCCGGCGATGGGCTGGTCGCCGCGTGGGACTTCTCCCGGGACATGGCGAGCCCGCGCATCGTGGACACCGGTCCGCACGGGATGCACGGCGAGACCGTCAACCTGCCCGCCCGCGCGATGAAAGGCTCGCGATGGACGGGCGAGGAGATGTGCTGGCGCCACGCCCCCGACCACTACGGCGCGATCCACTTCCACGACGACGACCTCCACGACTGCGGCTGGGAGAGCGACTTCCGCTTCGAGGTGCCGGCAGACTTCCGCAGCGGGGTCTACGCGGTGCGCCTGCGCGCCGGCGACGACGAGGACATGATCCCCTTCTTCGTGCGCGCCGCCCCGGGGCGAGCGCAATCGAGCGCCTGCGTGCTCTTTCCCGTCTTCACCTACATCGTCTATGCCAACTTCGCCCGCGGCAACGTCGACGACGCCTACCGCGAGCAGGTGGCGCGCTGGGGCGCCCGTCCGTGGACTCCGGACGAGAACCCCGAGTACGGGATCTCCACCTACAACCACCACCGGGACGGGAGCGGGGTGAGCTACTCCTCGCGCCTTCGCCCGATCATCAACCAGCGCTCGGGCTTCTGCGCCTACGCGGACCCGAAGGGCGGCTCCTGCCTGCGCCACTTCGCCGCCGACACCCATCTGCTGGCGTGGCTGGACGCGATGGATCACGACTTCGACGTCATCACCGACGAAGACCTCGACGCGGACGGCGTGGACGCGATCGCCCCCTACAAGGTGGTGATGACCACCTCGCACCCCGAGTACCACACCCCGGGCTCGCTCGACGCACTCTCCCGCTACACCGAGCAGGGCGGGCGCCTGATGTACCTCGGCGGCAACGGCTTCTACTGGCGGGTCGCGACGAGCCCCGAGTACGCGGGCGCGGTCGAGATCCGCCGGGGCGAGACCGGGATCCGGGCCTGGGCGGCGGATCCCGGCGAGTACTACAACGCCTTCGACGGCGGCTACGGCGGGCTGTGGCGCAACAGCGGCCGCGCGCCCCAGCGCCTCGCCGGCGTGGGATTCATCTCGCAGGGCGACTTCCACGGCACCTGCTACCACCGTCTGCCCGCCTCCCGGAGCCTGCGCGCGGCCTGGATCTTCGAAGGCATCGAGGACGAGACCCTCGGCGACTTCGGTCTGAGCGGCGGCGGAGCGGCCGGCTTCGAGCTCGACTGGCTGGATCCGAGTCTCGGTTCACCGCCGAATGCCCTCGTCCTCGCCCGCTCGCGCGACCACGACGAGACCTTCGTGCTGGTGCCGGAGGAGATCCTCACCCACCACGCCACCCGTCCCGGCGAGCCGGCACGCGACATGATGCGCTCCGAGCTCGTCTACTTCGAGACGCCCAACGGCGGCGCGGTGTTCTCGGTCGGCTCCATCTCCTTCTGCGGAAGCCTTCCCCACAACGGCTTCGACAACAACATCTCGCGCATGGTCGACAACGTCCTGCGCCGCTTCCGCAGCGAGTGGCGCTCGGGGTGAGGACGCCCCGGCACGCCCTTCTTGCGTGGATGGCCTCTCGCGTGCGCTGCGCTTCGATGGAGTCGGGCTGCCCGCATCTCATGAACCGGTTGCGTGCGTTCTCCGGTGCCAGGGTCGGCAAAACCTGCTCTCATCGCGCCAGCCGATCCCGCGCTGCCGCGATCTCGGCTATCGCCATATCGATGTCCTCATGGCACCGCCAGGCAGGAATCCGCAGGACCGTCCAGCCGATATCGGACAGCACGCGATCGCGGGCCACATCCTGGCGCCGCTGTCTGCCCCTGACATCGAGGTGCTGGTCGCCGTCCACCTCGACGTTCAGCTTTATCCCACACTCCATCAATGCGAAATCGAGTTCATACCCCTCGACATTGAGCTTGGCGTAGGGTCGGAGATCGCCGCGCTGCATGGCGTCGAACAGCAACTGTTCCGACCTGCTGTCGATCCGGAATTCCGCAACGGCCGGATCGTCCCTCGCATTCCCGGGCAACTCGTCGGAGAGGTAGGCGCGCAGAGCGGCCAAAGTCGGGCTTCCCAGTGCGCCTATGGACGGATGGCCGAGAACGACGAGGGCCTGACGGGCGCGGCTGACGGCGACGTTCAGGAGGTTCCTCTCCCGCTCGATCCAGCGGGCGCTGCTTCCGGACATGCCGGGAGCCAGTACCGGGGAGATGAGGACAGCGTCGCGTTCGTCGCCCTGCAGGCGGTGCGCGGTTCCGCATACGAAGCCGGCTTCGTCCAGCATCGAACGGTCGAAGCGCTCCCGGGCAAGCCGTTCGATGAGTTGCGCCTGCGCGGCGTACGGGGTGACGACGCCGACGCTCGAGCCGGACCTCAGCAGGACGCCGATCCACTCGGCCGCCTGTCTCGCTTCGGCGCGGTTGCCCCAGCTCGTGCCGGAACGGGGCCGTTCCGCTTTGCCTTCGACATCCTGCCACAGGATGGCCCGGTCCCGCTCCGCGACCCCGGTCAGCACGGTCAGTTCGTTGTTGTAGAACGTTCGGTTGAACCAGCGGGCGATGTGCGGGTGACAACGGTAGTGCTCGTTGAGCAGAACCGGGGGCGCGGACTTTCCTGCAGGGCATTCGAACGCGAAGTAGGCCGAGCCTGATTTGTGGTGAATGCCGCGGCGGCGCAGGTCGTCGCTATCGAGCCCCACCTCTTCGGCGATTGTTTGCAGGAGCCCGTCGCCGAGAGGAATGATCGGCTGCAATTGGCACGGATCGCCGACCGCCGCCAAGCGCTTAGCGCGATAAGCCAGGGGTAGCACCGCGGCCAGGCTGCACTGACTGGCTTCGTCGACGATCACGAGGTCGAACAGACCGGCCTCGAGGGGAAAGTTCGAGCCGGCGGACAACGCGGTGCACGCCCAGCCACGCAAGTCCGGAAGGGCGTTGCCGACGATGTTGCGGAACGCTGCGCCACCCGCCTGCGCCCTGCCGAAAACCCCAAGCCGGCCGGCGCCGGAACGGATGCGCACCGCCGAATCCACGCGAATCGCGCAGAGGCTCGCTTCCGTCCATTTCCGGTCCCGGTCCGGGATCACGACCGCGGGATCGCCCACTTCGGCCTTCAGTTGCCGGTGTTCGTCGCGTCCGGCTTCCAACCGGCGGCTCAGCGTCGACCGGTGCCGGTCGAGCTGGGCCCAGGTCACGACCCGCTCCAGGGAAGCGGTCTCGACGCAGCCGAGCCGCCTGCGAAGGCGCCGCGCCCTGAAGCGACGGAAGAACCACGCGCGCAGGAGCCGTTCGGCCCACCGGCCGATCCTGTCGGAATCGATAGGCAGGGTGGGAGCGCGTCCGCCGGGCCAGAGCGCCCGCGAAACCGCCATCAGGTCCGAACGGGTAGTTTCCAGCTCCTCGACGACCGACAGCAATTCGTCGTCCAGCCGGTCGAGACGCGCCAGCTTCTCGATCGAGGCCGCGCGCTCATCGGCAGTCCGTTTCAACGCAGCGCGCGCTTTCGCCGGGTCGCCTCTCTCCTTCTTCGCCCTGTCCAGGGCAGCGGTAATGCGTCCCGGAACCTGCTCGCGTTCGACTCGTCTGCCGGTTCGCATCAGCAGTCCGCTGCCGATGTCCTGTTCCGCGCGCTCGACGGCGACGTCGACCGCGCCGTTATTGGTCGAGGTCACGAGGACCTTGTCGCCGTCAAGCCACGCGTTCGTCACGGCATTCACGACGAGCTGGGTCTTGCCCGTGCCCGGCGGGCCGGTCACGATTGTGAGGGGCTCGCGGCGAAGGCGTTCGAGCGCCTCTTCCTGGGATCGATTGGATGGAAGAGGCGCAGCAAGCGGTCCCGACGAAGGCGGCCTGCCCCGCTTCGGCGCGAATCCTCCGGCGACGAGATGCGCCGCCGCCGTGTTCAGCCAGTCCGTTCGGGCTTGCAGATGTTTCAGTTCGCCGAGAAGGACGACGTTGAATGTGGAGTGCTCGGCCAGGACCGATATTGCGGCGTTGTAGACGCCTTGCGCGCGACGAACATGCGAGTCGAGCGTTCCCGGATCGAGCGGCGACCGGATGCCGAAGCCCAGCAGGCCGGCGGTGTCGGCGGCAATTTCAGCGAACGCTTCTGCATCGCCGAACGGCAGACCGCTGCGGAGAAGATCGGAAACATCTTCGGCGACCGAGGGATCCAAGCCGCCGCCAGCCGTGATGGCAGCGTTGTACTCCGGCTCGGTGCTGGCGTGGAGCTGCCACCCGTTGGCGGAATCCTTCTTCGGCTCAATCTGGACGATGAAGAGTGGGGCAACCCTGGGCCTGCGGTCGTGGCCGACGGTCACGACCATCGGCCAGCCGTAGATGATCGCTTGCCTGTTCCTCGGTTCGTCGGAAGAGCCCAGCTTGCGGACAAGCGTGTCGGGCGCGGGGATCGAGTCGGTGTGCCCGACCACGAGCTTCTCTTCGCCAGTGTGTCGGAACCACCGGGAGTTCAGCTCATCGTGCGGGACGAGCGATCGAGTCGCTTCCGCCTCGACGCACCTTTGCGCATATCGACACAGTCGCCGCCAGGCGGCTTGCGAATCGCCTCGGTCCGGCTCCCGCGATCCGGCCAAGTCCGGATTTGCGCTGCGCGTGCCGCTTTGCGAATCGCCGGTCGCGCCTTTCCCCGAGGTCCGAACCCGGGTGCTGCCGGTGCCGGTGCAACCGGCGCAAACGACCCCCTTGGTCGAGGGCGCCCAATGCGCCCGGTCCCCCACGTTCAGTCTCGCTCCGCAGTTCCGGCAACTGTCGGCGTACTTCAATCGGATGACACGCGTACCTTCGGGGAGTTGCATCGTCGGATCCCGGCGGCGAAATCAGGGGCAGAAATGGCAGGGTCCGTGAGAGGCGGGTTCCATAGTGCAGTACCCTCATGAGCTGTGCCAGCGATACCGGCCGATGACGCTGTGCTGGGCACAATCGCCAGTCTGGACTCCATGCGGACCTTTCTCGTCACACCCAAAGCTCTTTGCGCCGTGGTTCGCTGCGGCCTTAGACTATGACTTCATATGGCGAGCGATGATGAGAGCGAACTCCGTGCCTTCGTCGATGCGTGGCGGACGGCCTCGGGCAGGCTCGAAGCGCTCCGGCGCGAAGAGCTTCGTACTGTCGAAGCGTCTGACCACATAGACGCGCTCTCCAGCGCATTCGAGGCCACCCTCGCCGGTCCGGTCAGGAAGAGTTCCGGGCTGGTCGAGCAGCAGAAGATCTTCGCCAGGATGAGGCATGCGGGATCTCTTCCTCCTTGCGGATGAGATCCAGTCCTTCTGCCGGAGGCGAAGGTGGAGGTTCTGCTTCATCGGAGGCATCGCCTTGCAGCGCTGGGGGGAACCCCGACTCACCGCAGATGTCGATCTCACCATCCTGACCGGCTACGGTGGAGAAGCGGGCTACATCGAAGAGCTCTGCCGCGCCTTTGCCGGGCGGGTTCCCGATACCGCCGAGTTTGCGCACCGCAGCCGGGTGCTTCTCCTTCAGTCCGAGCGAGGCATTCCGATTGACATCTCTCTCGGCGCGCTACCCTTCGAGGAACGCGTGGTCGAGCGGGCGACCTTCCATCGATTCCTGGACACCGTGAGCCTAAACACGTGCTCGGCCGGAGACCTCGTCACCCTCAAGGCATTCGCCGACCGCTCCCGCGACTGGGCCGACATCGAGGGGATTGTGCTGCGCAGCGGACATCTTCTTGAGTGGGACTTGCTCGAAGCCGAACTCCGGCCCCTCTGTGAAGCAAAGGAGGCACCGCACGTCCTGCCTCGATTGCGGGCGCTGCGATCCTCGCCAAGTGGTGGGGACACACGATAGAGGCCCTCGCCGTTCGGCACGGACTCCGTCACTTGGTCCCGGAGCGGTCCCGCCGGTGGCGGAAATGGGGGGTAGTACGAGCGCCCGCTCGGCGGCCCTCAACCTCCGGCGAGGCAGCGCAGCCGGGTGACGCCGCTCAGGGCGTCGAGGCCGCGCCCCAGATCCGCCTTGATGTCCTCGGGATCTTCCAGCCCCACCCCGACCCGGATGAGCGCATCGCTCACTCCGGCCGCGGCCCGCTCTTCGGCGGTGATGCGACTGTGGGTGGTGGAGGCGGGATGGGTGATGGTGGTCTTGGCATCGCCGAGGTTCGCGGTGATGGACAGCCAGCGGGTGTGGTTGAGCACCTGCCACGCCTCCTCGCGTCCCCCGCGGACCTCGAAGGACACGATGCCGCCGAAGCCTCGCTGCTGGCGCCGGGCGAGCCGGTGCTGCGGGTGGCGCTCGAGCCCCAGGTAGTGCACCCGCTCCACCGCGGGATGCGTTTCCAACCAGCGCGCCACCGTCAGGGCGTTCGCGCAGTGGGCCTGCATGCGCAGGCGCAATGTCTCGAGGCCCTTGAGGAACACCCAGGCGTTGAAGGGGCTCATGGTCGGGCCCGCGGTGCGCATGATCTTGTACGCCTCGTCTCCGACCGAGTCGTCGTTGGTGACGATGGCCCCTCCCACGCAACGGCCCTGCCCGTCCAGGTACTTGGTGGCGGAGTGGATCACCACGTCCGCCCCGAGGGCGAGCGGGCGCTGCAGGGCCGGCGTGCACATGACGTTGTCGACCGCGAGCCGCGCACCGCGTTCGTGCGCGAGCGCGGCGACCTGCTGGATGTCGACCGCCTCCCCGAGGGGATTCGAGGGGCTTTCGAGCATCAACAGCCGGGTCTCGGGGCGGATCGCGTCGTGCCACTGATCGAGGTCGACGAGGTCGACGTAGGTCACGTTCACCCCGAAGCGCGCGAAGATGTTGTTGAAGAGCGAGATGGTGGATCCGAACACGTTGCGCGAGACCACCACGTGGTCTCCCGCCTTCAGGATGGCGAGCCCCAGGGTCAGGATGGCCCCCATGCCCGATGCCGTCGCCACGCAGCGCACGCCGCCTTCGAGCGCCGCGAGACGCTCCTCGAAGGTGCGCACGGTGGGGTTGGTGAACCGCGAGTAGACGTTGCCGGGCTCGGTCTCGGCGAAGCGGGCCGCCGCCTCTTCGGCGCTGCGAAACGCGAAGCTCGAGGTTAGGAAGATCGGATCGTTGTGCTCGCCTTCCGGGCCGCGGTGCTGGCCTTCGCGCACCGCCAGGGTGTCGAAGCGGGCGTCGCTGCCGCCCTCGTAGTCCCGATTCATGGCGCCTCCACGGGAAGGTCTTCCCGATTTCCCCATTCCGACCACGATCCCGGATAGCCGCGCACCCGCGGATACCCCAGGCTCTTGAGCATGACGTAGCTCTGCGAGGAGCGGTGGTGGGTCTGGCAGTAGGTGATCACCTCCCGGTCCGGGGTGACCCCGCGGGCATCGAGCATGTCGCGCAGCACCGCGGGAGAGTGCAGGCGCCGATGCCGGGCTGCATCCATCGTATCGGTCCAGTTGAGATTGACCGCGCCGGGTATGTGTCCGCCCCGCAGCGCGCGGCGGTCCCGGCCCGCGTACTCCTCCGGCGAGCGGGCGTCGAGGAAGACGACGTCCTCGTCGTCCAGCCGGTCTCGAATGTACTGGGCATCGGCCACCGCCACTCCGGTGAGAGTGCCGCGATAGCTCGACGCTGCCGGCTCGGAAGCGCCCGCGTCGACGCGCAGCCCTTCCGCCACCCAGCCCGAGTAGCCGCCGTTCAGCAGCGAGCCGCCGACATGGCCGAGAACGTGCAGGGTCCACAGCAGACGGGAGGCGTGCCCTCCCCCCTCGTCGTCATACGCCACGATGCGCCGCTCGGGCGTGTATCCGATACCTGAGAGCGCGTCGGAGAGCCGTTCCTCTTCCGGAAGCCGCCCGGTCGCCGGCTTCTCGCCGCCGACCAGCCGTGCGTAGTCGAGCTGAACCGCACCCGGGAGATGCCCCTCCCGGAACTGCTCCGCTTTCCGCAGGTCGACGAGCAACACTCCGTTCGTTTCGAGCGCGCGGGAGAGCACTTCGGGCTCGAGCACCATCGGCAGGTTGGACGCGTTCATGTCACGCCTCGGCGCGTCGTCACGGCGCCGCTGGACACCCCCGACATGCGGGGGAGCCGGCCCATGGCCTTCGTTGCCCCGTTGCTCATACGCAGCGAGACTATAGGCCAGCCTCGCGGTCGCGGGAAAAGAACCTTTGGTTCTACCCTTATGCGAATCGCGCACAGAGTGAACGCTTCTCCGTCGAAGGACGCCGCACTGAGCGCCCGAGATCGAACACGCAACTCGAGATTGGAGGCGGACGCATGATCAACATCAAGGGCCTGGATCACGTGGTGCTGCGGGTCGAGGACCTCGCCCGTGCCCTGCACTTCTACTCGGAGGTGCTCGGCTGCCCGGAAGAACGCCGGCTGGAGGAGCTCGGCCTCTACCAGGTGCGCGCCGGCACGGCGCTGATCGACCTCGTACCGGTGGCGAGCCGGCTCGGCCGCCTGGGCGGAGCCGGGCCGGGTGCCGAGGGTCACAACATGGATCACTTCTGCGTTCGCGTCGATCCTTTCGACGCGCAGGCCATCGCCGCCCACCTCGAGCGCCACGGCATAGATGCCGGCGAGGTCTCGACCCGCTACGGTGCAGAGGGCAACGGTCCCTCGATGTACATCCGGGATCCGGACGGCAATACGGTAGAGCTCAAGGGTCCGCCCGACCGGTAGTGTCCGGCGCCACAGATCGGTCGAGGCAATCCGCGGGCGTCCGCACAACGGATGCCCGGAAATTCGACTGGCCGCAGGCCCATCGAGGTCAGGAAGCGTTGCTCGCAGTGGTGAGACGGGACACTGGCGCCGAAGGCGGGTACGGCGGGGTCGAGGTCGGTCCGAAGGCACCGGGCGATTGACCCTCCGCCGCGTCTCGAACATACTCTTATCACCATGAAGTCTGACCGGTGCATGCCCTGCGTCTGTATCTGTCCCCGGATGAAGATCCGGGCGGCGTGCGCTGGTCGAAAGGAGAACGAAAGCCCCTAGCCTGGCCCCAGGACTTTCTCCCTCCCCCGAGAAGCCACCACCCGGAGCACCCGGCTGGTGGCTTTTTCGTTCTGGAGCGCCATCCGGAAATCCCAATCACCGAGGACTACCGTCATGAAACTACAGCAACTGCGATACCTGGCCGCGGTCGCGCAGAACAACCTGAACATCTCGGCTGCGGCCGAGCGCCTCTACACCTCGCAACCGGGAATCAGCAAGCAGATCAAGCTGTTGGAGGACGAGCTGGGCATGGCGCTGTTCCGGCGTTCGGGGCGCAGCCTCACCGCGATGACGGATGCGGGCGAGCTGGTGCTGGAACGTGCCCATCGGGTGCTGCGCGAGGTCGAGAACATCCGCCGGGTGGCCGCGGATCTTCGGGGCAGCGAGGACGGAACCCTGTCCATCGCCACCACCCATACCCAGGCCCGCTACGTGCTCCCGGCGGTGATTTCCCGCTTCCGGCAGCGCTTCCCCAAGGTGCGCATCGAGCTGCACCAGGGCACCGCGGAGCAGATCGACGCGCTGTTCTCCGAGGGTGAGGTGGACCTCGCCATCGCCTCCGGCAACTCCACTCCCGCCAGCGCCATCGCGTATCCCTGCTACCGGTGGCGTCCGGTGGTGGTAGCCCCCGAGGGGCATCCCCTGAACCGGCTCGACGAGGTGGGGATCGAGGAGATCTCCGAGTACCCGCTCATCACCTACTCGTTCAGCACGCGTCCCGGCTCCTCGCTGCTGCGTCCCTTCGCCGACGTCGGGCTCGAACCCCGGGTCGCACTCACCGCGCGGGACGCGGACATCATCAAGACCCACGTCAAGCTGGGGCTCGGGGTGGGCATCATCGCCGGCATGGCCTTCGATCCCGACGAAGACACCGGCCTCAGCGCCATCGATGTCGACGGTCTCTTCCCCGAGATCACGACCTGGGTGGCGGTGCGCCGCGGACTCCACCTTCGCTCCCATGCGGTGACCTTCATCGAGTACTTCGCTCCCGATCTTGCGGGCAAGATCACTACCGAGGTGATGTGAGGGAGCCGGAAGCGCCCGGCGCGGACCCGGAATCGGAGGGAATCACCACCGAGCTGACGGCGCGGATCCGGGAAGAGATCCAGGCGCAAGGGGGCACCATCCCCTTCTCGCGTTTCATGGATCTCTGCCTGTACGCACCTGGCCTCGGCTACTACCGCAACGCCGCGCCGAAGTTCGGGCCGGCGGGCGACTTCGTCACCGCGCCAGAGATCACCAAGCGCTTCGGCGCCTGCCTGTCCCGGCAGGTCGCCCAGATCCTTGACCTGGTCCCGGGCGGCATGGTGCTCGAGATTGGCGCGGGAAGCGGCCGTCTCGCCGCTCAAATCCTGCGATCACTGGCCACGTGCGGCCTCGAGCCCCGCTACCGGCTGCTCGAGCCGAGCGCGGAGCTCAGGCGCCGCCAGGAGACACACCTCCGCGAACAGGGCTTGGCAGGGCGCGCGGAGTGGCTGGACGACTTCCCCAGCTCGGGCCTGGAGGGCGTGGTGATCGCCAACGAGGTCCTCGACGCCCTGCCCGCGAACCGCCTCGAAGTGACGGGCGATGCGGTGCGCGAGCTGCACGTCGGGTGGTGCGACGGCGCCTTCCGCTTCGAGCGGCGCCCTCCTTCGCCCCCGCTCGAAAACGCCTGGGAACGCATTCGCCGCGACATCGTGTGCACGCTTCCCCCCGGATACCTCGCCGAGGTCAACCTCTCCGCCCCGGCGTGGGTGGGTTCGATGGCGGCAAGAATCGAACGAGGTCTCCTGCTGCTCCTGGACTACGGCTATCCACGGCGCGAGCTCTATCACCCCGATCGCACTTCCGGCTCGCTGGCCTGCCACTACCGCCACCGCGTCCACTACGACCCCTTCTTTCGTCCCGGCCTCCAGGACCTCAGCACCCACGTCGACTTCACCGCGCTCGCCCGCTCGGGAGAGGCCGCGGGCCTCGAGGTGGCGGGCTTCACCACCCAGGCGGATTTCCTGCTCGCCGCCGGCCTGCTCGAAGAGGGGGCGGGATTCGCGCCCGAAAGCGAGGCATATCTTCGCTTCGCCCAGGAAGTGAAACGCCTTACCCTGCCCGGCGAGATGGGCGAAGCGATCAAGGTCCTGGCCCTGACCCGCGGCATCGACGCGCCGCTCATCGGCTTCTCGGGGCGCGATCATCGGTCCCGCCTGTAGAAACCCCGCTTCGGGCGCGCCTCACACCCGTTCTGGTCCCGGATCAGACCGATTGCGCAAGGACGCGGAGCGGCCCGAAGTCGTAGGACGTGCCGGGATGACCCACGCTCGTCCAAGCGAGCACCCCTCCAGCACAGAGGGCTCCGGATCTCAGGTTGTCCACATCTTCTCCCGCAACTCGGTCGAGGAGAGGTCCATGCGAAAGTCCGCCGCGGGAATCGCTTCGAAGAGGCGCTCGAAGCCTCCGGGCACCGCACAGTCCGCGAGCGTCAACACCCGGCCGCTCGAGGGATCCAGGCGGGCGGCGACCAGGAAGCGGCAACCGGACTCCCGGATCCGGGCGAAGGCGCCCAGCATTCCTCCCCCGTCCCCGGCGTAGAAACGCGGGTCGACGAGCCGCGCCAGGGTATCGGCGCCGAGCACGAACACGCTCTCCCGCACCCAGCCCACCTTGTCGGCGAAACGCGGCTCCGCGGTGAGCAGCACCGGAGCGTAGCCCGCGAACTGAGCAGCCCGGCGCTCGGCCTCGTGCTCCGCGATGGGCGCCTTGTCCGCGTTGACGAGCCCCAGCTCGAACACCGGGTCTCGTCCCAGGAGGCCCGCCGCCACCTCCGCGAGGCGACGATGGGCATCGTGCAGGGGATTGAAGGAGCCGCAGAGCAGCACCGCGCCGGAGAGGCGCCGTCCCGGAGTCTCGGCGCCGCCGGGGGAGCGCAGGAGCCAGTCGAAGTCCCCGCCCACGACCCGTGCGAGCAAAGTGCTCGTTTCATGACGGTGCTCCAGGCGATCGCCCGCGCCGAGGGGCAAGGCCAGCTCTTCACACCCAGGCAATCCACTCGCCAGCACGCGCACCGCGAGCAGGGCGACGAGACGCTCCTCATCCTCCCGCGTCCGCGCCCCCTTCTCGAGATACAGATCGAAGCTCGATACTCCCGACGCGTCGCAGAGCGCGAGGTGGCAGCGGTGATCGCCGCGACGCCGGCGCCCGGTCGCAATCGCCGCTGTCCAGCCGAGCCCGGTCAGCCCCTCCTGTGCTCCGGCCAGGGCGCAGGCCCGAGCCAGGGCGGTGCTTGCGAGCGAGCGGGCGACGTCCGGGTGCACGTGCTGCGGAGGCGTCACGCCGAGCGCTTGTGCGAGCGAGGCCGGAGCGTAGCGGTCGCTCGCCTCCAGCACCGTGCGCGAGGAGCCGGCGCGCCCATGCAGCCACGCGAGGGCCTGCGCCCCCGCGCCCGCGAACTCGATCACCGCCTTCCGCGGCGAGGCATGGATGGCGTCGATGACGCGCGCCAGCTCGGACTCCAAATCCTTCTCCTCCCGATTCCCTGGTTCCTCCCGCATCTGCGGCGATTCGCTTGAAGCATCCCGCATTCAATCGCATATCTCCAGACAGAGGCACCTCTCAGGCGCATCCAGGGGAGGGTGGTGCATAATCGCGTTGCGGAAAGATGAGCGAAGACCAAGCGAAGGAAAGGGGCTCCGGCGCGCCGTCCACGCCGCTCGAGCGGGCACGGGCGCAGCTCCTTGCCCGATGGCGCCACTTCCCGGAGGCCGACGACGCGGCGTTGCGTGCGCTGCTCGAGCCCGCCATCGCCCGGGCCGCGGAAGCGGAAGCGGAGCTCATGACGGTGATGAACCCGGTGAGCCGGCCGATGCGGCTGCGCCTCGGGGTCCTGGTGAGCGATGCCGGCCTCGACCGCATGTACCGCCAGGAGTGGGCCGAGCTCAGCGTCGACCGCAGCGGCCGCTGCTACCTCGTCTATCGACGCGGCGACGGCGGCAAGTACGCGATCGAGTGGACGCCTGCCACCACGGTTCCGGAGAGCATGATGAAGGCGATGCCGGACTGTCTGGCGCTCGCGATGCTCGAAGGAGACTCTGATGAGGGGTGAAGCGTTGCGCTGGCTAGGGGCTGCTCTGCTCGGCACGGCCGCCGCGCTCACCGTGGCCGACGGAACCGAGGAGGTTTCCGCGGAGATCGAGCCCGCACGGGTCGGCTACGCGCACCTCAACGGGACCATCGACCGGCTGCGCCACCGCTACCTCGATCGCGCGATCGACGACGCCCGGGACCAGGGGCTCGACACGCTCATCGTCCACATCGACACCGACGGCGGAGAAGTGTCGCACGCACGCGAGATGTTCAAGAAAGTCATCGACCAGCCGCGCGATGGACTGCGGATGATCGCCTACGTGGACTTCCGCGCGATATCCGCCGGGGCCATGATCGCCTACGCCCACGAGGAAGTGTACGTGGCGCAGACCGCTTCCATCGGCGACATCGGCGTCATCTTCGTCAACCGCGAGGGCAAGATCGAGTATGCGCCGGAGAAGATCGAGACGGTGGTGCGCTCGCTGCTGGTGCAGGCGGCGGAGCAGAACGGGTGGGACCGGGCGCTGCTTCTCAAGATGACCGCTCGCAACCAGAAGCTGTACCGCGCCATCCTCGGCGAGGACGAAACCGCATACGTCATCGAGGACGATCTGCCCGACTTCCTGCTCGCCCATCCCGAGCTAGACGCGGACGACGCGCGCCAGCTCGTGCTCTACCGGGGCGAGGACCGCCTCCTCACCCTGACCGGCCGCGAGGCCCTCTCGATGGGCATGGCGACGGGGGAGGCGGAGAGCATCGACGCGCTCTATGCCATCCTCGGCATCGACCCCGAGTCGGTGACGGACCTGAGCCCGCGCGGGACGGAGACCACCGCGTGGTTCCTGTCCACCTTCGCGCCGCTGCTCGCGGGCCTCGCCTTCCTGTTCATCCTGTTCGAGCTGAACACGCCCGGGGTGGGCTGGTGGGCGCTCATCGCGGGGGCGCTCGGCGGCCTCTTTCTGCTCGCCCAGTACTACCTGGACCTCGCGGAGAACGTCGAGGTTCTGCTCCTCGTTGCCGGCATCGCCCTGATCGCGGTCGAATTCCTCACCGTCGCGGGCGGGGGGCTCATCGGCGTAGCGGGGGGCGCTCTCACGCTGGTCGCGCTCATCATGCTCTTCATGCCCAACGAGCTGGATTTCGACTTTGCCGATCCCGAGTTCATGGACGCGCTCGGCGGCGCGGTGGGGAGGAGCTTCATTGCGCTCGGCGTCGTGGCGGCGGGCGCCGCCGCGTTCTTCATCCTCATGCCACGCTCGCCGCTGCGCCGGCGCTTCGCGCTCGCGAACGAAGTCACCGGCACCAGCAGCGGCGCGGTGGAGGCGCGGGCGCCTTCCCTCGTCGGGAGGCAAGGGCATACTCCCGACGGCCTGCACCCCGGCGGCACGGTGTTCGTCGACGGCGAGCCCCACAGCGCCCGCGCCGAGCACGGGACCTGGATCGCCCCGGGCGCGGTCGTCGAGGTGCTCGCGGTGGAGTTCGGCGAACTGCTGGTGCGCGCCCGGCCGGGAGGGGGAACGGCCGCGAGGCCCTGATCCGCGCATGCCCGAGATCGACTGGATCTACGCCGGCTACGCGATGGCGCTTCTCGCGCTCGGCGTCGTGCTGCTCCTCTTCGAGTTCTTCATCGTCTCCTTCGGGATCCTGCTCGCCGGCTCCATCGCCTCGACCGCCGCGGCGATCTACTTCGCCTTCCGCGCATCGGATGCGATCGGATGGACCATGGTCATCGTGGTGCCGATCCTCGCCGTCTTTCTCGTGCGCCGGGGCTTCGCCCGCCTGCAGACCTCCCACATCGTGCCCAAGAGCGAGATCACTGCGGAAGCCGGCTACCACCACGTGGCGGATCGAATCGGGATCGGACCGGGCTCAATCGGCACGATGGTTACCCCGGCCCGGCCTTCCGGACGCGCCCGATTTCCGGGGGGAGAGTGCGACGTCCAGGTTCGCGGTGGCACTCTCGAAGCCTCGGACCGGGTGGTGGTGGTGGAGATCGACGGCGCGATCATCTTCGTGCGGCCGGCGGGCGACGATCCTCCGCCGGAAGGGACGGGGAATGACGGCAGGTGAGGTCTGTTGTGGAGCCCGTCATTCCCGCGGAAACGGGAATCCACTGGATGGCGACAGTTCTCGGAGCACCGGCAAACACCGGGCATTGGACATTTCGCCTCGGAGTCGGACCCCGAATGCGGGTTAACATGGGCGCTCGCGCCGCCGGCACGCGCCCTGCCCAGGGGCCCGGCTTCAAACGGAGACTGCAACCATGAGCTTCGACATCATCGGCCTGCTTACCATCGTCGTCGTCGCGATCATCGCGCTCGCGATCATCGCGCTCATCTGGAACGCGTTCTGGCTCTGGTGGCAGTCGATTCTGTCCAACGCGCCGGTGAGCCTCCTCCAGATCATCTTCATGCGCTTTCGCAAGGTGAATCCGGCCATCATCGTGCGGGTGCGCATCACCGCCAAGAAGGCGGGCATCGACTTGAGCGCAGACGAGCTCGAAGCCCATTATCTCGCCGGGGGCGATGTGGAACGGGTGGTGCAGGCGCTGATTTCTGCGCTCAAGGCGAACATCATCCTCAGCTACGATCGATCCTGCGCGATCGATCTCGCGGGACGCGACGTCAAGGAAGCGGTCGGCACCTCCGTCAACCCGAAAGTCATCGACGTGCCCTCCGGTGCGATGGCGCGCGCCAACATCGACGCGATCGCCGGCGACGGCATTCAGCTCAAGGTGAAGGCCCGGGTAACCGTGCGCACCAACCTCGACCGGCTGGTGGGCGGCGCCACCGAGGAAACCGTGGTCGCCCGGGTCGGCGAAGGCATCGTCACCACCATCGGCTCCTCCCAGAACCACATGCAGGTGCTCGAGAACCCGGACCGGATCTCCAAGGTGGTGCTGGAACGCGGGCTCGATTCCGGCACCGCTTTCGAAATCCTCTCCATCGACATCGCCGACATCGACGTGGGCGACAACGTCGGCGCGCGTTTGAAGATCGACCAGGCGGAGGCGGAGAAGAAGGTCGCGCAGGCCCAGGCCGAGCGACAGCGGGCGCTGGCGGTGGCCCGCGAGCAGGAGATGGTGGCCCTGGTTCAGGAGAACCGGGCCAAGGTGGTGCTCGCGGAGGCTGAGGTGCCGAAGGCGATGGCGGATGCGTTCCGCAGCGGACGCCTCGGGGTAATGGACTACTACCAGATGCAGAACGTCATGGCCGACACCCGCATGCGATCGAGCATCGCGGAGCCCGAGCGCCCGGACGACTCCGCCGCCCCCGAGTAGACGGCCATGGGACTGCTTCCCAACTTCCGCGCGCGCCTCAAGGAGGCGCTCGGAGAGCGCCTGGAGGAATGGCGGCCGGGCGGGAAGGTGCCGGAAGAGCCCTCGAGCACGGGGCCGCGTGCAGCGTTCGTCGCCGATCCGGAGCCTGCCGCCGAGCCTGCTCCGCGCCCCTCGCCCCGCTACGCGGCGGATGCGCCATGGACCGCTCCCGCCGCGCCCGCATCCCGCGACGGGGCGGACGCGGGATCCCGCGCTGCCCTGCTCGCGCGCCTGCGCGGACCGGACGCGCTGCGGGAGGCATTCATCGTCAAGGAGATCCTGGACCGGCCGGTCGGCTTGAGGCCCCCGCGCGGGCGCGGCATCCAGAGCTGAGTCCCTGGGCCGTCGAACGCGGCGGCGGGCGGGCGCGCAGGAAGGTCCGATCCCAATACCCGCCGCGAGGCCTCCCGACAGATCCGGGCGCCGCGCCGGCGAAACCGCCCTCCACCGGGGACGCCCACGTCCCGCGCCGACGCGGTGCCCCTCGCGAGCGCCCCTCTCCTCGTCCCGGCCACCTTCGCGAGGAGGGCGCACGATTGGCCCGTGGAGCCCGGGTCAGGCCGCCGCCTTCTCGGGAAGCTGCCCCCGCAACGCCTGAATGTGGTCGAGGCCCATGCCGCAGCATCCGCCGATGACCTGTACGCCGCGCCCGGTCCACGATTGGGCGGCGGAGACCCAGTCCTCGAGCGTGTGGGGATTCTCGACGTTGGGATCGGCGAAGGCCTGCACGTAGTCGCGCCGCCCCGCCTCGGGGTAGCACCCGATCGGCCCGGGCCACTTGGACCGGACGAGCGGCAGAGCCCGGTCGGTGTCCTCGATGGTGGAGTGAAACAGGTTCAGCACGTCGGCCTCGAGTGGCAGCTTCTCGTCCAGTTCGTCGGCGAGCAGCAGGTCCGAGAAGTAGCTGCTGCGCACCACGTCCTCGCCCTGTCGCACGTGGCACTTGAACCCGGCCCAGTACGGCACGCCCGCGCTCGCGACCGCGTCCAGCACCCACCGGCGCTGCACCTCGTTGCCGGTGGCCTCGGCGATCAGGAAGTCCACCCCCGCGTCGACGAGGAGCGCGACCTGCTCCTTCAGGTTGCGCATCGCCTGCTCGGCAGTGATGAGGCTGCGCATGCGCATCCCGCCGGTGATGGCGCGCCCCGCGCCCGTGCGGTACACCTCGTACTGCGATTCCGTCCGCGCCCCGAAGTTCGACACCGAGCCCGCGATCCAGACCGGCTTTTCCGCCACCCGGTCGCGCGCTTCCTGCGCGAGCACCACCGCGCGCAAGTTGAGCTCGGCCACGCGCTCGCTCAGGCCTGCCGCCTCGTAGTTGTGCCGCGCCGCGGAGTAGGTGTTGGTGGTGATCACGTCGACGCCGGCGCGGATGTAGTCCTCGTGCATCTTCCGCACCGTGTAGGGATGCGTGTGGTTCCCGATCGCGGCCCAGCACCAGGGGTTCATCGGCACCCCACTCGCCTGGAGCTGGGTGCCGACCGCACCGTCGAGGAGGATCACCTCTCGATTGTCGAGACGCTGCTTGAGATCGCCATAGGCCGCCATCTGCTACTCTCCCTCCGAGCGCTCTGCTCGGGATTCCATGATCACCCCGGACTTGGCCAGGAATCGCCGGCGGCGATTATGGGGCGAATCGGGGCGCGGCGACATCCCGTCCCCGCCAATTCTCGACCGCTGCCTGGCACCGCCCATGAGGCGCGCCCGTGCGGCATCGCTCAGGACCGCCGCATCTCCTCGTTGGAGACACGCCGAGAGCTCTCCGGATTGATGCTGTCGGGTTGTCGTTGGCTCGTTGATTGTGCGCCGAGCGGCACGATAGATTGTCGCCCCTCTTGATGCTGCTCGGTCAGCAATGCACGTCCAGCAATGGAAAAGGAGCGGGAAACAGCCATGCATCGGATTCGCAGTGCGAAATTCTGGCCCATGGCCCTGCCGTTCCTCGTGGCGGTGTGGGTTTTGGTGGTCCAGGGTCAACCTGCCGCGGCTTCGGATCAGTCATCGGGATCCGCGCTCGGTCTGCCCGCGGCCGAGGTGAACGCCGTCGGGAATGCCCCCTATCTGAGCTTGGGGATGGCCCTCGTCCGCTCGAAGGACACTCGCTTTGTCGACGGTGAGGACGCCGGTCATGCCGCGCTCTACGGAAACGAGGACATCCTCGACGCCGGAGCTGTCGACAATGGTCTGCACTTTCATGCGGCGGCCGGCGTCCAGCTACCATACGAGCTTCGCGCTCAGTTGGAATTCGGCCTGACCCGTGCCCTCGACTGGCGGGGCAACACGAACTACCGGTACTCAGGCGAGCATCAGCCGTCCGAAGCACGGCTTGCGACCCGGCAGCTCCTCCTCGCCGGGTTCCATGATTTCCCGGGATGGGAGCTCGCACCGGGCCGCCGCGTGCGTCCCTTTCTGGGCGCCGGGCTGGGGGTCACCCAGTATCGGTTGAGCCGTTACGTTCAACGCTTTCCCGAACCGGACAATCCCCGCGGCTCCCTCCGCCGGGGTCCGGGCGGCGAGATTCCCTTCACCGCCCTTCCCGCGGGAAGCGGGCGGAATCTCACCTGGATGCTGACGGCCGGGGTGGCGATACCGATGCCCGGATCCAAGCACCTCGACCTGAGCTACCGATACACCGATGCGGGAGAGATCCGCACCGATATCGGCGACATCACCATCGTACGGTACCGCGAGGACGGAACCCGGAGAGACATCCCGGTCCCGATCAACGAGACCTCCGCCGACCATAGAACCCACTCCTTGCTCGCGACCCTCCGCTTCTATTTCTAGTCCCGAATCTGCCGAAGCACGCTCTGGCCGACGGGAGCGGACAGCCTGTCGGGCCAGGACCAGCGTCGCTCAACCGGCTTCTTCAATGAGCCCGGGGCATTACACCGCGGAAAACGGCGGAGAGGATTGACGGAAGTGCCTCTGCATGAGGCTTCAGCTCCATGAAAAACGGAACAAGTACTCCACGTTACGACAGTTGGTCGGGCGCAGTTCCAAGGTCGGGGAAGTGGGACATCTGCACACTTGCTGGCACCGGACGGTTCCCAACACAAGACGTGGTCCTGTCCCTGGGCTTCTCGTCTTTGTGTGTGCTCATCCGGAAAAACCCGCAAATACCCTCTCCCCCCGTTCATGGGCAAGCAGGAACGCCTTGCGGTTGAGACCGCCGCCGTAGCCGACGAGGCTGCCGCTGGCGCCGATGACGCGATGGCAGGGGAGGACGATCGCGATGGGGTTGGCGCCGTTGGCGGCACCTACGGCGCGGGCGGCGCCGCTTCGCCCGATCGCCCGGCGGGCGAGTTCGCCGTAGCTCCAGGTTTCGCCGTAGGGGATGCGGGCGAGTTCAGCCCACACCTTGCGCCGGAACGCGGTGCCCTCGGGCTCCACCGTCATCTCGAACTCGCGCAGCTCGCCCGCGAAGTAGGCTTCGAGCTCGGCCAACTCACGGCGAAGCCCTGCTTCGTCGCGAACCCAGCCCGATCCGGGCTCGACCGTTTTCGTTGCCCCCGCACGGGGCGAGTCGGGCCGCGACGGGTCGCGATCGGGGATGGTGACGTGGCGGACCGCGATCTCGTCCCGAGCGAGGAGGAGCCGCCCGATGGGGGAGTCGTACCAGGCGTATCTCAGCGTAGTCTTCGACCTCGACGTGCAATTGGGGTTCAAGAGAATCCTCTCCGTTCACTTGGCTCGCAACTCGGTGGCCGGCCTGCACCCCGGCCGGGGATCGCCAGCGGAGATTATGGGACGAATCCGGTCGTCGCAGCATCCCGTTGGCGGCCGCCGGATTCCGGGCCTTACCCGGTACCGTGCGTCGACACCTGGTCGTCCGCGGCATCGAACAATTCGCTTCCGAACACCTCGTGGAGCGCTTCCAGGTCCGGCCCCAGCAACCTCGGTGCGTCCAGCGGCGGGACGAGCTCCCTCACGGTGGCATGGAGGCCGCGAAGCGCCGGCGCGGGCATGCGCTCGCCGACATCGAGCGCCCGCGCCGAAGTGGCGGCGAGCACCGCCAGCGCGGCGAGCAGACAGTCGCCGGATTCCGCGTCCGCGTACCACGCGGCAAATACCGGCGTGCCGATGTCGGACTGCCCTCGTGCCGCGTACTCGCCGCTTCCCGGCAGAAAGGTGCGTTGCGCGGCACGACGGGCCTGTTCGCCGATCGCCACGAGGGTGCCGGGGAGGTAGCGCGGCGCATCGTACACCGCCCCGCCATCGAGTCCGTGCGGCAGACCCGAAACATCGCCGTCCAGGGTCTTGGCGCACAGACGGTCCGCCAGCAGGACCAGATCGGCCCACGCTCCGGAAAGCGCGTTTAGGGCAGTGTATGCGCTCGCATTGTGAAAGCCTCCGGCGTGGAGCACCCTCCCCTGCGGAAACTCGGACGCGGGCGCGTGCTCCGAGCCGGGAGGCAGATAGGTCGGGTTGTCGGTTATCGACGCAAGCGACCGTTGCGCGCACTCCTCCGCCTGTTCGAGGGCCTGAAATGCCTGCCCGAGCAGACGCGGGATGACTCGGAAGCTGACCGGAGCCTGCCAGGCACGCCGTTCGCCCCTGGCCCCCTCGAGGTAGCGCGCCAGGGCGTCCAGCGCGCTGCGGTCGTGCGGACTCCCCCAGCAATCCGCGAGTATCGGATCGTAGTGCTCGAGCGGGGCCCGGAATCCCTCGATGGCGAGCGCGAATACGCGAGTGGCGAGGTTGATGCGATGCCTCGCCGCCAGGGCGGCATCCGCCACCAGTGCGCTCGCGCACGGCGAGCCGTTGGTCAGCGCGCTGTTGTCCTTGGGTCCCATTGCTACCCGATCTGCGATCTCGAAGAAGAGATGGCCGAGCGCGTTGATCTCTCCTGCCGCTCCGTTGCCGCGGCCCGGAACCGGGGGCAGTGTTCTGCCGTCCAGCATGTCGGCAACTGCCTCCGCCACCGGCAGGGAGATCCCCGAATTGCCCTCCACGAAGTTCGCGAGGCGGGCGAGCAAAATGCCGCGCACGACGCGAAGGGGAAGCTTCTCCCCGAAGGACACTCCCGCCGCGCCGGGGCGACGCGCGCTCTGGGCTCGCAGCTCTGCGTGCCGGAGCACCGTCTTCACTCCGGGGCCGACCCTGGTGTTCGCCCCGTAGACGCGCCGATCCGGATACGTCTCGATGTACTCGAGAAAGGCCCTCCGCGCCGCCGCGATGCGTTCCCTTGCGGCATCGCTCAGCAGGACCGGCTCTCCGTCCCATGCGACTCGCCGAAAGCTCTCCAGATTGATGTCGGCGCGACGCTCGACCACATACATCGGTTAAAGGACCTCGAAGCGCCGCGTCGCTACGCAAGCGCTCTCACCGTCTCTGCACCGCCCTCATCCTGAGGCGGTGAGACTCCTCCGTGCGGCAGTCTCGGCCGGTGGCCGTGCCGGGGCGCAACGCTCGCTGCGACGACCCTACGCCTCCTCGCGCACGGGCCTGCCGCCGGCGTCCATCACCACCTCCGAACCGGGACCCGGCGGTGGCTCGGTCGGTGTTCCGGACCCCGGCCCGCCTCCCTTCGGAGCCTGGGGGTTGACGATTCGCAACTCGGCGAAGCGTCTCCGCGACGCCGGTATCAGCGCGGGAAGCACGCAACCCAGCACGACCAGGACGGTCCATATGACCGCATATCCCATTGCCGCCGATGCGGACAGTCCCGTGAGCGCGGCCGCCACTCCCACGCCTCCCAAGCCCGACGCGAGCACTCCGAGCTTCACCCAGAGCTGCCGGCGATCGGGATGCAGGTTCCGCCCGCCCCATGTCTCGACCGCATTGCGGATGGCGAGGACCTCGCCCTCGTTCGGGCCGGTAATCTCCACTGCCAATTGATTGGGAAGCACCAGCAGGAGCTTGCCCATCCCGCCTCCCCAATGCTCGTTCACGTAGATGCGAGTGCTGGAGTTCGAGAGGGACATGAGGGTGAGCTTGAGCTCGCCCGGGCGAAACGCCAGTCGCGATCGGGCGAGCTCGTCCGCGTCCTCGAAGGTATAGGTGTGCTCGGAGGACTTTCCTTGGAGGCGGAAGCGAGCGGTGCAGTGCCGGACCTCGGGCAGCAGGGACATGAGGACGGACCACAGCTCGGCAAGCTGCCGCAGGCTTACCTCCCGCACGGGGAACACTACGCTGGTCGAGTGTTCTGATTCCATGAATGCATCCCTCTCGGGTCTTTAACTCCGCGACTCTACCACCTTCGTTCCCTGCTCGGGGTCGACGCGAGCAGGGGTCGAAGTGTCCTCCCGGAGCCCTTCCTGCTCTTCCCGAATGATGTTCGGCCGGTCTGCGGTCTCCTTCAGTAACCGGCCAGTCAACCGCAGCACCAGGCCCGGTCCCCTTGGAGCCCCTCCGGGTTCGAAACATGGCGGTACAGGGCACCGCGTCAGCGTTCCCGGCGTTCGTCCCGGACGGGCGTCCGGCCCCGATTGACGTCGCTCCGCGGCGCGGTTTTACTCCCGGGGAACAATACCGGAAGGAATGACGCACCATGAGGGTGAAAGCCGTACAGTTGCTCCTCTACCGCTGGGCGGGCCAGTGGGGACCCTTCAAGGTGAACATCCCCTGCGGCGAGTGCTCGCTCACCGCGGATGTCATCCAGGACACGCTTGCCACCGAGCTCGCCGGCATCCCGGTCGAGGTGGAGACGAGAGAGTGGCTGACGGAGTGGTGGAGGCCGCTTCCCAAGGGAGGGTGGCACGCGCCGATCGTGATGGTGGAGGGCAAGGTCGTGAGCCAGGGCCATGCGCTCAACCGCGGGGTGCTCACCGAGGCGGTGATCGCCGCGCACGTGGAGCGGGCCGGGGTATCCGGCAACCACCTCTACGGCAAGGAGACCTGCCCCCACTGCGTGCGGGCGAAGGGCTACTTCGCCACCGCCGGCATCGACTACGCGTACCACGACGTGGTCAAGGACCCGCGCGCGCTCTACGAGATGCTCGGCCGGGTGAAGCCCATCGTCGGACCGAAGACCCCAATCACCGTGCCGCAAATCTGGATCGACGGAAAGTACATGGGCGGGGCCGACGAGCTGGGCCGCTTCCTGGGCCTGAAGGTCGAGCCCAACCCCGAGCGCGGTCAGAACTCGATGACCGACAAGCCGAACCTGGCGCGCACCTGAGAGCAAATCGAGCGTGCCGCGAGGAGCCTCCTCGCGGCGCGGATCACTTCCGCATTCGGTTCAGCCGGTGGGTTCCCGCTTGTCAAGGGAACGACGGAAACAGGCGACTCGAACGTGCGTGCTGCTTCGATGTTCCCTTCGCGACAGCGGAGACAGGTCCCCTGGCCTTGGCCAGCTTGCGCGGGAATGACGGTACTGTCATTGCGAGAGTCATTCCCGGCAAGTTGGTCTCCGAGAAGACGCGGCGACGGCGCTCAGCTCCCCCCGCCAAACCCCGCCTCCAGCGGCATCGACAGCACTTGCCGCCGGAGCGCGGCACAGGCCCGGAGCGAGTACGCCGGAAGCTGACTCTCGCGCAGGTCGAAGCCGAATGCGCGCTTGCTCAGCACGATGATGGGCGGGGCCTGGATGCGCTTGAAGATGCTGGTGCGCACCTGCGCGGCCAGCCATTCCAAGTCCTCGACCCAGGCCGTGGTATCGGCGAAGTAGCGGCGGAATCGCTCCGCATCGCGCCAGCCGATGCGCTCGAAGAGCTCGCCCGCGGCAAACCAGCCGAGCAGATCGACGGGGTGCTGGCGGTACTCGATCAGTTGGCGCAGCAGTGCGTCGTGGTAGCCGTACTTGATGGGGTCGCCCTGCCCTTTCGTCACGTCCTGCTCCGCCGAGAGCTCCGCGCTCGGTACGGTGCTTCCGTCGTAGAGGTTCTCGGGGATGACGGTCGCGCCGAACACGGACTCGTTCAGGTAGCGGGCGAGCTCGAACACCTGCGTCTTGTAGAGATCGCCGAGCGGGGCCACCGCGCCGCTCACGTCCCCGTAGAGCGTGGCGTAGCCGAGCGCGATCTCGGTCTTGTTGCCGTTGTTGGTGAAGAGCAGGCCGTGCCGGGCGGCGAGGCCGGCGAGAATGCCCGCGCCGCGGAGCCGCGCCTGCACGTTCTCGTCGACGAGGCCGGTGTACGCTCCCGGCAGGCCCGGGAACCCCGTCGAGCGGATGCGCTCCGCGAACGCCGCGTGGAGGTCGTCGATGGGACACACCAGGTAGCCCACGTCGAGCGCCGCGCAGAGCGCCCGGGCGTTGTCGCGGGTGCGCTGCGAGTTGAAGCGGGTGGGCATGTTCACCGCGAACACCCGCCGCGCCCCGAAGGCGCGCACCAGCAGGCAGAGCGCGACGCTCGAGTCCACCCCGCCGCTCACCCCGACGAGGAAACGGTTCTCGGCGCCGCGCACATGGTCGAGATGGCGGAGCCCCGTGATCACCCCGTCGCAGATCGCGGCGCTCTCGGACTGCGCGGGCGCCACCTCGCCCGCGCGATTCCCCTCGTCGCCGCCCGTCGCCAGCAGCGCCTCCCGCCACGCGGGAGCGCGGGCGACCAGGGTGGCGTCCGGAGCGTAGGCGGTGGAGTCGCCGTCGAATACGAGGATGTTCTTGCCGTTGTTGTGCGCGCCGACGTGGTTGACATAGAACAGGGGGAGCGGGGAGCGGCGGAGGACCTCGCGCACCGTGCGGTGACGCTTGTCGTTCTTCTGCCAGGTCCAGGGCGAGGAGGAGAGGTTGATGACCGCCTCCGCGCCACGCTCGCGATACACGCGCAGGGTGTCGAGCACTTCACCGTCCTGCTCGTAGTCCTCGCACCACAGGTCCTCGCAGAGCTGCACGCCAAAGCAGAACTCCTCGCCGTCGCGCCGTGGCACCCGGTAGGGAATCAGCCAGTCGCTGATGGGCCGCCCGGCCGCCGCCGCGAGCTTGCGCAGCGAGTAGAAATGCCGGTCATCGTCGAAGAAGCGGTAGTTGGGATGCAGGGTCTTGGCGTGCGCTCCCCCCGGCACCCCGGGAGGCAGGCCGGCGCGCCGGACTTCGACCCCGTCCCGGCACACGTGCACCGCGTTGAACTTGCGCACCCGCCCGTCTTCTCCGATCCGCTCCGGATCGAGCGCGATGTTGCCGTAAACCACCGTGATGCCGCGGCTCGCCGCCCGCACCTCCTCGTCCCACTCCGCGAAGTCGCGCACCAGGGCGTCCGTCTCCCAGGCGTCGCCTACGATGTAGCCGGGCACGCACAGCTCGGGGAATGCGACGAGATCGAGCGCCATCGCCCGCGCCTGCCCGATCATCTCCAACATGCGTGCGACGTTCCGATCCGGCCGCCCCGGCTTCACGTCCATCTGCGCGAGCCCGATGCGTGGCAGCGGTCTCGCCACGTTCAGCACGGACTCCGAGGAACGCCGGCGCCGGAGCGTCTCGGTCGCCGCAGGGCGATTTGACGATTCCTGCGAACTCGCCCCAACTCGTCGTTTCCCGTCGATTCCCGCTGGCATGGAAGTTCCCTTGCCACCTCGGCTCGGGTGGATTCCCGCTTGCGCGGGAATGACGGAAGGGGACGCTCTGCGCGCGCGAACCCCTCCGAAGTTCCTTGCGCGACCGCGGGGACAGGCCCCCCGTCCTTGACCGGCTCTCTCGGGAATGACGGGAAGTGGCCTCCGATCCGGTCTCCGTCATTCCCGCACAAGCGGGAATCCACCCGCGACAGTGTCCCTTGCGTTGGAAGCGAAAGTCCGGCCAGCGCACGACGGCCCCGCACTCGCCGCGCTTCCGGTTTCGGAGGGCGTCCCGTTGAAGGCACAATGCTCCGGCGACGGGCCGCGGGCCGGACGACGGTGAGCGAAAGCGAACTCAAGGCTTCCACCAACCTGCTGCTGAGCGCGGCCGCGCTGGTCGTGGTGGTGGCGGGCATGAAGCTCGCCCAGCCCATCATCGTGCCCTTTCTCCTGTCGGTGTTCATCGCGGTGATCAGTGCGCCGCCGCTGCTCTGGCTCGAGGAGCACCGTCTCCCCCGGCCGGTCGCGATGCTGATCGTGATCGTCGGAATTATAGCGGTGGTGTTCGGCCTGACCGCGGTGGTCGGTCCTTCCATCGGCGCCTTCACCCGCGATATCCCGCAGTACCAGGCCAAGCTGAACGCGCAGCTCGACACCCTGCTCCTCTGGCTCGGAGACATCGGAGTGAGCGTGACCCCGGGAAGCCTGTCGGAGATCGTGAATCCGGGTGCGGTGATCGGGCTCGCGGGCGACCTCTTCAACAGCTTCGGAGGGCTGCTCGCCAACACGTTCCTGATCTTCCTGACCGTGGTCTTCATTCTCGTCGAGGCCTCCAGCCTGCCGGAGAAGCTCGAGCGGATATCGGGCAATGCCGAGCACTCGCTCGACCGCTTCCGGCACTTCACCGGCAATCTGCGCCGCTATCTCGCGATCAAGTCGCTCGCGAGCCTCGGGACGGGCGCCGCCGTGGCCCTCTGGCTCTGGGTGGTGGGGGTCGACTACCCCGTCCTGTGGGGAGTGCTCGCCTTCCTGCTCAACTTCGTGCCCAACATCGGCTCGATCATCGCGGCGGTGCCTGCGGTGCTGCTCGCCGCGGTGCAGTTGGGGGCGGGAGCCGCAGGGGCGACGGCGGTGGGATACGTGGTCGTCAACGTGGTGGTTGGCAGTATCATCGAGCCGCGTTTCATGGGGCGGGGCCTCGGGCTGTCGACGCTGGTGGTCTTCCTCTCCCTCGTCTTCTGGGGATGGGTGCTCGGGCCGGTCGGCATGTTCCTCTCGGTGCCGCTCACCATGACCGCGAAGATCGCGCTCGAGTCGCGCGAGGACACGCGCTGGATCGCGGTGCTGCTCGGTCCGGCCCCTTCGCCGGAAAGCGAGTCGCAAGGCCGCGAGGGAGGAATGCATTCATGACGGCTTCGGAGCTCGCCGCGATGGCGGGCAACTGGAACTACCCGGCCGCGCTCCGTTTCGGCGCGGGGCGCATCGTCGAGCTGCCGGAGGCGTGCCGCGAGCTGGGCATGGCCCGTCCTCTCCTCGTCACCGATCCCGGACTCGCCGCACTGGCGCCGGTGCAGCGGAGCCTCGAGGTCTGCCGCGATGCGGGGCTCGGCTGCTCGCTCTTCTCGGAGGTGCGCGGCAACCCCGTCGAAGCGAACGTGAATGCCGGGGTGCGGGCGTTCTCGGAGGGCGGGCACGACGGGGTGATCGCGCTCGGGGGCGGCAGCGCCCTCGATGCGGGCAAGGCGATCGCGTTCATGGCCGGCCAGCGGCGCCCGATCTGGGACTTCGAAGACCGGGAGGACTGGTGGACGCGGGCCGACGCTGACGGTATCGCC
>CAYQVB010000167.1:0-49715 GCA_964420925.1 uncultured Ectothiorhodospiraceae bacterium | reverse complement strand
CTCCGGCCGTACTTCCGCTTGACCGGCCAGAGCAGCATGCGCGCCTTGTCGAGGTTGCCGTTGTCGGGCCAGCTATTGAGCGGCGCGAAGCGCTGCGTGCCGGTGCGCGCGCCGCCGCGGCCGTCGCCGGTGCGGTAGGTGCCTGCGCTGTGCCACGCCATCCGGATGAAGAGCGGCCCATAGTGACCGTAGTCGGCGGGCCACCAGTCCTGCGACGCGGTCATGACCTCGTAGATATCCTTCTTGGCCGCGTCGAGGTCGAGACTCTTGAACGCCTCGGCGTAGTCAAACGTTTCGCCCATCGGGTTGGACAGCGGGGAGTGTTGGTGCAGAACATCGAGCTTCAAATGGTTCGGCCACCAGTCCCGGTTCGACGTGCCGGCGCCGGCGGCGTTTCCGCGAGTCCCGTGCATGACCGGACACTTGCCTTCGTTCATGATGTCCTCCTTCGCATGTTCAGAGGTGGGAAAGCGTAGGTGTTCTCATTCTTCGTGTACAACGATTATTATCGAATACAGCAATCGTTTATCGCGAACACGCTGGACGTGTGGAAATGGGCGAGGCGACGCACCTCCCGCTTGTCGCGACTGAGCGCGAGCCGCTCGTACAGGGAGCTGTCAATCTGCCGCTTGAGTTCGCGGACGCTCCAGTCGCCATCGACAGCTTCGATCTCGTAGAAGCGGCGCGCGTCGGCGTCATCGACGGACAGCAGGGTCACGTAGTGTGACCAGCGAGGGTGAAGCGTCGCGCCAATTCTGCAGACAGCGTCCGCGGAATCCGTTCGGCGAAGGCCGTCCCCGGCGACAGATCGGGTGAAATCCGCGACGCTGTCTCGGATATTGGCTGCGCGCCGAATGTCCGCGACGGTGTTGCGGATTTCGTCTCCTTCGGGATTTTTGCAGGGGTCCGCTCGTGTAGCACATAGAAGCGTCGCATGCGCTCCAGCGCATCCACGGAGAATCCGCGGCCAACCCTCGCCCTGAGAGCTTCCGACAGGTTCTTCAAGGTCTGCGTACCGTACTCCGCCCGGTCGGATCCCTGCTGCTCGTACTCAACGATGTACCATCCGATCAGCCAGTTCCGCACGACCAGCGAGCGCTCGGCGGCCTGGGCCGCAGAACGACGGGTTTCCTCGTGCGTCAGCCGGCACGGCTCGACCAGGCGTTCGAAGTCGAATCGCCGGCTCATGGCGACAGCCCCATCCGCCTCAAGTGTCCCTCGACCTTGGCGCCGAACCTGGCGACCCGGCACTCCAGTTTCGGCAGCGGATCCGCGTAGCGTTCCTCGAGTTCCCGGACACGTGCGGCGAGCCGCTGGGTCAGGCGCTGAACCTCGCCTTCGACGGCGGAGCGGATACCGGCGAGCCACTTGTCCTCAATTCCCAGCGTCTTGATTTCGGCTTCCGTAAAGGCGCCGTAACGGGCCAGCACCCGTTCATCCAGGGAGGTTTGCGCACTCTTGACGGCCCTCGCCGCCTTCGACTCTGCCTCGACAAGTGTCAAACAGTGCGAGAGAACGTCGCGCTCTGCGTCGCTACCTGGTTCATCGTCGCCCTGGATGGCTTTCAAGCGCGACTGGACACCGACCTTGGTGACCTTGCCCTTGGCGGTTCGTGCCCGCGATGACCAGTGCCGTCCACTTGGTCTCCCCCGCGAGCATGCGCCTGCCCTCGACCGAGAGCGCAACGACATCGTACCGGCCGAGACGCCCGTGTCACCACCTGCGTCATCGCCGGACCAGCCAGCCATCGGCATTGGAGTTTACAGAGAGGGCACGAGCGTCGAGCTGGACCGCATGCAGGACAGCGTGCCGCCTCCGACGGTTTCGGCCACTGCGCCCGAGCCGGTGCCCCACAAGGTACCAAGCCCACCACCTCCTTCTGGTAGGGCAGACGAGGGCGCCAGTCAGGATTAGGGTAGGGAAAGGAACCAGAGCCGCTCGAGCGGCCAGCGCTCGCCGCCGGCTAAAGTCGATTGGCGTTGCGCGTTCGTGTCATTCACACTCGTTCGGCTCCAAACCGATCCGGAATGATCCTGTCACCCGGATCGGGAGTGACCTGTCGCGCGACAGCGAGCCCATGAGGCGGAACGAGGACCGGAGCCTGAACGCTGTTTCACCACCCACGACGAGGCCGTGCCTCGGAGCGCCCGCATGACTCCACACGCCTATCCGGTCGATGACATCGCGCTGGCGGTGCTCGCGGGCGGGCAGGGCCGGCGCATGGGGGGCGAGGACAAGGGGCTCGTCGAGATCGCGGGACGGCCGATGGTGGCGCACGTCCTGGACCGCCTTCGCCCGCAGGCCGGAGTCCTGCTCATCAACGCGAACCGCAACCGCGAGCACTACGCCGAGATCACCGGCTGCCGGGTGGTAGCGGATCGCGAGGACGGCTTCGCGGGTCCGCTCGCCGGCATGGCGAGCGCGATGGAGGCGGCGAGCACCCGCTTTCTGCTCACCGCGCCCTGCGACGCGCCGCTGGTCTCGGAGCGCCTCGGGCCCCGGCTCTACCGGGCGCTGGTCGACGAGCGGGCGGACCTGAGCGTGGCCCACGACGGCGCCCGGCTGCAGCCGGTGTTCGCCCTGATCGGCTGTTCTCTCCTGGACAGCCTGCTCGAGTACCTGCGATCCGGCGAGCGCAAGATCGACCGGTGGTATGCCCGCCACCGTATGGCGAGAGCCGATTTCTCCGACGCCCCGGAATGCTTTTCCAACATCAACACTCCCGAGGAGCGCGCCGCGCTCGAGGATGCGCTCACCGGGGGCCGGTCGCGGGCTACCTCCGATTCCTGAAGCGACGGAGCCGAACCTCGCGCAAGCCTGCCACACTCAGGGCACCTGCCCCCGCTGTCGCGCAGGGAGCTTCGGGGGCGTACACGCGCCCAGATCGTCCACTCCCGTCACTCCCGCGCAAGCGGGAATCCACCCAAGCCTCAGGGGCCACAACCAAGTGACCGAACCCGGCACAATGGACGTACTCGGAAGGGGTGAGAAAAGCCGGGCAGCGCGGTAGATTCCAATACCGTGCGAAACGGGCACGGGCAAAGGCCCAGGCCAGGGCAGGAGGAAGCCGAGATGAGCGCCGAGCCCCTCCTCGGCTGCTACGACGACCCCGAGCTGCTGCCGGCGGCGGAAGCGCTCGCGCGCATCGACGCCCATGTCGGCACGCTGGCGGAAAGCGAGGAAGTGGCGCTCCGGGAAGCGCTCGGGCGCGTCCTCGCGGCCGACATCGTCTCGCCGATCGCAGTGCCGGGCCACACCAACTCGGCGATGGACGGGTATGCGTTCGCAGGGTCGGAGCTGCCCGAGGAGGGCGCCCGCGCCTTTCAGTTGCTCGGAACCTCGTGGGCGGGCAAGCCCTACTTCGACGACGTGCCCCCCGGATGCACGGTGCGGGTGATGACCGGAGCGGCGATGCCCGCCGGCACCGACACCGTCGTCATGCAGGAACAGGTGGGGTGCGCAGGCAATCGGGTCACCGTCACCGCCGGGCACAAGATCGGCCAGAACGTGCGCGAAGCCGGCGAAGACCTCGCGCCGGGCGCGCGGGTGGCGAGCGAGGGCAAGCGCATCTACCCCGCGGAGCTCGGCCTGCTCGCCTCGCTCGGCATCGCGCGGGTCCGGGTCCGGCGCCGGCTGCGGGTGGCCACCTTCTCCACCGGCGACGAGCTGCGTTCCATCGGGGAGACCCTCGACCCCGGCACCATCTACGACAGCAACCGCTACACCATCACCGGCATGCTCGAACGCCTGGGCACCGACATCGTCGACCTCGGGGTCATTCGCGACGAGCGCGCCGCCATCCGGGCCGCGTTCGTCGAGGCGGCCGAGCGCGCCGACGTCATCATCAGCTCGGGCGGGGCCTCCACCGGCGAGGCGGACTACGTGCGCGAGACCCTGGGCGCGCTGGGCCGGGTCGGGTTCTGGCGCATCGCGATCCGTCCGGGCCGGCCGCTCGCCTTCGGCCGGGTGCGCGACGCGGTGTTCTTCGGCCTGCCCGGCAACCCGGTGGCGGTGATGGTGACCTTCTACCAGTTCGTGCAGCCCGCCCTGCTGCGGCTCATGGGGCAACGGCCGGTGGAGGCGACGCCGCTGCTGCGCGCCGTCTGCCGCTCGCGTTTGCGCAAGAAAGCGGGGCGAGTGGAGTACTACCGGGCGGTACTGTCGCGCGAGCCCGACGGCACTCCGGTCGTGCACCACACCGGCAAGACCGGCTCGGGTCTGCTCCACACCATGAGCGACGCGAACTGCTTCATTCTGCTTCCCGATGAGAGCGGCTCGGTGGAACCCGGCGCCGAGGTGGACGTACAGCCCTTCTTCGCCCTGGTGTAGACATCCCGGTGAAAGCACGGGATCCGCACCACCGCGCGCACCGACTGACGGGGCATTGGGCACCCGTTCCCGGGAGTGTCATATCGAGCCCGACTGGCTGCTCATATGGCACGTCGATGGCGACGCCCTGATACTGACGCGAACCGGAACCCATTCCGACCTCTTCGGGTAACGCCGACACTTCGAGCGGAGCCCGGGCAAAACGGAGAGTGAAGCATGGCCGACGCACGTGAACTCATCCCCCTGAACATAGCGGTGCTCACCGTCTCCGACAGCCGTACCGAGGAGACGGACAAGTCCGGGGCGCTCCTCGTGCAACGCCTCGGCGCGGCGGGACACCATCTCGCCGAAAAGCGCATCGTGCCCGACGACGTGTACCGGATCCGCGCCGTCGTCGCGCACTGGATCGCGGAGGAGTCGGTGCAGGTGGTGATCGCAACCGGGGGGACCGGCGTCACCGGCCGCGACGGCACCCCGGAGGCGATCGCTCCCCTGCTCGACAAGACCATCGAGGGGTTCGGCGAGATCTTCCGGGTGCTCTCCTACGAGGAGATCAAGACCTCCACCCTGCAGTCGCGCGCGCTCGCGGGCGTCGCGAACGGCACCTACGTCTTCTGCCTGCCCGGCTCCTCCGGCGCCTGCCGCACCGCCTGGAACCGCATCATCGCCGCACAGCTCGACTACCGCACCCGCCCCTGCAACCTGGTGGAGCTGATCCCGCGACTGCTGGAGCGGTGAGCGGATTGCGGGCGGGCTGCCGAAGCGCAGCCGGGGCCGGTAAGCGACAGAGAATTCGGGAGTGAATCCATCAGTATCCGGTCTGCGGGTTCTGGTGACCGCCGGCGGCGGAGGGATAGGCCGTGCCGTGGCCGCCACTTTCGCGGAAAGCGGCGCAAGGGTGCACATCTGCGACATCGACGCCGGCGCGCTGGAGGAATGCTGCGAGGAGACGGGCTGTACCGGCACGCTTGCCGACGTGGGCGATCCGGAAGCCGTCGATGCGCTCTTCGAGGACGCGTTGTCTGCGCTCGGCGGGCTCGACGTGCTGGTCAACAACGCCGGCATCGCGGGGCCGACCGCGCGGGTGGAAGCGATCTCCACGGAGGACTGGCGCCGCACCCTGGAGGTGAACCTGGCCGGGCAGTTCTATTGCGTCCGGCGGGCGGTGGCGCCGCTCGAGGCCGCGGGCGGAGGCTCCATCGTCAACATCTCCTCCACCGCCGGACTCTACGGATTCCCCTTCCGCACCCCTTACGCCGCTTCCAAGTGGGCGGTGATCGGACTCACCAAGAGCCTCGCCATCGAGCTCGGCGAGCGCAACATTCGGGTCAACGCGGTGTGTCCCGGCTCGATCGACAACGAACGCATGCAGGGAGTCATCGAGCGCGAGGCCGCGGCCAAGGGGACGAATCCCGAAGACATTCTCGACGGCTACCTGCGCATGTCCTCGCTTCGTACCCTCATCGACCCGCGAGACATTGCCGACACCATCCTCTTCCTTGCCTCGCCCGCCGCCCGCAAGATAAGCGGACAAGTCCTCTCGGTGGACGGGGACACCGACATGCTGCGGATCTGAAGACATGGTCGATGAGATTCCCGGAGTCGAGGCGGGCGAATCCGCAAGCTCCCGGCGCCCGGGGCGGGCCTCCGGAGTACAGTCTTCAGAGACGGGAAGATCCGAGGCAATAGGGGCGTGCATCGAAGCACTCGTCGAAGAACTCGGTGCGTTCGCCTCGGAAGACCGGGCGCTGGAGAGATTCCTCTGCGAGCTTCGGAAAGTGGATCCCGGTCGCGACCGGCGTGACGGGTGGGAGCAGGCGAAGCGCCCCGCTCCGGGTTCCCTCGATCGAGCGCTCTCGGACATCCCCCCCGAGTGGAAGCTGGGCGATGCCGTGTCGTCCGTTCTACCGCTGCTCGACTGGCACCTCGTCTTCAACAGCGAAGAGATCGATCCGCATCTTCAGACGAACCTGACCATGGCCAGTCTCGCCGTCCAGCGCGATGGACTCGACTCTCAGTCGCTCTTCGCCGGGCTGTTTCTCCTGGCGCCGCACACGAGCTATCCCCTCCATTCGCACACCGCCCCCGAAGTCTACTACTGCGTTTCCGGAAGGCTCACCTTGCAGCACGGGATCGATGGGAAGCCCTTTCCCCTCCTCCCGGCCGAGTACTCGATAACGCCTTCCGAGCGCCTGCATGCCTTGAGGACGGACGATGGCCCCGTCCTGTTGATTTACATCTGGTTGCAGGGAGCGAAGTCGGAGAACTGGTGGTGGGCGCAAGAGCCGGACGGGTCATGGAAGCGCAGCGCTTGGCAATGGCAATCCGACGGGCGCTGGGTCCGGATCGGATGCGAAGTGGTCGATGCGGATACGATGCGCAAAGGCAGCAGCCAGTACCGCGGAGGGGGATAGGCTGCCGTTCGGGGTGTCCCCTTCCGCGGCATCGGTGTTCGAACAACTCGAATACCGGCTGAACTTCACGAAGGCATCTGTCCGTCCCTCTTCACTGGTGCCAAATGGGCCGGTGGATTTCCGCTCTACGTGAAGGAATGACATCGGACGAGATACGGCACGGCCTCCGTCATCCCCGCAGAGGCTTCAGCCCTCGCGAAAGCGGGGGGCAATCCCACGATGGAGGAGAGCAGGAACCTACCCACTCAAACGATCGCAGACGCCTCCTGCGTGGGCGCTACGCTCGATCGAGAGGCCCCGGACGTGCGCGGCGGTGGAAGCACCGTGCACGCTTGCCTATCATCGCGAGCGATCCGGAAAACCTGTGATCGGGAAATGCTGCGCAGCGTCGATCGATTCGCCCCCTTCACGAAGCCTGGGAAGAGCCGGCCCGGCGACGCCTCCGTTCCGGTTGGAGACGCGACCGCCAATCGCCATCGCCGGGAATCACACTGATGCGGGTGCCGAGAGAAGCAGCACCCCCCGAGTCGGTTCCGGCCGTCCCGGCCGAGAAGACGCTCACGAGCTTCGCGCGAGGAACGCAGACCGACGAAGTGCTGGCTGCGCTTCACCGGGACGGCGCGGTGGTGGTGCAGGAGCAGGTAGGTGCGGATGTCGCAGACACCGTCCTCGGGGAATTGCGCCCCCACTTCGACGAGCAGGGCAGAGCTTCGGTCAGCGATTTCAACGGCTACAGCACGCTGCGCCTCGCCTGCGTGCTGTCTCACGCGCCGAGTTCCGCCGCGCTGATCACCCATCCGCTGGTCCTCGAGATCGCGGACGCCGTTCTCCTTCCGCACTGCCTCAGCTACCAGGTCGGCAGCACCACCGCGATCGAGATCTGGCCGGGAGAGACCAACCAGGTGCTGCACCGCGACGACACTATCTACCCGATGCGCCTGCCCGGCATGGAGCTCCAGATCAGCGCGATGTGGGCGCTTCAGGACTTCACCGTGGAGAACGGCGCCACCCGCCTGGTCCTGGGAAGCCACAACCTGGAGCTCGAAGACTCCGAGTCGATCCGCGAAGGGAGTCTCTGCGATGCGGCGATGCCGAAGGGATCGGTGCTCTTCTACATGGGTCGCACCGTGCACGGCGGCGGCGCGAACCGATCCAACGCCCCTCGCGCGGGGCTCATCAACACCTACAGCCTGGGATGGCTGCAGCCGGAGGTGAATCACTGTCTGACCTACTCCTCCGACCTGGTGCATCGCTTTCCCGAGCCCATCCCCCGCCTCATGGGCCACCAGAGCCACGGACGCCATCTCGGGCTGTTCCCCGGCGATCCGGATGGCTACTGGGTCGACGATGTGGTGCGGTAATGCGGCAAGCGACATGCGCCGAAGATAATCTGAAAAACATCACCCTCGACCAAGGAGAAACATAGTGAGGAGCAAGACCGATATCCCTCCCCGAGAGCTCACCGAACGACTGCAGGCCGGCGAGATGTCCCGGCGCCAATTCCACCAGGTGCTGGCGGCAGCGGGCATCGCCATGGTGGCGACTCCCCTGGTATCGCGGCCCGCACTCGCCGCTGCCGCGGATCAGGGGAACTATTTCACCTGGGGCGGCTACGACATCCCGGAGCTCTTCGCGCCGTACATCGAGAAACATGGCGAAGCGCCGAACTTCTCGGCGTTCGGTGGCGCCGAGGAAGCCCTGACCAAGCTCATGGGCGGCTTCGTCGTCGACGTTGCCCATCCCTGCAATGCGGACCTGCCGCGCTGGATGGCCTCCGGCCTGTTCCGGCCCATCGAGGTCGAGCGCCTCTCCAACTGGAATGATGTCGTACCGGCTCTGAAGAATCTCGAGGGTGCGGTCCGAGACGGCGATACCTACTTCGTGCCCTCGGACTGGGGACAGACTTCCATTACCTACCGCGAGGATCTCTTCGACCTTCAGGGCGGAGAAGAATCCTGGAGCATGCTCTGGGACGAGCGCTACGCGGGCCGACTCGGGGTGATTGCCTCCGCCGACACTTGGTGGTGCGCCGCGATCCTGGCGGGAGTCGAGTTCAAGGACATGACCACCGACGAAAACTTTCAGAAGATCACCGCCCTCCTGCGCGAGCAGCGCCCGCTCATCCGGATGTACACCGACGACATGACCACGCTCGAGCAGGCGCTGGCCTCGGGCGAGCTGGTGGCGGCCATGACCTGGAACAGCTCACCGGTGGAACTCAAGAGACAAGGTCTGCCCGTCAGGTGGGCCAATCCGAAGGAAGGTGCGCTGACCTGGGTCTGCGGCGCGATGATGCACAAGGACGCCCCGAACCCGGATCGTGCCCACGACATCATCGATTCGCTCATCAGCGTGGACAGCGGCCGCTTCATCATCGACGTGTACGGCTACGGCCACTCCAACGCGAAGTCGTTCGATGCGGTGGGTGACGAGCGCCTGGCGGAGCTGGGCCTGACCCGCAACCCGGACGATCTCCTCCACGCGGGCAAGTTCGCGATTCCGGTCCCCGAGGCGTTCACGAGCAAGATGACCGCAGAGTTCGAGCAGATAAAGGCCGGATTCTGATCCCCGCGGGACGGAGACGGACGCGGCGGCCCGGAAGGGGTCGCCGCCGGCAGCCGGGGTTGCTTCCGGGCGATCCGCACGACCACCGGGTCGACGAACCCGCGCGATGAGACGCCTCCCGGTTTCCTTGTCTTCTGAATCGGAATAGTCTGCCCGTGCAAGAATGACCGTACTTGACGGATGCCCGCTCTTTTGGAAGCTTTCAGGCCTTTGTTGTTCGTGGAATCAAGCAAAATGCGCGAAGCCTCGACCGCCAGTGCGTCGCGAAGAGCCTCGTACTGCCTGGAATGCACGGATCCGCTTTCGACCATGACGCGTATTGACGTTGATTCAACGACGATTAACCCCCATCAAGGAGAATCATCATGAAGAGCAAGACCGACATCTCTCCCCAGGAGATCACCGAACGCCTGCAGGCCGGCGACATGTCCCGGCGCCAGTTCCACAAGATTCTGACCGGGGCGGGCATCGCGATGGTGGCAACGCCCCTGGTGTCCCGGAGTGCCCTGGCGGCGCCCGCGGATCAGGGCACCTACTTCACCTGGGGCGGCTACGACATCCCGGAGCTGTTTGCGCCGTACATCGAACAGCACGGCGAAGCGCCCAACTTCGCGGCCTTCGGAGGCAGCGAAGAGGGATTGACCAAGCTCATGGGAGGCTACGTGGTGGATGTGGCTCACCCCTGCAATGCGGTGTTGCCGCGCTGGGTCGCGTCGGGGCTGCTCCAGCCCTTCGACCTTGCTCAGTTGTCCAACTGGGACGACGTCATCCCCGCGCTCAAGAACCTCGAAGGCTCGGTCCAGAACGGTGGCACCTACTTCGCGCCCATGGACTGGGGACAGACCTCCATCACCTACCGCGAGGATCTCTTCGACCTGCAGGGCGCCGAAGAGTCCTGGGGCATGCTCTGGGACGAGCGCTACGCAGGACAGATCGGCGTAATCGCATCGGCCGGCGACACCTGGTGGTGCGCCACGATCTTCGCGGGGGTCGACTTCACCGAAATGACCACCGACGAGAACTTCGACAAGGTGGCCGCCCTCCTGCGCCAGCAGCGGCCGCTGGTCCGCCTGTACACCGACGACGTGACCACGCTCGAGCAGGCGCTCGCCTCGGGCGAGCTGGTGGCGGCCATGACCTGGAACAGCTCGCCGGTGGACCTCAAGAGACAGAATGTGCCCGTCCGGTGGGCCAATCCGAAGGAAGGGGCGCTGACCTGGGTCTGCGGCGCGGTGATGCACAAGGATGCACCGAATCCGGAACGCGCCCACGACATCATCGATTCCCTGATCAGCGTGGACACCGGTCGCTTCCTCATCGACGAGTACGGCTATGGCCACTCCAACATCAAGTCATTCGATGAAGTGAGTGAAGAGCGCCTGGCGGAGCTGGGCCTGACCCGCAATCCGAGCGAAATGCTCGACGCGGGCAAGTTCCAGATCCCGCTCGACGAAGAGTTCACGAGCCGGATGAACGGCGAATTCGAGCAGATCAAGGCCGGATTCTGATTTCGGCGGGACTCGGAATAGCGCGGCGACCCGCACCGGGTCGCCGCGCATCCTCTGCACGTCAAGTGAGCTGCTTCATGCCCCGACGAGGTTCCCGGATGCCTGGAGATCCTGCGCCCCGCGCAGGCCCTCGCCGATGCAGGGCCGGCCCCTTGGCGGCGGGTGAGGAAAGCGAGCGCGCATTTGCCCGTCGCCGGGAAACACCGCCGCCGGCGCGCAACGCACCATGACGCAGACGCACGGATCCTTGCGCGGGCGACTCTACGCCCTCTTCCTGCGCAGCGAGCCGGTGCGCGGATTCGCCCTGCTCTCCCCCACCCTCCTCATCATGCTGGCGGGGATGTGCATCCCCTTCGCCATCCTGGTGGCGATGAGCTTCTGGACTCAGCACGTCTTCGAGTTCGATACCACCTTCTCGCTCACCAACTACAACGAGATCGTCGACAAGCCCATGTACCGCGTCCTTCTGACGCGATCGCTGGCGATCTCGGGCGCCTGCACCGTGGCGACGGTGCTGCTCGCCTATCCCATGGCCTACTACGTCGCCTTCCACGTCCACCGGCACAAGATGGTGTGGATCGTCCTGATGACGCTGCCCTTCTGGAGCAGCTACCTGCTCCGGGTCTTCGCCTGGAAGATCATCCTCGGCTACAAGGGCGCGATCAACGCGAGCTTCATGGGCCTCGGCTGGCTCGAGAAGCCGCTCGAGTTCCTGCTCTACAGCCCCACCGCGGTGGTCATCACCCTTACCCATGCGTGGGCGGCGTTCGCCATCCTGCCGATCTACGTCTCCCTGGAGAAGATCGACCGCTCCCTGCTGGAAGCGGCCACCGATCTCGGAGACGGCCCGATCAAGCGCTTCATCGGGGTCACTCTCCCCCTCTCCCTGCCGGGAGTCATCGCGGCATCCCTGCTGATCTTCATTCCCACCGTCGGCGACTTCGTGACTCCGGCCCTGGTGGGCGGTCCCGACGGAGCGATGATTGCCAATCTCATCCAGGTCCAGTTCGCCCGGGTCAACAACTGGCCGATGGGAGCGGCGCTGTCACTGTCCATGATGGTCATCATCGCCGTCATTTCGCTGCTCTACATCTGGACGGCGCGCCGCTTCACGGAGTACGGCCGATGAGCGAAGTCTCCTATATCCAGCGCCCCAACCGGCCGCTCCACGTCTACGCGCTCGGGTACCTCGCCTTTCTCTACATTCCCGTGCTCTTTCTTCCGCTGTTCTCCTTCAACGACAGCATCTACTTCGCCTTTCCGATCGAGAGCTTCACCACCGAGTGGTACCGGCAGATGTTCGAGCACCAGGCCATGCACGCGGCCTTGGTCAATTCCCTGAAAGTCGGCGCGACAGCCTCGGTGCTCGCGACGGTGCTCGGGGTATTCGGGGCGAAGGCGGTCACCCGCTACCGCATTCCGGGCAAGAAGCCCCTGGTCTTCGTGATCATGCTGCCCTTGGTAGTGCCGGGCATCCTGCTCGGCGTCGCTCTCCTGCTCATGATCTCGCGCTTGGGTGTCACGCCGTCGCTCTACACGGTGACCATGGGTCACGTCCTGATCTGCACGCCCTTCGCGATGGCCACCCTCATTCCGCGCTTCGAGGGCTTCGACCGGGCCATGGAAGAGGCATCGGCGGACCTCGGCGCCAACGCATGGTCGACCTTCTGGCGGGTCACCCTGCCCATGGTCTTTCCCGGCGTGGTGGCGAGCCTGCTGCTCTGCTTCACGATCTCCTTCGACGAGTTCATCATCGCTTTCATGCTGTCGGGCACCGACCCCACTCTTCCCATCTTCATGTACAGCCAACTGCGATTTCCCGCGCGGCTGCCGCCGACCGTGGCGCTCGGCTCGATCATCATCTTCGTTTCCTTCCTCGTGCTCTGTTTCGCGCTGTGGCTGCGGCGCTACGGAGTAGAGGAGAGCGCGAGCGACGGAGTACGGCCATGAGAGCGAACGACGCGTACATCAGCATCCAGGGGGTTTCCAAGCACTTCGGCCCGGTAACCGCGGTCGACGACATCAGCATCGATGTTCGCAGCGGCGAGTTCTTCTCGCTGCTCGGCGCATCGGGCTGTGGAAAGACCACGTTGCTGCGCATGATCGCGGGCTTCGAAAGTCCGACCCGGGGCGAGATATTCATCGAGGGCGTACCGATGTCCCAGGTACCGCCCTACCGGCGGCCCACCAACATGGTCTTCCAGAACTACGCCATCTTTCCCCACCTGACGGTCTCGAAGAACCTCGCCTACGGCCTGCGCTACGAGAAGATCGACAAGGCCGAGATGAATACGCGGGTCGGCGAGGCCCTGGAGATGGTGAAGCTCGGAGGCTTCGGCGCGCGCCGGTCGCACGAGCTCTCCGGCGGCCAGCGCCAGCGGGTCGCGCTCGCCCGGGCCCTCATCAAGCGACCCAAGGTACTGCTCCTGGACGAACCCCTGGGCGCCCTGGACAAGAAGCTCCGGGCGGACATGCAGCTCGAGCTCCGCGCACTGCAGGAAAGCGTCGGCATTACCTTCATCTTCGTCACCCATGACCAGGAAGAGGCGATGACCCTCTCGGACCGGATCGCGGTGATGTCGCATGGGCAGGTCCTGCAGATCGCCTCGCCGAAGGAACTCTACAACCGGCCGGTCAACGTCGAGGTCGCCGACTTCATCGGTCAGATGAACTTCATCGATGCCTCGGTGAGCCGGATGAGCGGCGAAAGGGCCGAGCTGGATACCGCCGGACTCGGCCGGATCAGCGCGCCAACCGGAGAGGCGAGCTTCTTCCAGGAAGGCGATGCCATCGTGGTCGCCATCCGGCCCGAGAAGCTGACGCTGTCCGGCGAGCGCAATGGCGGACGAGAGGGGGTGCAGGGAGTGATGCGGGCGGCCACCTACCTCGGCGATCGCAGCCACTACTACGTCGACCTGCCCGGCCGGGAGGAACCTCTGGTCGTCGCCGGCTCGGATTCGGGACCGACGGACCACGACCCTCTCGAACGCGGCTCTCCGGTCCGGATTTCCTGGCCGGACGACGCGCTGGTGCTGCTGCCGCGAGACGAAGGCGGCACGTCCGCGTCCCCGGGAGACGAAGCTTCCCCGGGAAGTCGAGCCCGATGAGCGATCCCGCAGAACACCAGGACGAGTACCACGACGCGCTCGTCGACATGCTGGAGCTCATCTGGGGCCGCGGCTTCATGATTCCGGACGGACCTCGGAATGTGCGCCGCACCGTCGCCGGGCTCGATCTCCGGGAAAAGAAGGTCCTCGACATCGGCTCGGGGCTGGGCGGCCCGGCCCTGCTCCTGGCGGGAGAGACGGGCGCCCGGGTCACCGGCATCGACCTGGAAGAGCCTCTCGTGGCGCGGGCCCGGCGCTACGCGGCCGAGGCCGGACTCGAGGATCGCATCGGGTTCCGGCAGGTCGAGGCAGGACCCCTCCCTTTCGAGGACGACTCTTTCGACGTCGTCTACAGTTCCGGCGCCCTCATCCACGTCGACGACAAGGCGGGCCTGTTCGGGGAGGTGTTGCGCGTCCTCGGACCGGACGGCGTCTTCACCTGCTACGACTGGATGAAGGGCGACGAACCCTATGGCGACGACATGCGCTACTGGTTCAAGATGGAAGGGCTCACCTTCACCATGGAGACGCTCGAGGCGCACGGCCGCATCCTGCGTGACGCCGGCTTCGTGGACATCGAGCTCGAGGACGACGGGCAGGCCTACCGGGATCTGTGCCGCCGGGAGTACGAGCAGATGCGCGGACCCCTGAAAGCGCAGATGCTCGAGGCGCTGGGCCGGGAGGAGCAGGAACACTTCCTCGAGAACTGGCGCGCGATGCTGGTGGTGCTCGACAAGGGAGAGCTCCGCCCCGGTTTCTACCGGGCGCGCGCACCCCACTGAGACCCGGCCCCGGCCGGAATCTTTCGACGAACCCGGCCGGCGGACGCGAATCGGTGACGCATGGCGCGGAGCGCCGCGAGCGCACCGCTCAGTCCCGCTCCTCCTCGACCTTGGAGAGGATCTGGGTGGGAGAGTCCCCTCGGCGGTACCAGGCGGGCTGATCCTGCATCTGCCGATACGCGCGGTCTCGCTCTTCGACACTGTCGTACCAGCGCAGACCCTCCCAGCCCTCGCCGAGCAGGTGGGCGCCCGCCATGGTGTCGTCGGGGGGCAGCCTCACCCGGATGCCGTAACGTTTCATCGCGCGATTCGTCCTCCTGGCCGCGGCCGTATCGCCTCTTGGTCAGAGCCGCGGCCCATTTTGTCTCACGAGGTCATCAGCCGATCAAGAATGCCCAAGCCGGTGGCGCTTCAGCCCGCGAGCTCGAAGCGATCCCGGAAGTGCGCGAGCGCCTCCGGGTTGGCGAGCGCCTCCTGGTTCTTCACGGGCTCGCCGTGCACGACATTGCGCACCGCGAGCTCGACGATCTTGCCGCTCCGGGTGCGGGGGATGTCCGGCACCTGGACGATGCGCGCGGGCACGTGTCTCGGACTCGCGTTGGCGCGAACCTGAAGACGGATACGCTCCCGCAACTCCTCGTCGAGCTCGAGGCCGGGCTTCAGCACCACGAAGAGCACGATGCGGCTGTCGCCCTCCCAGAGTTGCGCGATGACCAGCCCTTCCACCACTTCGTCGAGCTGCTCGACCGGCCGGTAGATCTCCGCGGTCCCGATACGCACCCCGCCCGGGTTCAGCACCGCATCGGAACGCCCGTAGATGACGAGGCCGCCGCGCGGCGTGCACTCCACGTAGTCGCCGTGACACCAGACACCGGGAAACTTCTCGAAGTAGGCGGCCCGGTAGCGGCTGCCGTCGGGGTCGTTCCAGAACCCGATCGGCATCGAAGGGAAGGGCCGGCGGCAGACGAGCTCGCCCTTCTCCCCCACCACCGCCTTCCCCTGCTCGTCGAAGGCGGCGACGTCCATGCCGAGCCCGAAGCACTGGATCTCCCCGCGGTAGACGGGAAGCGCGGGGTGGCCGAGCACGAAGCAGGAGATGATGTCGGTGCCCCCGCTGATGGACGAGAGGCAGAGGTCCGCCTTGACCGACTCGTACACGAAATCGAAGCTCTCCGGCACGAGGGGCGAGCCGGTGGAGAGCATGGTCCGCAGCGCGGCGAGGTCATAGCGGCCCGCGGGGCGAAGACCGGACTTGCGGATCGCGTCCAGGTACTTGGCCGAGGTGCCGAAGTGCGTCATGCGGGCATCTTGCGCGAAGTCGAAGAGCGCGCCGGCGTCGGGCCAGGTCGGCGAGCCGTCGTAGAGCAGCAGGGTGACTCCGGAAGCGAGCGCGGAGACCAGCCAGTTCCACATCATCCACCCGCAGGTGGTGAAGTACATCAACCGATCGCCCGGGCGCAGATCGCTGTGCAGGCGATGCTCCTTGAGATGCTGGAGCAGGGTCCCGCCGTGACCGTGCACGATGCACTTCGGCGGCCCGGTGGTGCCGGACGAGTACATCACGAAGAGCGGATGGTCGAAGGGCAGCGGCTCGAACCGGATCGGGGCCGGAGCCAGGCCCGCGACGAAGTCCTCCCAGAGCACGGCGCGCGCTGTCGCTCCAATATCCGGCGACGGCGACGTGTAGGGGACGACGATCACCCGCTCGACGGACGGGATCCGGTCGACGACCTCCGATAGCCGGGACAGGGTATCGTGGCGCTTGCCGTTGAAGAAGTAGCCGTCCACGCCGAAGAGCACGCGCGGCGCGATCTGCCCGAAACGGTCCACTACCCCCTGCACGCCGAAGTCCGGCGAGCACGAGGACCACACCGCACCGATGCTGGCGCTCGCGAGCATCGCGATGAGCGCCTCGGGCATGTTGGGCAGGTACCCCGCGACCCGGTCCCCCGCTCGGAGGCCGGCGGCGCGAAGCGCCTGTGAGAGCACCGAGACCCGATCGTAGAGTTCGGCAAAGGTCAGCTCGGCGTTTACCTGGTCCTCGCCGCGGAACACGAGCGCGCTCGCCTCGTCCCGGCGCCGCAGCAGGTTCTCCGCGTAGTTGAGCCGCGCTTCGGGAAACCAGCGCGCCCCGGGCATGCGCTCGCCGTCGCAGAGCACCCGGTCGCCTCGTTGCGCGGCCACCACTTCCGAGAAGTCCCACACTTCGCTCCAGAACGCGACCGGGTCCTCGACCGACCAGCGGTGCAGGGCGCGGTAGTCGGCGGTCGGGACGCCGTGGCGCTCGTGCATCGCTTCCGCAAAGCGGGTGATGTTGGCTCGCTTGATGCGCTCCTCGGAAGGGCGCCACAGCGGCTCGCTCATCGATTCATGCCTCGACCCGTGCGATTCACGAACACCCAGCCACCATCCTCCCGGACCCGCCCGGGTCGACATCCCGGCGCGGCGCGTATTATAGGGTTCGAAGCGTTCCCGCAGGCAGCACCAGACGCGATGAGCGAATCAGACACCAACCCCTTCGAGACCCACCTGGAGCCGAATCCCGCCAACTACGCGGCCCTCACGCCGCTCGGCTTTCTCGAACGCAGCGCGAGCGTCTATCCCGACCGGGTGTCGCTCATCCACGGAGACCAGCGCTATTGCTGGGCCGAGACTCGCGATCGTTGCCGGCGCCTCGCGAGCGCGCTTCGCAAGAGCGGCATCGGGGCAGGAGACACCGTCTCGATCTTCGCCCCGAACGTGCCCGCGATCTACGAAGCCAGCTTCGGGGTGCCGATGGCGGGCGCGGTCCTGAATGCCATCAACACCCGGCTCGACGCCGCAACCGTCGCCTTCATCCTGGAACACGGCCGGGCCAGGCTGCTCATCACCGACCGCGAGCTGTCGCCGGTCGCGCGCGATGCGGTCGCCCGCCTCGGCCGCGAGATCATGGTCGTCGATATCGACGATCCGATGGCGCGCTCCGGCGAGCCGATCGGAGAGTGCGACTACGAAGCGTTCCTGGAAAGGGGCGATCCGGAGTTCGAGTGGCAACCGCCGCGAGACGAGTGGCAGGCGATCTCGCTCAACTACACCTCGGGCACCACCGGCAATCCCAAGGGAGTCGTGTACCACCACCGCGGGGCCTACCTCAACGCGCTCAGCAACGCGATCGGCTGGCAGATGGCCGCGCACCCCGTCTACCTGTGGACGCTGCCGATGTTCCACTGCAACGGCTGGTGCTTCCCGTGGACGATCGCGGCCCTCGGAGGGACGAACGTCTGCCTGCGCCGGGTGGAAGCGGGGGCCATCTACGATGCCATCGCGAATCACGGAGTGACCCACTTCTGCGGCGCTCCGGTGGTGCTCAACTTCATCCTGAACGCGCGCGAGGAAGAACGCCGAAGCTTCCCGCATCGAGTCGAGGTCATGACCGCGGCCGCCCCGCCTCCCGCGGCGGTGCTCGAAGGCATGGAGCGCCTCGGCTTCCACATGACGCACGTCTACGGCCTGACCGAGACCTACGGCCCCGCCGTGATCTGCGCCTGGAAGCCGGAGTGGGACGCGCTCCCCGCGCCCGATCGTGCCGCCCTCAAGGCCCGCCAGGGAGTGCGCTACCACGCCCTCGCAGGGCTCGACGTGATGGATCCCGAAACCATGCAGCCGGTGCCGCACGACGGGGTCACCATCGGCGAGGTCATGTTCCGGGGCAACATCGTGATGAAGGGGTATCTCGCCAATCGGAAGGCGACGGACGAGGCGCTCAGGGGTGGGTGGTTCCACTCCGGCGACCTCGCGGTCACCCACCCGGACGGCTACGTGCAGCTCAAGGACCGCCTCAAGGACATCATCATCTCCGGAGGGGAGAACATCTCCTCCATCGAGGTCGAGGACGTGCTCTACCGCCATCCCGCGGTGCTGGAGGCGGCGGTGGTGGCCCGGCCGGATGAGATGTGGGGCGAAACGCCCTGTGCCTTCGTGACCCTCAAGGAAGGTGCGAGCGCCGATGAAAGCGAGATCATCGCCTTCTGCCGCGACAACATGGCCCACTTCAAGGCGCCGAAGTCGGTAATCTTCGGTCCACTGCCGAAGACCTCGACCGGCAAGGTCCAGAAGTTCAGGCTGCGTCAGCGATTCGCCGGCGAAGGTCCTTCCGCGCCCGCTGAATCAGGGTAAGTCCGCCTGCGACGCGTTCATTGACGGAGCTTCGCGACGCACTCGCCCGCAACGACGTGACGTATCTGTTCATCGCCAAGAGCGCTGCGCTCCTGCACGGACTCCCCGACGCCTCGTCACCCGGCCGCCGCTCGGGACAACGCGCTACGGTGACAAGACAACCGACTCCTGAGGAACGGTCGATTCCGGTGAGTCGGGCCGACGATCGGCGCGTCGCCGGGCCGTCACGAAAGCCCGCATGTGGAACTCGGCCTGGGCCGGCACGTAGCGGAACTCCCGGCCCGCCGGGCACGCGCGCCGCGCTTGGCAGCCCTGCATGAGGCAGGAGCAGCCGGCCGGCGAGGCGACGTGCTCGACGCAGGCTGCGACGTCATAGCCCGAGCGGGTCATCGCCCCAACGGGACAGGCGTCGAGGCAGGGCTGGTCCCAGCAATCGTCGCAGGGTGAAGGCTCCGCCCGGCATTCCGGCAACGTGAGACGCTCGGCAAAGAGCAACGCGCCTCGGTACGCATGCCACAGACCGTAGCGGGGGTGGATGCTGAGGCCGAGCGGGGACGAGTGCAGCGACTCCGCACGTTGCGCCCAGCGCAGGAAGGGCAGGTAAGGAGGCCCCCCGAAGGGGAAGAGCGCGGCGGCGCGAAAACGCGTCGCGAGTTCGCCGATCACCCGTCGGCTCCAGCGGTCGAGGCGATGCTCGCCTGCCGTGAACTCGGGCGAGCACTCGAACTCCGCCCACATTCGGGATCCCGCGTTTCCGATGAGCACCAGGGTCTCCGCCGCCCTCCCATCGGGGAGTGCGGGCACCGCATCTCCTTCCGCAGGCGCAAAGGCTCCGCGCATCACGAGGCCGGTCGCCTCGATTGCATCTCGCACCGTGCCGAGATCGACGCTCACTCGTAGCTTCTCACGTCGTCGATCACCTTTCCGTCGTTGGCGAGCGCGCCGGCTTCGACCAGATGCACCTCGCCTCGCAGCTTGCACACCTCCCGGAGGCTCTCGGCGATGGCGACGGACAGTCCCTCCGGCCGCTCGCGCGCGACCTCGCAGTGCAGCGTCATCAGGTCACGATTGTCCACGCTGTCGACCACGAGGCGTCCCCTGCCGACCTCGGGGTGGCGCCGCAGCACCTCCGCCACCTGGCTCGGGTGCACGAACATCCCCCGCACCTTGGTGGTCTGATCGGCCCGCCCCATCCAGCCCTTGATGCGCAGGTTGGTCCGACCGCAGGGGCTCGTACCTGCCATGAGCGCCGACAGATCCCCGGTCGCGAACCGGATCAAGGGATAGTCCGGATTGAAGACCGTGACCAGGACCTCGCCGACGTCGCCGGCCGGCACCGGATCGCCGGTGCCCGGGCGAACGATCTCCAGCAGCACTCCCTCTTCGACGATCATGCCTTCCATCGCCTCCGACTCGTAGGCGATGAGGCCGGCCTCGGCGGTGGCGTAGCCCTGGAGCACGCGCTCCACTCCGGCACGTTGGAGCTTCTCCCGCAGGCTGGGAGGCAGGGCTTCACCGCTCACCAGCGCCTTCTTCAGGCTCGAGAGATCGCGGCCGAGCTCCGCCGCCTTCTCGAGAATGATGTCGAGAAAGGAGGGAGTGCCCGCGTAGGCCTGGGGCTGCAAGCGGCTCATCGCCTCGACCTGGAACTCGGTCTGTCCCACCCCGCCCGGAAACACGCAAGCGCCGAGCGCGTGGGCCCCTGACTCCAGCATCGCCCCGGCCGGCGTCAGGTGGTAGGAGAAGCTGTTGTGGAGGAGGTCACCGCGGCGCACCCCGGCCGCGTACAGGGCCCGCGCCACTCGCCAGTAGTCGCCCCGATGCGCCTGGGGCTCGAAGATCGGTCCGGGCGAAACGAACACCCGGGCGAGCTCGGCGATGCCGGACGCGGCGAAACCACCGAAGGGAGGGACCTTCGACTGATGCCCGGCCATCTCGGATTTGCGGGTGACGGGGAGTGCGGCCAGTGCATCGCGGTCGCGGACTTCCAGAGGATCGATGTCGGCCAGCAACTCGGAATAGGCGCCCGCGTTGGCCTTCGCGTGCCGGAGAAGACCGGGCAGTTCGGAAAAGATCTCGCGCTCGCGATCCTCGGGAGACCGGATCTCCAGGGAGTCGTAGAAATCGGACACGGCGAAAAGCCCCTTACCTGTGGCGCCGGCCGGAGTTCGCCCGGCCCCAACGCTTCCGGCAGCGCGCTCCGCTCACGCCAGCCACCGCTTGCGCCGGCGGTAGTGCTTGGCGTCGCGAAAGCTCCGGCGCTTCTCTCCGCTCACCCCGAGATAGAACTCCTTGACATCCTCGTTGGCGCTCAAGGATGCCGCCTCGCCGTCGAGGACCACCCTGCCGGTCTCGAGAATGTAGCCGTACTTCGCGTAGCGAAGCGCGACGTTGGTGTTCTGCTCCGCGAGCAGGAAGGTCACCCCTTCCTCTTCGTTCAGACGCCGGACGATCTCGAAGATCTCCTCCACCAGTTGCGGCGCGAGCCCCATGGAAGGCTCGTCGAGGAGGATCACGGAAGGCCGTGCCATCAGCGCGCGCCCCAGCGAGGTCATCTGCTGCTCGCCACCGGACGTGTACCCGGCCTGGGCGCTGCGGCGCTCCTTGAGCCGCGGAAAGTAACGGTAGACCTTCTCGAGGTCTTCCTGCACTCGGGTGCGCCCGTCCCGGCGCGTGTAGGCGCCGGTGAGCAGGTTTTCCTCGACCGTGAGGTGCTCGAAGCAGTGGCGCCCCTCCATCACCTGGATCACTCCGCGGCGAACCAGGTCGGAAGGGTCCGAGTGCTCGATGCGTTCGCCCCGGAACTCGATGCTGCCCTTGGTGACGTCGCCGCGCTCCGCCTTGAGCAGGTTGGAGATCGCCTTGAGGGTGGTGGTCTTCCCGGCGCCGTTGGCCCCGAGGAGGGTGACGATACCCCCCTCGGGGACCGAGAGCGACACGCCTTTCAACACGAGGATGACGTGATCGTAGATCACCTCGATGTTGTTGACGGCGAGCAGCGGCCCGCCGTTGGTCGCCACGGAGCTGCTACCCCTGCTGCTTCAGCCCTCCATGCTGCAGTCGCGTGGCGTGATGTTGTTCTCGGCTGCGAACGCCGCCGCGGCCTCCTCGATCATCGGCCGCACCACGTCGCGCATCGGCTCGATCCAATCAGTAACCTTGTTCCATTTCTCGCCGTCCCACTGCTGGATGAACACCGGCCCCATGGTCTCGTGGTCCTCGCAGCTCACCTTGAGCGGATGCGTGAAGCCCTCCAGGCCGATTTCGGCAAGACGCTCCTCGCTAAGATCGAGATTCTCCAGGCCCCAGCGCACCTCGGCGCCGGTCAGGGGCTGGTTGCCGTACTTGGCCTGCGCCGTGCGCACCGCCTCGACCGCGAACATCGTGCCCGTCAACCCGCGGTTGTAGAGGACCTCGCCGAGGTTGTTGGCCCTCGCCGCTTCCGCGTCGCCGCCGTAGACGTACTTGACGATGTCGTCGTGCACCGCAAAGCCGGTGCCCACTCCGTGGAAGTTGGCCGCCTTGTAACCGATGGCGGCCTCGCCGGCCGGAATGACGTCGGCCTCGCTGCCGGACCACCACACCCCGATGAAGTGGTCCATGGGGAAGTTGATGGCGGCCGCCTCCTTCACCGCGACCTGGTTCATCACTCCCCAGCCCCACATGAAGATCCAGTCGGGCTTGAGGCGGCGGATCTGCAGCCAGGTCGCCTTCTGCTCCTGACCCGGGTGGTCGACCGCGAGAATCGTGAGATCGTAGCCGAACTTCTCGGAGAGCACCTCGAGCGTCGGAATGGGCTCCTTGCCGTAGGCGCTGTTGTGGTGGACCAGCGCGATCTTCTTGCCCGCGAGGTTCTCCATGCCTTCTTCCTGTGCGCCGACGTAACGGATCAGGGCGGAGGCCTGGCTCCAGTAGGTGGTGGGGAAGTTGAAGGCCCACTTGAACACCCGGCCGTCCGCAGCCGCGGTCTGCCCGTAGCCCAGGGAGTGCAGCGGAATCTCGTCGACCGCCGCCTTGGGAATGAGCTGGTAGGTCACTCCCGTGCTCCAGGGATGTACCAGGGAGGCGCCGGTCGGGCCCTTGTTCTTCAGGCGTTCGTAGCACTCCACCCCCTGCTTGGTGTTGTACTGGAACTCGCACTCCTCCCAGGTGATCGTGACGCCGTTGATGCCGCCGTCACGCTCGTTGATGAGCTTGAAGTAGTCCACCGCACCGTTGGCGGCAGGGATGCCGCTGGGGGCATAGGGACCGGTGCGATACACGAGCAGCGGGAAGAACTGCTCGTTCTGGGCGGCAGCCTGACCGGCGTAGAGGCTCGTGAACACCACCGCAGCGCCGAGGCCGGTCGTGACGATGTGCTTCAGTTTCATGTGCTCCTCCTATGCGCCTTTGTGCATGAGGGTTGGGTTTGAACGCATCCGCGCCCGAAATTTAGCACGATCCGGAGTCGGCCATCGGCTGGCGAGAGTCCCGGCTCAGTACGGGAAGGGCCAGCGTCTCAGCTTCTCCTTGGCGATCTGCCAGAGCCGGGCGAGGCCGTGAGGCTCGGCAATGAGAAAGAAGATGATGAGCCCGCCGAAGATCATCAGCTCGATATGCTTCTGCAGGTCGGAAGCCATCGAGAACCCGAAGAACTGGGGCGTGTTCGTCAGCAGAATCGGCATCAGGGTGATGAAGGCCGCCCCCAGGAAGGACCCGAGGATGCTGCCCAGTCCCCCGATGATCACCATGAAGAGGACCTGGAAGGAGATGTCGATGCCGTAGGCCTCGGTCTCCACGCTGCCGAGCCACAGAAAGAGACTCATCGCTCCTGCGACGCCGCAATAGAAGGAAGATATCGCGAAGGCGAGCAGCTTGGTCTGGAAGGGGCGGAATCCGATGATCTCGGCCGCGATGTCCATGTCCCGAATCGCCATCCAGGATCGCCCGATCCGCCCGCGCACGAGGTTCTTCGCCGCAAGAGCGAACACCACGACAATGCCGAGCGCCAGCAGATAGCGCGCCGGAGCGCTCGCCTCCGGCCCGGTGAACATGACCCCGAGGATGGTGCGGGGAGGCGCGGTCACCGTGCCGGAGGGGTTGTAGTTGTAGAACCAGGGCACCTTGTTGAAGGTCCACACGAGGAAGAACTGCGCGGCAAGCGTGGCCACCGCGAGATAGAAGCCCTTGATGCGCAGGCTCGGAATGCCGAAGAGGACTCCCACTCCGGCCGCGCAGAGGCCCGAGAGCAGGAAGCAGGCAACGATGTTGAGCTCGGGCCAGAAGGTGGTGAACTTGTAGGTCATGTACCCGCCCACCGCCATGAAGCCGCCGGTGCCGAGGCTGAGCTGGCCGGCGTAGCCGGTGAGCAGGTTGAGCCCGATCGCGGCCATCGAGAAGACGAGGAAGGGAATCAGGATCGCCTGGAGCCAATACTCGCTGGCGATCATCGGAACCACGAGAAACGCGAAGGCGAGGATCGCGATCACCACGTAGCGATCCTGCGGGATGGGGAAGATCGCCTGATCGGCCCCGTAGTCGCTCTTGAACTGTCCCGCCTCTCGATAGAACACCGCTTCAGTCCCTCACTTCGAATTCATGCCCGACGCTTCCGGTCATACCCTCTCGATGATCCGCTCGCCGAAGAGGCCCTGCGGGCGGATGAGCAGGAAGATGAGCGCGAGCACGTAGGCGAACCAGTTCTCGATCGCGCCGCCGACCAGCGGCCCCCAGTACACCTCTCCGACCTTCTCCCCGATCCCGATGATCAGACCGCCGACGATGGCGCCGGGGACGGAAGTGAGGCCGCCGAGGATGAGCACCGGGAGCGCCTTCAATGCGATGAGCGAAAGCGAGAACTGCACGCCGCTCTTCGCCCCCCACATGATCCCCGCCACCAGCGCAACGATTCCGGAGACCGACCACACCACCACCCAGATCGTGCGAAGCGAGATCCCCACCGCCATTGCGGCCTGGTGATCGTCGGCCACCGCACGCAGGGCGCGCCCGATGGTGGTGCGGTGAAAGAACAGGGCAAGCCCGAGCACCATCACCGCGCCGATGCCCGCCGCCCACAGGTCGAACTCGTTCAGCAGCATGAAATCGCCGCCGAGCGGCACCTCCAGGGGCTGCTCCGGAATGCCGACGTCGAGGCGCTTCACGTTGCTTCCCCACAGGGTCTCGCCGAAACCCTCGAGGAAGAAGGTCAGCCCGATCGTCGCCATGAAGAGAATGAAGGGGTCCTGGTTGATCAGCGGCCGCAGCATGACCTTCTCTATCGCCATCGCGAGCAGCACCATCACGCCCACCGTGATCCCGATGGCGAGCCAGGTGGGCACCCCATGCTCCTGAAGGCCGACCAGGGTAAGAGCGGCGAAGAGCACCATGACGCCCTGCGCGAAGTTGAACGTCTCGGAGGCCTTGAATATCAGAACGAATCCGAGCGCCACGAGCGAATACATGATGCCGGTCAGCAGCCCGTTCGCGACGACCTCGGCAAAGAACACCGGATACTCCGCCATCTCGACGAAAGGGGTGATGAGAAAAGCGGTCAGAGTTTCCATCTCGGGTCTCGGAGTTCAAACCACCCGGGAATACAGGCACAACGAGAGAGTACGGGAATCTCCATGAACGCGGGAGTCGGCATCAACCACTGTCTTCGGCATGCATTTCTACTCTTGGCACAACGACCCGATCAGTCGCGCACGGTGCCGAGGTAGGCGTCGATCACGAGCGGGTTGCGGCGCACTTCGTCCGGGGTGCCGTCGGCGAGCAGGCGCCCGTAGTCGAGCACCACCACCCGGTCGGAAATGTCCATCACCACGCCCATGTCGTGCTCGATGAGCACCACCGTGGTGCCGAACTCGCCGTTCACGTCGAGGATGAAGCGACACATGTCCTCCTTCTCCTCGGTGTTCATGCCCGCCATCGGCTCGTCGAGCAGCAGCATGTCGGGCTCCGCTGCGAGCGCCCGGCCGAGCTCGACGCGCTTCTGCAATCCGTAAGGCAGCCTGCTCACCGGGGTCTTGCGGATGGCCTGGATCTCCAGGAAATCGATGATGCGCTCGGCGAACTCCCGGTGCTCCATCTCTTCCCGCCGGGCCGGACCGACGTACAGGGCCTGGAGCAGGAAGTTACTCTTCATCTTGAGGTTGCGCCCGGTCATGATGTTGTCGAGCGTGGTCATGCCTCGGAAGAGGGCGATGTTCTGAAAGGTGCGCGCGATGCCCTGCGCCGCCGCCTCGTGGGTACGCATTCGCCGGCGGGTCACGCCCTTGAAGGTGATGCGGCCGTCCTGGGGGTGGTAGAAGCCGTTGATGACGTTGAGCATGGAGCTCTTGCCGGCGCCGTTGGGGCCGATGATCGCCCGCACTTCTCCCTTCAGCACACCGAAGGAAACCTCGGACAGCGCCTGCACGCCGCCGAAGCGCAGGCTGACGTTCTCGACTTCGAGAATCGGCTCCGCCGGAGAGGTTTCGCGCACCGCCGCCACTCAACTCGCCTTCGCCAGCGCGGGCACCGGCGCAACGTCGCGGATGACGAGCTCCGCCTCGATGCTCCCGGTGCGCCCGTCCTCGAAGGTTACCTCGGTCCGGGTGCGGCAGGTACTCTGCCCGCCGTAGAGCGCGTCGACGAGCTCGCGATAGCGCTCCGCCACGAAGCGACGCCGGATCTTGCGCGTCCTCGTGAGCTCGCCATCGTCCGCGTCGAGCTCCTTGTGGAGTGTGATGAAGCGCGTGATCTGCGAGCCCGCGAGCTGCGCGTCGGAAGCGAGGTCCGCATTCACGCGCGAGACGCAGTCCTGCACGATGTCGAGCACCTGCGGGTGCGCGGCGAGCTCCTGGTAGCTCGCATAGGCCACGTTGTGGCGCTCCGCCCAACTGCCGACCGCCTCGAGGTCGATGTTGACGAGCGCCGCCACGTGGGCGCGGCCGTCGCCGAACGTGACCGCCTCCTTGATCTGGGGAAAGAACTTGAGCTTGTTCTCGATGTACTTCGGGGCGAAGAGGGTGCCATCGCTGAGCTTTCCCACGTCCTTGGCCCGATCGATGATCTTGAGATGTCCGTCATCGTCGATGAAGCCCGCATCGCCGGTGTGCACCCAACCGTCGGGAGTCTTGGTCTGCGCGGTCGCCTCCGGGTTCTTGTAGTACTCGTGAAAGACGCCGGGACTGCGGTAGAGCACCTCGCCGTCGTCGCCGATCTTCAGCTCCACCCCGGGAGCCGGAGTACCGACCGTGTCGGACTTGATCTCTCCGTCCGGCTGCATGGTCACGTACACCGCAGCTTCGGTCTGACCGTAGAGCTGCTTCACGTTGACGCCAAGGGCACGGTAGAAATCGAAGATGTCGGGACCGATCGCTTCGCCCGCGGTGTAGGCGATGCGAATGCGCGAGAAGCCGAGGGTGTTCTTGAGCGGCCCGTACACCAGGATCTCACCGAGTGCGTAGAGGAGTCGATCGCGCAGCGGCAGCGGCTTTCCGTCGAGGAGGGGAATGCCCGCACGTCGCGCCACTTCCATGAAGTAGTGGAACATGCTGCGCTTGAGCCGGCTCGCATCCTCCATCCTGATCATCACCGTGGTGAGCAGGTTCTCGAAGATGCGCGGCGGGGCGAAGAAGTAGGTCGGCCCGATCTCGCGCAGGTCTTCGAGCACCGTGGCGCCGCTCTCCGGGCAGCTCACGCAGAAGCCCACGATGTAGGACTGGGCGAAGGAGAAGATGTGGTCGCCGACCCACGCCATGGGCAGGTAGGCGAGAACTTCATCATCGGGACCGAGTCCCTCGAACTCAGCCCCTCGGCCGGCCATCACCACGACATTGTCGAAAAGCAGCACCACCCCCTTGGGGTCGCCGGTGGTCCCGGAGGTGTACAGGATGATGCAGGGGTCGCTTCCCTTGCCCCTGTCGACCTCGGTGCCCCAGAAGGCGCCGTCGCGGCGGTGGCGCTCGCGCCCCTTCGCCAGCACCTCCGCGTAGGACTCGAGCTCGGGCAGATCGTAGTGGCGCAATCCGCGCGGGTCCACGTAGACGATTCTCTCGAGTCTGGGACAGGAATCTCGAAGCTCGAGCAGCTTGTCGACCTGCTCCTGGTCTTCGGCGACCGCGATGCGCGCTTCCGCGTGCTCCATCACGTAGCCGAGCTCCTTGGCCACCGAGTCCTGGTACATCGGCACCGGGATCCCGCCGAGCGACTGCGCCGCGCACATCACCGCGTAGAGGCGGGGCCGGTTGTCGCCGATGATGGCGAGGCGGTCGCCGCGCCCGAAGCCGAGCTCCGCGAGCCCGCAGGCGAGCTCGCGCACCTCCGTCTCGAGAGCCCGCCAAGTCCAGGACTGCCAGATCCCGAACTCCTTCTCGCGCAGTGAGAAGCGCTCGGGGCGCTCGCGCGCGTTGCGCCGGAGCAGCTTGGGGAAAGTGTCGAGCGCGCCGGACGAGCGCTCCGTACCTGCTCCCGTGTCAGCCATGTCCCTCCCCAGGGTTGGCGCTCACCGGATGGCAATCTTAATGGCGAGCCGGCAAATCCGCGACCGAATCACGTGATCTGTTCGGAATCCTGGAGATCATGCGAAGTGCCATGCCGGCGCTCAGCCGCGGCCGGCGAGAATGAGGGCGAGCGCGACCGCGAGCAGGATGCTGCCCACCACGATGTTGGCGACCGGCATCAGGAGGCGCGACCGGGCCGAGGCGGTCGACACGGCGCCCGTCGCCGTGCGTGCCGGCGGACCCTCGGTCCTCGTGCGAAGCACCCGCATCGTCGCCTCGCCGACCAGGGCCGCGAACACGATGGCGCCGCCGGCAAGGGTGTAGGCGCTCGGCACCTCGTCGAATCCGATCCAGACCCATAGCGGACCGAGCACCGTTTCGGTCAGGGTGAGAAAGGCGAGCACTCCCGCCGGAACATAGCGCCCGCCCATAAGGAAAAAAGCGGCGCCCGTGGTAGTCAGCACCCCGCCGGAGATGAAAGCGACGCCCACCTCCTCGAGCGGTACGCCGACCGCGCCCTTGCTGAGGGCAAAGCCCGCGACCACGGTGAACATCGCTCCCCACAGGGTCATGGGCAGCATGTGGAGCCCGCCGCCCCACCGGGCGACGACCGCCATGCCCGCGAACCCGAGCATCGTGACGAAGGAGTAGATCTGACCGGCGAGATCGCCGCTGAACACGCCTTCGGAGCCCATCACCCCGATCCCGAGCAACGCGACGAACATCGCAACGAAGGTGCGCGCCGCAATCCGCTCCCGCATCACCGCGAACGCGATGACCGCGGCGAAGAGGGGAGACGCGGCGAGGAAGAAGGTCACGTTCGCGACCGTGGTATGGCCGAGCGCGAAGATGAAAGCGGTGCTGGCCACGAGGTGACAGATGCCGCCCACGAAGGCTGCTCGCCCCGCGCGCCGGAAGGCCCGGATGATGCGTCCACGATTGATGATCGCGACGAGCGTGAAGACCACGAAGAACTGGCTCACCGCCCGCCAGAACACGATCTGCTCCGACGACGCGTGCTCGAACATGCGGACCGTGAAGCCCTGAAGGCTCCACACGATGCCGGCGAAGAGCACCATGGCGACGCCGCGGGCCTGGGCGGGAGACTGCGAAACCACGAAACGAAGGCCGGCCCAGGCTAACCTCGGGTCCCCTGATGCGAGGACGCGGACATTACACTACCTGCATACGGATCCGGCTTGGCACTTTCGTTCCTACGGTATGTGGACTACATTGTGCTGACGGAGTATCGGAGAAGTGAGGCGGTGGGATGCACACTACCAACGTCCGAGAGTTGAAGAAAAATCCGTCGCTGGCGTTACGGCGGGCGAAGGAGGGGCCGGTTCTGATCCTCAAGGGCAATGTACCGGACGCTGTGCTCATGCATCTGGACGAGTCGTTGACCAAGACCGCAGCAGGCATGCGTCCGGCGCTTGCCGCCAGTCTCTACAAGGGCGGCAGTGTGTCATTGGGCAAGGCCGCGAAAATCAGCGGTCTCTCGTTGAGCGAGTTTGTGGTTCATCTGGGCAGCCTGGGAATCGAGATTGTCAGGCCGGACGAGACTACAGAAGATGAAGCCGAGGATGTCTCTGCGTGGCTCAGGTCATAAGCGATGCCGGACCCCTGATCGCACTCGCCAAGGTCGATGCGCTGTTCATTCCAAAAGAGCTGTTTTCCCACCTCTGGATTCCGCGGGCGGTATGGCTCGAGTGCCGGGAGAAAGCGGGAGAGGACAGCCGGCGAATCGAGCAGGCGGTACATGAGGGATGGGTGGAGGTGGTGTCCGCAGCCGAAGTGCTCTATCTTCCGCCAAGCCTCGGACGAGGGGAAGCAGAAGCCATTCAACTCGCGCTCGAAATTGAGAACGCGTTGGTAGTCATGGACGATCGGCTCGCGCGGCGTGCGGCGATGCAACACGGATTGACCTACATCGGAACCGTTCGCATGCTGCACTTGGCCGAGCAACGAGCGATCATCGACCGTGCTGAAGACATGATTCAACGAATGGCCGCGTGCGGTTATCGGATTTCGCCGTTGCTCCTGCGGCAAGTGAAGGCGCAGATGTAGCACCTCGGTCGCCGCCGGCTACACTGCACGCTCATGATCCGGGAAGCGCGCCAGGTATGCTCAATGCCGGCTGCACCCCCATATCGCGGTCCGCTGCGCGTCCGATGACCCGGGGAGGTGCCACGAGGCGCCAGTCGTCGGCCCCGCTTCGCGGCATCGTCATCATGGTGACCGCCTGCCTGCTCTTTCCCGTCGGCGACACGATCGCCAAGCACCTGGTCGGCACCTACCACGTGCTGATGATTCTCTGGCTCAAGTACCTGTTCCAGACCGCCTCCGTCGTCCTCGTGATTCTCCTCACCCAGTCCCCCCGCGCATTTCGGAGCCGCCGTCCCGGGATGCAGATCGGCCGCGGCCTCGCAGGGATAGGGTCCTACGGCACCTTTCTCTTCGCGATCAGCTACATCCCGCTCGCGGATGCGCTCGCCATCGAGTTCTCGAGCCCGATGATCGTGGTCGCGCTCTCCGCGCCGCTGCTCGGGGAAAGGGTGGGAGGCAAGCGCTGGGCGGTGGTCCTGGCCGGATTCGCCGGCACTCTGCTCATAGTGCGACCCGGCATGGGAGTAGTGCACTGGGCGGCGACGCTCATGCTCTTCGCCGCCTTCTGCGTGGCGTTGATGCAGCTCATGTCCGCGGTGCTCGCCAGGGTCGACCACCCCATGACCTCGCTCTTCTACCTGTCGCTCACCGGACTCGCTGTCACCTCGCTTCCGGTCCCCTTCTTCTGGGAGCTTCTCGATGCGAGCGCATGGGCGCTCATGGTCGCGGTGGGAGCGATCGCCGCCTTCTGCCACTACCTGTTCGTATGGGCTTTCCAGTTCGCCGCCGCCTCGCTGCTCGCCCCCTTCATCTACGCGCAGGTCGTCGGGGCGGTGGTGCTCGGCTTCGCGATCTTCGGCGACGTTCCGGACCGGTGGGCGGTGGCCGGCACCGCGCTGGTGGTGGCGTCCGGACTCTACCTCGCCCGGATCTCTCACCGGGCGCCCCCTGCTGAGCGAGACGGGTCGCGAGCACGATGACCTGCTCGTTCCACCGCGGCAGGCATCCGAGGCCCGGCGGCGCTCGCCGGCGGCCGGGGTTGCGAATCGCCGCAGCATGCGCCGGAACCCGGGTGTAGAGTAGCGTGGAGCGAAGGCGGGAGCCGAACCCGCCGGAACGCAAGTATCGCGAGGTGCGGCAATGCTCGGGCCGAGCTACGGCGAGTGGTGGAAGGAGCGCCCGGGCACGCGCCGAACGCGCATTGCGCTCATCCTGCTGCCCTTTCTCGCGGTGGCGGGGTGGGCGCTGCACCTCGCGCTCTCCGGCGCCCGGCCCAGCGATGCGCTGTTCGAGGCGATCGCGCGCGGGGACTCCCACGACGCGCTCGTGGAGATCGCGAAGGGGACCTCGCCGAACGCGCGACGCTCCGACGGAACCACTCCCCTGCACTGGGCGCTCGAGTACGGCCACCCGGATCTCGCGGCGCGGCTCATGCAGGAGGGAAGCGCGGTCGACGCCGTCGACGGGCACGGCGTCACCGCCCTGCACCGCGCCACGAGCCTCGGAGACGTGGAGATCGTGCGTCTGCTGCTGGCGCGCGGCGCGGATCCCGGCGCTCGCAGCCCGATCTACGGATCGCCCCTGCACTGGGCGGCCGTAGGCGGCCACGTCGACATTCTGCGCCTGCTGCTCGATGCCGGGGCGCCGGTGGACCCCGCTGACGCGGAGGGGCGTACTCCCCTGCACATCGCGGTGCTGTTCGGACACCGGCACAGCGCGGAGCTGTTGCGCTCCCGCGGCGCCGATCCGGACGTGCGCGACGCCCGGAGCCGAACGCTGCTGCACTGGACGGCGCTCACCCGCCGGACGGACGTGGCCGCGTTGCTTCTGGACGTGGAGGCCGACGTCGACGCGCGGGACGCGAAGGGCAATACTGCACTGCACCACGCCGCCCATCGAGGCGCCTCCGACCTTGCCGTTCTGCTCATCTCGAAGGGGGCCGATCCGGACGCGCGCACGCCGGATCTCGGGGTCACCCCGCTGCATCTCGCGAGCCGGCACGGGCACCTGGAGACGATGCGCGTGTTGATGCGAAACGGAGCGTCCGCGGTGGCGGTGAGCCGGCTCTACGGCACTCCCTTGCACTGGGCGGCCGAGCACGGGCGCCTCGAAGCGGCCCGGGTCCTGCTCGAGCACGGCGCCCCCGAGAGGATCCGCGACGACCACGGCCTGAACGCGGCCGATCGGGCGCGGGCCGCCGGACACCACGCGGTGGCGGAATTGCTGCAGGGCGCCGCCCCCGGAGACGATGCGCCGCTGCTTCCGAGCCCGCCGGCGCTGGCCCGGAAGTCGACGGCTGCGGGCTGCGCGCTACCGGAGAGGCTGCACGGCGCCAGCCGCACCGTGCTCCTGCACTACGTCGAGGGAACGCTCCCCATCGCGGAGTTCCGCCGCCTCTTTTCCCTCCCGAACTCGGAGTACCTGGAGCTCGGCGCCTGCCTCAGCGCGCCGCACGAGCGGGGATGACAGCGTCCATGACAAAGGAGAAGCGCGCCCGCGAACCCGCCCGGCCACCGGGATCGTAGCTCTGTTCGGTGAAGTCGACACGTCCCCCGGCGTCGACACTAAGCACTGTCGACGAGCGCGTGCCGTAGTGGGCGCCGGTGACGAATGCGGAGGAGTAGACGCGTTCCTGCTCGAGCCCCACTCCGGTGTCCGGCAGATCCTCGTCGGGAGCCGGATTCCGGTCGCCCAGGAGCGCCATCAGGTCGTCGCTCCGCCACCGCGGACGGGAGAGTACTGTGGTGAGGCCGGACTTGAGCCCTTCGACCTTGGGCCATGGCGCGTCGAGCCGCGCGTTGCTGAGGCCGTAGATTCCGGAGGCGAGGAGCGCGGGCGCGGGGTCGCGAGCGCAGTAGTAGCCCATCTCTACGCCGTCGCCCACGATGAGGCAGAAGCCGTTGTAGCGATGGGCCCGCCGCGCCACTTCCTCGAGATAGTCTTCCGGGGATTGGGTGCCACTCAGATAAGCGCTGACGAGCAGTCCGCGGGAAGGCGCGTCGCGGCGTGCCTCGTGTCCGGAGCGCAGATTGGTAAGGGCGGCGAATCGCCCGCGGCTCGATATGCCGAGCCAGGTCCCGCGGCCGAGCAGATCGCGTCCCGCGAGGATCTCCGGAGACTCGGACCAGAACGCGGCGGGAGCGGTAGGGCGCTGGTGGAACTCGTCGCGGTTAGCCGCCACGACGAGGGGAAAGCGCGGGTGGTGGCGCCAGGCGAAAGCGATGAGGCACACCGCGGCGGACTCGCGCTACATGTTGCGCCGGTACTTGCCGCCGACTTCGAACAGGGTGTCCGTGATCTGGCCGAGGCTCATGCAGTGTACCGCATCCATCAGCACCGCGAAGACATTGCCGCCGTTCATCGCCGCTTCGCGCAGCCGCTTCGCCATGGCCTCCTGCTCCGCCGCGTGCCGGGCCTTGAAGTCGGCGAGGCGCACGAGCTGGCTCTCCTTCTCCTCTTCGCTCGAACGCGCGAGGACCACCTCCTCCACTGAGCCCGGCTCCTCCTCGTCGAGGAAGGTGTTGACGCCCACGATGGGCAGAGTGCCGTCGTGCTTGCGGCTCTCGTAGTACAGCGATTCGTCCTGGATCCTGCCGCGCTGGTAGCCGGTCTCCATCGCGCCCAGCACCCCGCCGCGTTCCGAGATGCGTTCGAGCTCGGCAAGCACCGCCTCCTCCACCAGGTCCGTGAGCTCTTCGATGATGAAGGCGCCCTGGGTGGGGTTCTCCGTGCGCGCGAGGCCCCACTCCTCGTTGATGATGAGCTGGATCGCGAGCGCGCGCCGCACCGAGTCCCCGCTCGGCGTGGTCACCGCTTCGTCGTAGGCATTGGTGTGCAGGCTGTTGCAGTGGTCGTAGGTCGCGAGCAGCGCCTGCAGGGTGGTGCGGATATCGTTGAAGGACATCTCCTGCGCATGCAGGGAACGCCCCGAAGTCTGCGCGTGGTACTTGAGCTTCTGGCCTCGCTCCGACGCCCCGTGCTTCTCCCGCATCGCGGTCGCCCAAATGCGCCGCGCCACCCGCCCCATGACGGTGTACTCGGGGTCCATGCCACTGGAGAAGAAGAAGGAGAAATTGGGCGTGAAGTCGTCGACATCCATGCCGCGGGCGAGGTACGCCTCCACGTAGGTGAAGCCGTTGGCGAGCGTGAAGGCGAGCTGGCTGATGGGGTTCGCGCCCGCCTCCGCGATGTGGTAGCCGGAGATCGACACCGAGTAGAAGTTCCGCACTCCGTTCGCGATGAAGTACTCCTGGATATCGCCCATCACCTTCAGGCTGAACTCGGTGGAGAAGATGCAGGTGTTCTGCCCCTGGTCCTCCTTGAGGATGTCCGCCTGCACGGTACCGCGCACATTGCGCAGCGCGAAGGCGCACACCCGCTCGCGCTCTTGGGAATCGGGCGCGCGCCCGTGCTCCGCCTCGAAGCGCGCAACCTGCGCCGCGATCGCGGTGTTCAGGAACATCGCGAGCAGGGTCGGGGCCGGCCCGTTGATGGTCATCGACACCGAAGTCGCGGGATCGCAGAGGTCGAAGCCGTCGTAGAGGGCCTGCATGTCTTCCAGGGTCGCAATCGAGACCCCGGAGTTGCCCACCTTGCCGTAGATATCGGGACGCCGGTCGGGATCGAATCCGTAGAGGGTGACGGAGTCGAACGCGGTCGACAGGCGCTTCGCGGGCGAGTGCGCGGAGAGGAGCTTGAAGCGCCGGTTGGTGCGGAAGGCGTCCCCTTCGCCCGCGAACATGCGCGAGGGTCGCTCTCCTTCGCGCTTGAGCGCAAAGACGCCGGCGGTGAAGGGGAAGCGCCCGGGCAGGTTCTCCAACATCAACCAGCGCAGGCGCTCTCCGTCGTCCTCGAAGCGCGGCAGGCTCACCTTTGGCACGCGGGTGCCGGAGAGGGTGGTGAACGCGAGCGGGGTGCGCACCTCGCGCCCGCGCACTTCGGTCACCAGCTCGTCTTCCCGGTACGCCGCCGCGAGCGCCGGCCACTCGTCGAGGAGGGCCTGCGCGTCATCGCCGAGAAGCCGCTCCTCGAGCAGGGCGTCGATGGCGTCCACCCTTCCCTTGCCGGCCGCTTCCAGCATCGCCTGGGTTTCGCGCAGGGACTGCCGCTCGCGGGCAATCCGAACCTGCAATTCCACCCGCCGGCGATAGCCGCGCACGGTCTCGGCCACTTCGGCGAGATAGCGCACCCGACGAGCGGGCACGATGGCCGAGGCCCGGGTCGAGGTGCGCCCCTTCACTTCGGGCAGGGCGCCTTCCGGCCACTCGGGCGAACTCCGCTCGCGCACCGTGCGCAGGAGGCGCTGGTAGAAGGCGGTAACGCCGTCGTCGTTGAAGCGCGAGGCGATCGTCCCGTACACCGGCATCGCGTCCGGCGCGGCGCCGAAGGCGCGACGGTTGCGCTGCATCTGCTTGGACACGTCCCGGAGCGCGTCCTCCGCCCCGCGGCGGTCGAACTTGTTGATCGCGACCACGTCGGCGAAATCGAGCATGTCGATCTTCTCGAGCTGGCTCGCCGATCCGTACTCCGGCGTCATCACGTACGCGGAAACGTCAACGTGCGAGACGATTCCCGCGTCGCCCTGGCCGATCCCCGAGGTCTCGACGACGATTACGTCGAAAGCGGCGAGCCGCATCGCCTCCAGCAGCTCCCCCAGACGCTCCGGGACTTCGGCGTTGGCGCCTCTCGTCGCGAGCGAACGCACGTAGATGCCGGGGTGGTCAATCGCGTTCATGCGGATGCGGTCGCCGAGCAGCGCCCCGCCGGTACGGCGGCGGCTCGGGTCGACGGCGAGGATGCCGATCCGAAGCCGGTCGGCGAAGTCCAGCCGGAAGCGGCGCACGACCTCGTCGGTGAGCGACGACTTGCCGGCCCCGCCGGTGCCGGTGATGCCGATGACGACGGGGCGTCGGCTGATTCGCACGCGTCGCGCCAGCTCCTCGCGCCGGGCGTCGTCGAGCTCGCCGCGCTCCACCCGCGTGAGCAGGCGAGCGAGCGCCGGCCAATGCCCGGCCGCGAGTCCGTCGAAGGGAACGGGCGCCGCTTCCAGCCGAGCGCAGCGGGCGATCATGTCGTCGATGATGCCTTCGAGGCCGAGCTCCTGTCCGTCCGCGGGCGAGTAGATGCGCTCGACCCCATAGCGGTGCAGCTCCTCGACCTCGGAGGGCACGATGACGCCCCCACCCCCGCCGAACACGCGAACCCCGTCCGCACCCTGCTCCTGCAACTGGTCGACGAGATACTTGAAGTACTCGATGTGCCCGCCCTGGTAGGAGCTCACCGCGACCGCGTCGGCGTCTTCCTGCACCGCCGCACTCACCACTTCGCGCACCGAGCGGTTGTGGCCGAGATGGATCACCTCCGCGCCCGCGCCCTGCAGAATCCGGCGCATGACGTTGATCGAGGCATCGTGCCCGTCGAAGAGGCTCGCCGCAGTCACGAAGCGGAGCGGCGCCACGCGCAGCGCCTCCTGATGCGGAGCCTTGGAATCGGGTAGAAGCGCTCGGTTCATCTCTCTTCAGGGGAGCATCGCCGGCGAGCGCTCGAATTCTAGCCCACAATGCTCCGTACGAGATTTGCCCCGGCGCCTGCGTTTTGCGTTGCCGGGGGAAGACGGGGACAATCGCCCGTCCACGCGGAAACCACCTGCGAAATGAACCGGGACCCTGTCCATGAGCCGGACGGCAGCAACCCTCGATGCGCGCCCCGCGGTGCTCGAGCGTGAAGACCGGGAGGGCGTCAGCACCCTCACCCTCAACCGGCCCGATCGCTACAACGCGCTCTCGGAGGCTCTCCTGGAAGCGCTGCAGGCCGAGATCGACCGGATAGCGGTAGACGAGTCGGTCCGGGTGGTGGTGCTCGCGGCGCGGGGGCACGCCTTTTGCACCGGCCACGATCTGAGGGAAATGCGCTCTCGTCCCGAGGAGACGTACTACCGGGACCTCTTTGCGCGATGCAGCCGCATGATGCAGAGCCTGGTCGCCTGCCCCAAGCCGGTGATCGCCAAGGTGCAGGGGATCGCCACCGCGGCGGGCTGCCAACTCGTCGCGACCGCAGACCTCGCGGTGGCCTCCGAAGATGCGGAGTTCGCGGTATCGGGAGTCAAGCAAGGCCTCTTCTGCTCGACCCCGAGTGTCGCTCTCAGCCGCAACGTGGGCCGCAAGCGCGCCTTCGAAATGCTCGTCACCGGGGAGTTCATCGATGCGCACACCGCGCTCGAGTACGGCCTCCTCAACCGTGTCGTGTCGCCGGCCCGCCTCGATGCGGAGGTCGAGGCCCTCGCGCGAAGCATCGCGGCGAACCCGGCCGTAGCGGTCGAGACCGGCAAGCGCATGTTCTACCGCCAGCTCGAAGAGGATCTCGCCGGGGCCTACCGCTACGCGGGCGAGGCGATGGCCTGCAACATGATGGCCGGGGACGCGGTAGAGGGCATCGACGCCTTCCTCGAGAAACGCGAGCCTCGGTGGCGATTCTCCTGATCCGGCACGGGGAGACTGCGCTCAACGCCGAGCGCATCGTGCAGTTTCCCCACACCCCGCTCTCCGAGCGCGGTCTGGACCAGGCGGCGCGCCTCGCGAAGCACCTCGTCTCTTTCCCGGTGCGCGCAATCCTCTCCAGCGACTACGCCCGGGCCCGCATGACGGCGGAGGCGATCCGCGACGTGACCGGCCTCCCTATCGAGATCCGAAAGGGCCTGCGGGAACGCAACTTCGGAGATCTTCGAGGCCTCCCCCACGATGAGCTCTCCCCCGAATTCCGCTTCGAGGGCGCCGCGCCCCCGGGGGGTGAGAGCATCGCCGCCTTCGACGCCCGTGTCGATGTGGCATGGGCGGAGGTCACCGAGTTCGCGAGAAGGGGGGATGGCGACACCGCGGTCGTGACCCACGGACTCGTGTGCCGCTCCATCGTCGAACGGCTGGTCGAAAACGACCACGGCCCGGAGCGCGCACCGGCGATGTGGGGCAACACCGCGCTCACCGTGCTGGAGCCGGGCGAGCCCTGGCGGGTCAGCCGGCTCGCGAGCACCCGGCACCTCGAAGAGTTGCCAGGAGGCTGAATGACCCCTCCGTTGAGCAGCGACTCGGCACCTCGCGGCGACGGCGAAGTGGAAGCACCGGACCCTCGCCTCCCCGGAGTGGACGCGATCGGGGTGGCGCATCGGCCGGCGAGCGACGAGGCCCGGATCGTATCCCTCGTGCCGAGCATCACCGAGCTCCTCTGCGCGCTCGGCCGGGCGGACCGCGTGGTCGGGCGCACCACCTTCTGCGTGCATCCCGAGGAACGGGTGGCGGGCATCGCGCGGGTGGGAGGCACCAAGACCCCGAGGCTCGATCGCATTCGTGCGCTCGAACCCACCCACGTCATCGTCAACATCGACGAGAACGATCGCGAGACGGTGGAGGAGATCGCGCGCTTCGTGCCCCACGTCATCGTCACGCACCCTCTCGAGCCGAGGGACAACCTTGGTCTCTACCGCCTGCTGGGCTACGTGTTCGAAGCCGAGGAGGTGGCCGAGACGCTGGTCCGCGCGTTCGAGTCGGCCCTGCGTCGCCTGGAGGAAACGGCCGCCGGGCTCCCGCCGCTGCGCGTGCTCTACCTGATCTGGCGCCGGCCCTGGATGACGATCTCACGCTCTACCTACATATCCCGGGTGCTCGCGCTGGTGCGATGGCAGAGCGTCGGCGGCAGCGAGGTGCGCTACCCCGAGATCGAGCTCGGTCCTGCGCTCGCCCGCGACATCGACCTGGTGCTCCTCTCGAGCGAGCCCTTCCCCTTCAAACCCAAACACGCCGAAGAAGTGCGCGCGCAACTCGGCCCCGGCCCCGCAGTGGAGCTCATCGACGCCGAGATGGTGTCCTGGTACGGCAACCGGGCGATCCCGGGGCTCGACTACCTGCGCGTCTTCGCGCCCCGGATTGCGGCCCGTGCACGAAGCAAGGCACCACCCGACGCGACACCGCAGGAACCGAAAGAGTAGATCCCCGCTCCCCGCATCCGCGGGGAGCCACGAGGCACCATTCCTCGTCACGTCGCTCGAGATGTCACGGACGAGGACTTACTGCCCGTAGCGCGGAGCTCCACCGTCCAGGTACTGCTGCTCCTCCGGCGTGGAGTCGCGCCCGAGCACCGCGTTGCGGTGGGGGAAACGACCGAAGCGGTGCACGACGTTGCGATGCTCGCGCGCATGGACGATCGAGTTCCCGATGTACTCGGCAAGCTCGCCGTCGACGCTCGCGGCGAGCGACTCCCATACCCGCACGGATTCGTCCTGCCGCTCCCGATCCTCGGTGTGCTGGTAGGGCATGTAGAGGAACATTCGTTCAACCGGTCTCAGGCGTTCGTCGAATCCGCGCTCCCGGGCGCGCAGGCAGCACGCGAGCGCCCTGGCGTCGCAGGCGAAGGCCGCGCGGGTGCCGCGATGGATGTTGCGCGAGATCTGATCGAGAACGACGACCAGGGCAAGGATGCCACGCGGCGTCTCCTGCCACTCGTCGAGCTCGCCCCGCGCCGCCCGCTCGTGAAGCCGCCCGAAGCGCTCCCGGCAAAGTCGATCGAATGCCGGATCCGACTGGAACCAGACCTTGCTGCGGGCGGCGACCGCCTGCGGGTCGTCGGCGACCCCCTCGAACCAGAAATCGAGGACATCCTCCGGTCCGATCGACGCTTCCCGGTTCACAGGTCCCTCGTCCATGGAGCTTGATTCAGGATGACCAGGAGTTGTTCGTGACTCGTGGACTCCCGCTTGCGCGGGAGTGACGCAGACCAAACGGGAGGTCTCCCACCGTCATTCCCGCGCAAGCGGGAATCCACGAGATGGGTTCCGGCGACACGGAGGTGCGGATCTCCGGCGGTGCCAGGCGGCGCCGGCGTCCGCGAGGTGATGGGGCGGGACGGCAACGGAACGCGGACGTGGCGTGGCGCTCTTCTCATCCGGCCAGTATAACGTCGCCATGCCGCGCCGGAGGCGCGGCGCGCAACGGAGAAGCGGCTTCCGCCCGTGGACGAGATCGTTTTCCGTGCAATGGCGAAATGGCCGAAGGTGCCCGCGGTCTTCGGTTGGCTCTCGCTCGACCGGCGGGGGCGATGGCGTCTGCGGGGCGAGCCCTTGACGCACGCGGCGACGCTCGGCTTCATCAACCGCAACTACGCGGGCGACGAACGGGGCCGCTGGTACTTCCAGAACGGCCCGCAGCGGGTGTACGTCTCGCTGGACTACACGCCCCTGGTTCTCTCGCTCGACGGAGACGCACGCCTGCACACCCACACCGGCTCCCAGGTCCGATCGCTCAAAGCCGCCGCCCTCGACGACGAAGGGAATCTGCTCCTGGTATGCGAACACGGCCCCGGGGTGCTCGACGACCGCGATCTGCTCGCCGCCTCCGAGGGGTTCGTGGATGCGCGGGGACGCCGCTGTCCCGACGATCTGCTGGAGACGATTCTGAACGACCCCGCCGGACTCGATCGGGCCCGCCTTTCCTTTTGCTGGCAGGACATGTGCGCACCGCTCGAGGCGTTGGCCCGCGCCGAGGCGCCCCGGCGTTTCGGATTTGTCACGACGCCCGGACCCGAGAACTGATCCCCTTTCGTGGCGGCGCGCCCGGCCTGCGTGGCGCCGGTAACCGCTCACCATTCCAGGCGACCGCTTCCGGTACCAGGACGTACCGGGCATTTTCACCGGCTGCAAATCGTTGAAAAATGAAAGCGGGTCCTGAACCTGCGTTCTCGGGTCGCGGCTTGGAAGGTCATGGACGAATTGCTCGAGCGCCGGCTAATCTCCGCTCGCGAGGGCGGAAAAGCGCACCGCGAGCAGCTCCGAGGTGCGCAGTTTTCCCTCCGGACTCTTCTCGACTTCGATCAGCTTTTGCGCGTCCTCGAGACCGGCCGGAATGATCATCCGACCGCCCGGCTTGAGCTGAGTGAGCAAGGGAGTGGGAATGAGATCGGGAGCCGCCGCCACCAGCACCTTGTCGAAGGGAGCATGCTCGGCCCAGCCGCGCGAGCCGTTTCCCACCGCAACCTCGACATTCTCCACTCCACCGTCGGCGAGACGTCGCTGTGCGCTCTGGGCGAGCTCCTCGATGATCTCGACGCTGTACACCTTGGCCGCGAGCTCCGCCAGGATCGCGGCCTGATAGCCGAGGCCGGTGCCGACCTCGAGCACCTTGTCTTCGGGTTGCAGATCGAGCACGTCGGTCATGAGCGCGACGATGAAAGGCTGCGAGATCGTCTTGTCGAATCCGATCGGGAGCGGGGAATCGACATACGCGAACGCACGCAGCTCCGCCGGCACGAACTCGTGGCGGGGCACCGTCTCCATGGCCCGGAGGACTTTGGCCGAGAGCTCGGCCCGTCCGGTCTCCGCCGACACATTGCGCGCATGACGGGCGATCTGTTCCGTCATCTCCCGCCGCATCGTTGCGAACTGGTCTTCGAACGTCTCGCGCACGATGGGAGCTCAGCCTCGCCCGCAGGCCTTGTCGATGGCCTCGTGGGCGGCGGTGAACCCGAGCAGGGAATACACGTCGGAAGTGCGTTTTCCCCCCACGGAAGTACCCTCGATCGTCATCCGGTAGCCGGCGCGCATCGCCTTCACCATCTTCGCGTTGTCAACGGCATCGAGAACCCAGGCACTGCTTCCATTGGTGGCGAGAAGGAACTCCTGCTTGCCGATGCTGACTTTGGCCCGAGTTCCCTCGCCAAACGCGTAGCCGTTGTCCAGCGTGACCGCATCGAACTCCCGGGGCGAGCTGCGGTGGGTAACGAACACGTAGGCGTCGCTCCTCCCATCCATGCTTACCTGGATCTCTTCGGGCTGGCTCCACATCATGCAAGAGATGCCGCCTTCGTCCGGGAAGGAGAGCGCGGTCCATTGCTTGAAGGTGCCGAGACTGGTCGAATCCGCCCCGTCGACCACGGGAAAGGCTGCGAAAACGCCAACGACTACTAAGGCCCGGGTCAGCCGTCCGGACCGACTCCGGACTCGCTTCCGTTCTGCGCGCATCTTGTGTCCGAAGCGTCCCATGGCGGCCTCCCGGATTATGCCTGAACGATGTGTCCCCCGGCATCCGAAGTCCCGAATCTCCCGGTGCGATCGCGAGCCTCGGGCGGCGCCGCGCACCCGGGGACGCCTTGGTCTCCTCCCGGAGCTGCCTCCATAATCGCGCCATGAAGCTCACACTCTACACGCGCGCCGACTGCCACCTCTGCGACGAGATGCAAGCTGCACTGGATCCGTACCTGGGACGCTTCTCGCTCAATCTGGAATGCGTGGATGTCGACCGTGATCCCGAGCTGCGGCATCTCCACGGAGCCCGGGTGCCGGTCCTCATGTTGGAGGACGAGGAGGTCTGCCACTGGTTTCTGGATGAGGAAGCCCTCCGTTCCCGGCTCGAGGGTGAAGATGACGCAGGGGATACGGAGCTGCGGGTCGCGAGCCCCTACGAACGCATCTACGCGCTGGTCGCGCAGATTCCGGCCGGCAAGGTGGCCACCTACGGCCAGCTCGCCCGCATCGAGGGCCGTTGCACCGCGCGCATGGTGGGCTACGCGATGGCCGCGTTGCCGGAAGGGCGTGGCCTCCCCTGGCACCGGGTCATCAACGGGCGGGGCAGCGTGAGCGAGCGCCGGGGCGGCGGCGGCACGTCCGAACAGGAGGCGCTGCTGCGTGCCGACGGGCTGCTCTTCGACGCCCGCGGTCGGCTGGAGCTCGCTCGGGTGACCTGGGAAGGGCCGGACTGGGATTGGGCGGAACGCCACGGCTATCACCCGGCGCCAGCGCCCGGACCGGTGCCCTGATGGCGCCTTCCGGCCGCATCGACGGCGCGTCGGTGGACTGCTTCACCCTCGACCTCGACGATACGCTCTGGGACGTCCTGCCCGCGCTGGAGCAGGCCGAGCGCGCCTTCCACGCGTTCATCGATGAACACCTGCCGCGGATCACCGCTCGGCACGATGAGGGTTCCCTCGCCTCCCATCGCCAGCATCACTATCGGCTCCACGCGGAGCATGCCCACGACGTCACCTACATTCGCAAGCACTGGCTGGCGAGCATCACCACGGAGTTCGGATACGGTACCGAAATGGTGGAACCCGCGTTCCAGGCCTTTCTCACCGCCCGCAACCGAGTGGACCTCTACGAAGCGGCGGAGCCCTGCCTGCGGATGCTCTCCTCGCGATTCACGCTGGGCGCCATCACCAACGGCAACGCGGACCTCGCCGCAATCGGCATCGGCCACTACTTCGACTTCGTGGTGACCCCCGCCGAGGCGGGCGCCGCCAAACCGAGTCCGGAGATATTCCACGCCGCCCTCTCCGCCGCCGGCACCGAAGCCGCATCCGCCGTGCACGTCGGCGACGACCCCGAGCGGGACGTCCTCGGCGCCGCCGCGGTCGGCATGCGCACCGTGTGGGTCAACGCATCGCTCGCGCCCTGGCCCGGCGGCCGGCTGCCGGACGCGGTCGTGCGCCACGTCGGCGAGCTGGCCGAGGTCATCGCATGAATGGAGGATCCAATCCAGGATTGCCCGGTGCGTCTGCCGGGATGCGGTTCTGTGCAGCGGACGCCCCCGCGGCATGCGAATGATCGGAGGTCGTCGTTGGCCGATCTGGATCTGTGTTTCACACCGGCGTCGGAGCTCGCGCGTCTGATCTGCTCCAGGGAGCTTTCACCCGTCGAGGTCGTTGCGAACGCACTCGAACGTATCGGCGCCGTCAATCCCGCGATCAACGCATTCTGCTTCGTTTACGGTGATGAGGCGATGGCCGAGGCAAGGCGTGCCGAAGGCGCGCTGGCCGGCGATCGAGCCTTGGGTCCGCTGCATGGCGTGCCGGTTGCACTCAAGGACTCCACTCCGATCGAGGGCAAGACCGCGACCAGCGGCTCGCGTATCTTCGAACACTGGGTCGCGGAGCACGATTCGGTGCTGGTCGAGCGCTTGCGCGCCGCCGGCGCGATCATCCTCGGTAAGACGACGCTTCCCGAGTTCGCCGCGAGTGGCTGGACGGAGAGCGATCTGTGGGGCATCACCCGTAACCCCTGGAACCTCGACCGGACGCCGGGAGGCTCATCCGGAGGCTCTGCCGCCGCAGTCGCAGCGGGTTGTGTGCCGCTTGCCGAGGGGACCGACCACGGTGGATCGGTCCGAGCGCCCGCTGCGCTGTGCGGCGTAGTGGGCCTCCGGCCGAGCCGCGGCCGAATCCCGATGGACTTGCTGCCGACTGCCTTCGAGCCTTACCTCACCTTCGGCCCGTTGGCACGCTCGGTCGGTGATGCCGCGTTGTTTCTCGATGCGACCCACGGCCCCGACTCCCGCGACTTCTACTCTCTTCCCTTGCCGTTCGAGCTCGAGCGCCCAATCGCAGTCGACCTGCGCGGCAAGAAGCTGGCGTTCAGCATGAACCTGGGGTACCTGGCGATCGCGGCGGACGTGCAAGCCGAGACTCGCGCCGCGGTCGCGGCGCTCAGCGACCTGGGCGCGACCGTGGAGGAGGTCGAGCTCAACATCGGTCGTGAGGTGACTCGTTGGATTGACGACGTGTGGCATGCGATGAGCGGTGCCTTCTTTCGCCAGTACCTGGACGAATGGCGCGACAAGATGGATCCCTACAACGTGATGTCCATCGAGCAAGGTTGGCGCATCCCGGCCGCCGCGGTGCGCCGGCACGAGCCGATGTGGACTCGCCTGTGGGACGAGGTCGGCGCGATCCTCGAAATCCACGACGCCATTCTGTGTCCGACTACGGCGACGGTTGCGCATCCGGTTGACACGCGCGATGCGGACTTTCCCGAGACCGACGATCGGGGGCGATACTGGGGGCGGCCGACGGAAGCATTCAGCCTGCTGTACCACTGCCCCGCCCTGTCCGTCCCGTCCGGCTGGACCGCGGACGGTTTGCCGGTCGGCTTGCAAATCGTCGGGCGCCGCTTCGACGACGCTGGTGTGCTCCGGATCGCGGCGGCGCTCGAATCGGCACGACCGTGGGCCGATCGGCGCCCCCCGTTGTGAGTTGACTCGCAAGCCGAACAACAGATGCGTAGGAGCGTTTCCGGCCTGCCGGGATCTACCCTATGCCCTCTCCCGAGGAACGGGAGAGGGCATAGGCACCGGTGGTTGGGCGGCGTCAGGCGCGCATGAATCGGTGCAACTGATACTTCCGGCCGTCGGCGCTCGTCGCCGCCCGGATGGTGTCGCGGTACATGTTCACCCATACCCCGTTGGTCAGGAACAGGTAGGCGCCCGATTCCTCCATGATGTCCTGCATGCGAACGAAAGTCTGGCGGCGCTGCTCATCGTCGAACTGCGAGCGCGACTCGTTGCTTAAGCGATCGAACTCCTCGTCGCTGAAGCGCTCCCAGTTCCAGATTCCGACCTGCGCCGTCTCGTACCACCTGAGCGCCTCATAGGCATCGGGCCCGGTGCCCCAACCGTTGAGGATCAACTGGATGTCCTTCCACCCTTCGCCGTCCGCCTCGCTGCCGAGGACCCAGAATGCACCCGATTCGTGCGAGTTGATCTCGGCGTCGATGCCGACGTCAGCCAGGTTGGACTGGATGACCTGGGCCATCGTCAATTTGTCAGCATCGTTGAGACAGGCGAGCGTCGTCTTGAAGCCGTTCGGGAGCCCCGCCTCGGCGAGCAGGCGCCGCGCCTCGTCGACATTGCGCTCGGGATAGAGGTTGTAGCCACGGTGGCCGAGGATCCCCTGGGGCACGATGCCGGTGGCCCGGGTCGCCAGACCGTAGTAGACGGCGTCGAGAACCAGCTCCACGTCCACCGCGAACTGCACGGCGCGGCGAACCCGCAGATCGTCGAAGGGTGGGTGCTCGACGTTCATGCCTATCCACTCGCCGCCGACCAGCGGCCTCGGATCGACGATGGCGTTTTCGGGTGGGTTGGCCTGGATATGCGGAATCGAGCTTAAGGACACCTTCGTGAAGTCGATTTCCCCCGCCTCGAAGGCGAGCTCGGCCGCCTTGTCATCGTCGATCTGGATCATGTGGACCTCGTCGAAGTCGGGTCTTCGCCCGTTCCACTGCGGATCGCGAGCGAGGATGAGCCTCTGCTTCGGTACCCACTCCTTGATGACATAGGGGCCGGCGGTGGCCGGCGGCTCGGTCGTGAATCGGCCCCCCACCGCTTCGGTCGCCGCCTTGCAGATGATGTTTGCCCGCCCGAAGGGCAGCACCATCGTCCACAGACCGACGAAAGGTTCCTTCTGCACCAGCACACCGTTGTACTTGTCGATGATCTCCACGTGGTCCAGTGACGCCCAGTCCGACTGATAGGGCATCTCGTTCGCCGGGTCGGCGATGCGTTCGTAGGAGTACTTGACATCTTCGGTGGTCACTTCGCCGAAGCCGTTCGTCCACTGGATGCCGGGTCTCAGCGTGAACTTGATGTGGGTCGGGTCGACCTGCTCGATCGAGGTGGCGGCATCCAGCTCCCACTCCCAGGCCTGTCCCGGCTCGTAGGTCGGCTTGAATCGCACGAGTCCGGGAAAGAGCGAGAACGCGGTCTCGCCGTCGTCGGAGTACGCCACTCCCGGATCCAGGGTCGCGAGGTCGGTGGTCCGGCGAAAGCGAAGGATCTTCGAGTCCTGCGACCAGGCAATCCTCGGGCTCGTCGCTGCTGTCGCGCCCAGCGCCGCCGCGCTGCCCAGAAAGCGTCTGCGGGTCATTGAATCAATCATCGTGATGAACCTCCTGTTTTGAGGCCGGTGGAGACGGGGATGAACAAGGTGTTCTCCGGAAACTCCAGCAAAGGTGGTGGCGCGCGACCGAAATGCGCCACGCCCCGGCTCATCCGATGGATACCACCCCTTTGGATCAAATCTCTTCTCGGCACCCGGAAGAGCCGGAATCGACAGCGGGAGACTTAGCTTATACCCTCGCGGAAACTCTGGCATCCACGGGGAGAGAGCGATGTTGAGGCTGCTCCGGCTTCCCACGACTATCGAGCCGCTGGTGACGTTGGTCGAGCAGACCCCACCGGAGCGCATCGTCGAAGAAACTCTCGATGTCCTGCGCGCCGGGACGCCGCCGCACGACGTGCTCACCGCCTCGGCCCTGGCGGTGAGCCGCGCAAGCGAATTGCCGGCCGATCATCACGGCGGGCCGGTGCATCCGGTGTCCGGGATTCACGGCGTCCACCACCTGTCCCGACGATTGACCGGAGACGCCCGCTTTCTCCCCATCGTGCAGAACGTCGCGCTGGCCAACAAGCACATCCACGACGTGGAGACCGGCCCGAGCGCGATGCTCGAGCTCGAGCCCCTGGAGGCCCAGGCGGGAGGTTCAAAGACGACCGCGCAGGCATTCGTGACGGCGATGGCGCAGCGGCATCCGCTGGCGGCGGAGCGCTACCTGCTGGCGCTGCTCAAACGCTGCAAGCCGGGCGAGATCCTCGATCTCATCCTGTCGGTGGCGCTTCCGAGGGCGGCCCTGGACGAGCATCACTTCAACTACCCGGTGTTTGCCGCCCGAGCCCTCGACGATATCGGGTGGGAGTGGGCCGACGTAATCCTGAGACCGACGGTGCGCTATGTCGCGGGTCATCCGCCGCTCTACGGCGCACACGGATTCCCGGACCATTACGTCGACGAGCTTCTGCGGAACTACCGCGACTTCGCCACCCTTGAGCGACTGATCGAGGAACATCGCCTGCTTGAGATCGACTCCGCCGCTGGTCGAGGCGAGCACGAGACCGCCTGGATCGGCGAGCTCGGCGAGCGCATCAGCGAGCCCGGCAATTTCCGCAGGATCCCGCACCTTGTCGCGGCGGCGCTGGCGGACGGTCTGTCGCTCGAAGGGGCCGGTGAGGCGCTCTCGACCGGTGCCGCAATGCTGACTCTTCGCGGGGACTTTGCAAGCGCGGACGAGGTGCACATGCACACCGCGATCAATGCGCGGCGCTACCTGCTCCGTCTCGACGGGATCAGTCTGAAAAACAAGCTGCTCGGCCTGCTGTCCTGGAACCGGGATCCGGAGATTCACTTTGCCGGCGTCCATGTCCGTGTGCCGGAGCGGACCCCGTACCGCCCGCAGGCTGGCGCTGCCGTCATCGAGGCGCTGCCGTCCCACGGCCAGGACGAGCTGCTCGACGCCATCTCGGAGAGCGTCGCGGCGCAACCGGTCATCCCGGCCGAGCGCGCCCGTGAGGAGATCCGCAATCTCGTCGTCTGGCCAAGCATCCGCCACACCCTCGCGCTCGCGCAGAAGTACGCGGAAGATGCCTGCGATCCCGAGGCATACTTCGCGCGGATCGCCGAGCTGGCGTGCCAGGACGATGTCTCGGAGATGCACGGCTACAAGTTTCAGCAGGCGGTGTACGAGGAATACCACAGCGTCGCTCCGCCGTATCGATGGGTTCATCTCGTCGCTGCGATACGTCACGTTGCCTTCTTCGCCGGCGTCCAGCCCAAGGGCATCTATGGCCGGGTCGCCCGGGCATTGGCCGCTTGAGGCTCACGCCGAAGAGAGTGCCTCCGGCCCATGGAGATCGAGTCATGTCGCGGGTAAAGCTGCCGAAAGCGGGGATCCCGGCGCGGGAGCTTCGGGAAGCCATGCGGACAATGGCGGACGCGGACGTGAAATGGAAGGAGCGTCTCGCCGCCGGCGTCTCCTATCCGGCGGGCGATGAGGTCCTGCGGGTGGCGCAAGAGGCCTATCTCGCCTTCTTCTCCGCCAACGCCCTGTATCCGGGCATCTTCCCCAGCATGGCCGAGTACGAAGGGGAGATCATCGACATGAGCGCCGATCTCCTGCACGGCGAGCAGGCGGTGGGCAGCATCACCTCCGGGGGCTCCGAGAGCATTCTGATGGCGGTCAAGTCGGCGCGCGATCGGGCGCGGGTCCTGCGGCCCGAGGTGTCATCCCCCGAGATGGTCGTGCCCGAGTCCGCCCACCCCGCGTTCTGGAAGGCGGCGCATTACTTCGGCCTTGCGATCGTCGCCGTTCCCATGACGAAGGACGGGCTCGTCGACCTCCCCGCCTACCTCGACGCGGTGGGCGACAACACGGTACTGATGGTCGGGTCCGCCCCCAGCACGCTGCTCGGCATGGTCGACCCGATTCCCGAGATGGCGGCGTGCGCCGAAAAGCGAAGTATCAGCTTTCACACCGATGCGTGCGTGGGCGGCTACTTCCTGCCCTTCGTCGAGAAGCTGGGCAGCAACCGCGTGACTCCCTGGGACTTCCGGGTGCCGGGAGTGACGACTGTTGTTTCGCAGATTATCTGATCACCGATCTCCCGGATTATTTCGCACGAGGGGGAGGCGGATTTCCCAC
>CAYQVB010000166.1:0-25771 GCA_964420925.1 uncultured Ectothiorhodospiraceae bacterium | reverse complement strand
AAGAGCACCCGGCCCTTGGGGTGCTCGATGAGGTAGGCGGGAATCGGAAAACGGATCGTGCCTTCCCTTCCCGCGAGCATCATGCCGAGATCGGAGCTCAGCCACCCGCAGGTCATGGCGTAGAGGCGAAGGCCGGTTGATGTACCCGCTCTGCGGCGGGCGCCCGCGCGGGCGTTCTTCGAGAGTGCCTCCCACCACGCCTGGTTCGCGCCTCCTGCCCGCGACATCGGCCCGAACACCGTATCCGTAGCCGACTAAGCCGGTGGATTCCCGCTTGCGCGGGAATGACGGCAAGTGACATGCAGTGTGGTCTGCGTCATGTCAGTGCAAGCGGGGATCCACCGGCCAGCTCGGTACCAGCGAAGAAAGTACGAGTACGGACCGGACCTTCTTGCGTTTCCGCCAGAAGCCACCCTATCCGAACCCCGATGCCGAACATGGAGAGGGACGCCTGCGGAAGGGGCCGGGCAAGCAATCAGCCCGTGCGTTCCTTGATGATGCGCAGCGCTTCGCGGAGGTAGATGCGGAAGACCTCGTGGTTCTCGCTCATCGGGAAGTGGCCGATCTCCTCCATCTCGATGTAGACGCCGCCGCGGATCTGCCGCGCGGTGTTCTCGGTCGCCTCGGGGGGCGTGAGGTAATCGTAGGTCCCGGTCATCATGACCACCGGGCAGCGGCGCCCGTCGATGTTGCGCAGCTCGTCGCGGAGATCGTGGTCGACGGAGTAGAAGTAGAGATCACCCCGGAAGGCTTCCGAGCCCTGTGAGTAGTAGTGCCAGGTGAGCCAGCGGTCCATGTCCGGTGACTGCGGCGCCATGAGGTCCCACACTCCGCTTGCACAGACTTGCGCGGCGTTGGCGTGCGGATGGCGCCACCAGTCGAGGAAGAAGCCGGGCGCGTAGTCCGCCGCCTCGACCGGGATCACCGCCTTGAAGCGGTCGGGCCGCCGCAGCGCGAGCTGCAGGGCGACGTTGCCGCCGAATGAAGACCCCATGAATATCGGATCCTTCAGCTCGAGCGCATCGCACAACTTGACGATGAAGTTGACGTAGTGCTCGGCGGTGAGCCGGTACTCCTCCTTCCACCACTCGGTGTTGTGCGGCGGATCGGACTTGCCGTGACGGGGCAGGTCGTAGGCGATGATGTTGTACTGGCTGGTGAACTCTTCGTCCTCGAGCAGGCCGCGCCACTGGTGATTGTGGGCGCCCGCGGTGTGCTGGCAGATGAGCGGCTGCCCGCTGCCGTTGTGCAGGTAGAAGACCTTGTACTCCTTGCCGTCCACCTCGATCGTGACGTAGCGGCCGGTTACTGGGGAATGGCGGACCATGGTGTGACTCCCGGAATTTGAGCTGCTCGTGTTGGCTTTCTTTCGACGCGGGTCAGACGGGAACGCCGCACTTCCGAAGCAGCTCGAACTGGACGGTGAAGTTCCGCAAGTTCTGCATCAGCACCAACAGGTCGCCTTCGAGTTTCAGGTCTTCGCAGAAGCTCGCGGCAAAGATGCCGTGGAACATCGGTTTGGGGACCGGCTTGGCGAACTCGCGCCAGGTCTGCGGGCTCGCGCGCAACGCGAAGTCGTAGGGGTCGAGGGGCTGTGGATCGGTATTGATGTGCTTCACCTTGCCGTCGTGCATCTCGACGATGACCTTCCGGTCCTGCATGTCGTACATGAAGCGGCACGTGTAGTACTTGCCCATGCACTGGATGGTTTCGTCGTTGTCGGTCAGGTTCTTGAACTTGCTCGCCCAAGTCTTCACGTCTACGGCCATGTCCCCATCCTCTCGAGAGTATGCAAAATGAATGATTCGTTGGCGGACCGCCCTTCAATTCGGGGGCAGCGCTTCCGCCCTCATGCGATCACTTGTCGTCCTTGTTCGCGGATGTTCCCGACGCGGAGTCGCCCCCGGATTCGTCCCGGAGCAGGCCACCGAGCCGGGTGATCTCGTTGGGTGACATCCCGATCTCGCGAAGCAGGTTGTCGACGAAGGGCGCCTGCGCCCGGTAGCGAAGCGCCGAGCTCACGATCTGATCCGCGAGGCTGCCGCCGCGGCCTCCCGGCGCTCCGCCGTCGGCCGCGCCGTCCCCGCCCAGGCTCCCCCCGGAATCGCCGCCGCCGGCGCCACCCACCGGAAGCGTGCCGCTCATGCCGGGCAGGCCTTCGACCTGCAGGATCTTGATTCCGTCGATCTGCTCCATCGGCTTGACCGCCTCGCGGATGATCCCTTCGAGGTGCTCGACGAGCTTCATGCGCAGCGCACTGCGGCGGCTCGCATCGTTGCGCAGGTTCTCCGCTTCGTTGAGCGCCCGCTTGCCTTCGGCGTCGACTTCGTAGCGGAGCCGAGCCGCGAGGCTCTGGAAGCGATCCGCCTCCGCGCGCTCCTCGGCCACCGCCTTCTCGGCCTCCGCCACGGTGGTCATGATCAAGGACTCGCGCTCGGCCTGGAGCCCGGCGAGGATCATCTCGATGCGCTTCTTGCGCTCCGCGACCTCGGTCTCGCGCACCGAGGCGACCTTCTCCGCCGCCTCGGCCTCGCGGGCGCGCGCCTCCTCCACCGTGGCGAGGGTCTCCAGCTCCTCGCGGGCCTTCTCGGCGATGGCGATGGCTCGCTCCTTCTCCTCGATGGCCAGCAGCCGGCGGCGCTGGATGTCCAGGCGCTCGGTCTCTTCCGCCTGCCGGATGCGTTCGAGCTCCAGCGCCTTGTCCTGGGCGATGCGGGTCTTCTCGACCTCCTCGCGCGCGCGGATCTCCGCCTCTTCCGCCTCGCGCTCGCGCTCGGCCCGTTCCCGCGCGGTCTCCGCCTGCTGCGCGGCCTGGTGGACCGCGATCTCGCGCTTCTGCTCGTTGCGCAGGAACTCGGTCTCCTTCTGGATGTCGAGGTAGCGCTTCTCCGCCTCGAGATCCTTCTCCCAGATCTGGACGGCGACTTCCTTCTCCACTGCGTTGCGGTGCTTGCGCCGCTCTTCGATCTCTTCGGTGAGGCGAGCTTCGCGCAGCGCCTCCTCCGCCTCGACCGCCTTCTCCTTGAAGATGCGCGCCTTCTCGACCTCTTCCTCCGCGCGCAGCTCGGCTTGCCTCGCCTCCTGGTCCCGTGCCGCCCGGTCCTTGGCGATCTCGGCGCGCTGCTCTGCGCGACGCACCGAGACCTGCTGCTCCTGTTCGAGGCGGGCGTAGTGGCTGTCGCGATCGATCTCCAGGGAGAGCTTCTCGGTCTCCAGGTTCTTGTTGCGGATCTGGATGAGCGTGTCCTGCTCGATGTCGTTGCGGCGTTTCTTGCGCGACTCGATCTGTTCGGTCAGCCGCGTCAAGCCTTCCGCATCGAAGGCGTTGGAGGGGTTGAAGACACCGATGTCGGCCTGGTCCAGGCCGGTCAGGGAGACCGCTTCCATCTCGAGGCCGTTGCTGGTCAGCACGTTCTCGACCAGGCGCTTGACCTCTTCGACGTAGCGCCCCCGTTCCTCCTGCATTTCGTCCATGTTCATGCGGGCGGCGACGCTGCTCAGCGCATCGACGAATCGGCCCTGGACGAGCTCCTTCAGGGCCTCGGCGTCCATGGTCCGCCCGCCGAGCGACTGCGCCGCGGCAGCCACGGATTCCCGGTCCGGGCGGACTCGCAGGAAGAAGTCGGCCACGACCTCCACCCGCATGCGGTCTTTGGTGATGAGGGCCGAGGAGCCGGCGCGCCGCACCTCGAGGCGCAGCGTCTTCATCCCGACCAGGGTGATGTTGTGGATGATGGGAAGGACCAGCGCACCGCCGTTCAGGATGACTCTCTCGCCCCCGAGGCCGGTGCGCACGAAGGAGACTTCCTTGGATGACCTCTGGTAGAGCCAGTAGAGCAGATAGACGACGACCGCAATGAATATGCCTGCGAGCAGGATTGCAGTAATGATGTCCACTCCGGTCACGGCGCGTTCTCCTCTTCCCGCTTCGACGGACCGCCGCGCTCGCAGCGCGTGATCATCGTGTCGAGTCTCTCACCGCGGCCCGGTGGATGATCAGGCCGAAGGTGATCTTGTTCAGGAAGTCGGCAAGATTGTAGATCACGTTCAAGCTGGCGGGGTCGACGCCACCGCCGAGATACTCCATGAAGTAGCCGAGCGGATAGACCGCCCAGCCGATGGTGGCGATCAGGCGCAGCGCATTGAATGCGGATTGCACCGCCGCGTTCTCGCTCCTCGCGTTTATCTTGCTGGCTTCACCCAGGTAGATCTCGCCGAGGACGTAGAGCCCGCCCGCGACCGAGACGAGAAAGCCGAGCGTCGGACTCATGTAGCCCGCCGCTCCCAGATAGGCCGCCGCGACCATCACCGTGGAGGCGGTCAGCAGGCGCCAGAACAGCGCCTGGGGCACGGCGGCGACGCTCCCGAGCAGGAGGCTGAAGAGGACACACTGCATGGGGGCGGTGAGCTGCCAGTCGACGAATCGGAACACCGTCGACACCGATCCCGTCGACGCCCAGACCCCTCGAAGATGAAAGTAGTGGATGGCCGAGATCAGGGTCACCGCGCCCATCACTGCGAGACAGACCTTGAAGCGGTCCGCCACCCGCCGCTGCTCGAAGAAGAAGAACGCGGTCGCGCCCGCCATCGCCAGCGACATCAACCAGAAGGTCGCGCTCACGATGTCGTTCGGATTGAGCATTTGGTCCATCAGCCGATCCCCTGACCCGTGCGCCTCGCCTGCATTTCGCCGCCGTCTTCACTCCACCGCAGGGTTTCACCGACTTTCTGCAGCATGGCGTCCGCACCAGGAAATCGGGGAAACATTGCGGTCATGTTCAATCGCCACCTCGTTGTGGTTCCCTTCATTAGTCGGCGGCTCAGATCTGCGATCGGATATGGGGCGAGCGCGCGTACAGCGCCACCAGCGGAATGATCAGCAGGCCGAAGATGAACTGCTGGCCTTCGTAGTCCAGGCCGAGCCCGACCAGGAAGGAAGTGAGCACCTGCAGAACGAGCACGCCGATCACAGTGTAGCCGTATCCCCCCCAGCCGCCGAGCAGGGAAGTCCCGCCGATGACCACCGCCGCGAGGGTGGTGAACAGGTAGGGGTCGCCGACGCCGATGAAGCCGCTGCCGCTCCAGCCGAGCAGCAGCTCCCCGGTCAGGGCGGCAAAGAAGCCGCTGATCGTGTAGACCCCGACCCAGTACCGGCGCTCCGAGATTCGCAGGCGGCGCGCGGCGGTACGGCTGCCGCCGAGGGCGTAGAGGGCGCGGCCGTAGACGGTGTTGCGCATGGCGACGATGAGCAGCACCGCGATCGCCGCCCAGATCAGGATGATGGGGGGAAAGTTCAGCCCGAAGGTGGTGCCGTTCATGGCCGCGATGTTGGTGAGCCAGCCCGGGACCGCGCCGTGCACGTTGCCGGCGTAGCGGGTGCCGATGGAGGTGACGATCTGGGTGCCCCCCGCCACCGCGAACCCGACGCCGAGGGAGACGATCAGGGCCTGGCCCTGGAGACGGAAGCTCAAGAAACCCGTTACGAGACCGATGAGAGTGCCGAGGATGAGGATGCAGATCACCGCGATCCAGTTCGGCAGGCCCTCGAAGCCGAAGAGGTACATGAGCCCGATGTTGGCCGAGCCGATGATGAAGGGAATCGAGAGGTCCAGGCCGCCGAGCAGCACCACCAGGGTCTGGCCCAGGCAGGCGAGGCCCAGGAATGCGGCGAAGACCAGCATCGACTTCATGTTGATGGTGGAGAAGAAGCCGTCGACGACGATGGAGCCGACGATGAAGAGGCCGATCAGCGCGGTCATCCCGATGAAGGCGCTCTTGTTCTCTGCCACGTAGCGGTTGAAGGTGACCGCGAGCGCCAGCAGGGCGGCGAGGATCAGGGAGGCGATGACATTGGCGACGGTGAAGAAGCCGTCGACCGCCGCCCCCACCCCGAGGTAGGCGAGCAGGAGGATGACGATTCCGACGATGGTTCGGCGGTGGCGGATCAGCAGGGCGCGGACATAGCTCGTCCCCGGCTCCGGCTCTTCCCGAAGAGGCGCGGCGGGCCGGTCCGCGTCCCGCCCCGGTCCTTCGCGACTGTTGTCGAGCGCGATGGCGTCGGGCTCGTAGATCCACCGCACCGAGAAGTGATGCCAACCCCAGAGCACGAGCGCGAAGGTGGCCGCGGTGTAGAAGATGACGTGCTGGAGCGGCACGTCTTCGACGAGCCCCAGGATTCCGCCGGCACCCGAGATGAGCACCGCGACGATGAGGCCCAGCCACTTGTAGAAGCGATGGGCAGCACGACTCATTCCCGGGCTTTCGTTCATCTGTCCGCTCCCGTCAGGGCGTGGGCGCTACGTCGAACCCGGGGTCCGCGGTGGGCGGCAGGCAGAATTTCGCCTCCCCGGTAGCGGAGCAGGAAGCGCCACGCATAGCGTCCCACGACGCTCGCCGCGACGATGGCGACGCCGAGCTTCCACAGCGGCAGGGACGCCGCGTAGAACATCGCGCCCAGGGCGAGCACCGCGGCGATGACGATGAAGCCGCCGGTCCAGGAGAATGCCTTGACCCCCGTGTTGAGCGCGACGTAGCTGCGAATCCGCGTCCCGATGCGCGGGAGGGTGACGAGGAAGATCGCGCCGGCGGCGAGCAGCACCCAGAAGACTGCGCCGTAGAAGGTCTCGGAGAGCACTGCCTGTCCGCTTGGGGGTGGCCACGCGGCCGGCGTAGCTGCAAGGGTTGCGCCGGACGGCGCGGCGACGGTGTCGCCGTCCGGTCCCGCCGCGAACCACGTCGCGATGAGCAGCGCCCCGCACAGGATGGCGAGCAGCACGAAGGTCAAGTCCTTCATCCGGGCCTGCACTCGCGGCATGCTCGCGATCAGCACGATCGCGCCAAGGAGGATGGCGCCGTAGGCTTCGATGTAGAGCCCTCCCGGCAAGACCTCCGCTCCGCCGCTCGCGTAGATGAGGATTCCGAGCGCGGCGGCGCCCAGCGCGAGCAGGAAGAGCAGGTGGGTGTTGCCGAGGCGTGTGCGCACCTTGGGCAGGGCAATGACGATCAGCAGAGAAGCGAGCATCACGGTCCCGGTGAGCAGCAGCAGCCCGCGCACCGCGGGCGCTGCTGCCCGGTGCGAAGCGTCCGTGCTTCCGGAGAAGTCGCCCGCCATCGGGGCTTCCGGCCTGGAGGCTTCGAAGTAGAAGACGAATTGGGTGCCGGGGCGTCCGGTGCTCGCGCCGGCGCCCGTCCCCGGAGCACGCCCGTCGTGGAGGCTGAGCCCCAGGACGAGGAGCAGAATGATGCCGACGAAGGCGAAGAGCGGCACCGAGGGGTGGCGGTAGAGCAGGTAGATGAGGAAGACCGCGATGACGATGGTGAGCGCGGCGTAGACGAGTGGAGTGGCCTTGGCGGACGGCGCCGCCGGAGTGGTCGACTCGTCGCCGCCCAGGATCGTGAGACCGGAATCGTCGCCACCGAGCACTGTCAGGCCCGAATCATCGCCCCCAAGCACAGTGAGCCCCGAATCGTCACCGCCCAGCACGGTGAGGCCCGAGTCGTCTCCCCCGAGGACCGTCAAGCCGGAGTCCTCCCCACCGAGGACGGTTAGCCCGGAATCGTCCCCACCGAGCACCGTGAGGCCCGAATCGTCGCCGCCCAGCACCGTGAAGTCGCCGCTTCCGGGCGTTGCGACCGGCGCGACGATCTCGTCCTTGGCGTGGAGGAGCACGCTGAAGGCGACGATGCCGAGCACCACGAAGAAGGCAAAGGGCGAAACGCGCTGCACCGCCGCAGGCAGGCGGGGCAGCGCCAGCGTGAGGAGGAGGGAGACGACCAGCACCACCCCGTAGGCGGCGTCGGTGACGAAACTCTGCACCATGCCGAAGTTGAAGGTCGAGAGCACGTAGGTGATGAGGTAGATGTTGAGGGCGCCGAGCAGGGAGCCGATGATGCTGCCGCGCCCGCCCGCGAGACTGGTGCCGCCGAGGACCAGCGCGGTGACCGCCATCAGGGTGTAGGTGGTGCCCTGCGTCGGATCGCCGGAGCTGATGAGGGACGTGAAGGTGAGCGCCGCCAGCGCGCCGTAGACGCCCGCGATCACGTGCGCGCCGAGCCGCACGATGTTGATGCGCACGCCGGCGGTGTAGGCGGTGCGCTCGTCGGAGCCCATCAGGCGCAAGTGGTCGAAGAATGCGGTACGCGTCAGCAGGAACCAGGCGCCCGTCGCCAACACCAGGATCACGAGGACCGGCGACCAGATCGAGGTGCCGAGACCCCAGGGCATCATCCACTCCGGGGCGACTCCGCCCGGACGCGGCAGGATGACGAGGTTGAGGCCCACCAGGGCGAGAAAGCCGCTGAGGGCGACGATGATGGGCTGCACCCGGACGTAGATGATGATGAGCCCCATGAGGACCTGGTAGAGGATGCCCACGATGATCGCGTAGGCGAAGAACGCGAAGGGCGAGGCGATCACGTCCGCGGCGTAGAGCTGGATCAGACTCACGTTGATGAAGCCGATCAGCGGACCGATGGAGAGATCGACGCCCGCCCGCCCGGCCATCGCGATGAGGGTGAGCGAGTAGGTGGCGAGGATGAGCGGCGCGGACACGATGATCGCGCTGCCGATGCCGACGTTGGAAATGAGGTTCGGGGCGCGAAGCACCGCGATGACGAGGAGCGCGAAGAGCAGCAGGATGGGCACCAGCAGATAGGTGCGCGCGGTCGACGGCGCTACCGCGAAGTCGGCGGCGCCTATCGCCTGTCCTCCCGCCAGTGCCGCCTGCGCCACGGGTTCAGCGCTCCCCGAGTCTGCCACGCATCAGTCGAACTCCACGATCTTGATTCGCGACGCCGTCCTGCCGCCGCCTCGCGGTCGCTCCTGGCCTTCGTCGTCGAACTCCTTGATCTTGATGGCGCCGGAGCGAGCCCGGGATACCGAAGGTCCCCATTCGGGGGGCGAGGCGTGTTCCGCCCTGGTTCGAGGTCGGTCGTCGTCGAACTCGACGATCCTGATCCGTCCCGGCTCTGGCTTGGCGGCCGTCCGCCTGTCGCCACCGGCCGGCTGGTTGTCGAACTCGACGATCTTCATGCTCCGGGCGCCCCCGAATTCGCCCGTCGAAGCCCTCGGACTTTCCTTGTCCTTCCCGAACTCGATGATCTTGATCTTGCCGTGGTCCATTCATTCACTCCCGAGGTTGCAGGTCCAACTCACGACTCCAAAGCTTCCGGAATGCGCAGGGTGGATTCCCGCTTCCGCGGGAATGACGCCATCGCTGTATGAGGGGTAGTTGCCGCACGAGACGTCATTTCTGTACGCGCGGGAGTTGCCCGCAGCTATTGCCGCCGTCATTGTCGCGAGAGAGGGAATACATGTCGGCATTCGCTTTCGACTATTCATGCAACGCCTCGGTTGCGATACTCAACTCGAACATTTGCTTCCGAGTCGCTCTCATTCATCGAAGTAGAGAATCTTCATCCGGTCCGAGCCGGTGCGGCCCTTCTTCTTCTCGATCCCATCGTTTCGGTCCCCGTCGCCGTCATCGCTTCGTTCGCGCTCCGCGTCGCTGTCCACGATGCGGATGCGTCGCACGCTTCGCGCCTTGGCTTGCGCCTTTCGCTTCTCGTTCTCGAAGTCGATGATCGCGGCGCTGCCGCGCTCGTCCTCCCGTGCGCCGCCACGCCCGCTCTCTTGCACTACGCCACGCCCTGCTTCCTGCACGTCGCGCGGCCGCTCCGCCTCACGCCGCGCCGGGTCGTGGTGCGTCTGGCCGAACATGGCTTCGAGGATACGGTCCGGGTCGATCTCGTCCTCGGCGAAGCTGTCGAACACGCTGCCATGGCGGATGACGATTACCCGATTGCACAGCCCGATGAACTCTTCGAGCTCGCTCGACAGGAACACCACCGAGTGTCCCTGCGAGGCGAAGTCCCGTAGGTGGTTGTAGAGCTCGCGCTTCGTTTCCACATCGATGCCGCGGGCGGGATCGTTCAGCACCAGGATGTGCGGCTGCTGGGCGAAGGCGCGACCGAGCAGCACTTTCTGCTGGTTGCCGCCGGAAAGCGAGGTGATCTTGTTGGTCTTCTCGCCGACCTTGATGGAAAGGCGCTCGACGAACCAGTCAAAGATCGCCGACAGGTCGGCCCACATGATGATGCCGAGTCGGCCATTCTCGATGTGCTTGCGGTAAAGCGGAATCAGCAGGTTCTCGAAGATGTTCAGGTTGGGGAAGATGCCCTCGTGGCGACGATCGCCCGACACGTAGGCGATGCGGCAGGTCTCGGCCGCTTCGAGCCCGCTGATTTCCACCAGATCCCCGGCTTCGGTGCGCACCAGGGGTAGGCCCTCCAATGCGGGCGCAACCCCGGCCAGCGCACGCACCAGCTCGTTCTGGCCCTGGCCGTCGAGCCCGGCGACGCCCACTATCTCCCCTCGCCGGAGGTCGAAGTGGATGCGCTCCGCCTCGGGCCAGATGCTGAGCCCATTCGCCCGCATGACCACTTCTTCGCTCGCCGTCTGTTGCGCCGCTTCCTCCTCGGTGTGCGCGAGGTCCCGGTCCCCGGTCATGAGGCCGAGCAGGTTCTTCTCGGTGATCTCCGCCTTCTCCAGCACCCCGACATCGCGACCGTCCCGCATCACGGTGGCGCGGTCGCTGATGCGGATGAGCTCGGCAATGCGGTGGGTGACGATGATTACCGTCGCGCCCCTGTCGCGCAGCTCGCGCATCTTGGCGAAAAGCCTTTCGGTGGAGTCCAGGTCGAGAGCGGCCGACGACTCGTCGAGGATGAGCACCTCCGGATTCATCAGCAGCGCACGGCCAATGGTGATCCACTGCTTGATGGAGAGCGGCAGGCCGCCGGTGTCCATTTCCGGATCGATGTCGAGCCCCGTCAGCTCTTGCATCAGGGCCTGCGCGGTGGCGAGCTTTTCCGTGGTCGGTCGCGACTTGGTGAAGAGGCGGTCGGAACCCACGAAGAGGTTGTCGGCAACCGAGCAGGCATCGGCGACCAGGACCTCCTGGTACACGGTCGCGATTCCAGCGCGGCGCGCCTCCAGCGGCGTGCGCGGGGTATGGCCGAGGATGGAGAACTGCCCGGCATCGGGCAGCACCACTCCCGACATGACCTTGGCGAGCGTGGACTTCCCGCACCCGTTCCCGCCCACGATGGCGTGGATCTCGCCGCGCCGGGCACTGAAGGAGCATCCGTCCAGCGCCCGGGTCACGCCGTAGATCTTGCGAACGCCGAGAACGGAGACGACGTCGCGCGCAGACGAAGGCGCCGCCGGAGGATGTACGGCGGCGCCCGCCTCAGGGGGCAGGCCGTTCCCGGTGCGTTCAGGAGTCATCCGGCCACCATGCGGAAGGCCGGAAGACTTCCCTCAATCCGTGCGAACCAGCCTGCCCTCGGCCCTCAATGATCGGAGGGCTTGTAGGCCTCCGGATCCGCGGGCCGCAGGAAGAAGTGATCGAGGAACTCCCTGCTGCCCCAGACCTGCGGTCCGACGTGGGCCCAGAGCTTGTTGTTCTCATCGCAGTCCTCGCCCATCATGGCCACCACGTCATCCTTGCCGAAGGGGATGATGTCGACCATCACCGATTGCAGCCGGGGGCCCTGGCCCTGGAGCGTGCGCATCATGATGTCCCAGATGAGCTCGAAGTCATCGCCTGGCGGCCACACGTGGTAGGCGCCGCTGATGTAGTCGATGTTCTTGCGCCAGTAGCAGATCGCGCCGAGCTCTCCGCCGATGGTGACCGGGATCATGTCTCGACCGGACTGCTTGAGCGCGTTCAGCACGCCCATTTCGGCCGCGGACTGGACCACGATGCCGTCGAGCTGGCCGGGGTGGGTGGCGAGCCACTTCTGGACCTCGGCCTGCGCGACCTGGTCGGTCCACATGCCCGCGATGGAGCCGACGATCTCGATATCCGAGTACTCGCCCAGGCCCGCCTTGATGCCGCGGTCCTGGGAATCGGAGCCGGAAGTACCGGGAATGCCCTCGACCACCAGCACCTTGCCGGAGCCGCCGAGCTCATCCGCCATCCAGGTGCCCATGCGGTGCCCGGCGAGCTGGTAGTTGGCGGACGAGTTGATGGAGTAGGGCGAGGTCAGGTAGCCGACGAAGGAGAAGGTCGGAATGCCCCTCTCGTAGGCGTACTTGACGGTCTGGTTGAGGGCCGTGGGGTTTGAGCAGCATACGATGAGCGCATCCACTCCGCGGTCGACCAGTTGGCGCATCTGCTGGATCTGCAGCGCGTCCTTGAGGTTGGACTGGGTGACGATCACTTCCTTCAGGAGGCCGAGCTTCTTCCACTTGGGGATGAGCTCCTGGATCAGGCGATCCATCACGCCGGCGCGCCAGGTGTTCCCCGCATAGGAGCTGGCGTAGCCGATGGTCCACGGCGGCTTGTTCGGTGCCTTCCAGTCGCGATAGGCGCTCGGCCCGATGGGCTGCATCGGATCGAGCATGTCCGGGGAATAGAGTTTCTCCGCGATCTCTGCCGGAAGCTCGTCCACCCCTTCCGCGAGACCGGTCAGCGGCAGGCACAGGAGTGCCGCCAGCACCATGGAAATCTTTGCCCGCAATCTCATCGTGTTTCCCCCTCTCGTGATGTCCGGTTGGATACCGGGACGAAAAAGCTGCGCCAACCCTGGGCATCGTCCGGCAGGGACGACATCCTGTCGGCCCGGACCGTAGCTGCCGAAGTGGCCACCGAGGTAGCCGGCGCCGGTCTCGAACGGGCCGGGAGGCTAACCGGATTCGGAGGGTCACGCAATGCAGCGTCCCGAAACGAGGCGCCGCACCGGCGTCGTTTCCTTCCCTTCGGCCCGAGTCCGCGGGGCGCCGTCCCGCCGGGTCGCGCATTGGTGTTCGGATTGAGATGTGAGACGGGTAGCCTGTACGGACTTGCTGGTTCGTTCTTGCTTCGAGGCCACGACTCCAACCGGTGGATTCCCGCGCACGCGGGAATCCACCAGCTCAACCGACTATGGATGCGGCTCCCAGCCGTCCCGCGGTCCGGGGACGGACGCGGAGCCGCTCGCGGCCCCGGTTTGACCGTGCTCGGGGTTCCTGGCGTAATCGCCAAAACCTCGGGGGAGAACGCCATGCTGTCCGACCTGAAGATCCGGTGCGTCGAGGAGAGCCGCCTCGGCGCGGTCGATTTCGACAACCTCGGATTCGGCGACGTGTACTCGGATCACATGTTCAGCATGCGCTACGACGACGGGTGCTGGCATTCCCCGGAAGTGCTGCCCTTCGGTCCGATTTCGCTGCCGCCGGCGAGCGCGACCCTGCACTACGGCCAGTCGGTGTTCGAGGGTCTCAAGGGCTTCATGGGCGTGGACGGCGTGGTGCGGGTGTTCCGTCCCGACCGCAACGCGGAGCGGCTGTGCAGCTCCTGCACGAGGATGTGCATACCCGCGGTGGACGAAGCGGTTTTCTTCCGGGCCATCGACGAGCTGGTACGGCTCGATCACCGGTGGATCCCGAGGAAGCGCGGACAGGCCTTCTACATCCGGCCCCTCATCGTTGCCACCGAGCTCCAGCTCGAGGTGCGCCCGGCCCGGAGCTATCGCTTCCTCGTCATGACCGCGCCGGTGCGCGCCTACTTCGACACCGACTCCGCCGCGGTCGCGCTCACCGTGGAGGAACGCTTCACCCGGGCGTCTCCCGGGGGCACCGGGGACACCAAGACGGCGGGCAACTACGGCGCCAGCCTCTTTCCCGGGCAGAACGCAAACGCCGCCGGCTACGCGCAGGTGCTCTGGCTCGACGGCATCGAGCACCGCTACGTGGAAGAGGTCGGAGCGATGAACATCTTCTTCCGCTTCCGGGACCGGGTCGTCACCCCCGCATTGCGGGGCACCATCCTGCCCGGCGTCACCCGTGACAGCGTCATCACGCTGTTGCACGACCGCGGCATCGAGGTCGAAGAAGGGCGGGTGTCGATCGACGAGGTCATCGACGCCATCCGCAGTGGCGATCTGGTCGAAGCCTTCGGTGCCGGCACCGCGGCAATCATCGCCCCGGTGGGAAAGATCGCCTACCGCGGACAGGAGTGGATCATCAACGACAACGCCACCGGCGAGCTGACCCGCGAACTCTACGACACCATCACCGGCATCCAGCTCGGCGAGATCGAGGATCGCCACGGATGGAATCGCCTGATTCCGGTCGAAGACGGCGAGGAGTCGGTACCTCTGCGCGCCTCCGGCTGAGGACTGCCGAGTCCCGCGGATGCATCCTGCCGGATCGGATTGAATGCCGGGAGGCGGGGAACCCAGGCCCTCGCCCGAACTGCTTTGGGCACCGCCGGCAGGGACGGCAAGGCACGCGTTCGGGGAATGCGCAACGCGGGTCCATCAGGTGCCCGGTGCCGTCGGACCTCGCGTCCTGCCGGTGGCAGGTTTCGGCAGGATATGATGCGTCCATGGTCAGGCGCAGGCTGCCTATCGGCATCCAGACCTTCCGCAAGATACGGGAGGCGGACTGCTACTACGTGGACAAGACGGCCTACATCGAGAGGCTGCTCGACGAGGGCACGCACTATTTCCTGTCGCGCCCGCGGCGCTTCGGCAAGAGCCTGTTCCTGGACACGTTGAAGGAGCTTTTCGAGGGCAACGAGACGCTGTTCGAGGGGCTCCACATCCATGAGCGCTGGGACTGGTCGGTGCGCCACCCGGTAGTGCGGCTGAGCTTCGGGGGTGGCAACTTCAAGCAGTCGGGTTCGGTTGAGGCGAGGACCATGGAGCAACTGGCGGCCGCCGAGGGCGATGCGCCGGTGGCGTCCGAGTACACGGCACCGGGACGTCTCGCGCGTCTGCTGGAGACGCTGCACCGGCGGACCGGGCGCACCGTCGCGGTGCTGGTCGATGAGTACGACAAGCCGATCCTGGACGCGCTGGAAGAGCCCGAGGTGGCGCGCGCCAACCGTGAGTTTCTGCGGGGTCTGTACGCGGTAATCAAGGACTGCGAGGCGCACGTCCGCTTCACCTTCCTCACCGGGGTGAGCAAGTTCTCGAAGGTAAGCCTGTTCTCCGGGTTGAACAACCTCATCGACATCACTCTGGACCGGCGCTACTCGGGCGTCTGCGGCTATACGGAAGGGGATCTGGACTCGGTGTTCGCGGCGGAGCTCCCCGGTCTGGACCGCGACGCGATCCGCGACTGGTACAACGGTTACTTCTGGCGCGGTGCGGAGAAGGTGTACAACCCCTACGACGTGCTCCTGCTCTTCGACCGCCGCGAGTTCGACGCGTGGTGGTTCGAGACCGGGACGCCGGCGTTTCTGGTCGAGACGCTGTTCAAACGCCGGGTGGCCACCGTGTCGCTCGACGAGACGGTGAGCACCGGGGAGCTGCTTTCGGCCTTCGACGTGGACCACATCGGCACCGAGGCGCTGCTCTTTCAGACTGGATATCTGACGATCCGGTCGGAGGAGAACCTGGGTGGAGAAACGGTGTATCGGTTGGGCTATCCGAACCGCGAGGTGCGCCAGAGCCTGAACCGGAGCCTGTTGCGCCATCTGGTACAGGATGCGACACGGCAGACCACGAACAGCATCCGTCTGTTCCGGTTGCTGGAGGCGAAGGACTTCGCGGGGATGAAGGAGCTGTTCCACGCTTTCTACGCGAGCATTCCCTACGAGTGGTACACGAACAACGACATCGCGCGTTACGAGGGCTACTACGCGAGCGTGTTCTACTCGTACTTCGCGGCACTGGGTCTCGACATCACGGTGGAGGACAGCACCAGCCACGCTCGTCTGGACATGGCGGTGCGCGCGGGCGGGCACGTCTATCTGTTCGAGTTCAAGGTGGTGGAGCTCTCGGGGGCGGGCGCGGCGCTGGCGCAGTTGCAGGAGCGGGGCTATGCGGACAAGTACCGGGCGACAGGCGAGCCGATCCATCTCATCGGGGTGGAGTTCAGCCGGGAGACGCGCAACGTGACCGCATTCGAGGTGGCCGATGGATGACCGCGAAGTTCGGGACAAGATGCCTGCTTCGTCTGGACCGTCAACGTCCGGGCGATTTCAAGCGGCAGGATCCTGAAGCGAATACTGCGCGAACGCGTTCCCGGCCCAGCGCCATGGGCGAGGGATTGGGTGGCGAGTAGGTTGCGCCGCGGGACGGCGCAGGCTCCCGCACGCTCAGGCTGGGCGGCGGGCAGACCCAGCAGCAAAGTACCCGGGACTAGGCAGGATCCGAGGGCCGACCCTTGAGCGCCGCCACGTCGAGTTCCAGCGCGGCGACCCGGCGTTCGAGCTCCGCGAGCCGCCCGCCCCGAGGTTCGGTCCTGGCCGGCAGGTCGTCCGCCGGCACGGATTCGATCGCGCCGGACAGCAGGTGCGCGTACTGGTGGTCGCGGCGTCCGGGGACGCGTGCGAGCCTCGCGATCACGGCACCGCCCTTGCGGCCGGTATCCATCAGTTGCTGCAGCGTTTCTTCAACCGCCTCGTTGTCCGCGAAGACATGCAGGCGTCCGCTACGCGCCCGCAGTTCGCCCGGGGTCTGCGGGCCGCGCAGGAGCAGGAGGCAGACCACCGCGTACTCGTCCTCCGAGAAGTTCAGTTCGCTGGACACCGTGTTGCACAGACGCTGTTGATACTTCACGACGCCGCTCCTGAAATTCTCGTCGCGCATGACGAGCGACTTTTCGCGCAGGTCGCGCGCCGCGCGTTCGACGGTAGTACGGTCCAGCGCCAACACGGGATTTCGGCTCGACTTCTGGTTGCAGGCCATCGTGAGCGCGTTCAGCGTCAACGGGCACTGATCCGGCGTCAGAATCGCCTTTTCCATGAGGCAGCCGATGATGCGCGCCTCGTTGGGGCTCAGGTGGATGCGGGACATGGCGCGTACCGGGCAGAGTGGGCGGCGCACGGTAGATGCCCGCCGCGCGACGGTCAATCCCGGATCGCGCCCCCTTCGTTCGGTACCGGGTCCGCGGCTGCCGGTGGCCGGTGGCCGGCACCGCGCCCGGGCGGTCGATGCGCTTCGCCCACCAGCGCAGGTGCGCGGTCCGGTTCATCAATGTTCCGGCGGCGCGCCCCCGGCGCTGCCACTCGGCGACGAGCGCGTTGAGGTGCTTGCGCTCGAGGTCTCGTTCCACCTGGCCGACTCATGATTCCGCTCGCCTCCATGTCGTGGGAAGCGGCGGGTGAATGAGACGGTACTCCCGATCGGAACAACGGCCTCCCTTGTCCGAAGTCCGGCAATCGAGGGTGACAATCACCCCGCGGCTGTCCTGATCCGCACGCGAAGTGAAGAGTGTACGGACTCAGCGGACGCCTCGGTGCAGTCGCTGCCTCATGCGTTCGATCGGCTCCGGCGTGCCTTCGAAGACGTAGCCGTCTCGGGTCTTCTTCTTCATTCGCACACCGGGACCGGCGGCCCTCTTCAGTCTGTCTTCGACGTGCCTCTCCATGCTGCGCCTGATCTCGCGTTCGGGTTGAGAGGCGGAAGTGATCTTGCGGCCGTTGAACCGCATCTCCATCTTGATCATGGCAATTACTCCCGAAGGGTCAGCCCTTGGGTGGGTACGGATCGGGGCCGTAGGTGCTGCGCTCGCGGATGCGGCCGTTCTCGCCGCGGACAAACATCTCCGACCGCTGATTGCGGGCGATCGTGCGAGCTGCATCGATCGCCTCGCGTTGCGTCGGGTGAACGGATGTCGCCTTCCGATTGCCCGAGCCCTTCGCCGCCCAGCCGCTCTCGTGCGGGACGGCATGTTGATCCTTCGTCGGTATGGGAACCTCCGGATTGATTGCATTCGACGGTAGCGTCAACGGGTGGTTTAGTTCTTTCGAACTTCACTGCGACCGTCAACCGCCGACAACTGGGAGGGGTCATCATGTTCGGACAACGACTGCGATTGGCGCGGAAGAAGGCGGGACTGTCGATGCGGGCGCTGGCAGAGCGCACCTCTCCCAAGATCAGCGCGCAGGCGATCAGCAAGTACGAAGCGGACCGTATGATGCCGTCCTCGGCCGTTCTCGTGGGCCTCGGCAAGGCGCTCGGTGTGTCTCTCGACTTCCTCATGGGCGGCCAAGTCGAGGCGCTGAAGGGGATCGAGTTCCGCAAGCACTCGGGCACCTCGGCTCAGGATCGTGCGAAGGCCGAAGCGCTCGTCACCGAAAAGCTCGAAGGCTATCTGGCGATCGAGGACATCCTCGACCTGGCCCCGCCCACCGACCCGTTCGGCGACCTCGTGACCTATCACGTCGAGAGCTTCGAGGCGGTCGACGGCATCGCGTACGGGCTGCGTCGAGCGTGGGCGCTCGGGATGGATCCGGTGCCGAGCATGGCCGGTCTGCTCGAAGACAAGGGGATCATGGTCATTGAGGCGGATCTGCCCGAGCGCTTCGACGGGCTCGCCTGTGACGTGCGGCGCGGCGGCGACCGCCCCGACACCGAAGTCGTGGTCGTATCGAGCCAGACCGGTGTCGAGCGCAAGCGTTTCAATCTCGCCCACGAGCTCGCGCACCGCGTCATCCGCGCGACCGGCAATCCGGATTTCCGGCTCGAGAGTCGCGGCTACGGTATCTCGTGACCGTGTACGGCCCGGGATGCCTCCCAGGCCACCGCGACTACCTCGAGCGCCACGACAGTCTCGACTTCGATGCAGGACTTCTGCTAAGTCCCCTCGTGCCCCGCGAACCTTCCGAACGTCTCACGAGGCCGCCGCCTGCCGTGTCTGGATGCCCACCCTGCCCGCGAGTGGGGCGCCTGACGCATCCGGTTCGATTCGCCCCCGCCGCCCGTCGATCGAGCGGCGTGGCGCATCGCGCGGGCCGCACCTTCGCAGCGGTTCGCGCTGGTCGCAAGGGGCCCCAACGGCGCGCGTCCACGCGTTTCCTGCCCTGTACGGCGGGTTCGACGCGGGACCTGCGAGCGAACGCACTAATCTCGATCCGGTCGACGTGATGCGCCGGTCCCGTGTCTCGGGTTCCCCGGTTCGGCAGTGTCCGTGTCGGAAACCGCGGCTGCGAACGTTGTGTCCACGTCCTCATCGTGCCCGCTTTCCAGCGCGAAGCGGGCAGCCGGCGCGTGTCCACTCTTGTCCACTCCGAAATAGACCGTCTGGTGCGGGAACGGAATCTCGATTCCGCGCTCGTCGAACACCCGCTTCATGCGCCGCTGGAACTCGCGCTTGACCGCCCACTGCTGGATGGGCAGCGTCTTGAGCCGAATCCGGATGTTGACCGACGACGCGCCGAAGGAGTCGAGCCCGAGCACTTGCAGCGGCTCGAGAATGAGCGGTCCGAACTCCTCGTCCGCCTGCATGCCGTCGCCAATCTCGCGCAGCACCTCGACCACCTCGTCGACGTCCTCCCGGTAGGCGATGCCCACCTCCATCAGCGCGTAGGAGAAGTCCTTGGTCATGTTGAGCACCGCCGCCACCTCGCCGAACGGCACAGTGTGGACGTTGCCGCCCAGGTCGCGCAGTCGCACCGAGCGGATCGTCATGCTCTCGACGATGCCCGAGCGTCCCCCCAGGTCGACCACGTCCCCGACCGAGATCGTGTCTTCGAGCAGAATGAAGAACCCGGTGATGACGTCCTTCACGAGACTCTGGGCGCCGAAGCTCACCGCGAGACCCACGATGCCCGCGCCCGCGAGCAGCGGTCCGATGTCGATGCCGATCTCGGACAGCACCACGAGCACCACCAGCACCAGCAGCACGATTCGAACGACGTTGCGCACGAGCGGCAGGAAGGTGCGCACCCGCGCGCCGCGCGCCACAAGCTCGCCCCCGGCGTCGCGTTCCTCGAGGTAACGCTCGACCAGCGTGCTCAGCAGCTCCCACGCGACAAGGGCGCACCCGGCGACGAAGACCACGGTGACGAGGCGCCCGACGAGCACCCGTCCGCTCTCGGACGCGAGCCAGTCGAACGGCCCGAGTCCCCACGCATCGAGCACCATGAGCGCCGCGACCACGACGATGATGGAGCGCACAGCGGTCTCGATGATGCCGCGGTAGCGGTTTACCCGCTCCTCCAGACGAGGGAAGCGGTTCCGGGTCTCCTCGTTGACCCGAAACCCCCGCTCCACCGCCTTGTGCAGCCCGCTGAAGGCGGCGTATGCAACGAGCCCCGTGACCAGCGTCACCACCGTCGCCCGAATCAGGAACTCGAACCCTCCCGGCACTCCAGTGGCCCACACGGCATAGACCGCGGTGACGTAGGCGATGGTGACGATGTGCCAGACCTCGGCGAACGAGCGCCGAATCCGCCGCCATCCGCTCACGGTCCCTGCACCGGAAAGCCATATGCGCACCGGCTGCCGGTTCTGCAGCACGAGCACGACCACCATGGAAGCCACGACGAGCCCGATGAGCTTCTGCGCGCTCGCCTGAGCGCCCTGCGCGACCCCGAGCAATGGCAGTGCCTCCGCGATGAAGAATCCGTAGACCGACGCCGCCGTCAGGCGCCGCGCCCAGAAGAACAGGTAGTTCGCGTTCTCGTCGGAGAGACTGACGAAGCGAAAGGTCGCGAATCGCGGTCTCAAGACCATGCGCGCGAGCGCCGTGACCGCCCGCACGATGACGTTGGCATTGATGATCACCAGCGCAATCACGCGTGCCTGCGACGGCGGATCGACCACTGCCAGTGCGGCGTAGCCGGCCACCGCGAAGGCGACGACCGGAGCGAGGTCCATCAGGATGCGCTCCATCAGACGCACGACCTGTCCGCCCGTGCCGTCGTCGTCCCGGTCCCGAAGGTGGAATCGAGGTCGGGAGAGGAGACGCATCACGAGCCGCTCGGCGACGAATCCGATTCCGACGACCACGATCAGCTTGAAGGCGACCTCGAACCAGCGCCGGCGCACTTCGGGGTCGGAAGCCTTTTCCGCAAGCTCCCCGGCGACGGCCGGCACGTTCGCGAGGCTGCGCGCCGCCTCGCCGGCAAGACCATTCAGCGCCTCGACCTTGCGTGACAGGAATGCAAGCGCCGTCACCCCGGCAGAATCGACCTTGGCGGACGGGGTGTCGGTGGTCTGGGCGTTCTGCGCCTGAAGTAGTACTTCGAGCTGCGCGATCAGCTTCTCGCGCTCGCTGTCGTCGCGCAGGGTCTCCACCAGCGACTCGATCTGAGCGGCAGACATGGCAGGCGAATTCTCGATCGGGCCGGTGTCCTGCGCGTGCGCTGTCGCGGTGGCGCACAGGGCCCCTGCAACGATGAATGCAATGGTCGACGCGGCTCTTCGCAGTGGCCGACTTCGATGCACACACCCTCGACCTGTCGGCGGACGCGTCCGGCACGCCCACCCGGGGGAGCTCGGGTACGCGAACGCGGAGCGCCTTTGCGCATTCGGGTCCAAAGCAAGAGTTTTCCGACGCCTCCGGAGACCGGACCGACCGTACCATGGTCGGAGAACGCGACCGATCCGGGCAGGCGACCATTGCGCGTCCTGCTGTCCCGAAACCCGCCCGGCATCTCGCGCCCCGGCGATGTCCGCGGGCCGCGTCAACTATCGATCACCGTGTCGCAGCCTGTCGATACGGGCCCTCACTCGACGGTGCTCGACCCGCAGCCGCTCCACCTCCTCGAGCAGATCGAGCGCGAGCGCCGCACCGGGCCAGTTCACCCGCAAGTCGCGAACGAGCTTCAGCGCCTTCTGCGCCCGCGTCACCGCGCTGCCCGGGAACCGCCATTCGGCCGGAACGGCGCCCCGGGGCTCGAGCAGACCCTCGTCGACCATCTCGATCACGAGTTCGGCATGCACACCGCAGGCGTGGCACAGCTCGCGCAGCGTGAAGACCGCCCGTTCGTCGAGGACCGTGCCCGCGAGCTCTCGCGCATCGCGTCGATGCCTCATCTCATGTCCTCCCCAGGCCCGCTCGCGGGTCGAACGCCATCTCCTGCTTCATCCGCTCGTAGAGCGCCCGAGCATCGCTCGTCTCGGCCTTCGGCGTGCGGATCTCGAGCTCGACATACTGATCTCCGGCAACCGCGCCCGGCAGTCCGCGGCCCTTCAGGCGCAGCCTCGTCCCGGTCTGGGAGCCCGCGGGGATCTTGAGCTCCACATCGCCCCCGAGCGTGGGGACCGTCACCGTCGCACCGAGCGCGGCCTCCCACGGCGCCACGGGAAGGTCGAGGTGCACGTCGCGCTCCACGACCTCGAAGAGTCGGTGAGGCGCGAAGGCGACTTCGAGATAGAGATCGCCGGGCGCCGCGCCGCCGAGGCCGGGCCCGCCCTGGCCGCCGAGCCGGATCCGCTGACCCTGCACGACACCCTTGGGAATCTTCACGTTCAGGGTGTGCGTCCGCGTGGCCACGCGTCCCTGCTCGTCGAGTTCGGGAAGCGCGAGCGAGAGCGTGCGGGTCGTGCCGTGATAGGCGTCTTCGACGGTAATCGCGACCCTGGCGTGGATGTCTTCGCCCTTCATTCGAAGGTGGGTATGGCCGCCGCCCGAGCGCCGGTGGCCGGCGCCGCCGAACAGCGACTCGAAGAAGTCGCTGAACTCGCCCGCGTCGGTGTACCCGCCGCCGGTGAACCCGACGTCGGGCTGCCAGTCCGGGGGAGGACGAAAGTCCTGTCCCGCCTTCCAGTCGGCGCCGAACCGGTCGTAGGCCTCGCGCTTCTCCGGATCCTTCAGCACCTCGTAGGCTTCCTGGACCTCCTTGAAGCGCTCCTCCGCGTCCGGCTCCTCGCTCACGTCGGGATGAAACTTGCGCGCAAGGCGGCGGTACGAACGCTTGATCTCGTCCGGTGCGGCATCGCGCGCGACGCCCATCGTCTCGTAGTAGTCCTTGAACTGCATTCAATGGCAGATGGGGGCTGCGGGCGCCGATTCCAGCCCGATAATCGGTGAATGACCGGCCGTGGGTGTCCGCTGCAGTATGCTCCCGCGGGCGAGTCGCCCGGCAAGGGCCGGCCGCCACGGACCACGCGCATGCAGGCATCGACACTCGACCTTGCGACGATGATCACCGGGCTCGGAGGCGGGCTCGCGCTGTTCCTCTACGGCATGCGCAAGATAACCGAGGCGCTGAAGACGGTGGCCGGGACCGGGCTCGACGACGTCCTCGCGAGGCTCACCACCAACCGCTTCACCGGCGCGTTGTCGGGCGCACTCATCACCGCCGTCATCCAGTCCTCGTAGGTGACCACGGTGATGGTGGCGGGGTTCGTCAGCGCGGGGCTCATTACCTTCACCCAGTCGATCGGCGTCATCATGGGCGCGAACATCGGCACGACGGTCACCGCCCAGATCGTCGCCTTCCACATCGGCGAGTACTCGCTGGTGATGATCGCCGCCGGATTCCAGACCGGGCTTCTGGCGAAGAGCGAGCGCGTGCGCCACTCGGGCATCGCGCTCATTCTCGGCGCCAACGTGGGCACCTGCATCACGGCGGGCCTCTCGGTCATCGGACGGCCGCCCCCGCGTCCGCTTCTACGGACAGAGCGAAGAATCGAGGAATTCCGCCGGGTAGGGCGGAGCCTCGGGGGATTGGAGCTTGGATCCTGACGGAGCAGGCTTCAACATGCGAAGCGCGGGTCAGGCCCGACTCAGGTTGCGTGTCTTCCGACCGGACCGTCGGACTTTCACCCGGTCTTCGCGTTTGTCGGTTATTCGGGTTGCAAATCGCGGTCCGGCGCCCCATGTCCGGCGCGATTCCCCTCCCGGAATGCGGAGACCGCCACCCATGAACAGGATCCCGCCCGGCTTCATCGCGGCGAGCGCCGCCTTCGCCGTCAATCCCCGCCTGGTGCAGCACTGGCTCGACCTCGACCGCGTCCCGCAGGCGGGCGACCTCGTCTATGGGCGCGTGCTGCAGATCGGCGAGCACAGCAGTCTGGAAAACCGCCACGGGCGCATACACATGATCGCCGACCGCAGCCGGGCGGTTTTCGTCTACGGCACGCGCTACGCACCGGACGCCTTCGAGGGCCGTCTTCCGGAACGCCGGGTGCGCGAAGCCGACCTGCTGGCCCGGTCCGGTATCGTCGGCGTCATGCGTATGAAGAACAACCTCGTCAAGGACCCCACCAGGATCGAGATCCTCGGCCATGTCGTGGACCGCGATGGATGCCCTCTCAATACCCGCGACCACCCGGTCGCCATGCCGCGCAAGCCGCTCCGGCGCGACCGGCCGCGCGCCCGGATGATCCTGAATGTCGGCACCGCGATGAACTCGGGAAAGACGACCTCGGCCATCGCCTGCTGCTGGGCGCTCTCGAGCATGGGCTACGCCGTGCGCGCGAGCAAGGCGACGGGCACGGCGAGCCTGAAGGACATCCTCCACATGCAGGACGCCGGGGCGGAGGCCGTGTCCGATTTCACCGCGCTCGGCTTCCCGTCGACGTACCTCCTCGAAGAGGACGAACTCGTCGGCCTGTTCGAGAACCTGGACGCGAAATACGCCAACAATCCCGCGAAGTTCTGGGTGGTGGAGCTGTCCGACGGCATCCTGCAGCGCGAGACCGCCATGCTGCTGCAGAACCCCTGGGTGCGGTCGCGGATCCACCGTCTGGTCTTCTCCGCTGCCGATGTGTTCGGCGCGCTCGGCGGCATACAGGTCCTGCGGGATCGGTTTGGCCTGGCGCCGGACGCCATCTCGGGACGCTGCTCCTCCTCGCCGCTGCTGGTCCGGGAGCTGCGGGACCAGAGCGACATCCCCGTCTTCAGCAATGCCCGACCCGACCTCGGACAGCTCGGCGAAATCCTGCTGTAGCGGGAACGGCGCCAGACTCCTGCTCCGAGGCCTGGAACTCGGATCCTCCACCGTTCAGGCAAGACTGCAGATCTTCGCGGTACACCGTCGGCTCCCGGCGTCGCTCGCAATGCGAGACTCTCCGAGCCCCCATGGCTCGTGCGAAAGGCTGCGCGCCGCTCGCTCGCAAGCCCGCGCGGGGCGGGCAACGGTACCCGCCCTGCCACCGGTCACGTGTTCGTCAGAAGTCCATGTCGTCCATGCGCAAGCGCAGCCTCCATGACCGCGTGTGGCATAGTCGCGGAAGCTCAACCGGAACCCGTTCGTGACCGCAAGGACAGCAAGTAGGAAGTCCAGTATCCGTGTTTGACAAGCGATAAAAACGTCGTCAAATCAGTGGGCTGAATGCAGTTTGTCGCGGGCAGGATGCCCGCGTTTCCAGGAAAGGCACCCCATGTCGCGTCGTTCCGAGGCGAATCGACGCTAGCGCTGCTGCCCGATTTCCCGGATCCCGTCGGCCAGCAGGTCGAGCCCGATCACGACCGAGCTCAGGGCCGCCGCCGGCGCCACCACGGTCCAGGGCATGCTGAAGATCCACTTGCGTCCCTCGTTGATCATCCCTCCCCGCTCGGGGGTGGGCGGTGGTATGCCGAGACCGAGAAATCCCAGGGAGCCGATCGCCATGATCGCGTATCCGACCCGAATGCAGCTATCCACGATGATCGGCCCGCTCACGTTGGGCAGGATTTCCCGCATCAGGATGTAGCGCCGCCGCTCTCCGCGCAGCCGGGCCGTGTTCACGTAGTCCTTCGTGCGTTCATCCAGCGTGAGGCTGCGCACGATGCGGGTGATGGGGGGTACGGACCCGAGCGCGATGGCGATGACGACGATGATCACCGAGGAGCCGATGCTGGTTCTGACTATTTTCGCCGCGTTGAACGCGGCATCGGTGTGGACTGGGGTGCTTCGAATGCCGCTTGCTTCGCAAGCTCGCTCCGTACCTACGGGTACGCCTGCGCGCCCGGACTCGGGTTCGCCTTGCGAAAACACACAAGCTTGCGAAGCAAGCGGAAGCCTGGCCATCTCCGCGCCCTCCCTTCGCGAATCGGTGAAATTTTCGCACTAGCGAGGCTGCGCCTCAGACCGACGAGACACGCTCAAGCCACCCGAAC
>CAYQVB010000165.1:0-39911 GCA_964420925.1 uncultured Ectothiorhodospiraceae bacterium | reverse complement strand
CGAGACGCTGCTGTCGCTGCTTCGCTACCGCCTCGACACGACGTCGGTCCGGCAGGGCTGCAAGCAGGGCACCTGCGGGAGCTGCACCGTCATCGTCGATGGAGAGCCCCGCCTCGCCTGCATCACCCTCGCCGCGACCTGCGAAGGGCGTGCGATCGAGACGGCGGAATCTCTGCCCGGGAGGCAAGGACTCCACCCCCTGCAGCAGGCGTTCATGGACCACTTCGCGGCCCAGTGCGGCTTCTGCACCACCGGCATGCTGATGGCGGCCAGGGCGCTGCTCGACGCCAACCCGAATCCGAGCCGGGAGGAGGTGGTCGATGCCATCGGCGGCAACATCTGCCGCTGCACCGGCTACCAGTCGATCATCGACGCCATCCTCGCCGCGGCGGAGGCAGGTCGCACCGGCGTCGCTCCCGCCTCGCTTCGCCGGTACTGACAGGGAGCAGAAGATATGGAGTTCCGCAAGGACCTCTTCGCGGGTGAACGCAACGAGGACTTGAACGAGATCGGCCGACCGACCCAGCGCCAGGACGCGCAGGGGCACGTCACCGGGCGCAGCCGATTCTACGAAGACCACGCGATGCCGGGCATGCTGCACATGAAGTTCGCGCGCAGCCCCCACCATCACGCGCGCATCCGCTCGATGGATACCGGCGCGGCGGCGCGGATGCCGGGCGTGGTGCGCATCCTCACTTCCGAGGACGTGCCCAAGAAGGTCCACACGCTGCTCATCCTCCTGGGGCTCGGCCCCGACGACGAGCCGCCGCTCGCCTTCGACAAGGTCCGCTACCGGGGAGAGCCGGTGGCCGCGGTGATCGCGGAGAGCGAGGCGGCGGCGACCGCCGCGTGCGCGGCTATCCGTATCGACTACGAGCCCCTGCCCGCGGTCTTCGATGTCGAAGAGGCCCTCCAACCGGGCGCGCCGCTCGTCAACGAGTACCACGGACGGAACTGGTACGACTACGAGGGCCACGACTACCAGAAGATCCGCTTCGGCGATGTCGAGGCCGGCTTCCGCGCGGCAGACCACGTCATCGAAGAGCGCTACCAGATGACGCCCATCGAGCATGCGCCGACCGAGACCGGGGGGTGCATCGCGGCGCCGGACACTGCCGGGCGCTACGTCTGCTACACGAACACCCAAGCCCTGTTCTTCAGCCTGGAGACCGCCTCCCGGATCCTGAAGGTCCCGTCGAACCGGCTCCACTTCGTCGGGGGCACGGTGGGCGGAGGCTTCGGCGGCAAGGTCGACAGCGTGCACGAGCCGCTCGCGCTGCTCGGGGCGATGCTCACCCAGCGCCCGGTGCGCAGCGCCTACACCCGGGCCGAGGAGATGCAGGTATCGAGTCCGCGCGGGGCCGAGCGCATCTACATCAAGGACGGCGTCATGAACGACGGGCGGATCGTCGCGCGCTACGTGCGCGTCTACTGCGATGCGGGCGCCTACTCCCGGCTCACTCCCTACGGCGCGGTCAAGGCGGCCGCGCACATGCCCGGTCCCTACTACATCCCGAACGTGTGGGTCGACTCACGCTGCGTGTACACCAATCGCACCCCGTCGAGCGCGATGCGCGGATTCGGGGTCACCGGGGCGGACTTCGCGCTCGAGATCCAGATGGACAAGCTCGCACGCCTCGTCGGCGCCGATCCGATGGAGTTCCGGATCCAGAACGCCTACCGCGACGGGGACATGAAGGCGCACCGGCGGGTGACGAAGAACGCCGCGCTCATCGAGTGCGTCCAGGCCGCGGCCCGTCTCGCCGACTGGCCGATCGGGGAGCGATTCCAGGCGATGTCTTCGACGCGGGACGGGGGCGGCGAACGCGCCCGGATTCCGGCCACTCCGCCACCCGAGCCGCCCGTGCGGCGGGCGGCCGCCGCGGTGCCCGAAGCGGCGCCGACCCCGGCGGCAGCGCCTGCCCCGGCGCCCGAGACCCGGAATGCTTCGATCCCACCGCCCCGGACCCCGCTCGCGGGGGCGGGTCGCCGCATGTCGAGCCTATTGGGAACGAGGAGGCGATAGTGCCGCTTCTTGGCGATCCTGGCCGCGTCGCGCGCGTTTTTGCGAGCACGCCGGCGATGCTGGCATCCATAATCGATCAAGGTCTTCATAGAGAAAAATGCAACGCAAAATCAGGGAGCTGCGCTCTCTCTTCCGCGATCGCGATGGAGGCGTGTCAGTAATCTTCTCCCGAGAACTGGCAGGCCTCGCGAAGACGGGAGAGGAATTCATGGACGTCAACCGAACAGGAACGGCGGTGCCGAGCGGCCGCATCCAATGGGTCATGATCGACGTGCGGGGAGATTGACGACAATGGCGAAGAGACGCGGGCGCGGGGTCGCCTCGGTCAACTACCCCATCGGCATGAACCTCGGCGGTGACCCGAGCCAAGCCCTCGTGCATTCGAACCCCGGCGGCAAATTCACGGTCAGCCTCTCCTCCATCGACCTCGGGCAGGGCATGAAGAGCGTGGTGCGCCAGATCTGCGCGGAGGCGCTTGGCGTCCCGGTCGAGGACGTGTTCGTCGACACCGCCGACTCCGACACCGGCCCCCACTGCATGGGCAGCTTCGCCTCGCGTGGCACCCACCGGGTCGGAAACGCGGTCATCGCCGCCGCACAGGAGGCGCGCGGCGTCCTGCTCGAAGCGGCGGCGGAGAAGCTCGAGGTCGACGCCTCCGACCTCGTCACCGACGGGCGGGGCAACATCCACGTGCGCGGCGCCCCCTCGCGCTCCATCACCGTGACCGACGCCTCGATGGCCGCCCAGTTCGAACAGGGACGCACCGTGTCGGGGCGCGGCATCTTCCTCGTGCCCCTCTCGAAAGTCGACCCGGACACCGGTGAGATGGACCCGGTGACCTGCTACGCGCACGCGTGCACGGTCGCGGAAGTCGAAGTGGACGACGAGACCGGGGAAGTCGAAGTGCTCTCCGTCAAGGCCGCCTACGAGGTCGGCCGGGCGCTCAACCCCGCGATGGTGGAGCAGCAACTGGTCGGAGGGGGCTGGATGGGCATGAGCCACGCCCTGTGGGAGACCACCGAGCCCTACTACCCGGATCGCTCCCATGGCCCCACCGATTTCAACGAGTACCTGATGCCCGGGCCCGGCGATATCTGCGAGCAGGAATTCGCGATCCTCGAACGCCCCGCACCGGACGGCCCCTACGGCGGCAAGGGGGTCGGCGAGATGTGCTGCACGCCTCCGATTCCCGCCATCGCCAACGCGATCTTCGACGCGGTCGGCGTGCGCATCGACGAGATGCCCTTCACCCCCGAGAAGATCCTCCGCGCCCTCGAGGAACAGGCCGGGGCGCGGTGAGCCTCCAAGGCTGTGAGTTTTGCGTTCGAACTCTCCTTACCCCGGTGGAGCATGGCACTCGTCTCCAAGTGACGTGTCGGGTAGACAAAGCAGCTCAGTCGCGGATCACATCGACCTCTACATCAGTCCCGACCTCGAGCCATGTCTTGTCGGCGGTGAGAGCGGGCAGCCCGGTGGATTTTGCGAGCGCGAGGCAGGCACGGTCTCCCAACGACAGGCCCCTGGATCGGGTCGCACGTCGAAGCTCGGCTGAGAGTTGCGCTTGCAGGAGGTTGAAGGGCGCGTTCTCGACCCCCAGCTTGATCATGACCGACCGCGTTTCGTCGTCCGACAGTCCCCAGTCGGACAGCACTGCCCCGACCTCCGCGAGGTTGACGGTAGAGGCCACGGATCGCGCGATGCGCTCTCGAACGTACTCCGCGCCCGGTTCGTTCTTGATGAGAGCGAGCATCGCGGATGCGTCAATCACATAGTCAGGCATGGTCATCTTCACCCCGGCTTTCGCGGCGACGCTCTGCGATGAGCGCGTCGGCCAGACTGACATCAGGAGGAACGTGCTTCGCCACCAGCTCCTGCACCTGCCGGATCGCGGCGGCGCGACTGTAGAGACGGAGTTCGTCTCCTTCCAGCTCGAGGAATACGGCGTCTCCGTCCTCGATTCCGAGCGCTGCCAGGAAGGGCTCGGGGATTGTGAGTTGGCCACCCGGCGCGAGAGTGGTCCACGCCGAAGGAAGCTCTCCCGTCGATGGCGGAAAGGACGTAGCGGAAGCGCTCGCAGCTATCTCGTTCGAGCTTCGATCAGCGTGACCAGGCCGATCCGGGTCGGGCCTCCGACCTGGATGCTCTGCGGAACTCGGATTCCGCGGTACGTCCGACCCGCCATACCGTGCCGGTTCTTCGCGGGCCGAAGCGCGTCGCCGCTCGTCGTCGACGAGGACATTGCGGACGAACTGGTATCGGACACCCAGCGCCCTCGCGATGTCCGCGCGCGCCAGTCCCAGCTCGTCGAGCTTCCGAATCCGGTCCGACTTGGTGGCCTCGCTGCGCACGATCCGGTCAATGGCTGCCGCCCGGTCTTTCATCCCAGTTCCGCGCTCCTCGAGGTTGATGTCACCATTTGCCATGAATCTGTCCTACATACCTATAAATTCAGGGACGCAACTTATATGCATGAATGACGTACCTGTCAACCTATCTGGCACAAAACTCCGCGCTTGTCAGCATCCTCCTGTACGCGGATTCAGCAATCCCCGCAATGCAAGTCCAACAAATTGATACTTCGACTTCCCGAATTGTCGAAAACCTCCCGGTCATGGAACTTCCGCAGGGAGTGCGATCATGGTGCCGAGCCGGGTCGTCCGCGTTCGACGATGCGCAACACCACCTGAAGCGCTTCATGCCAGACCAAAGCCGAGACAACCGGAACAACGAGCTCTTCGGTGGGCCGCGGCATCGCGTACGATAGTGAGATGTTCGTCACCGGATCGTTGCCGACTCCGCGCGACCCGGCCGAGCGGGCGCAATGAGGCGCCGGCTCGCCTGGACACCGCCGGCCAAGGCCGGGCGCGGCGCGCCGGATCCTTCCGCCGATGCCCGGACACCGGGGTACGGTGGGGCTTCGGGAGCTGCCGGCGATCGACCGGCATCGGAATGGGGGTCGAGCCTTACACCGCCGGGTGAATCGGGTTTCGCCGCGTACCAGGCATCGAACACGGCCGCGCCACGACCGGCCCATCCCTCGAGCCCACCCTCGACGCGTCCGGATCGCCCGCCGCGGCGCTTCGAATCGCCCGAGTCTCTCGCCTCGGCGTTGCGCGGCGCCGCCTACATCGCCGACGAGGACTTGAGCACCGCCGCCTTTCTCGCCCTCGCGCTCGGCAAGCCCCTGCTGCTCGAAGGCGCGCCCGGAACGGGAAAGACCGAGGCGGGCAAGGCGCTCGCGGAGGTGCTCGACCGCGACCTCGTCCGGCTCCAGTGTTACGAGGGCATGGATTCCTCCGCTGCGCTCTACGAGTGGAACTATCCCGCGCAGATGCTGGAGCTTCGCCGCGGCGGCGAGCGCAGCGTCGACCTCTACGACGAGTCCTTCCTGATCGAGCGCCCGCTCCTCGCCGCGTTGCGCGCGCCCGCCCACACCCTGCTCCTCATCGACGAGATAGACCGCTCGGACCACGAGTTCGAAGCCTTCCTGCTCGAGTTCCTGTCCGACTTCCAGATCTCGATCCCGGAGATCGGCACCCTGCGCGCGGAGGCGCCCCCGGTGGTAGTGCTCACTTCGAACCGCACCCGCGAGCTGCACGAGGCGATGCGCCGGCGCTGCGTGTACGACTGGATCGCCTATCCGGATCCGGACAAGGAGATCGAGATCGTGAACCTCCGCGCCCGGGACGTCGCGTTGCGCACCGCCCGCGCGGTGGTCGCCGCGGTCGGCGAGCTTCGCGAGATGCCGCTCGCCAAGGCGCCGGGAATCGCGGAGGCCATCGACTGGGCAGAGGCGGCGGAGACCCTCGCGAGGTCCGGCACCGCGTGGCCGCTCGCCTTCCGCCGTGCGATCGGAGCCGCCCTCAAGGACGAGGAAGACCTGCGTTTCGCGGACCAGCGTCTGGACGAAGTGCTGGAACGGGCGACGCGGTGAAGGGCTCCGCGCCGATGCCGGCGGCGGCCCGGCATCTCGCCGGCTTCCCGCCCTTTCTCCGCCGATTCGACTTCCGGACCTCGCCCGAGCAGACGATGGCCTTTCTGGAGGCAGTGGAGTTACTCGGCCCCCGAAGCATCGACGACGTGCGCCGCGCCGCGCTCGCGACCCTGAGCCCCGAGCGCGAACGCGCCGGCGAGTTCGACGCGCTCTTCCGCGCCTGGTTCCATGGCGAGTTCGCGCCCATCCCGGGCGAGAGCGAGGACGAGACCGAGGTCCGTGTCCACGATGAGGGCGCAGGCGTCTACGAGCCCGCCGAAGCACCCGATGTGGACGAGTCGGGCCGCTCCGCGACCGTGGCGGAGGCGCTCAGCCAGCGGCGCTTCCGTCCCGACGCCGATCACGTGCTCTTCCGCCGCTTTGCCCGCGAGGCGCCCGCCCGTCTTCCCCGCCGCCGGGGCTTTCGCCGCTCCCGCGCGCGCCGGGGCGAGAGCATCGATCTGCGCCGCGCGTTGCGCCTCGCGGTGCGTCAGGGCGGCGACACGCCGGAGCTTCCCTGGCGCCGGCGCAGATCCCGGCACCGCCGGATCCTGCTGCTCATCGACATCTCGGGCTCGATGAAGGAGCACACCGAGCACACCCTGCGCTTCGCCCATGCCCTCTACCAGGCGGCCGAGCGCATGGAGTGCTTCACGCTGGGCACCCGGCTCACGCGCGTCACCGGCGCGTTCCGGCTGCGCAATCCGGATCGGGCGCTGGAGCGGGCGTCGGCTCTCGCTCCGGACTGGGACGGCGGCACCCGCATCGGCGATGCACTCCGAGCCTTCCTGTCGGTGCCCCGCTTTGCCGGCCTTGCCCGCGGTGCGGCGATCATCGTGCTCTCGGACGGCCTGGAGCGCGGCGCTCCGGATGCCATGGTCGAGGCGGTTCAGCGCCTCTCCCGGCTCGCGTGGCGCCTGAGTTGGCTGACTCCGCTCGCGGCCGATGCGGGCTTCCGTCCCGAGACCGCGGCGCTCGCCGCGGTCCTGCCCTGGCTCGACGACCTCGGGGACGGCGCGTCTCCGGAACGCCTGGGCGCCCACGTGCTCGGGCTCGGTCGGGTTCGGGGGCGGGGAAGCGACACGCGCCATCGCGCTCGTCGCCACATGCCCTCCGGCAACGTGAGAGAGCATGCCACCGGGAGTGGGCCACGGTGAACGGCATCTCCATCGTCGACGCTCACCACCATGTCTGGCGGCGGGCCGATCTGCCCTGGCTGAGCGGGCCCATGCGCCCCCGGATCTTCGGCCCCTACGAAGCGATCCGGCGCGACTATCCCATGGACGAGTTCCTTGCCGACATCGCGGGCACCGGGGTGATGCGCTCGGTCTACGTGCAGGCGAACTGGGCGCCGGAACGCTTCGAGGACGAGGTCGCGTGGGTGGAGCGGGTGGCCGACGATTCCGGCTGGCCGCACGCGATCGTCGGCTACGCCGACCTGCTCGCCGAGGATGCGCGCCCGCAGCTCGACCGCCTCGCGCGCCACCCGCGCCTGCGCGGAATCCGCATGCAGCTTCACTGGCACGAGAACGAGATGTACCGCTTCGCGCCGCGGCCCGACCTCGCCCTCGACCCGGTGCTGCAACGCAACGTGGCCCGCCTCGCCGACTACGGCCTCGTCTTCGACTTGCAGGTCTTCGCCGAACAGATGGTGGGTGCAGCCAAGCTCGCGGCGGCGTGCCCGGAGGTCACCTTCGTGCTCCAGCACGCCGGAATGCTCGAGGATCTGTCCCCGAAGGGCCACGCCGAGTGGCGCGCCGGCATGGAAGTGCTGGCCGCGCAGCCCAACGTGTATTCCAAGCTCTCCGCCTTCGGCACCTTCATCCACCGCAACGATCCCGCACACATCGCCCGCATCTTCCGGGAGACAGTGGAGATCTTCGGCGCCGACCGCTGCCTCTTCGGCTCGAACTTCCCCATCGAGAAGCTGTGGACGAGCTATCGTGCCCTGCTCGACGCATTCCTCGCCGCGAGCGAGTCGCTCGACGACGAGGCGCGGACAGCGATCTTCGAGGACACCGCCGTCCGGGTATACCGGCTCTGAATCAGCGCAGGGCTCGGCCCGCGGAACAGTACCGGCACCAGCGCCGTGTAACTCCGTCGGTGTGAAACTGCTCACGTGCGAAACCCTCAGCTCGAGTAGCTGTCGCCTTCCTCGTCGAGGATCGCCTTCAGCTCCGCGAAGTGTCGTTCGGCCTGGCCGGGATAGGTCTCGATCTGCCGGGCGGTGCGTTCGGCGACCTCGTGAGAGAGCACTCGCAGCGGCCGGCCGGTCTGCATCGCCCGGATGCAGGTCTCGGCCGCGCGCTCGAAGAAGTAAAGGCGGTTGAACGTGTCCGCGACACTCTCGCCGATCACGAGCACGCCGTGGTTGCCCAGGATCAGCACCTTGACCTTGGGGTCTGCGAGCAACCGGGCGCAGCGCTTCCCCTCCTCTTCCAGGGCGAGGCCGCCGAACTGCTCGTCGATCGCGTAGCGCCCGTAGAAGGTGGCGGTGTTGAAGTCGATCGGCGGAAGGGTGCTGTCCGCGAGACAGGCGAGGACGGTGGCGTGGATGGAATGCACATGCATCGCACAGCGTGCGTGGGGGCACAGCCGGTGCACGGATGCGTGCAGCCCCCAGGCTGTCAGGTCAGGAGCATGTGGCCCGGAAGGGCGTTCGGTGTCACCGGCATCGAGCAAAAGCAGGTCGGAGGCACGAACCCGCGAGAAATGCATCTGGTTGGGGTTGATGAGGAAGCGGGGACCCTCCTCCTCGACCACCAGGCTGAAGTGGTTGGACACCGCCTCGTGCAGGTTGAGACGCGCGGCCCAGCGAAAGGCCGCCGCGAGATCGAGGCGTTCCTGCCCGTGGACAACGTTCCGGCGCGGCACCGCGTGCAGTGGCGCACTCATTCCGTTTCCTTCCGGTGGGGATTCCGCTCTGTGTAGTCGACTTTTCGATGGATTGCCAGACATTTTTCCGCACCAGGCTGCGGAGACATTCCCCGCAATGGGCGCGACCGGGCGGGTCGCGATGGGGACTCGTGAAGACGGGGCGCCGCTCACATATCATTCGGAACGCGCATGAGCCGACCCTTGACTCAGGAGTACTCCCAAATGAAACGACTTCACGTTTCCCTCGCGGTCACCGACCTCGAGCCCTCCATCGACTTCTACTCCACGCTGTTCGGCGCTGCGCCCACGGTGCGAAAACCCGGGTACGCGAAGTGGATGCTCGAGGACCCACGGGTGAACTTCGTGCTCGACGAGAGCTGCGGCGCCCCGGGCGTCAATCATCTCGGAATCCAGGTCGAGAGCGAGGCGGAGCTGGCCGGCATCACCGAGCGGCTGGCGAAGGCGGAAGCGCCGCTGCTGGAGGAGCAGGCCGCAGAGTGCTGCTACGCCCGGTCCGACAAGTCCTGGTCGCTGGATCCCCAGGGCGTACCGTGGGAGACCTTCCACACCCACGGCACAATCGACCACTACGGCGACGACACGAGGGGCATGGCCACCCTCAGGCGCGAATCCTGCTGCGCCGCGCCGACGGTCTCGGAAGCTGGTTGAGATTTTCCGATTGAGGTCTCAACCGGCCGCGAGAAAATCGTCGACCTCGATGCGTGCCTCTCGAAGGATAGCGCGCAGTGTTCCTTCCGCCATATCCCGAGAGTGACGAGGCACGGTCACTTTCCGACCGGTGCCAGGATTCCGCCAGACTTCGTGACTGCCGGGACCGGGACGGTCGAACGCGTAACCGAGTTGTCGAAGGCGTCGAGCTACCTCTCGATACTTGAATCCGGCGAGCCGCCCCACTATGGCACGCTGACGGGAACCAGTAACTCGAGCTCGAAAGCGTCTTCAGGGAGATCCGCCAGCGAGCGAGGAAGGGGGTCGCCATGTTCGATGCAGGACTCGGCGATCTTTCGTGCAAGTCCCTGCGCAATCTCGACCGCTTCGCTAACGCTGCGTCCCTCCGCGACCAGGCCCGGGACATCGGGGCTCGTGGCGAGAAAGCCGCCTTCCTCGAGTGGTTCGACGTGCAACCGGATCGCCGCTTCATTCATCGGCTCTTCGTCCCGGCGAGGGGTCGGGTAGCATAATCCCATCCTTCACTCACCTGAAATACGGCCTTCGCCCCAAGTCCAATTGAGGCCGGTTGTCCGGCGCGCCGTTCCTGGGACCGCTCGAGCGTAGCGCTCGTAAAAGAGGAGGTAGAAATGACCCACGACGTGCGCCGCAGCGATTTCACCTCCCTCGTCGATGCCGAGGCGCCGGTACGCAGCATCGGCTCCGGATTCGAGTTCACCGAAGGGCCGCTCTGGCACCCGGTCGAGCACTACCTGCTCTTCTCCGACATGCCGGGCGACGTGCGCCGGCGCTGGGACGAGACCGGAGGCGTTCGTGAAGTGGCGCGCCCCTCCAACAAGTGCAACGGCCTGACCTACGACGCGGAGCTGAACCTCGTCATCTGCGAGCACTCCACGTCGAGCCTGGTGCGGCTGCGCCCCTCGGGCGAGCGCGAGATCCTCGCCTCGCACTTCGAAGGCAAGGAGCTCAACAGCCCCAACGACGTGTGCGTGCGCTCCGATGGCTCCATCTACTTCACCGATCCCTGGTTCGGGCGCATGCCCGGCTTCGGGGTGGAACGCCCCCGCGAGCTCGGCTGGCAGGGAGTATTCCGGGTGTCGCCGTCCGGGGACCTGCATCTCGTGGTCGACCGGCGCCTCTTCGATCAGCCGAACGGCCTCTGCTTCTCCCCCGACGAGAGCAAGCTCTACATCAACGACACCACGCGGGCGCTCATCCGGGTCTTCGACGTCGCCCCCGACGGCTCCCTCTCACGGGGACGCCTCTTCGCGCAGGGCATCCGCTCTTCTCGGGAAGCGGGGGTTCCCGACGGGATGAAGTGCGACGAGAAGGGGAACATCTGGCTGACCGCGCCGGGGGGCATCCGGATCTACGCCCCGGACGGTGCGCAGCTCGGCACGGTGCGGATTCCCGAAATGCCGGCGAACCTGCACTGGGGCGGACCTTCATTTCGCACCCTCTTCGTGTGCGCGACGACTTCGGTGTACGCGGTCGAGACGAAGGTCGGACCCCACGTGGAGCCCTTCATGCGCCGGGCGGAAGAGGAGCGGCGCAGCGCGCTGCGCCGTCCACGATCCAGGGCCGATTCCCCAGGCTCGCGCGCCGCCGCCGTACCCCGCACCCGATCCTCCTCCATGGCGGGGGCAAGCGGCTCGGGCGACACGACCCTTCGCAGCGGACTCACCCTCGACCCGGCGCGCACCGCCCTCATCATCCAGGACATGCAGCACGACGTGGTCTCCGAGGGCGGCGCCTTCGCCGACAGCGGCTCGCCGCAGCATGCGCGCGAGCAGAACGTGATCGAGAACATCCGCCGCCTCGCGGAGCACTGCCGCGCCCGCGGGGTGATGGTGGTGCACGTCCACTTCCTGGTCGAGCCGGGTGCGCCGGGGCTCACCCTCAACGCCCCGCTCTTCGAGGGGCTCGCCGACGCCAACGCCCTGGTGCACGGGACCTGGGGCGCGGCGCCGGTCGAGGGCCTGGAGCCCCGGCCGGGCGACCACGTGGTCACCAAGATGCGCATGAGCGCGTGGGAAGGGTCTTCGCTCGAAACCGTCCTCAAGTCGGGAGAGCGTGACATCCTCATCGACACCGGCGCGTGGACCAACATGTCGATCGAGCACACCGCGCGCACCGGCGCCGACAAGGGCTATTTCATGATCGTGCCCGAGGACGCCTGCTCGACGATGAACGCGGACTGGCACGCCGCGAGCATCGGCTTCGCACTGCAGAACGTCGCCATCGTGACCCGCACCGACGACGTGATCGCGGCGCTCGGCGCGTGAGCGGGACGCTCGATCCACCGCAGGGTGGCACGCGAATCGAATCTTCAGAACTCTGATTCCGCAACGAAGGCGCTGAGCTGACAAACGCCGGGGAGAGCAGCACCCCGCGGCAACGGACGAAACATGAGCGGAGCGAACCAAAGCAGCCAGCGAAAGCTCGCGCTCAGCGCCTGCTGCGCGACCCACGGGGTCCAGGACGGGCTCACTTCATCGATCTATATCCTGCTCCCGATCCTCGCGCAGACCTTCGGCCTCAGCTTCGCTCAGGTCGGGGTGGTCCGTGCCGCCCACGGTGCCGCCATGGGTCTGCTGGAGCTGCCTTCGGGCGTGCTCTCGGAGCGATTCGGACAACGCAACCTTCTGACCTTCGGGTTGCTCTGCGCGGGCACGGGCTACATCGCGGTGTCGATATCGGAGGGATTCACCGGGTTGCTGCTCGGGCTCTGCCTCGCGGGATGCGGCGCCGCCTTCCAGCATGCGCTTTCGTCGTCGCTCGTGAGCGGCGTGTTCTCGGGTCCCTCGCGGCGTACTGCGCTCGGTGTGTACAACTCGAGCGGCGATACCGGGAAGCTCCTCTTCACGGGACTCTTGACCACTCTGCTCGGCGCGGGCGTGGCCTGGCCCCACGTGGCCGCGGGATATGGTGCGCTCGCGGTGGCCGCGGGCATCGGACTGATCTTCGTATTGCGCGCCATCGGCGTCGGTGCGCCGAAGCTCGCCGCCGGGCCCCGGCGCCCGCGGGGCGGCACCGACTGGGGCATCCGCAGCCGCACCGGGTTCGCGATCCTCGCCGCAATCGTGCTGCTCGACATCGCGGTGCAGGACGCCTTTCTCGTGTTCGTCGCCTTCCTGATGCTCGAAAAGGAGGTTCCGGTCGGGCTTGCCGGATTCGCGGTCGTGCTGACGCTCGCCGGCGGCATCGCCGGCAAGTTCGGATGCGGCCTCCTCGCTGCACGGACGGGACCGATCCGAGCCCTGTTTGCCGTCGAACTCCTGTGCGCAGCCGCGATCCTGGCCGTGGTGGCCGCGCCGGCCATGATCGCATTCTGCCTGCTGCCCCTCGCCGGGGTGGTCCTGCAAGGATCCTCAACCATCACCTACGGCACCGTGGGCGATCTCGTGGACGAAAGGCGGCACTCCCGCGGCTTCGCCCTCGTCTACACCCTGGTGAGCATCGCTTCCGTCGCGGGCCCGATCGGATTCGGGCTCCTGAGCGACGGTTTCGGGCTCGACACGGCAATGTATGCGATGGCCGTGGTGGTCGCCGTCCCGGCCCTGCTCATCCTGTTCATGCGCGGTGCATTGCGCCAGATTCGGGAGTCCGAGATGGAGCCTGTCTCGGCATCTCAGCCGTAGCCGCTTGCGCGCAGGTACGCAGGGCTCGCGATCCGCAGCCGGGAGAGCACCTGATCGAGGAGCACGCGGCGCAGACGCCCGGCCTTGTGCCGGTCGAGCACTCCGGCCCGGATGTCACGGACGAGGCGTGCGTTCATGCTGCGCAGGTGTTCGGCGGTATCGTCCGGTGCGAGCAGGGGCGGAGGCGTCTCATCGTAGAGTTCGGCCAGGAGCCGGAGCTCGCGGCTCGCCACGTTCACGGAGTCGTGCAGCTCACGTTCCGCAATCCCCATCGCGTCCGCAATCATCCGGATCTTCCGCACCTGCGCGGGCGGCAGCTCCGGCAACAGATCGTCGAGCAGGAGCGCGCGGGCGCTCGCGAGAAGGTCGTGGCCGAGCGGAGGATTAAGCATGGGCGCGCTCCATCGCGAGCCGGTCCGTCTCCGCCAGGAGGTCGATTTCCATCTCCGCCACCCGACGGCTCTGCAATGCGAGCTCGATGGAGCCTTCGCTGCCCGCGACGAAGCGATGGCCCTGTTCGAGCTCGACCACCGCTCGTCCCAGAGTCGCCATGACCTCCCAGAAACGGACCATATCGGCGTCGATGTTGCGCCGGGATTCCTGCCGGTAGCCGTCGAGAAATCCGGTCCTCGCTGCGTCTGCCGTGCCATCACGTCGCGGAGCGGCGAGTCGCCGGCACGCAGCGCAATACTCCCCGATGTCTTCGTAAGGGTCGCCCCATCGGCTCCATTGCCAGTCCAGGATGGCCACCAGCTCATCGTCCTCGACGATGCAGCTCGAAGCGCCCGGTGCGCCGTGGCAAAGCACAGTCCCCGTGCTTTCGGGTGCGTTGCGTTCGAGCTGGCGCATCACCCACTCCAGTGCCGGCTGAGGGTCCCCGAGCATGTCGAGGCGCTGGCGATAGCGATCGATCCGGGCGCCGTGCACTTCCCTCGGAGCTTCAATCAGGACACGAAGGGAGGCGTGTTGCGGCGTGATTCGGTGCGCCTTCGCGATCTCCCGGCCCCATTGCGCCGCGATGTCGGGAACAGGTAACCCACTCCCAGGCGTAGAAGATTCGCGAGACCCTCCGGAGGAGGCTCGCAGGAGCGGGAACATCCCGTCCCTTTCGCCCGAGACCGGATCGGCCGGCTCCGTATTCACTTTCGCCCGAACGAATCGAGTGATGAAGAAAGGTGCGCCGAACACGTCCGCGTCCTCGCAGAGGAGGAGCGGGCGAGGGACGAGAACCCCGGCTTCGTGCGCGGCACGCAGCACGGCGAATTCCTCGGCCCGGGAAAGGCCGGTCTCCGACCCCGGAGGAGGCTCGCCCCGAACGAGGCGCAAGCGCCGGAGAGGCGTCCCGTGATGCGCACTCGTGATGGCGACCTTCCAGATCTCGCGCTCTGTGCCGCCGCCGACCCGTTCCGCCGCCTCGATACGGACGGGCTCGCCGAACTCCCGCGACAACCAGTCTTCCAGTCCCCGCACTCCCGCACCCCACACTCAGCCGGCGGGAGCCACTGACATGGGGGTCACGAACACCCGTCTCGCCTGCTCCGGCGACAGCACGGTCTCACGCCCGCCGACGCTGACTTCCACCGAGTCCTGCGAGCGGCGGAGCACCCGCAGCGGCGCCTTCGGCAGCAGCCCCTGCTCGGTGAGATCGAGCAGGATATCGCTCCGGTCGTCGTCGAGCATCGAGATACGCCCGGCAATACCCGCCGGGAGCTCGGTCAAGGGAGCGGCGGAGACCGGTCTCAGGTCGCCCTCCCCGCGCGGGATACGATGTCCGTGGGGATCGAAGGCGGCATCGCTGAGCCGGCCCTGCATGTACTCGAGGGTCTCGGGGTCGATGTCGTGCTCCAGCGCTTCGGCGGCGGCGTGGAGGTCCGCCATCGCGTAGCCTTCGACCTGGTACAGGTAGCTCTCGATGACACGATGGCGGCGCACGAGAGGAGCGGCGGTCTCGACCCCCTTCGGCGTCGCGTGCATGCTCTCCTTGCCCGGCAGGAGCAGCCCTCGCGCACGCAGACGCCGCAGCGCCCCCCGCACGCTTCGCAGGGACGTGGCCAGTCGCTCGGAGAGCAGGCGCGCGTCGACCCGCTTGCCGAACTCCCAGTCCAGCGTGACCACCGCGCGCAGCACGTCCTCGTCGAGCGAGGCCCGTTGCTGCCCTCGGCGCGCCCGGGCCCGGGCGAGGACGCCCTGCTGCGGGGCAAACAGGAACGCGACGCCGAAGAAGACGCTGACCATGATGACCATGGCCGGCCCCGAGGCGACATCGAGGTAGTACGAGCCGTACAGGCCGCCGACGCTCGCCAGCAGTCCGACTGCCGCCGCGATCGCCATCATCGAGCCCAGGCGATTGGTCAGGAGATAGGCGGTGGCGCCCGGCGTCACCAGCATCGCGATGACGAGGATGAGCCCGACCGCCTGCAGCGACGCGACGATGGTGGCCGAGAGCAGGGCGGTGAAGAGGTAGTGCAGGAGTCCGGTGGGAACGCCCGCGGCCCGCGCCATCTGCTCGTCGAAGCTCCAGAGATGGAATCCCCGGTAGAAGATGCCGAGCGTGCCGAGCACCAGCACGCCGCAGAGCGCGGTCAGGGCCAGCTCCTCGCGTCCGACCCCGAGCACGTTTCCGAACAGGACGTGGAAGAGGTCGATGCCGGTGGGCCTGACCATGCTGATGATCGCGAGACCGAGCGCGAACGCGAAGGTGAAGAACACCCCCATCGCCGCGTCGAGCTTCACCCGGCTGTTGCGCTCGACGTAGGTGATCGCGACTCCGCTCAGGATGCCGCTCGCGAGCGCGCCCCAGAAAATGCCCGCGTGCCGGCCGAGCATCCAGCCGAGCACCACTCCGAGCAGGACGGAATGGGAGATCGCATCTCCCATCAGCGCCTGCCGGCGCACCACGAGCAGGCAGGAGAGCACCGACGACGTGACGCCCACGACGACGACCACCGCCAGCGCGTGCCGCATGAACCCGTAGTCCAGCAACGGGGTGGCGAACAGGGCCCATAGGGCGTCCACGATCAGAGCGCCGCCTCCCGCATCCTTGGAAGCGCGGCTTCCGCCGTCTCAAGAGGCGACCGGCGGTAGGCAATGGCGATGTTGCGCTCGGTGAACGCCGATTCCACGCTGCCGCACGCGATCATCCGGCCAGAGAGGATCGCCACGTCGTCGAAGCGCTGACGCACCACGCTGAGATCGTGGTGCACTACGGCGACGAGTTTTCCCGCCCGCGCCATCTCCTCGAGGACCCGCCACAGGAGGGACTCGGTCACCGCGTCGATCGCGGTGAAGGGCTCATCGAGCACCACGACCGATGCTTCCTGTGCGATGGCGCGGGCCAGGAAGACACGCTGCTGCTGTCCCCCCGACAGCGCGCCGATGGCCCGATCCTCGAGCTCGACCAGCGAGACGCTCTTCAACGCCTCCCCGACCCGCTCGCGATCCCGGGAGTTCGTCCATCTCCAGAGGCGTCCCAGCGGGTAGCGTCCCATGCCGACCACTTCCGCCACCGTGGCGGGATAGCTCCAGTCGATGTCGGAGCGCTGGGGAACGTAGGCGATGCGGTGACGGTGGCGACACACCGGATCTCCGAACAAGGCGACGACACCGCGATCGATCGGGATCAGGCCCAGCATCGCCTTGACGAGGGTGGACTTCCCGGCGCCGTTGGGGCCGACGATCGCGCTCATCCGCCCGGCCCGGAAGCAGCCGCTGGTGTCGTCGAGCACCCGCTGCCCCCCGTAGGAGACTCTCAGGCGGTCGATTCGAAATCCTTCGTCGTGACGCACGTGCTTCAGCCCTTGCGCAAGCCTTCCGCCACCGCGCTCGCGTTGGCACGCATCATTCCGACGTAGGTATCCGCACCGCTGCCCGGTGGGCCGACGGAGTCGCCGTAGAGGGGAGCGCCGACGTGGATGCCGGTCTCCTCCGCGATGCGCAGCATCAGGGCGGGATTGACGGTGGTCTCGACGAAGACGGAGCGCACTCCCTGCTCGCGGATGCCATCCACGATGGCCCGGATCTCTCGGGCGGACGGTTCCCGCTCGGTCGAGATGCCCCAGATGGTGGCGACGACCTCGACCCCGTAACGGCGCCCGAAGTAGCGGAAAGCGTCGTGGGTGGTTACGAGCTTGCGATGTTCCTCCTCGATGCCGGAGAGCTCGTGCGCGATGTCGCGATCCAGCGCTTCGAGGCGTTCGGCGTAACCCTGGGCGTTGCGCGCGAACTCCGCCGAATGCTCCGGATAACGCTCCGCGAGCGCCGCCTCGATGTTGCGTACGTAGGCGGCCGCGAGTCGTGGATCCATCCAGAGGTGGGGATCCGGGTGTCCCTCGTAGTCCCCGTTCGCCTGCACCAGCGGGACGAGGCCCTCCGTCGCCGTCACCACCCGGGTCTTCGTGTTCGTCTCGATGAGGCGGTCCAGCCAGCGCTCCAGCCCCAGGCCGTTGCGCACCACCAGGTCGGCATCGGCAATCCGGCGCGCGTCCGAGGGCACCGGCTCGTAGGTGTGGGGATCTCCGCCGACGTGCACGATGGAGATGACCTCGAGCCGCTCCCCCGCCACCGCCCGCACGAAGTCGGCGAGGATGCTGATGGTGGCGACCGCAAGCGGAGGCTCCTCGCTGCCCGCGGCGGCAGCGGGCGCACCGAGCATCGCAACGACGCCTGCGGCAAGGAACGCCAATCCGCGCCGGAGCGGCGAAGGGCACGGGACACGGGCCGTCGTCTTCGAACTCCCGCATCCGTGATCGGTTGAGCCGGTGGATTCCCGCTTTCGCGGGAATGACGGCATCCAGGCCGACCGTCTCTTGCCGCCACTCCCGCGCAAGTGTGCCACGGCGGCGAACCAACCCGCTATCGCGAAGGGAACATCGAGGCAGCGCGCGCGTTCGAGTCGTGTGTTCCCGTCATTCCCGCGAAAGCGGGAATCCACGACAAACGATGAGTGGAGGGATTTCCCACACAAGCGGGAATCCACCGCCCCAGCCAGTACTGGAGAAGGAGGTACGAGCAAACGCCGTCGTGGATTTTCGCCAGAACACACCTTGTCCGGACACAAGTGCGAACTCCCGTTCTCAGCTCCGATGTACATGCGAGGCTTCCGGTGCTTCCGCTTCCCGTCCCGGCTCCCCCGCTCAGGCCGGGAACCAGTTGCGGTTCTCGTTCTTTACCGGCGCCATCGGCCCGGGCACCGTCTCGTGCAGGCGGCCGATCACCCGGCCCCGATCGACCACCGCGGGGAAGTCGTGCATCGGGAGCAGGAAGGATCCGGAGTTCAGGGCCTTCTTGATGGCGGCCTTCTCGGCGCGCTTGGTCGTCCCGTGGTTCCCGGTGGTCGCGGGCTCCATCTCGTTGACCTGCAGGAAGGGTTCCACGATCTGGTCGTACACGTCGTAGACGACGTCCCCGCATACGCAGGCGGTACCCTGGGCGGTCTCGACGAGGACGTTCATCGAGCCCTCCGTGTGCGCCCCGGCCGCAATGCACACCACTCCGGGAATGATCTCCTCCCCTTCGGACTGCTCGAGGTCCAGGAGCCGGAGCGCGTTGCGGGTATGCAGGCGGTCGATCAGGTGCTTGATGTCCTCGGGCGGATACTGGGCGCCCATGAGGCCGGACACCGCGTACTCGAGCTCTCGCCGGTTGATGGCGACGGTCGTGGTGTTGGGAAAGAGATCGTCCTTGCCCGCGTGATCGATGTGCAGGTGCGTGTGGAGGATGTAGCGGATATCGCCCATCTTGACCCCGTGCTTCGCGAGCGCGTTGTCCAGCACCTGCTCGCGGGTCTGGATTCCGCGCATGCCGAGGCGCTCCATGATCTCGACATTGCGGTATCCGGTATCCACGAGAATCAGGTCCGACCCGCCGGTGATCAGGTAGGAAAGCGTGGGCACCCGCGCGATCCGCCCGGGATCGCGGGCGAGCACGAGAAAGCTCGAGTCGAGCTCGATGTCTCCAATGTCGAGAATCTTGATTTCCAGGCTCATGCGTTCCTCCTCGAACCCGTCCGTTGACCAACGCGGGCGTCCCGCTCCAGGAAACACACCGACCGGCTTTCCGCCCTCGTCTCGAAGGGAGGTGCACGTTCGATGCGATGCCCGCAGGCTACCGATTCGGAAGCGACGCTACTTATGAGAGCGTCGCGAATTGCGGGCGATGCGTTTATCCGAGAGTCGGTTTTCGGCCGCGCCGGATGACTTTCTTATCGCAACGTCCACGTTGTTGTCGGGGAGTCGGATCGATCCGAATGGGTAGACAAGGTCTGAAGCACCTAACCCGCGATCCGCTGAGCTAGTGGATGCCCGCTTCCGTGAATTGGTGTTCGGGTGCGGCGAGAATCGGTGAAACTGTGCGGAGGCCCCTGTCCCTTCGCCCTTCAGTTTCATGATTCCAGCCGGTGGATTCCCGCTTGCGCTGGAATGACGGAATCAACTCCGGACGTCACCTGTCGTCATTCCCGCGAGGGTGCGACTCCACCGGCCTGATAGATCACGGATGCGCTTCCGCGGGAACGACGCTCATGACGTCAGTGACATCATTCCTTTTCCTTTGGTTAGCGGGAGTCCGCCGGCTGCGCCGATATCGAGTGTGCTGCCGGACGGGACGACACGGAAAGGGATCTCAGTTCAACACTCCAGGCACACCGAGCGCGGCCCGATAGTTGTAGGTGCGGGCGTAGTTGTTCTCGATCCGGGTGAGGTAGCGGTTCACCGTCCGGGCGCAATCGAGAGCATCGGAGAGAATTTCGTGCTCCAGGAATCGAAACACCTTCACGCCCTGCCTTTCCAGGGCCTCCATGTCCGCTTTCCGGCGGGCAGCTTCCTCCGGACCCGGTCTCGGCACCTCGCGACCCTGCGCAATGCAGAAGACCGCGATCTTCTCGACCACGTCGCGCCGCTCCTTCACGTCATCGAAGAGGGCGATGATCAGCATATCGGTGGCCGCTTCGCCGAGGCTCTGCTTCGGCACGAGCAACGCACCCACTCTATTGTGTGGAGCCCGATGGTTGCGTTCGATTCGATCCGCGATCAACCCATCGAATTCGCCGGCCGGAACTGGCTCGCAGATGAAGCGGCTGATCACGCCGGCAAGTGCGACCGCAAGGCGGGCCTCGAGCACGTTCGCGAAATGCGGCCGGCCGAAACGAATCACGTCGTCGAGCGTGTAGCGCACCTTCGATTCGACTTTCTCGATCTCCGCTTCGACCAACTGCCGGTGCGCCCATTCCCTGAAGCCGTCCCCGGGAACCCACCCTTGATGAATCGTCGACACGCCATTTTCCATTCTCTTGCTCCTTCACAACGCCTCGCTGAGCTTCAAAGGCGCATTCGGATAGGGAACCCGTCTCGTTTCCGGTGACGCGAGCTCGTCTACCGTAACCACGGCGTTACGATAAGCCCGCGGGCTGACTCCCTGGTGGTCCCGGAAGAAGCGCGCGAAGTTGCTCTGGGCGCTGAATCCGAGATCCGCGGCAATGTCGTGAATCGGTCGCAGTCCCGCACCGAGCTCGGCCACCGCCCGTTCCATGCGCAGCATGTTCCAGTAGACGCTGGGCGTCAGGGTGGTGCAGCGGCGGAACAGGTCGAAGAAGTGCTGTCGCGAGAGTCCGACCGAGCGCGCGAGGGTCTCGAGCCCGATGTGCTCGCTCAGGCGAGAGTGCATGACCTCGATGGAGCGCCGGATACGGCGGTCGATGGGAGCTACGCGGGTGAAGCATTCGGACTTTCGCTCGCTCGTCGCCTGTGGTGCCTGCCGGACCCGATCGGCAATCGTGACGAGCAGTTCTTCCACCAAGGCGCGGTCTTCGCCCTCTCCGTAGATCATCTCCGCGTTCAGGGTACTGACCAGCGTTCGCAAGCCGGGTCCCATCCGAACCCCGTGACCGGGAAAGCACTGTGGCCACGCCAGGCCATCGAGACGGGCAGCGAGCCAGGAAGGATCGATGTGCAGCGCGAGGATCAGGGAGGGAGCCGTGCCGGGTGAACGAGGGTAGCAATGCGGCTCCCAGGGGTTGACCGCGACCGCCCACTCCGCGCTGAGCGGCAGGTGCCGGTCATGAACCCCGAATGCGCTGTCGGAACCCGCCACCTTGAAGAGCAGGTGGGCCTGGGGGTGCGCGTGCACCACCAGCCGGCGGTCCATCTCCAGCACTGCGACCCGACCGAACAACCCATGCCGGATGCGCAGCGCCTTGGTCATGGCCCCTCCGGTCGCTTCGAGTTTCCCACCCACGGACGACTGGAGCCCGCGCCTCTCCCGCTCGAACGTGAAGGTCGCTACGCCGTGTCCCGGTCGTCGAAGGAGGTGCAGGCCCTTGGCTCGGGTCGAAGCTATCAACGCCCGAAAACGAGCGTCAAGGAATCACCGCACGAAACCGACTCTGGGATAAACACGGTCGGGCGCGTCCGGCGAAGAGTCTCGCGGCGCCGCGGTTGGTGGGCAAGTGCTCCGCGCTGCGGGACAAATGGCGACTGGCGCCTTCACCATGGTCGTCGGGTCGCAGGCCGCGCTCCGCGATTGTGCATCGAGGCGGCGAGGCGAGGCCAGCATCGCGACGCGCTGCGGCGCCGCCCGAGGAGTCGCTACCCGAAGCATCGTTTGACACGGATCCGAGGGAGGTTTCCAATGACGGTGTGGTCGGGAGGCGAGTCTCCCGCCGGCATCGACCTTCGAGCGCCGGGCGGCGACTTGGCTCACGCACGCGATACGACGCCGCGACCGGCCCACCCTGCATGAGCCATGCAAAGGAGGACTCCATGGCCGCTCCGAAACGACCCGATCTCTCGAAACTCGAAGATTCCCTCGTGCGCGGGCGCATCACCCGGCGCGACTTCATCGCCGGGGCGACCGCCGTCGGCCTCAGCGCCGGCGCCGCGACCGCGCTGATGAGCGAGACCCTGCACGCTGCCACCCCGAAGCGGGGGGGACGCCTCATCATGGGCTACTCGGCCGGTACCTCCACCGAGACCCTGGAGCAGACCCAGATGACCACCGGCATCGACGCCAACCGTGCGTGGGGCGTCTACAACGGCCTCGCCCGGGTCACCCGCAAGCTGGAGGCGGAGCCGATGCTCGCGGAGTCCTGGGAGACCAAGCCGGGCGCGAAGTGGTGGACCTTCAAGCTGCGCGAAGGGGTGGAGTTCCACAACGGCAAGACCCTCGACGCCGAGGACGTGATCGACAGCCTGTCGCGCCACCTCGGGGAGGACTCCAAGTCGCCGGCCAAGCCGCTCCTCGAGGACATCGTGGACATGAAGGCGGACGGCAAGTACCGCGTCAACTTCACTCTGGAGCAGGGCAACGCACTGTTGCCGATGACGTTTGCGGCCGACTACCACAGCACCATCCACCCCGCGGGTTGGACCGACTTCATGAATCCGGTCGGCACCGGCCCCTACACCATCGCCTCCTTCGACCCCGGGGTGCGCTGCCTGTTCAAGCGCTTCGACAACTACTGGAAGAGCGGGGTCGCACACCTCGACGAGATCGAGCAGATCCCGATCAACGACACGGCGGCCCGCATCAACGCGATCCGCACCGGCGAGGTCCACTTCATCGAGGAAGTGGAGCCGAAGCTGGTCGCGCAGCTCGAACGCGTCGAAGGCATCGACATCGTGTCGGCGCCGAGCTCCGCCTTCGTGGTGACGGATCTCATGTGCGACCGGCCGCCTACCGACAACCTCGACGTGCGCCTCGCGATGAAGTACGCAATGGATCGCGAGCTGGTGGTCAAGCAGGTGTTCGCAGGCCACGCGGTGGTCGGCAACGACCATCCGGTGGCCCCGATCATGGCCGACTTCTGTTCTGATATCCCGCAGCGCGAGTATGACCCCGACAAGGCGAGGTTTCACTGGAAGAAGGCGGGCATGGAGGGCCAGACGCTGGACTTCCACACCTCGAACGCGGCGAGCACCGGGGCCGAGGACATGGCGATCATCTTCAAGGAGAGCGCCAGGGCGGCGGGCATGGACATCAACGTGGTGCGCCGTCCCATCGACGGTTACTGGAGCGACACCTGGATGAAGGTGCCGGTCAATCAGTCGGGCTGGAACGCACGTCCCACCGCGGATCTGATCCTGACCATCGCCCACAAGAGCGACGCGCCCTGGAACGAGACCCAGTGGAAGAACGAGCGCTTCGACACGTTGCTGCTCGAGGGCCGGGTCGAGCTCGACAAGGGCCGCCGCCGCGAGATCTACTGCGAGCTGCAGCGGCTGCTGCACGAGGAGGGCGGCGCGCTCCTGCCCGCGTTCACCAACTACGTCGACGCGAAGCAGAACATCCTCAAGGGCTGGGATCCCCATCCCGCGTTCAGCCTGCAGGCGGGCGAGTACTTCGAGACCGCCTGGCTCGACGTCTGAATCCGCCACGTGGCGTGAGGCCCATCGCCGAAGAGTCCCCTCTCCCGCGCCGGGAGCGGGGGCTCGACCCCGCCGGGAAGCTGCCCTGCTCGCTGCCGAGCCGCAGCTACTACGATCCGGCCGAGCACCGGCGGGAGATGTCCGCGATCTTCGAGCACGCCTGGCTCTATGCGGGGACGCGCTGTCCGCCGCGAGCGGGCCGCCTCCTCGTCGAGGTCTGCGGGCGCGAGGTGGCGATCGAGTGCCTCGAGAATGGCGCCTTGAGAGGGCGCGATCGCGAGCGCGATGCGGCGGTCGCGGTGGAGGGCCTCTGCGGGCTGCTGTTCGTCAACCTGGACGCGGAGGCGGCGCCGTTGCGCGAAGCGGTGGAGGAGGCGGAGGCGGAGATCCGCGCCACCGCGCCGCGGCTCGACGCCCTGCATCTCGCCCACCGCAGGCACTACGAGCTGCGCGCGAACTGGAAGAACGTCATCGACAACTACTCGGAGTGCTATCACTGCCCGGTCGCGCACCGCGGCTTCGTCGACGGTCACTCCCAGGTCGCCACCTACTCGATCACCACCCACGCCGGCTACCACCATCACTCCAGCGCGGCGAAGCAGAGAGACGATGCCGGCGCTGCCGCGGGGCCGAGCCCCAAGGCGCTCGGCGGCTGGTACCTGTGGCCGAGCACCGCGCTCGAGGTCTATCCCACCGGCATCGTGAGCGTGCTCGCGGTGGTGCCGCGCGCGCCGGAGCACTCCACGCTGACCATCGAGTGGCACTGTGCCCGAGAGCACCCCACTCCGGCCGAGCTCGCGGTGATCGACTACCTGCACGACACGGTGCGCAGCGAGGACTTGGCGATCGTCGAGGGCGTGCAGCGCGGCCTGCGCAGCCGCAGCTTCGAGCGCGGCCCGTTGATGGTCGACGCGGAGCGCTCGTCCATGAGCGAGCACGCGGTGCAAGACTTCCAGGCCAAAGTCCTTCACGCGTGCGAGCGGGTCCGCTGAGCGTCCGGGCGCGGGTCGGGCTGATTCGAGAAACCCATGAGCGCCCGAAGCTTGTATTCGATCGGGATAGACTGTCTCCCCATCGACGCATTCGCCTGGCCCGACGGCAGGCGCTGCGGGGTGAGCGTCGGCTGGCACGTCAAGGTGGGTGCATTGAACGCCAGGCCGCCGCATCCGGTTGCGCTCTCGGAGGTGGCCTATGGGACCACCACCGCTCTACCGCGAATCATCGAGCTCCACCGGCGCTACGAGATTCCCGCGACCTTCTTCCTGCCATCCTGGGTCGCCGAGCACAGCCCGGCGCTGGTCGATGCGGTCGTCGAGGCGGACAACGAGATCGCCCTGCACGGCGTGCTGCACGAGAACGTGCAGGGCCTGGGCCGCACGGAGCAGCTCGATCTCTTCGCCCGGGCGGCTTCGGTGCTCGAGTCGAGGACCGGGCAGCCGCCGCTCGGCTGGAGCGCACCGAGCTGGGGCCTGGGCGCGGAGACCTTCGACGTGCTGGTCTCGTTGGGCCTCGTCTACGACGCGAGCCTGATGGAGTACGACCGGCCGCACCGGGTGCGTTGCGCCGGCGCCGAGCTGATAGAGCTCCCGATCAGCACGGTGCTCGACGACTGGGCGCTGTTCGGCGCTTCCCTGGATGCCGGCTCGACGTTCGCGGCCCCGGCCGGTCACGCACTGGAGATCTGGGGCGAGGAGTTCGACGGCCTGCGTTCGGTATCCGGATACTTCAACTCGACCTTTCATCCGCATCTGAGCGGCCGTCCGGGTCGTCTCAAGGTGCTGGAGCAGTTGTTCCGGCACATGCGATCGTTCGACGATGTCTGGTTCGGCACCTGCGCGCAGACGGCAATGCACGCGAAGGCGAACTTGGCAGGTCCAGGAGGAGGCCATGTCCCAAACCGTTGATCTCGATGCCCTGGTCGACTTCCTGGCGCAGGCTCGGCGCGAGACCTACGCCATCCCCGAAGGGGATCGAAATCCGGACGGCACCTCCCAGAACGCCTGGCAACGGGACGCATGGCGTTACGTCGATCGTTACGCGGGCACCAATCCCTACGGCGGGCAGGAGATCGTGTGGCGCGAGGGCCGGGTGGTCTGGATGATGGGCTATCGCGCGGAGATCCTCGCCGCCGAACCCTCGAGCGATGACATCTATGCGTTTCAACGCCGGGTCCTCGGAGATCCCGATCCGGAACATCTTATGCGCGGACCCCGCCGCTACACGCACGGGGCGTTCAGCTACGACAACCGCGTTGAAGGCGACATCGCAGGGTTCTCCGGGCGCGAGCACATCCGATACGCCGATACCCTGGTCTATCTCATGGCGTTTCACGGCGGCGTAATCGGATTCTGACAACCGATCGACACTTCGACTCCGACGAAGCGGATTGTTGTTTTTCTGATGCTTTGATCTCAGCGCTGCTCCAGACGGACTAACCCCGTCACGCACGCCCCGCTGCGAGCCTCGAGCGAAGCGCCGATCCGATGTCGGACGGGGTGTCGAGCACCTCCACTCCCGCCCCTTCGAGCGCGGCGCGCTTGGAGGCGTGGGTTCCGCGATCGCCCATCACGATGGCGCCGGCATGGCCCATCTTCTTTCCCGGAGGGGACGCCCTTCCGGCGATGAAGGCGAAGACCGGCTTCTCCATGGTAGCGGCGTACTCCGCCGCCTCTTCCTCCATCGCGCCGCCGATCTCGCCCACCATCACCACCGCCCGAGTGCGTTCGTCGCCGTCCAGCACCTCGAGCGCGTCGCGGATGCTGGTGCCGACGACCGGGTCGCCACCGATGCCGACCAGGGCGGACTGACCGAATCCGGCCTGCACCACGTTCAGGCACATCAGGGTGCCGAGGCTTCCGCTGCGCGTGATGACTCCGACCTCCCCCGGCTGGAAGATGTCGGGATCGAATGCGGGCATGAAGCCCACGAAGCACTCCCCGGGCGTGACGTGCCCCGCGGTGTTCGGGCCCGCCACCTGCGTTCCGTTCGCGCGGGCGGCGGCGAGCACGTACAGCACGTCCTGCACCGGGACGTGCTCGGTGAGGATCACCAGCTTGCGCGCGCCTGCCTCGATCGCGTCGACGGCGGCGTCCCGGACTCCGAGGGGCGGGATGAAGAGCACCGACACCTCGAAGCCCGCATCGTCCATCGCCGCCCGCGCACTCTCGTAGACCGGCACCCCGCAGTGCCGCGTGCCCGCCTTGCGCGGGTTGACGCCGCCCATCACCCGGGTGCCGTAGTCCTGCATGTGGGCGGTCCAGAACGAACCCTGGCGGCCGGTGATGCCCTGCACCAGCAGGCGCTCGTGCCCCCGGACGATCATGCCGTGGGCTCCGCCGCGGGCGGGCCGGCGGCCTCGACCGCGGCCCGGATCGCGTCGTCCATCGTGTCCCGGGGCTCGAGGCCGAGGCGCTCGCGCAGCATCGCCACCGCCTCGCGCCAGCCCGTGCCCCGGATGCTGAAGAAGACCGGAATCGAGGGTGAGAGCTCGAGCCACGCGTCGATCACCCCTTTCGTCATCACGTCGGTGCGCGCGAAGGCGCCGCAGAAGTTGACGACCAGGCTCTTCACGCGCTCGTTGGCGAGCACCAGCTCCAGCGCGGGGCGTGCCATCGTGTATGCCTCGCCCCCGATCTCGAGGAAGTTCGCGGGGCGACCGCCGTGGTAGGCGATCACGTCCATGGTGGCCATGGTGAGGCCGGCGCCGTTGGCGAGCACCCCGACCTCGCCCTCGAGCTCGATGAACTTGAGCCCGGCCTCGCCCGCACGCTCCTCGAGCCTGCTCAGCGGATCCGGCCGCGCCAGTGCCGCGATCTCGGGCTGCCGCTTCGTGCTCGAATCGTCGAGCACGAGCTTGCAGTCCAGCGCGGCGAGGGATCCGTCGGAGAGCAGGGCGAGGGGATTCACCTCCAGCAGCTCGGCGTCGTGCGTGCGATAGACGGAGTACAGCATCGCCAGCAGATCGGCGACGGCGTTCGCGCCCGCGGCTTCGAGATCCGAGCCCTCGAGCCGGGAGAGCAGGTGCATGCGCTCCGGGCCGTGACGGATGTCGACTTCGATCCGGCGCAGCTTTTCCGGGTAGCGGCGGGCCGACTCCTCGATATCCATTCCACCCGCGGTGGAGAACATGATGAGCGGTCCCCGGCTCTCCGGATCGTTGAGCACCGCGGCGTAGTACTCGCGTGCAATCTCGGCCCGCCGCTCCACCAGCACCCGCTCGACCCTGTGCCCCGCGATGTCCATGGCGAGGATCGCGGCCGCCGCGGACCGGGCCGCCTCGGGGTCCTCGGCCGCCTTGATACCGCCCGCCTTGCCGCGCCGGCCCGCCGGAACCTGGGCCTTGATCATGCAGGGACCGAGCTCCGTCACTGCGCGCACCGCCGCGTCGGCACTCTCCGCGACCCGCGAGGGCGGCGTGGCGATCCCCGCCGCGGCGAGCAGCGGCTTGGCCGCATGTTCCTCGAGGTTCATCGCCGCCTACTTGCCCCAACGCGCCCAGTAGGCGCCGAAGAGCGCGTCTTCCGCCGGCCGGTCTTCCGGGATGACCGTGCACAGGTGGGTGATGTTCAGGAAGTGCCGGTAGCCCAGGTTCTCGCTGATGCTGTTGCCCTGCCAGGTCCCGCAACCCATGCTGAGGGTGAAGTTGAGCCCGCTGTCGAAGCCGCCGCCGTTGCCGAAGGTGTGGGCGAAGTTCACCAGCACCCGCACCACGTCGAGCTCCTCCGCCACGCGCCGCGCGTGGTCCGCGTTCCGGGTGTGGATGCCGCAGGAGTGGCCCTTTCCCTTGACCTCGAGAACCTCGGCCACGCGGGCGATGGCATGGTCCAGGTCCGACGCTCGGTACACCGTGAGCACAAGGGAGAGCTTCTCGTCGGCGAAGGGACCGATGACGTCCTCCTCCTCCACCATGAAGAATCGCGCCCCGGCCGCGGCCTCGGGAAGCCCCATCTCCTGTCTCAGCACCTCGGCGTCCTTGGCGATGACCCTTCGGTTAAGTCGGCCGTTCACCCACAGGGTGCGGGCGATCGCCTCCTTGTCGGCCGCATCCGCTAGGTAGCCGCCCGCTCGCCCAAGCGCGGCAATCGCCTCATCGTAGACCTCGTCGAGGATGACGAGCGAGTTCTCCGAGGAGCAGGAGGTCGCATTGTCGAAGGTCTTGGATGCGGCAATCTTGCGAGCCGCATCGTCGAGGTCGGCGCTGGCGTCGATGATGACCGGCACGTTCCCGGCGCCCACTCCCACCGCGGGGGTCCCGCTGCGATAGGCGCCGCGCACGTTGTTCTGCGAACCGGTCACCACCACCAGATCGCAGGCTTCCATCAGAGCCGCGGTCGCCGCGCGGTCGACCGGGGGCGGGAGCACCTGGACCAGGTCGGCCGGCGCTCCGATCCGGTCGAGCTCCCGTCGCATGTAGTCGACGGTGGTCGCGGTGGTCGCGAGCCCGGCGGGCGAGGGAGCGACGATGACCGCGTTGCGGCCCTTCACCGCCATCATCGACTTGTTGACGGGGGTGGCGGCGGGATTCGTGGAGGGCGTGAGCGCCGCCACCACTCCAACCGGCTTCGCGTACTTGACGATGCCGCGCTCGGCATCCTCCTCGATCACTCCGACCGAGCGCACCCGCATCAGGTCTCGCAAGGTGCCGAAGGTCTTGCGCTGGTTCTTGATCACCTTGTCGGCGGCGTTGCCGAGGCCCGTGTCCTCGACCGCGAGGGCGGCCAGCGCCTCGGCGTGCTCGGGCTTGTAGAGCGACCACGCGAGCGCAGTCACCGCTTCGTCGACGCGCGCCTGGTCGGAAGGAAAGAACTCGTCCATCGCCCTGCGTGCACGCTCCACCAGTACCGCGATCCTCTCGCCGGAGTCGGCGCTCGAAGCGAACGGGCCGTCCTCACGCTGCGGCATCGCCTGGTTCATGGCGTCTCGCTCCTCTCGTTCAGAGAAGTGGCCTAGCCAATCCGAGCCGTGCGGCGAAGTCAAGGGGAGTATCCGCTCCGCGTGCTCCGCCGGTGTTCGCCACCCGGCCGAAGGTCGCTCTGGTATGGTGCGCGGCCGGCGACCTTCCGGGCGGAGAGGGGTGCTGTCCCCGCCGCGGCCGAAGCGGCGCGGCCGATTGGCGTTTCGATTCGAGGAAGTGGCCGCCCCGAGACATGTTCGTCGCGGCAATTCCTCCGGACTCGCCCCTCCAACCTCGCGCACCATCCTTCGATTCTCCTCCCCCAATTCTCCAAGTCCGGCAACCTCCGACGATGTTCCGCGCCGCCTCCTCGCCGCCGAGGCTGTCCACGCTGGTGCTGCTCACCGCGCTCTCAGTCCTCTCCCTCAACATGTTCCTGCCTTCGCTTTCGAACATCGCGGAGGAGTTCGAGGCCGACTGTGCGCTCGTGAACTTTTCCATAGCCGGGTACCTGGGGATCATGGCGGTGCTGCAGTTGATCATGGGTCCCCTGTCGGACCGCTACGGACGACGACCGGTGCTGCTGGCGGGGACGGCGATCTTCGCGCTCGCGTCGCTCGGCTGCGCGCTGGCCGACAACATCTGGATCTTCCTGGTGTTCCGGATCCTGCAGGGTGCGATCGTCGCCGGAAACGCCCTGTCGCGCGCGGTCATCCGGGACATGGTGCCCGCGCAGGAAGCCGCGAGCCTCATGGCCTATGTCGCCATGGCGATGGCGGTGGCGCCGATGCTGGGACCGATGTTCGGCGGAGTGCTCGACGAGCTGTTCGGCTGGCGCGCGAGCTTCGTGGTCTTCACCGGATTGGGCGTGCTGGTGCTCGGCCTGTGCTGGATCGATCTGGGCGAGACCAACCTCACTCCCTCGGAGACCTTCGTGAAGCAGTTTCGGGACTATCCGGAACTGCTGCAGTCGCGACGCTTCTGGGGCTACGCGTTGTGCCTGACTTTCTCCACCGGCGCCTTCTATGCCTTCCTGGGCGGCGCGCCTCTGGTCGCGAACACGCAGTTCGGGCTGTCTCCGGCCACGCTCGGCATCTGCATGGGAACGATCACCGCAGGCTTCATGTTCGGCAACTTCCTCTCCGGCCGCTACGCGAAGCGCTATCCGCTTACGGCGCTGATGACGACGGGGAGCGTGCTCGCCTGCTCGGGCCTGACCACCGGACTGGTGCTCTTTCTCGCCGGAGTCGCGCACGTGGCCACGCTCTTCGGCGCCACGGCATTCGTCGGCATCGGCAACGGACTGGTCGTGCCGAGCAGCAACGCCGGCGCGATGTCCGTGCAACCTCGGCTCGCGGGCAGCGCGGCGGGGTTGTCCGGAGCGCTGATGGTCGGCGGCGGAGCGCTGCTCTCTTCCGGCACCGGGGCGGTCTTGAGCGAGGTGAGCGGCGCCCACGCGCTGCTCGGAATGATGCTGCTCTCGTCGCTCCTGGGCCTCCTGGCCGCCTTGTCCGCCCTTCGGATGGAGAGGTCGCCGGCTACTCGGCGCTCGGCGTGACGTAGGGCGCAATGGCCTCCAGCTTCTTCGGGCCGATGCCCGGAATCTTCAGCAGGTCTTCGATCTTCCGATAGGGCCGACCGGCGATGATCTTCGCGGCGGTGACCGGGCCGATGCCCGGAATCCCCTGCAGTTGCTTGTCCGTGGCGCGATTCAAGTCCAGCGGCGCGTCGTCGCGAGACCTTGTGTCGGCCACCTGATCCTTGTACGCATCCCGCTCCGCCGCCGCTTGCCGCCGGCTCCTTCGCATCTCGACGAGCAGTTCCGGATTCGTCGCCTCCCAGATGCCGGAACGGTTCAACATCGCGAGCGCGCGCAAATCCTCGAGCTCGTCCAGGACCTGTCGGCTCGAGCGGCCGTCCGGCGCCGGCCGGGTCTTGCCGTGCACCCGCGCCAGCCCTTCCCGGACGAGGAGGTGGGCGAGGTCCCGGCCGTCGTGGGTTTCCACGAACGCGTAGTAGCGACCGGTGGCCGAACGGCCCGGAGCCCAGGCGTACGCGGTATGCATCGAGAAGGGCTCCGCGAGCACTTCTGCCACGAAGTCCGCCGCCCGCTCCCCGAAGCGCACCACGTCGTGCGGGTCCTCCAGTCCGAAATGCTGCTGCTGATCGCGGATGCGCTCGAGCTCCGCGTCGCTCCCGAACTCGGTCTCCAGACAGTCCACGTAGTAGAGGCGGAGGTGGAGCTCGCGGCCTCCGACGCTGACCCTGAAGCTGTCGCCGTCGTTCATGTCCGCGTCGAGCAGGACCGCGTTCTCGAGCGTCTCGAGCTCGGCGGCACCCGAAAGAAGCGGTGTGCAGGCGAGCGTAAACAGCAGGAAGAACGCGGAACGCTTCATGAACGCGGTCGCCTCGTCGACGTGCGATCAGCATACCTGCATCATCGACCCGCATGCTTCGACCGCCGGACGACGGGGCTATCCGTTCTGGTCGAAGCGCTCGGCCGTGCGGGATCGCTGCCACCATCGCGTCCGGCGACCACGACGTGCCGGTCCAAGCTATAGTCAACGCGCTCGCGAGGCCGGGGCCGCGGTCAGTGCGGTCGCCATCAGCGGCTGCCGCGGACCAGTTCGTTCGATCCGCTGGTGTTCCTCTTTCGTCACCACGGCGACGACGCCTGGGTCGGGAATCGGCCTCAGAACGTCAACGATACCCGGCCGAGCGGACCGAAATCGGCGACGGCCTCACCGCCCGGCTCGGCGAAGAAGATGCCGGCGGTAGTGCCGGTATTGACCACCTGACCCGCCTTCATCCCCTTTCCCTCTCGACTGCGACGGTTGGCCAGCCACACCATGACATTCAGCGGATCGCCGAGAGCGTTGGCGCCACGTCCCTCCCGCACGACCTTGCCGTTGACGGAGAGAGTCACCGGAATGTCGGAGCGCTCGATGCCGCGCCAGCGCTCGATGGCGGCACCCAGCACCAGGGGGCCGTCCGTCCCGTTGTCGGCCATGACCCAGGCAATCGGCTTGTCGAGCCAGTCGCGGACGTGGCCGTTCACGACCTCGACCGAGGCGTGCATGGCCCTTATCGCGTCCGCCACCTCGTCCACGGAATAGGGGGTCTCGCGCGCGGGCAGGTCCGCGCCGAGCGTGAACGCAACCTCGCTTTCCAGGCCAATGGTCAACAGTCCGCACGGCGCGAGGTCCGCCGGGCTGGTGCAGAGATTCGATTCGAGAATGCGGGCGTAGTAGGGCTCGTCGGTGTTCAGATTCCTCTGCATTTCGGGGCTGGTCGCCCCCACGAGAAAGCCCACGACCCGTTCTCCGGAGAGCGCCACCACCCGTTCGGCGACCCGGGCCGCATCATCCAGGTTGTCGAGGCCGAGCTCCGCCGGAATCTCGTCAACGAAATACCTGCCCCTGCGCGCCGCATCGAAAATGCGGGCGGCCCTCTCGATCTGTTCCGGGGACATCGACATTGCCGGAATCGGGCACCGACTCGGTCAGCGACTTTGCCCGCGCAGGAGCGCCTCGAGCTGGGCGTCGTGCTCCGCCATCGGCTTGCCGTCCCCGCTCGGGTACTCAATCGCGACCGGCGGGAGAATGGTTCGACTCATCGGCAAGCCCCTGCTGAAGGCACCCCGGGTTCAGGTGGCCCCACGTCCCGAACGACGGTAACACAGCCCTCTCCGCATCCGAAGCCGCTTTGCACGGTCACAGGAAGGGCTATCGCCGAGTGCCGCCGTGCCGGTCGATGTCCATGAACCCGAGTCGAAACTCGTGGTGTTGACACTCCGCAGCATTACACTCTCCGTGAATGATCCGCCGACTCGTCGGAGCCCATCCGAGCACCAGAACTCATGACCACCGACGTTGCCGACATCGTCGATCTCGAGCGATATCCGATATCCCGCCTCGAGGCTCCCGAAGCGGAAGAACTCGTCTGCACCGGCCGGCGACGACTGGCCGAGGACGGCGTGTTCACGTTGCCAGGTCTTGTCCGTCCCGCCGCGCTCGCCGCCATGCGGGACGAAGCGGACCGGCTCTGTCCCGATGCGTTCCGGCGGATCGATCACCGAAACGGATTTCCCCCCGGTATGGGCGAGGTCACCCGGTTGAGCCTCGGTTGCGTGGGATACGACCAGATGCCGGCGGAAAGCGTCATGCGACGGCTCTTTCTCTGGGACGGACTGACTCGTTTCGTCTCGGAAGTGCTTGAACGGCGACCTTACTACCGCAGTGCGGATCCGATCGCATCGTGCATGGTGACCGAGCTCTCCCCGGGCGACGAGCTCGGATGGCATTTCGACCCCAACGACGGCATCGTCACCCTCATGCTCCGCTCGGCCGGTGAAGGCGGCGCTTTCGAGTACGTCCCCAACGTGCGCCGTCGCGACGACCTCTCGGCGCTCATCGAAGACACCCTGGCGGACGAATGTGAGGAAGTGCTGGAGCTCGACGTCCAGCCGGGCACCCTCACTCTCTTCAACGGCTGTCAGTCCATGCACCGGGTCGCGCCGGTCTGCGCATTGCCATCTCGCCAGATGTTGATATTCAGCTACGACTCGGCCCCGGACCAGCAATTCGACGAGGAAGTGCGCCTGCGCTTCTTTGGCCGTCGCCGACCCATCGCCGCGGAAGCGGCGCCCGACGCCACGCTACATCGGGCATAGCCGTTCTACCCGTCGGAGCATCGCCGTCACTGCCTTCTCTCTGCGTGTACGAAGATGTAGGGCACGTTCCCACCGGTAGTCGGTGATCGGTATCCAATGCCGGTCTGCATGGTTCTGATGCTCAGTCCGTGTGAGGTCAAGAGCGCCTCGACCTCCTCCGTCGAACAGGCCCGCGCATCCAGGCGCCGGGCTCCCCCGCTTCCCGCCGCGTCATCGGACTCATTCGGCGGCCGCCTGTGCTCGAAGGTGAGCAATGCCGAGCCACCCGTCTTCAGCATTCGATGCGTTCCTCTGATCACTTCATCGCAAGAATCCAGGAACTCGAGGCATCCGCAGGCCAACACCACGTCAAAGACGCGGGATTCAACTATGGGGACTCCATGGTTCAGGTCGTGGATCAGCACGGCCTCGTACCCTCCCAGACTTCTGCACTGTTCCACCATTTGGCGGGAGAAGTCGCAACCGAAGAAGCGGGCTTCCATGATCTCGGCTTCCGTGAGACGTCTGCCGAGATAGCCGTTGGCGCACCCCATGTCCAGAACTGTCAAATGCGCCTTCTTCCCCTCGCTCCCATACTTGTTCTCGATCTCGCCGATCAACCATGCTGGTACCCTGTATTCAGCGCCTCCGACGAAGTCATCGTAGTAGTCCGCGATCTCGTCATAGGTATCCTGCGCGTCCATGTACTTGACCGACGGAGTACTCGGTCTCCTCGCAGCGTTGATGAGAACGCGTGGATTATCGCTCGAAACCGGTCTGCGGCGTGCCGGGACTCCATTGCCGGACCCCGTGCGTACGCACGGATTTGCACGACTCCCGAAGACCTGCCCCGAGGAGCTTCGGGTTCGGGATCCGGCCGGTCGGCCGTGGCGCGAAGCGCCTGCCCATGAACTGGAGGGTTGGGCGCCCACCGCTCCCGAAGTGGCGGTGCGCGGCCCTGGCGCGGGCATCGCGGGCTCGAAGGGTAGCGAGCGAAAGGCAGAAAGTGTTGAATGACGCGCGAGTCCCCAAGTGGAGAAGACATGGGCGAGATCACCCGGCGACTCGCGGAGTTCGCGAGCCGCATCGAGCATGACGGCCTCCCCGCACCGGTGAGGGAACGCACCAAGGCACTGATCGCGGACCACATCGCGATCGCCTACCGGGCCCGCCAGGAGGCGGCCATCTGTCCGAGCATCGCCGCCGCCCTCGAGGGCTTGGGCTTGAGCGCCGGTGAGGCGAGCGTGATCGGCGACGCGAGAGGCTATGCCCCACCCGCGGCGGCGTTCTTCAACGGCGCGCTCGCGCACTGCCTCGACTTCGACGACACCCACGCCCGGGCTTCCATTCATCCGAGCGCGCCCATCGTGCCGGCGGCGCTCGCGGCGGCGGAGATGAGCTCCGCGAGCGGCCCCGATTGTGTCGCCGCGATCACCGCCGGCTACGAGGTCCAGATCCGGCTGAGCCTCGCACTCGGCCCCTCCGCGCACTACGCGCGCGGCTACCACCCCACCGCCACCTGCGGGGTGTTCGGCGCCGCGGCGGCGGCCGGGCGCATCCTGGGGCTGGGAGTAGAGGAAATGGTGCACGCCTACGGGCTCTGCGGCAGCCAGGCCGCGGGCTCCATGCAGTTCCTCGCCGACGGGGCCTGGAACAAGCCCTTCCATGTCGGATACGCCGCGATGAGCGGCCTGATTGCGGCGAGCCTCGCGCGCGAGGGGTTTCGCGGCGCGGTCGATGCGATTGAAGGCCGCGCGGGATTCCTTGCCTCCTACGCACCGAGCCCGGAGCCCGAAGAGGCGGTCCGCAACCTCGGAAGCGAGTGGGAGACCCTCGACATCGCAGTGAAGCCCTACCCCTCCTGCCGCTACGGACATGCCGCGATGGACGCGCTGATCGCGCTTCGCGCCGACCACCGCCTCGACGCGGATGCCGTGGATTCGGTGCAGATCGGACTGCCGCAGACCGGCTGGCGGCTCATCGGCGATCCGGAGCCCGAGAAGCAGAACCCGCAGAACTACGTCGACGGGCAGTTCTCGATGCCCTTCGTCGCCGCGGTGGCCCTGCGTGAAGGGGGCATGAGCTGGGACAGCTATGCGGTCCATCTCGAGGACCCGTGTACGCGCGCCCTGTGCCGGCGGATAAGCTCGGTAGTGGACCCCGAGGTGGAGAGCCACTTTCCCGCCCACATGGCGGGTTCGGCCCGGGTGTGCACTCGCGGCGGGGAAAAGCTCGAGAAGCTGGTAGTGATCGCCAAGGGGGAGCCGGAAAACTTCCCCTCGGCGGCGGAGCTTCGCGCCAAGTTCGACGGCCTCATCGGGGACTACCTCCCGGGCGAGCAACGCGTCGAGCTGGCCGAAGCACTCGACGGCTTCGATGGCGCGGCGCGAGCGGGCGACGCGCTGCATATCAGCCGGGCGCGGGAACACCGGCTCCGCGCGAGCGCCTGAGCGCCCTCGCGTGAATCTGCCCGACACGAAAACATGACTGACTCAGTCACTTTGCGCTGGTATGGAAAATCCCCCCGTTCGTTGTTTCGGGTGGATTCCCGCTCGCGCGGGAATGACGGGAACACACGACTCGAACGCGCGTGCTGCCTCGATGTTCCTTGCGCGACCGCGGGGACAGGTCCCCTGGCCTTGGCCGGCTTCCATGCAGGTGCGAGATTCTGTCCCCGTGCCCCTGTCCAATGAGGAGTCGATTCCGATGAGCGTGTCATCAAAGGAGATCGGGCCGCAGCGCTACCGGGAGTCCTTCGGACGCTACTACGAGGACTTCAACACTGGCGACGTCTACGAACACCGCCCCGGACGCACCATCGGGGAGTCGGACAACACCTGGTTCACCCTGCTCACCATGAACCAGCATCCCCTGCACTTCGACGAGGCCTACGCCGCGCACAGCGAGTTCAAGCGCCCGCTCGTCAACTCCTGTCTCACGCTCTCCCTCGTGGCCGGCATGAGCGTGAGCGACCTGAGCCAGAAGGTCATCGCCAACCTCGGCTGGGACAAGGTCCGTCTCACCGCGCCGGTCTTCGTCGGCGATACGCTCTACGCGGAGTCCGAGATCCTCTCCAGGCGGGAATCGAAATCGCGTCCCAACCAGGGCATCGTCTCCGCCCGCACCACGGGCAAGAAGGCCGACGGCACCGTCGTCATCACCTACGAACGCACCTTCCTGGTGCCGAAGCGCGGCCACGCGGTGGATGACCTCGCCGGCTACTGAGCCTGTGCTCGAGGGTGATGGGACATTGAGGACGACAGCGCACAACGGCATCCGCTGCGCATCGGGGGGAACTCGGGGACGCTCCGCCTCCTTGTCGCTTTTCGTATTCGCCTGACCGCGCCATCTCCCGCATGCCCGACGACCTCCGGCCGAACTACGACGAGGCCCTCGTCCTCGATGCTGTGGATCGCTTTCTCGAGCGCGAGGTCCGGCCCCACGTGCACGAGCTCGAAGCGTCCGACACCTGGCCGGCCGAGATCGTCGAGAAGATGCGCGAGCTCGGGCTCTTCGGCGCCACCATCGGCGAGGAGTACGGCGGCCTCGGCCTGTCCGCCTCCACCTACGCGAAGATCGTCGAGCGAGTGTCCGCGGTGTGGATGTCGGTATCCGGGATTTTCAATTCGCACCTCATCATGGCCGCAGCGGTGGAGCGCTTCGGCAACGAAGCGCAGAAAGCGCGCTACCTGCCGCGCTTCGCCTCCGGAGAGCTGCGGGGCGGCATCGCGCTCACCGAGCCGGATTGCGGCACCGACCTGCAGGCGATCCGCACCACCGCCCCCCGTGACGGCGACCGCTACCGGGTAAACGGCACCAAGACCTGGATCAGCAACGGCATCCAGGGCCACATCATCGCGGTGCTGGTCAAGACCGACCCGAAGGCGGAGCCGCGTCACCGCGGCATGAGCCTGCTGCTGATCGAGAAGGGCGAGGGCTTCCGGGTGGGACGCAAGCTCGAGAAGCTCGGCTACAAGGGCATCGACTCCGGCGAGCTGGTGTTCGACGAGTGCGAGGTGCCCTGCGAGAACCTCGTCGGCGAGCGCGAGGGCCGTGGCCTCCAGCAGATCCTCGCCGGGCTGGAGCTCGGCCGGATCAACGTCGCCGCGCGCGGGGTGGGCATCGCACGCGCCTGCCTGGAGGAGTCCATCGCATACTCGCAGGTGAGAAAGACCTTCGGCAAGCCGATCTGCGAGCACCAGTCCATCCAGATCAAGCTCGCGGAGATGGCGACCCGCCTGGAGGCGTCCCGCCTGCTCACCCAGCAGGCCGCCCGCGCCTACGAACGCGGAGAGCGCTGCGACCTCGAGGCGGGCATGGCCAAGCTCTTCGCGACGGAGACCGCCCTCTTCAACAGCCTCGAAGCGATGCGCCTCCACGGCGCCTACGGCTACTCCAAGGAGTTCAACATCGAGCGCTACTACCGCGACGCCCCGCTGCTCGCGATCGGCGAGGGCACCAACGAGCTCCAGCGCCTCATCATCGCCCGGCAACTGATCGAGCGCCACCCGGCCTGAGCGGAACGGATCCGGAGCGAAGTCACAGCCTGCCAAGACAAAGTTTGTCTAGTCACGTCTTGTCTAAACACGACTTGACAAAACGTGACTTGACGAAACTTCGCGCTCGCGGCACATTGCCGCCATGGCGAGATTCATCGGGCGTGCGGCGGAACTCGGAGTACTGACGAGGGCGTTCGAGTCGACGCGCTCGGAGTTCATCCCGATTTACGGACGGCGCCGGGTCGGCAAGAGCGAGCTCATCCTGAGGTTCATGGCCGACAAGCCCGGTGTCTACTTCCTGGGGCAGCAGTCCTCGACCGCGCTGCAGGTGCGGGAGTTCCTGGAAGAGGCCGCCCGTGCGCTCCACATGCCGTTGCTCGCGGAGCTGCGTGTCGACGGCTGGCGGCAGGCCCTGCTCACCGTGGTCGAGCAATGGACCACCGCCCGCCCCGAAGCAAAGCTCATCCTCGCCCTCGACGAGTTCCAATGGATGGCCGCCTCGAGCCCCACTCTTCTCTCCACGTTGCAGCAGTGCTGGGACCGGCGCTGGAAGGGCACCGGCAACATCCTGCTCCTGCTGTGCGGGTCGTACCTGGGGTTCATGGAACGGGAGGTGCTCGGCAAGACGAGCCCGCTCTTCGGCCGGCGTACCGCGCAGATACACTTGCAACCCTTCGGCTACCTGGATGCGGCACGCTTCCATCCACGCTGGTCGCCAGCAGACCGAGCGAGAGCCTACTTCCTCGTCGGCGGGCTCCCACAGTACCTGCTCTGCCTCGACGATACCCGATCCATCGAAGTCAACATCCGGCAACACCTGCTCGACGAGTTCGCACCGCTCTTTCACGAGCCCACCTTCCTCCTCCGCGAAGAGCTTCGCGAGCTCGCGCCCTATCATGCGATCCTCTTCGCGATTGCTTCCGGCCCGGGCAGTGTGCATGCCATTGCGACCGCTACCGGGCTGAGCGATCGGAACCTGCATTACTACCTGCAGCAGCTCGTGAACCTCGGCTACGTGCGACGCCGCTACCCCTTGGAGCGCCGCCGGAATCCGAAGCAGGTGCGCTTCGGTATCGACGACCCTCTGCTTCGATTCTGGTTTCGTTTCGTCTTCCCCAACATGAGCGCCATCCGCAGCGCGGGCGCCGCGCGCGTTTTCGGCGAGCGCATCGCGCCGGCGCTCGCCGCCTGGTTCGGAGGCTGCTTCGAGCGCCTCTGCCGCGAGGCGCTTCCCTTCATCTACAGGAACATTCTTTTGTCCCGCTCCCCAGTCCAAGCCCCAGCTCCAGGGTGAGTGTAGGCG
>CAYQVB010000164.1:0-13487 GCA_964420925.1 uncultured Ectothiorhodospiraceae bacterium | reverse complement strand
ATGGGCTTCAACCGGTAGTCGAGCGGGGCGGAGAGGGCATCGGTCACCGCCTGCGTCGAGTTCGGGTTGAGGACCACTGCGGGGGCGGGTCGGGTCACGGCGTGCCCCGCGTCTTGCGCCCGATGACGGGGGCCGGGCCTCGACCGGAAATCGGGTTTCGCCATGAGGATTGATGTAGGGTGAACAGCCAGGGTACAGCCAAAGCAAACAACCTGCCATGATGCGAAAGGCCCGGAACCATACAGGCTCTGAAGTCTCGTTGTGGCGGTCCGGAACCGGTTGAATGCGCCTGCTCTTCCTCCATAACAACTTCCCCGCCCAGTTCGGGAGCATCGCCCGCTACATGTCGAATCGAGGTCATGAAGTGACCTTTGGCACGCGCTGGCAGGGAACGCCGCCGGACTGGTTGCGCATGGTGCGCTACCAACCCCACCGCGAGGTCGGCAAGCAGCAACACCCCTACCTGTCCTTTGTGGAATCGGCGATTCTCAACGGGCAGGGGTTGGCGCGCGTCGGGTGGAAAATGAAGGAGGAGGGCTATTCTCCGGATCTGATCGTGGCACATTCCGGCTGGGGGCCGGGACTCTATGTCCGGGACATCTGGCCGGATGCGAAGTACCTCGCTTACTTCGAATGGTACTACCGGCCACGGGGGTCGGACGTCGGGTACATCGCTCCCGCAAGCCGGGACGACGAACATCGCGTACGGACCCGCAACGCCGCCATCCTGCTCGATATCGCCGCGTGCAACTGGGGCCTGGTTCCCACGCAGTATCAGGCTTCGCAGTTTCCGCGACTTCTGCGGCGAAAGCTGACGGTGCAACACGACGGGGTGGATACCGACTACCACGCACCGGAACCCGGACGGCGACTGAAACTGCCCGACCTCGATCTCTCCCACGTCGACGAACTGGTCACCTACGTCGCCCGAGGCATGGAGCCTTATCGGGGCTTTCCCCAGGCGATGGCGGCGTTCGCGGAGATCCAGAGGAAAAGGCCCCGCGCCCACATCGTGGTCGTGGGCGAAGATCGAGTGGCCTATGGGCGGCCATTGGCGGACGGAGACACCTACCGGAAGAAGATGCTGCGGGAGATCGACTTCGATCGGGATCGGCTGCACTTCACCGGCAGACTGCCGCGCCACCACTATCGCGAGGTACTGCGGGCTTCGTCGGTGCACGTGTATCTGACCGTTCCCTTCGCTCTGTCGTGGTCCATGATCGAAGCGATGAGCGCCGGCTGCATCCTCGTCGCCTCCGATACCGAGCCGGTGCGCGAGGTCGTTCGCGACGGCGACAACGGCCTGTTGGTCGATTTCTTCGACCCCGGCGCTCTCGCCGAGCGGGTTTGCGATATCCTGGACCGCCCCGGCGAGTGGTCGCATCTGCGAGAGGCGGCCCGAAACACGGCAGTGGAACGCTACGCCGCCTCGAAGCTGGTCCCCCTGCGCGCCCGGTTGCTGGAAGCGGTGGGCGACGGACTGATGGACGCTTGAGGAGAGAACCCGAATCCGACTTCACCGCTCGAGAGTGTGTCGGCCCCGAACCCGACCAAGTCGAACTCTTGGAGCCACAGCAGCGTACGCGACATGTTCTTGCAACTCGAGATCGGCGGCGGCATTGTGACCCGCGCGCCCTACCTCGCGTTCTCTCCCGCGAGTCCCAGCAGGTATTCCCCGTAGCGGTTCGTTCGCAGGCGTCGGCCGAGCCCGACCAGGTCGTCCCGAGTGATCCAGCCGCTGTCGAAAGCAATTTCCTCGGGTACGGCGATGCGCTGATTCTGTCGCTTCTCGATCGCCTGCACGAAAGCGGCCGCCTCCACGAGGCTGTCGTGCGTGCCGGTATCGAACCAGGCGTAGCCTCGTCCCAGAAGCTCCACGTGCAGGTCGCCGCGTGCGAGATAGCGCGCGTTGACATCGGTGATCTCCAGCTCCCCGCGCTCGCTCGGCTCGATGTCGGCGGCAATTCGCACGACATCGTTGTCATAGAAATAGAGTCCGGTGACCGCCCAGCGAGAGCGCGGATTCGCGGGTTTTTCCTGGATTGAGGTGGCGCGGCCCCGATCGTCGATGTCGACCACGCCATAGCGTCGGGGATCTGCGACCTGGTAGCCGAAGATGGTGGCCCCGGCACGACGCGTACTCGCCCTGCGCAGCTTCTCGGTCAAGCCGTGTCCATGGAACATGTTGTCGCCGAGCGCGAGCGCACAGGCGTCGTCTCCAACGAACCCGCGGCCAATCCGGAAAGCCTGGGCAATCCCGCCGGGACTCGGCTGCACGGCATGGCGCAACGCGAGCCCCCATTGGCTTCCATCGCCGAGAAGCTCTCGAAAGCCTGATTCGTGGCGTGGCGTCGATATCACCAGTACGTCCCGAATGCCCGCGAGCATCAGAACGCTCAACGGGTAGTAGATCATCGGCTTGTCGTATACGGGCAGAAGCTGCTTGCTCACCGCATAGGTGATGGGGTAGAGCCTCGTGCCTTCGCCTCCCGCGAGGATGATCCCCTTCACCCTGCCCTCCCGCACGTTGGCCTCAGGTCCCTCTTCCGCATGCTGCGCCGGTCGTCAGGGGCTACGGTGCTCCATTGCGGCACCCAATGCAGGGCAGACTCCGCGGAGGACCAGGCGCAGCGGTCGGTGCAACGCACGGTACATTGCGCGGTGGAGCATGGACGTCCGGGATGGCAGTCAAGGCAAGCTCCTCGCGCCGGGTGGCGCGGTACGCGGCGGGAAATCGGGTATCGCACGTCAATCATGTCTCGACATCCGGAAAAACGAGCGGCGCGGTGTCTACCCGTCCGGTGGTCCTCTCGCGTCCAGGTAGCGTCTGAGCGCGTCCTGCCACGACGGCAGGGCGCCGAACTCCGCTGACATCTTGGCGCCGTCGAGCACGCAGTAGCGCGGACGCGCCGCGCGAGTCGGAAACTCCTCCGTCGTGCAGGGAGTGACGCCGCAATCGATCCCGGCACAGCGGAGAATCTCGCGCGCGAACTCGTACCAGGTCGCGGAGCCGGCGTTGACCACATGGTAGACCCCTGCGGCGCACCCTTTCGCCAAGATCCGCAGTGCGACGTTCGCGACGTCGGCGGTAGCGGTCGGGGACATGGCCTGGTCGTCGACGACTCGCAGGGGCCTCTTCTCCCTTGCCGCTCGAACTATGGTCTCGACGAAATTGCCACCCCGGCCGCCGGAGCCCGCCTCTCCGAACAGTGAAGCAACGCGGAGAATGACGACATCGTCGGCCTCGCGCAGGGCGAGCCTCTCCCCCATCGCCTTGGAGGCGCCGTAGACGTTGACCGGTGCTGTCGAATCGTCCTCCCGGAGCGGTCGTTGCCGCTCGAAATCGCCTCCGAACACGTAGTCGGTGCTGATGTGGAGAAATCGAGTGCGTTTGGCCGCACACACTCGCGCCATCGCCCGCACCGCGTGTGCGTTCACGGCAATGGCGTGTGCCTCGTTGTCCTCGGCCTCATCCACGCGGGTATAGGCGGCGCAATTGACGAGAACGTCGAAGTCCAAATCGTCCAGGACATCCTCGACCCTGCCTCGCTTCGCCAGGTTCAGCTTGTCGCGCGCGAGCGGAATCAGCTCAATGGCTTCTCCCGACTCTGCGTGCACACGCCGAAGATCGTATCCAAGCTGGCCGTTCGGGCCTAGAAGCGCTGCTCTCAGGCGCATGGTTGCCGCCTCATACGACATGGACACCCTGACGCCGGCGGCCATCGAAGCCGCCGTCGCGGATTCCCTGCCACCACCAGCGATTCTCGAGATACCAGCGCACGGTGCGCCCGAGCCCTTCCTGCAGATCGAGCGAAGGTCGCCAATCCAGCTCCCGGCGCACGCGGCCGGAATCGAGGGCGTAGCGGCGGTCGTGACCGGGGCGATCGGCAACGAACGTAATCAAATCGGCATGTGGACGAAAAGGACTGTCGGGCACGAGCTCGTCCATCCAGGTGCAGACCCCGCGCACCACATCGATATTGGTCGTTTCGGCATCCGCCCCTACGTTGTACACCTGACCGGGTTGTCCGCCGCGCAAGATCAGCTCGAGGGCGCGCGCGTGGTCGTCGACGAAAACCCAGTCGCGGATGTTCCGGCCGTCGCCATACACCGGGATCGGCCTGCCCTCCAGAGCGGCCAGGATGGCGACCGGAATCAACTTTTCCGGCATTTGATAGGGACCATAGTTGTTGGAGCAGTGGCTGATGATGACCGGCAGGCCGAAGGTGCGGTGCCACGCCCTGGCAAAGTGGTCAGAGGCCGCCTTGCTCGCCGCGTAGGGGGAGTTCGGCCGGTACGGCGTGAACTCCGAGAAAACGCCCGTGCTTCCGAGCGAGCCGTAGACCTCGTCGGTCGAAACGTGCAGGAAGTGAAATGATTCCTTCTCCGTCGCGCCCAAGCCACGCCAATACTCGGTCGCCACCTCGAGCAGGGCTGCCGTCCCCTGTGCATTGGCGGTGACGAAATCCATGGGCCGGTCGATTGACCGATCCACGTGGGACTCGGCCGCCAGGTGAATCACGGCATCCGGCCTCATCTCGGAGAATACTCTTCGCACCGCTTCGCCGTCCCGGATGTCGACCACCTCGAGGCGGTGGTTCTCGGCGTCATTGGCCTTTCCGAGCGACTCGACGTGGCCCGCGTAGGTGAGCGCATCGAGGGTCACGACGAACCTGCCTGCTGCCACCAGGCGTCGGACCACACAGGATCCGATGAAGCCGGCTCCGCCCGTAACCACTATGCGATCCACCCCCCCTCCCTCTTCTGGACAAGGCCGGTGCGCAAGGCCCAAGTCCTCACTTGCTCCGTGACACACCGTACCCTCGAACGAATCGGATCTGCGCTCTAGAGAAAGGGTGTCACGAAATCCGCGAACTTCGGCTGACGACGATCCTTCTCGGAGAGCAGTGCTTCCTCCGCGGGAAGCGGCCACTGGATACCGAGTTCCGGATCATTCCACAAGAGCCCCGCGTCGTGATCCGGCGCGTAGAAGTCGGTGACCTTGTAGATGACTTCGGTATCGGGCTCGAGCGTCATGAACCCATGGGCGAATCCGATGGGCACCAGAACCTGGTTCCACGCCTCGGCGGAAAGGGCTACGCTCACATGCTTTCCATAGGTAGATGAGCTCCGCCGCAGATCGACGGCAACGTCGAATACCGATCCCCGTACCACGCGTACCAGCTTGTCCTGGGAATGTGGCGGGGTCTGAAAGTGCAGTCCGCGTACCGTCCCGCGCTTCGCCGACCGGGAGTGGTTGTCCTGCACGAAGGCGGTATCGAAGCCGACCTTCTCCAGCCCTCTTCTCGAATACACCTCGGAGAAGAACCCGCGACCATCGTCGAGCTTCATCGGAACCAGGACCTTGACGTCCGGGATGGCCAGTTCCTGGATATGCATGGGCAGCTATCCTACCTTCCCAACTGCGGAGCGGGCTGGTCGTTGCCGCGTGTATGACCCTGCATCTCGCCAATCACGCCCTCGGCCTGATCCCGATCGCGGCGGAGGTGGCTGCCATGTACCCTGCCTGCACCCGGACCACCGGCGAACGGGACGTTCAGGCGGGTGGGGTCACTCCTCGCGGAGCGCCCGTCCGAAGCTGGTGACAATGGGCTTCAACAGGTAATCGAGCGGGGTTCGCTTGCCGGTGACGACCATCACCTCGGCCGGCATACCGGGCTGGAGCTTCAGGCCCTCGAGCCCGGGCTGCTCCGGATCGAGCGCGACCCGTGCCTCGTAGTAGGGCGCTCCCGTGCGCTCGTCAAAGAGGCTGTCGGCCGAGACCTGGAGCACCGTGCCGGACAGGATGGGGGTGGTGAGATGGGAGAATGCGGTCAGGCGCACCTGGGCGGGAAGCCCGGTGTACACCACGTCGATGTCGATCGGATCGACCTGGGCCTCGATGACGAGCTCGTCGCCGGCAGGCACGATCTCCATCAGCCACTGGCCCGGGCGTATCACGCCGCCGCGCGTGAAGACCTGGAGGTTCACGACCGTCCCCGAAACGGGTGCCGGGACCCGGGTGCGTGAGAGCACGTGGCGGGCCGCGGACCGGCGTTCGCGCAGATCCGACAGCCGCGTCTCCGCATCGCGCAGCTCCTCCACCACTTCGTTCAAGCGTGCGTTGCCGAGCTCGGTGATCTTCAGGCGCGTCTCCCCGATGCTCTGCTCGACCCGGGCGATCTGCGCCCGATTCCTCCCACGCTCGCCCGCTATCTCCGCCTTCCTGCGCTTCAGGGCGAGCAGGCGCGTCTTGCCTTCATAGCCTTTCTCCACCAGTCCGCTCAGTCCCTGCAGCTCTTCCTCCAGCAGGTCGATCTGCAGGTCCTGCGCCCGGATCTCCTCCTCGAGTCCCGCGACTTCCTCGCGCATCTGCGCGATCCGGCGATGATAGATGGCGGTGTGGTTCTCGAGCGACTGCGCGCGCGCAAGGAAGATCCGCTCCTGAGTGGCGAGGATGTCCTCTCCGTTCACCGCCCGGTGCAGCCACTCGGGCCAGCGGATCTGCGCCAGGCCGTCGCGCTCGGCCTGGAGGCGCGCCTGGAGGGCTGCCGTCGAGCGGTACTGCGCTTCGATGAGCGAGAAGGATGCCCGCGCCTGCGTGTCGTCGAGCGCCACCAGGTCCTGCCCGGCGGCCACCACCTCGCCCTCCTCCACCAGGATGTCGGCGATGATTCCCCCCTCCAGGTGCTGTACCGCCTTGCGCTTGCTGTCGACGCTCAGGGTCCCCCGGGCGATGGCGGCGCTCTCGAGCGGCGCCAATGCCGCCCAGACCCCGAAGCCTCCGAGAAAGAGGGCGACCACGATCACGCCGAAGGCTATCGTCCGGCCGACTCCCATGCCCTCCATGCCATGGCGCTCCGCGGCCGGCGCCTCCTCCGGGAGGAGGCCCGCGGCGTGGCCATCCCCCGGTGTCCGGTGGACCGGCGGTGTCCCGCGGGCCGGCGCGGCCGGGACGAGGGGCTTCGCGGCGGGACTCATGAGGTCGGTGCGCGCTGCTGCGGTGCGCTCGCCGGCAGCCGAGCGCTCTGCGGCCCCGAGCGCGAGACGGGCTGGCGCAGACTCTTCAGAATCTCCTCGCGCGGACCGAACGCGGTCCTGGCTCCCGCGCGCAGCACCAACATCTTGTCGACCTGCGCCATAACGCCCGGTCGATGGGCGATCAGAATGACGGTGACTCGCCGTTCGCGCATCCTCACCACGGTCTCGACGAGGGCCTGTTCTCCCTCCGCATCCAGATGCGCGTTCGGCTCGTCGAGGACGAGGAGCGCGGGGTGGCCGAACACCGCGCGCGCCAGGGCGATGCGCTGGCGCTGGCCGCCGGATATCGGAACACCGCCCTCGCCGATCAACGTGTCGTATCCCTGGGGCAGGCCGAGGATCATCTCATGGGCGCCCGCGAGCAGCGCCGCCGCGACCACGTCTTCATCTTCGGCTTGGCCCAGACGGGCGATGTTGTCGCGCACCGTACCCGCAAAGAGCTCAACGTTCTGCGGCAGGTAGCCGACGTGGCGCCTGCGGTCTTCGTTCGACCGCGCGGCCACGTCCGCGCTGTCGAGGCGTACGTGCCCCGCCGTCGGCGCGAGCGAGCCGACGATGAGACGCACCAGCGTGGTCTTCCCGGCACCCGAAGGGCCCGCAATCCCGAGGACATCGCCGCCGTCGAGATGGAAGCTCACTTGGCGGATTACCGGCTCGCGTACTCCGGGCGGAACGTAGCTCGCCTTTTCGAGGTCGAGCCGGCCGCTCGGCCGGGGCAGAATGGTATGCGCCCCGTCTTCGGGCGCGTGGGCCATCAGGCTCCTCAGGCGTCCCCAGGCCGTCCTCGCGCCAATGAAGGAGCGCCAGACGTTGATGAGCTGCTCCATCGGCGCGAGGCCGCGGGCGAGGATGATGGCGGCGGCGATCATGCCGCCCGGCGTCATCTCGTGGAGGATCACGAAGTATGCTCCGGCCCCGAGCATCGCCACCTGGAGACCGAACCTCATGGCTTTGGCCATGGCCGAGATGCTGCCGGAACTGTCGCTGGCCGAGGTCTGCAGGTGATGGCCGTGGGCTCCGCTGTCCTCCCAGCGACGGGCCAGATCGGGCAGCATGCCCATCGCGGCGATGGCGTCGGCGTTTCGCACCGCGGCGTCGGCGGCATTCAGTGCGCCCGTTGCGGCGCTGTTGGCCTCTTCCACTTTCCTTCGGGTCATCAGGTCGTTCAGTACCGCGCACCCGAACAGCGCAAGCGCGCCACCCAGTCCGATCCACCCGAGAACGGGGTGGATCAGAAAGACGATGGCGAGGAAGACCGGTGCCCAAGGGGCATCGAAGAGCGGCATCGCCGCCGAGCCGCCGAGGAAGCCGCGCACTGCCGCCAGATCGCGCAGCCCCTGGGCCGACACGCCACCGCCCTGGCGCAGCGCGTCGGCGACCGCACCGGCGAGCACCGGGCTGCCTAGCTCCCGGTCGAGCCACACCCCGACCCGCACCATGACCCGCGCGCGCAGGGCATCGAGAAGCCCCAGCACCACGAGCGCCGCAGCAACCATCACGGTGAGCGCGAGCAGGGTATCGACGTTGCTCGTTGCGAGCACGCGGTCGTAAATCTGCATCATGTAGAGCGGCACTGAGAGCATCAGCAGGTTCAGGCACGCGCTGAACACTGCGACGCCCGTCCAGACGCGGCGGCACGCGCTCATGGCTCGGGTCAGAGGGCCCGGACTCTTCGCTTCCACCGACCACCCCGCGGTGCTGTTGACAGTCTCCTGTTCTCGAAGTCTCGTGCGAAGCAGCGAAACGTGGTTCGTGGCCCGCGGGCTCCCGCGACCGCGGAAATCTGCCGGCTCGGCTCCGGCTCTGCCGGATCAGGCACGAGCGGCACCGGCCGGCACCTCGTCGCGATGAGCAAGCTTGCCCGTTTCGCGGCGTGATTGGAAGGTCGGAGACGGCGAGTCCTTCGACACCGCGGCCGCCGGTGACGAGGATCTTGCCCGGCGGGAGGAAGCCCGCGGACGAGAGTCGGCCAGCACCCGGTGGCCGCTCTCGTGCATGCGATCACCCGGACATCCTGCATCGGGGCCGTCGAAGTTCGGGGACGGGTTCAGGCCCCGCCTGCCCGGGGAGCCCGTTTTCCTCTGTCGCATCCCTGCGTGCCAGCCAGGCGTGGGCGGTGCGCACGACGCTCTCCACCTCGGAACGCGCCGTCGAGAAGCCGAGGAGGCGCCTCGCGCGCGAGCTGTCCGCGACGAGCACCGCCGGGTCACCGGGACGACGCGGAGCGATGCGACACGGTACCTCCCGATGCGTCACCCGGCCGACCGCGCGCACGATCTCGAGAACCGAGAACCCGGTACCGGTTCCCAGGTTGAGCACCGCGTTCTCGCCGCCTGCAAGCAGGTGGCGCACCGCCGCAACGTGTGCGCCGGCGAGATCGCAGACATGAACGTAGTCGCGGATGGCCGTTCCATCGCGGGTCGGATAGTCGTCGCCGAAGATGGTCAGCTCCTTCAATCGGCCCAGGGCGGCCAGGATCGCACGGGGGACGAGGTGGGTTTCGGGCTCGTGGCTCTCGCCGATCTCGCCGTCGGGGTCGCAGCCCCCGGCGTTGAAGTATCGCAGACACACCGAGCGCAGCCCGTACGCGACGCGGTAGTCGGACAGGGCCTCTTCGGTCGCGAGCTTCGTGCGCCCGTAGGGGCTCAAGGGGGCGAGGGGCGCGTCTTCGGTGATCGGCAGAACCTGCGGCTCTCCATAGACCGCACAGGTCGACGAGAACACTATCGGCACGTTTCCGCGCGAACGGGCGGCCTCCAGCAGATGCAACGCGCCGACCACGTTGTTGAAGTAGTACCGGGCGGGGTCCTCGACGGATTCCCCGACGTATGCGAGAGCAGCGAAATGCAAGGCGGCAACGGGGCGATGCTCGGCGAACACGCGCGCCAGGGTCTCCCGGTCGAGCAGGTCGCCCTCTACCAGGGGTCCCCAGCGCGCGAAACGGCGGTGTCCGGTCGAGAGGTTGTCGTACACCACCGGCAGGAAGCCGCGGGCGGAGAGCGCCTTGCAGGTGTGGCTCCCTATGTACCCCGCACCGCCGGCGACGAGGACCCTCGGGGGCGATGTCGAGGGACTCATGCCGAAGATTCCTCTACTACCATCGTGAAGGGAGTGTCTTTACCGGTCCGGGAGTTCCAATCGATGCAGGATCGTCTACCCGATGCCGGCATCGCAGGTGTCGGGTGACTTCCCCAGCACTCGATCGAAGTAGTCGATGGTTCGCTCGAGTCCGGTCTCGAGGGACGTGGTCGGTGTCCAGTCGAGCACTTCTCGGGCTTTCGTGATGTCGGGCCGGCGACGTCGCGGGTCGTCTTCCGGCAGCTCTCTGTGGACAATGACGGACTTGGAACCGGTGAGGCGAACCACCGTCTCCGCGAGCTCCCGGATGCTCGTCTCGCTCGTGTTGCCGAGGTTGATCGGGCCGGTGATGTCCCGAGACGTGTTCATCAGCCTCACGAGCCCGTCGATCAGGTCGTCGACGTAGCAGAACGAGCGGGTTTGCTCGCCATCGCCGTGGAGGGTGAGGGGCAGGTTGCGGAGCGCGCACGCCACGAAGGTCGACACGACACGGCCGTCCTCGACGTGCATGCGCGGTCCGTAGGTATTGAAGATTCGTGCGACCTTGATCGGAAGGCCGTGCTGCCGTCGATAGTCGAAGAACAAGGTCTCGGCGCAGCGTTTGCCCTCGTCGTAGCATGCGCGCGGCCCGATCGGGTTGACGTTGCCCCGGTAGTCTTCGCTTTGGGGGTGAACATCCGGGTCGCCATACACTTCGCTGGTCGAAGCCTGGAGGATGGGTACCCGTAGCCGCTTCGCGAGCCCGAGCATGTTGATGGCGCCGTGTACGCTCACCTTGGTGGTCTGCACGGGATCGAACTGGTAGTGAAGCGGCGAGGCCGGACAGGCCAGGTTGTAGATCTCGTCGACCTCGACATAGAGTGGGAACGTGATGTCGTGCCTGATGGCTTCGAAGTGCGGGTGCGACAGAGCGGTGGCGATGTTGTCCCGAGACCCGGTGAAGTAGTTGTCGGCGCAAATGACCTCGTTGTTCTCCGCGAGCAGTCGTTCACACAGGTGAGAGCCCAGAAACCCCGCTCCGCCCGTCACGAGTATCCTGTTGCGGCGCCTCATCGGCGCGGCTCTTGCGCTTGCGGGGTCGCGATCGTTCCGCCGGTGAGATCGCCGAAGCGCCCCGCCGCCTCTCCGGCCAGAGCTTCGGCCTCCTCCCGCCGGCCGGCATTCATCAGCGCCTCCACCCCGCGCACGAAGCCCGCGGGGTGGTCGGGGAAGGCGCAGCGCAGCGCCGCCCAGCGCGCGCGCGCTTCCCCCCAGTCCTTGCGCCGCATCGCGATCTCCGCCCGCCGGACGCGGCCACCGGGCCGGTCGGGGAAGCGCGTCACCGTCTCGTCGGCCAGGGCTTCGGCCTCCTCCAGGCGACCCGCATTCATCAGCGCCTCGGCGCCGCGCAGGTAGCCCCAGGGGTAGTCGGGGGAGGCGCGGCGCAGCGCCGCCCAGCGCGCGCTCGCCGCCGTCCAGTCCTCGCGCCGCATCGCGACCTCGGCCCATCGGACATGGTTCTCGGTACGCTCTGGGAAGCGCACCATCGTCTCCTCGGCCAGGGCTTCGGCCTCCTCCAGGCGACCCGCATTCATCAACGCCAGGGTGCCGCGCATGTAGCCCGATGCCAGCTCGGGAAAGGCGTGACGCAGCGCTGCCCACCGCTCGCTCGCTTTCCCCCAGTCCTGGCCCTGCATCGCGATCTCGGCTCTCTGAATGCGGCCACCGGGTCGGTCGGGGAAGCGCGCCACCGCCTCGCCGGCCAGGGTGTCGGCGTCGTCCGACTTGCCGGCATTCGCCAGTGCTTCGGCGCCGCGCAGGTAGCCCCAGGGGTAGTCGGGAAAGGCGTGACGCAGCGCTGTCCAGCGCGCGCTCGCCGCCTCCCAGTCCTCGCGTCGCATCGCCGCCTCGGCCCACCGGACATGGTTCTCGACCCGGTCGGGGAAGCGTGTCACCGTCTCGCCGGCCAGGGCTTCGGCTTCGTCCAGTCGGCCGGCATTCGCCAGTGCTTCGGCACCGCGCAGGTAGCCCCAGGCGTAGTCCGGGAATGCCCGCCGGAGCGCCGCCCAGCGCGCGCTCGCCGCCTCCCAGTCCTCGCGCCGCACCGCCGCCTCGGCCCATCGGACATGGTTCTCGACTTGGTCGGGGAAGCGCGCCACCGTCTCGCCGGCCAGGGTTTCCGCCTCCTCCGACCTGCCGGCCTTCGCCAGCGCCTCGGCGCCGCGCACAAAGCCCGCCGCGTGGTCGGGAAAGGCGTGGCGCAGCGCCTCCCAGCGCACGCAGGCCGCCTCCCAGTCCCCGCGACGCATCGCGAACCCGGCGTGCTGCAAGTAGCCGCCGGGCTGCTCGGGGAAGCGTTTCACCGCTTCGGCCGCCAATGCCTCCGCCTCGTCCCGCCGCCCGGCTTCGGCCAGCGCCTTCGCTCCCTGCACAAAGCCCGCCGCGTGGTCGGGAAAGGCGTGGCGCAACGCCTCCCAGCGCATGCTCGCCTCGGCCCAGTCCTCGCGGCGCATCGCGATCTCGGCGTGCTGTACGTGGCCGCCGGGCAGGTCTGGGAAGCGTTTCACCGCCTCACCGGCCAGGGCTTCCGCCTCGTCCCGCCGCCCGGCTTCGGCCAGCGCTCTCGCCCCCTGCACGTAGCCCGCGGGGTGTTCGGGAAAGGCGCCGCGCAACGCCTCCCAGTGTTTGCAGGCTCGCGCCCAGTCCTCGCGGTGCATCGCGATCTCGGCGTGCTGTACGTGGCCGCCGGGCAGGTCTGGGAAGCGTTCTACCGCTTCGGCAGCCAGCGCCTCCGCCTCGTCCCGCCGCCCGGCTTCGGCCAGCGCCTTCGCCCCCCGCACGTAGCCCTCCTCCCGCTCGGGGGCGATATCGCGCAGCTCAGCCCAGAGATCGCAGGCGAGAGGCCAGTAACCGCGGCGCATCGCGTGATCGGCGAGCTTTCGCAGGTCGTTCGGCGACTCCAAGGATCCCCCTGGGAAGACGTCGGCTTGACCGATAGCGAAGGAAACGAAGGCGCGTTCCTCGTCGGGGAGTCCCTGGAGATGGGGTGCGAGCACGCGGAGCTGCGCGGCTTCGGGTGAGCGGTTGAGTCTTTTGGTGCTGGTGTTGCCGAAGCGATAGAAGTAGGTGGGGTCGGGCATCGGCTCGATCCGATAGTCGGCGTGGATGAGGCGGTTGAAGAAGGCGAGGTCTTCGAGCCCGACGCGGTACTCCTCGTTGAAGCCGCCGACCGCCTGGAACGCCTCGCAGCGCACCAGCGCGCAGGTATCGCCGACCACATTGCGAATGCGGCACCAGGCCCGGGCAGCGCCGAGGAAGCGGATCGGGGTGCCGTGGGAGGCGGTGTCAGTGCGCGGGTCGCCGTCGCCGGTGAAACGGATGCTCGCCGC
>CAYQVB010000163.1:0-6938 GCA_964420925.1 uncultured Ectothiorhodospiraceae bacterium | reverse complement strand
GACGACGATGTAGCGCAGCACCTCGAGCCCCGCCTCTCCGGCGACGAGCGCATCGTCGAGCGCGGTGCGCACGACGTCCTCGTGGCGCTCGGGGGGCGCTACGCCGCCCTCTACGCGCTGGAGACCCGGATGAGCGAAGGCGAAGCGCTCGTCGCGGAAGGGAAGAACGGCGCATGAAGGCGGTAGCCCAGCCGGGCTCCGCACGCCGGCCCCCTCCACGGGCGGTGGTCGGCTCGCAGGTCTCCTTCGAGGAGGAGATGTTCGGCGCCGCCTTCAACGGGCAGGTGGTGCGCCGTTTCTGGGCTTTCGTCGCACCCCACCGGAAAGGTGTCTGGATCGGGGTGGCCGCGGTGCTCGTGTTCACCGTCACCCAGATTGTGATCCCCCTCGTGCTGCGCTACGCGATCGACGATGCGCTCGTCGCCGGAGAGGCGGGGCTCGAGGTGCTGCGCTACATCGTCGTCGCCTTCTTCGCGGTAGTGAGCCTCAACTACGCCTCCAACTTCGTGCAGGAGCTTGTGGTGGGACGCATCTCGGGGAGCCTGCTCTTCGATCTGCGTCGCGCGATGTACCGGCATCTCCAGCACGTCTCCCTCTCCTTCATGGACAAGACCGAGGTGGGCCGGCTCATGTCCCGCCTGCAGGGCGACGTCAACGCGCTCCAGGAGTTCCTGGAGACTTCCATCTTCGCGGTCGGCGACTTCGTTCTCCTCATCGGCATCGTCACGGTTCTGCTGGCCCTCGACTTCGAGCTCGGTCTGCTGACCCTATCGGTGGTGCTGGTCCTGATCCTGGTGCGCATCGTGTGGCTGCCCCGCGCGAAGCGCGCCTTCCTGCGGGCGCGGGAGACGAGCTCGATCGTCAACGGCGCGCTCGCGGAGAACGTGCACGGGGTGCGCACCATCCAGGAGATGGGGCGCGAGTCGGTGAACTTCGCGCTCTTCGACGAGAAGGCGAAGGAGAACCTCCGCGCCCACCTGCGGGCGTCGAAGTTCTCCAACGTGATGATCCCGATCGTGGACACCCTCACCGGCATCGCGATGGCGGTGGTGATCGTGGTCGGGGGCACCATGGTGCTCGACAAGGAGCTCGAGCTCGGGGTGATGGTCGCTTTTCTCTTCTATGTGCAGCGCTTCTTCGATCCCATCCGATCGCTGACCATCCAGTACAGCATCATGCAGCGGGCGATGGCCGCGGGACAGCGCATCTTCGAGGTGCTGGACGTGCCCATCGAGGTACGCGACAAGCCGGACGCGGCCGCTCTGCCGCGCGAGGCGCGCGCGATCGAGCTCGACGACGTGACCTTCGGCTACGTGCCCGGCCACCCGGTGCTGCGCAACATCAGCCTGCGGGTCGAGCCGGGGGAGACGGTGGCCCTGGTGGGACCGACCGGATCGGGCAAGACCAGCATCACCGCGCTGGTCCATCGCTTCTACGACGTGTGGAGCGGGGCGGTGCGGATCGGGGGCTACGACGTGCGCGACGTGCGCCAGGACGATCTCGGCGCACACGTCGCCATGGTGCTCCAGGAGCCCTTCCTGTTCACGGGGACGGTCTACGACAACATCCGCTACAACAAGGCGGACGCCACGCGCGCGCAGGTGGAGGCGGCGGCGCGCGCGGTCGGCGCCCACGATTTCATCGGGCGTCTCCCGGAGGGCTACGGCACCGTGCTCGACCAGCGCGGCGCGAACCTCTCCCTCGGGCAGCGCCAGCTCCTGAGCTTCGCCCGCGCCCTGGTCGCGGACACTCCGGTCCTCGTGCTGGACGAGGCGACCGCCAACGTCGACAGCTACACCGAGCGCCAGATCCAGCGCGCGCTCGCTCGCCTGCTCGAAGGGCGCACCGCGATCGTCATCGCCCACCGCCTCGCCACCATCCGGGGGGCGGACCGCATCCTCGTGCTGCGTGACGGCGGGCTGGTGGAGCAGGGCACTCACGAGGAGCTGATCGGGCTCGGGGGGCTCTACGCACGGCTCTACCGGCTCAACTACGCGTCATTCGACGATCTCGCAGCGGGAGAGGAGGACAGTGTTGCGGGCTCGGCCAGCACCTGAGGCGGCAGAAGCGCCCCGCCGTGCGTGTGTTCGGTCAATGATGAGGAGGGGCGACACCGCGGGAGGCGCCCGCTCGTTCGCCCTTCAATTCCGCGATTCCATCCGGTGGATTCCCGCTCGCGCGGGAATGATCATGATGGAGTTTCCCACTTCGTCGCGGGCGCAGTCCGTAAATGCAGTCGCCATGGAATGCGTTTCGATGTGGCGGCTTCCTCAACCTGGAAACTCGATGGTCGTCACCCTCCTCGGCGTCATTCCCTTGATTCGCAGGAATCCACCGGCTCAACCGATTGTGGACGTACCCGGACGGGAACCCGGTGCAGCGACCACGGTTCTTTCGGTGGCACAATGCTCACGTCGGGACGATGCCTTGCCCGTGCACCGGACATGAACCATGCAATTGGATGAAACGCAGATCAGTCGTTTCGAGCGGGACGGGATCCTGTTCTTCCCCGGGTTGCTGGGCGACGATGAGATGGCGGGGCTTCGAGAAAAGCTGCCGGGCATCCTGGCCATGGACCGGCCGGAGATCCTCAGGGAGAAGCACTCCTCGAACGTGCGCTGCGCGTTTGCGCCCCACACCTACAGCGAACGCTACCGGCGTCTCATGCATCACCCGAAAATCGTCGGGCCGGTGGAGCAGCTTCTCGGCACCAACGTCTACCTGCACCAGTTTTCGATCAATCCCAAGGCCGCCTTCGTCGGAGAGGCCTGGGGCTGGCACCAGGACTACCCGACCTGGCGGGTGGAGAATCGCATATTGCGCCCGGACCTCGTCGTCGTGGGCGTCTATCTCGACGAGGTCACCGAGTTCAACGGTCCGCTCTTCTTCATTCTCGGCAGCCACCGGCACGGCGCCCTCGATATCGAGACCGACGAGACCTCGACCAGCTACAAGCTCCTCGGAGTGAGCGACGAGCAGGTCGCGGAGCTCTGCGAGGAAGGCCGCCTCTACAGCCCGCGGGGCCCGGCCGGCTCGGTCTGGATGTTTCACTGCAACCTGGTGCATGCGTCCAATGCCAACATGTCCCCGAGCCGGCGCGCGCTGTGCACCATCTCCTACAACCGCATCGACAACCTGCCTTCGGCCTACCCGCGGCCGGAGTGGGAAGCGCACAGCGACTTCGCGGTTGTCGAAGCGCTCGGCGAGGGCCGCCTCGCGGCATCGGTGCTACGTCCGGTTGAAGAGTAGCCACCACCACGTCGAGCGCGATTCGGTCGCGAACCGGGATCGCAACCACTCCCGCTCCGTGGGCTACCCGAGCGCCGCCCCTCGGGAGTCCGCTCTGCTCGTCGGCCTCGCTCTGCCGGGCACTCCCGCGTGGGAGGCGCAGGACTCCATCGACGAGCTCGCCCGGCTCGCCGAGACCGCAATGTTCGAGGTGGTCGACCGGGTGCTGCAGGCGCAGCCGCGCGCCGGCGCGACCTACTACATCGGCAAGGGCAAGGCCCACGAACTGAAGGAACGCACGCACGCGACCGGAGCCGACGTGATCGTCTTCGACAACGACCTGTCGCCGGCTCAGATGCGCAACCTCGAGCGGCTCACCGGCATGCGGGTCCTCGACCGCAGCGCCGTCGTGCTCGACATCTTCGCCCGACACGCCCGCACGCGCACCGCAATGGTGCAGGTCGAGCTCGCACAGCTCGAGTACCTGCTGCCGCGCCTCACCCGGCAGTGGACGCACCTCTCGCGGCAGGCGGGCGGCGGCGCCATCCGGGGCATGGGCGCGGCGGGGGTGCGCGGTCCCGGCGAGACCCAGCTCGAGATCGATCGTCGCCTGATCCGCAACCGCATCCGCAGGCTGCGGCGCGAGCTCGGCCGAATCGGCTCGCAGTTGGCGACCTCGCGCAAAGGGCGCGGCGACCTCTTCCGCGTCGCTCTCGTGGGGTACACGAACGCCGGCAAGTCCACCCTGATGCGGGCGCTCTCCGGTGCGGAAGTGCTCGTCGAAGACCGCCTCTTCGCCACCCTCGACTCGACGACCCGCGCGGTGGACCTCGACGGCGGGGGCAGGATCCTCCTCACCGACACCGTCGGCTTCATCAAGCGCCTACCCCATCATCTGCTCGCCTCCTTCCGCGCCACCCTGGAGGAGGCGGTGGAGGCCGATCTCCTGCTCCACGTCGTCGATCTCTCGCACCCGCACTGCGACCTGCAGATGGAGACCGTTCAGGAGGTGCTTGCCGAGCTCGGGGTCGGGGACCGCTCCACGCTCCTGGTGTACAACAAGGTCGATCGGGTGGCGCGATGCAGGGCGAACGAGACCCACGCGAAGCCTGCCCCGGCACGAGGTGCCGGCGTAGAGGTCTCGGCGATCTCCGGCGAGGGGCTCGACGACCTGCGGGACCGGATCCGCGCGCGTTCCCGGCAGCGCACGGTCACTCTCGACCTGCGCATTCCCTACGCCGAAGGCCGCCTGCTGTCGCAGCTTCACGGGCACGGCGAGGTGCTCGGACGCTCCTGCGGCCCGCGCGAGGTCCGCCTTCGGGTCCAGCTCGACCCGCAGTGGATCGGGCGCTTGCGCCTGGAGCGCTTTCGAGACCACCGGTAGTCGACGAAGTCCCGCCTCGCTTCGACTGGTCGCGTCGCGGAATTTCGGGCTGCTCTGCCCGGAGTGTCGCGTTCGCCGGCCCAGGTGTCGGGTCGCACGCGGGTCCGATCGGGTCGCCTCTTCCGATCAGGCTCGGGTTGCGGCAGCCGCGCTGCCGGTATCGTCTTTCGTCCAGCGCAGCACGGCGGCCGCGCACAGGAAGAACGCCGAGCCCGATGCGAAGGCGGCGGCGTAGCTGCCGGTGAGGTCGTAGGAGGCGCCGGCGAGCAGGGGACCGAGCGTGAAGGTCACGATTGTGCTCATGTTGACGAGCCCGAGAATGGTGCCGTAGTGACGCACCCCGAAGGTCTCCTGGACGATGAGGAGCAGCAGCACCCCGGTCCCTCCCATGAAGAGTCCGTAGATCGGCGTGATCGCCAGCATCAGCAGCGGGCTCGGCGCGAACGCCAGGCAGAGCACCGCGGCGGCGTGTCCCAGGAGATCGACGATGAAGGTCCTCCGTGCGCCGAGGCGTTCGGCGAGGAAGCCGAAGCCGATCTTGCCGGCGATGCCGCTCACCGCGAGCATCCCGAGCGCGAGGGAGGCGACGGTGATGCTCGCGCCCTCGTTGGTGAGGTGGACCACCACGTGGGGCAGGATGGTGGCGTAGGTGAAGCAGCCGAGGCACACCGCCACCGCGATGGCATAGAAGCTGCGGGTGCGCAGCGCGCGCCGTGTGGTCCAGTGCTCCTCCTCGACGTTCTCCGGCGCCACTTCCGCCGTCGCTCCGGCCGGTGAGTCTGCCGGCGCTGGCGCCGGCGCCGGCAGGGGGCGTTCCCGCACTACCATCAGGGAGTAGAGGGCGACGGCGAAGCAGGTGAGGCCGATCGCGACGTAGGCGTCGCGCCAGGTCCCGAGCGCGAGCACCAGGACGGTCGCGGGCGGCACCACGAGCCCGCCGAAGTTGGCCCCCGCGTTGGTGATTCCCATCATGCGCCCGCGGGTGCGCCGGAACCACAGGCCGATGAGGCGTCCGGCGGGCAGAATGGTCAGGCCGGCGAAAGGCACGAGCTGAAGGAAGCTCAGCACGTACCAGTGCCACAGCTCGCTCATGAAGGGCCGCAGGACGAAGCTCGTTCCCATCACGAGCAGCGAGCCGACCATGATCGGGCGCGCTCCGTAGAGGTCCATCAGGCGCCCGATGAGCGGCGCGGCCAGGGTGCCCACCGCGGTGAAGGAGAGCGACGCGCTGATCTGGGTGCGGGTCCAGCCGAAGGTCTGTTCCAGCGGCTCGATGAAGTGACCGAAGGCGTACTGCGTCGCGCCGATCGAGATCGACATCGACAGAAACGCGGCGGAGGCGGCGAGCCAGCCGCGGGCCGAATCCCGCGAAGTTGGCGCGATCAAAGGCGGCGCGCGAAGGGCTCGATGCCGAGCTTGTTGCGGAGAATCTCCTCTCGGGTCAGGCCATGCAGCTCGTGGGGGAAGACCAGCCAGCGCTCCGTCTCGTGGACGTAGTAGTCGGGCTCGCGATCGGTGCGGTTGTTGCTCGGCTTGTAGTAGACGGTGGCGACCCGGGTGTCGAGGGGGGCGTTGCGCCGGGCCTTGCGCCGGAGATGGGAGATCACGGCGTCGATGCTGAGTCCGGTGTCGAACACGTCATCGACGATGAGCAGGCTCTGGTCCGCGTTCACGTTGTCGATGATGTACTGCATGCCGTGGACCCGGATCCGGGAGCCGGTGCGGGCGATGCCCTCGTAGAACGAAGTGCGGATGGCGATGTGATCGGTCTTCACCCCGAAGAAGTCGAGCAGCTCCTGCACCGCGATGCCCACCGGGGTGCCGCCCCGCCACACGCCGACGATGAAGCTCGGGCGAAAACCGCTGTCGAGGATCTGCATGCCGAGCCGGAAGGAATCCTCGAGCAGCGACTGGGCGCTGATGTAGGTCTTGGGCACTGCCGCCGGCTCGGAGTGCGAGCGGATCTCGGCGAGGTATTCGGCCATCGGGTTGCGCCTTACAGGCTCGGGCGGCGCGCAAGTGTAGCCCGAAAGTCCCGCTGCCGGGGTCGGTGCCGCTCCGGTACGCCGTCGGACCCTTGCCGCCGGACGAGTACATCGCCCGTCGCTACCCGATGATGGCGCACGGCATCGGCATGGCCGACGAATGGCCATCGATTCCCTGGCCCATCGACTGGGATGAGGAGGGGTACGACGGCGTGCTGCAGGAGAATCAGACGATCTGCATCGAGTCGTTCATCGCCTCCGAGCACGGCGGTGAAGGGGTCAAGCTCGAGGAGCAGGTGGTGGTCACCCGCGACGGCTACCAGCAGATGTCGACGTTTCCC
>CAYQVB010000162.1:0-46954 GCA_964420925.1 uncultured Ectothiorhodospiraceae bacterium | reverse complement strand
CAGGTCGCGGCGAGGGTGATGCAGGCGAGGCGGGGCTCTCCATCGACGATGACGGTGCAGCTCCCGCAGGTGCCCTGCTTGCAGCCCTGCCGGACCGACGTCGTGTCGAGGCGGTAGCGAAGCAGCGACAGCAGCGTCTCGCCTCCCTCGACGAGGTCGGTGCGCGCGCTGCCGTTCAGGTGGTAGCTGAGAGTGAGGTGGGACATGACTATCCCAGCGGGAGGGTTCCACGCATTCGCGAGCGGTGGGACATGCGGCCGGACCTCACGCCGCTCGTCCCGTCTCGCCGAGGAGGAGGCGCGAGAGATGCACGGGCGCCACCTTGCGCCGGTACCACGCCGAGGCGAGCGCGTCGGTCGGCGGGGAGATCCCGTCCACGGCCACCGCCGCGGCGGCCTGGATGCTCTCCCGGTCCAGGCGGCAGCCTTCGAGCGCGCGCTCGACCGCGAGCGCGCGGATCGGCGCCGGCGCCATGTTCGCGTATGCGACTCTCACCCCGGAGAGTCGCCCCCCCGACTCCTCCAGGCGGGCGGCGATGGTGAGCAGCGACACGCCCTTCGGGCGCACTTTGGAGACTTTGTGGAAGCGAAACGAGCGGACATCACGCGGGCGCGTCAGCTCGACTCCGGTGACGATTTCCCGCGTACCGTCGCCGCGCCTTCGCAGGAGCTCTTCCACAGAGACGTCCCGCGCCGAGTAGCCGCTCTGCACCGAGACCCTGGCGTCGAGCGCGAGGAGGGCGGTGCACAGGTCGCCGTAGGGTGGCGGCGCGAACAGGTTGCCCCCGAGCGTCGCCTGGGCGCGCACCGCGGGGCCGCCCACCGAGCGGGCGGCGGGGTGGAGAAAGGCGAGCTCCCGGTTCGCGAGGATCCCCGCCATGGTGACGCCGGCCCCGAGGCGAACCCGCGATCCCGAGACACGGATCTCGAAGAGCGTGGGGTCGAGGCAGCGGACCAGGGTCGAAAAGTCCGCTTCGCCTTCGTTCAGGGCGCGCACCAGCAGGGTGCCTCCCCCGAGGAAGCGTGCCGCGGGCGCACGCCCGACTAGAGTCGCGGCATCGCGCAACACGTGGCAGGTTTCGAGCGCAAGCGTCAACTCTTCCTCCGTGGCCGAGGCGCAGCGGCGCTGCCGGCAATCATGCGGGATTCGGCCCGGCGCGTGGTCCCGAATCCCGGGTGCGAGTTGTAGCACCTCGGGTTTTCACGTTCAAAACGCCGACCCCATGCCAAGCGGGGCGCTGGCGGAGGCGCGACCCTTGATGTCCGGCTATTCCACTGCGCCCGCACTCGATCTTGACACTCCGGCAACGTGGGTCATAGATTCTTTGCATCCGTATGCAAAACAGCGTGTGCGCCAAGCTCGAGGGATGATGGGGCAACGGCCCGAACAGGCGCTCCTCTCGCGGGACACCGATCTCGGCAAGACCGAGGACACCCGCCGCGTGATCGAGGCGATGGTGGACGCGCTCAATGACCATCGCATCGACGACATCGGCGAGTTCTTCGCGGACGATTTCGTCTGGCGCGGGAACTGGGGCTGCGGCACCAAGCACGGCCTCGCTGCCTTCCAGGACCACTGGCAGCGCCCTTTCCAGGCGGCGTTCTCGGACAAGGTCGCGATCGACGAGGCACGTCTCTACATGGGGGAATGGGGAGCCTGTTTCGGCGCCCAGCACGCGGTGCACAGCGGCGAGTTCATGGGTGTTCGTCCTACGGGCAAGCGGGTCGAGATCCGGTACATGGACTTCTGGAAGGTGCAGGACGGACAGATCGTCGAGAACTGGGTGTCGGTGGACTTTGCCGGGGTCCTGGCCCAGCTCGGCGAGGACGTGTTCCAGGGCGAGGGGTGGGAGGCATACGACCGCGGTGAGCGGGAGGCGCCTGAATCTGCGCCCCGGGGCGGATAGCAGGGCGCCCGTGAGAACCAGCCGGCAGGTCACCTCGTTCATGGCCAACGACCTCATGGCCCTCGCGGACATGGACGTGCTGCACTATGAGTTGGGACTGCGCACTCCCGAACAGGTTTCGGTGGTCGGTTGCGATGATGTTCCACCCGCCGTCTGGCCCGCCTGTGGCCTGACCACGGTCCGGCGGGAGGCATCGACGATGGTGGCGGAGACCGTGAAGCTGGTGCTCGCCAACATCGAGCATCCCGATGTTCCGCTTCGCAGCGTTCGCCTCCCCTCTCCATTGAATCCGCGCGCGTCGGCGCGCATACCGGAACGGTGGCCCCATTGAAAGGATTCGATCCGAAGTACGCGGATCTGCCGGACTTCATCCTGAAGGTGACCCGGGAGATCTGGGAGACGCGGCGCGTGCACACGCTGCACGGGCACTATGCGCCGGACATCAAGGTGCGTTCGCCCGCCTCGCTCGTCATCGGCAACGGGAGCGTCATCGCGGCGACGCTCGCCACCCAGGCCGAGTTCCCGGACCGCGAGCTGCTCGGAGAGGACGTGATCTGGAGCGGCTCCCCGGAGGAAGGGAAGGGGATGCTGAGCTCGCACCGGATACTCTCGGTGGCGACCCACTCGCACGACGGCAGCTACGGGCGGGCGACCGGCAGGAAGGTCGGCTACCGGGTCATCGCGGACTGCCATGCCCGCGACAACTGCATCGACGACGAGTGGATCGTCCGCGACCAGGGCGCGATCGTCCGCCAGCTCGGGTGGGATCCGGTGGACTACACGCGTCACGTGATCGAAAGCGAGGGAGGACCGGAAGCGTGCGCGCGGCCCTTCCTGCCCGAAGCCGACGTCGCCGGCCCTTATTCGGGAAGCGGCAACGACAACGAGTGGGGCGAGAAGTACGCCGACATCCTCCGGCGCATCATGGAGTGCGACCTGGCGGTGATCCCCGCCGAGTACGATCGCGCGTGCCGGCTCGAGTACGCGACCGGCGCGAGCGGCAGCTCCCACGACTTCGCCGCCCGCTTCTGGATGGGGCTTCGCGCGAGCCTGCCCTCCGCGGAGTTCACGATCGACCACCGGATCGGGCGCGAGGATCCCCTGATGCCGCCCCGGGCTGCGCTGCGCTGGAGCTTGCGCGGCCGCCACGAGGGCTGGGGGCCCTTCGGGGCGCCGAGCGGGGCCGACATCTACCTCATGGGCATGTCGCACGCGGAGTTCGGGCCATGGGGTCTGCGCCGCGAGTACGCGCTCTACGACGAGATCGCGGTGTGGAAGCAGATCCTGTTGCAGACCGGCGGAGTTTCGGATCGGGCACGCTCCGGCACGAACCCTTCGGGTGGCGGCGAGAGCCGGTAAGCGGCCAATGACGGGCGCTGATGCAATACCGCGCATCGTGCGCTACGGCGAGCTGGTGCCCTGCCGCAGCGCTTTCATCGATGCCCACACGCCCGGCTCCGCTCGCAAGGAGAACTTCTCCATCATCGGGGCCGGCGTGTCGGAGAGCGCCGACCAGCACGTGCACATCCGGGAAACGCCGGGATTCAACATTGGGGCTGCCGGGCAGCCGCCGAAGTGCCGCAATTCCCTGCACCTGCACCGGACGGCGGAAGTGTTCTTCGTGCTGAAGGGTCGCTGGCGCTTCTTCTGGGGGCGCCATGGCACTGCAGGCGAGGTGGTGCTCGAAGAGGGTGACCTCTTCGACATCCCCACCGGCATCTTTCGGGGCTTCGAGAACATCGGCACCGGCTACGGGATGGTCATGGCGATTCTCGGGGGGAACGATGCAGGGGGCGGAGTGGTCTGGGCGCCGGAAGTGCTCGAGGAGGCGCGGGACCACGGCCTGGTGCTCGGCGAGAACGGCCGGCTCTACGACTCCGCGAAGGGTGAGCAGTTGCCGGAAGGCGTCCTCCCGATGCCGCCGCTCGACGACCAGAGCCTCGCCGCCGTTCCCGAGCCCGGTGCGGGAGAGGTGGTGTCCGAGTTCATCGCCCGCTACCGGGATCTCGTGGCGCTCGCGAGGGACCGGCCCTGCGTCGCGATCGGGGAGAAGGGAGTCATCCGGGACCGGCCCGGCTTCGAGGTCGAGCTCCTCACCCGGGGGTCCATACCGGGCGATGCCTATACCAGGGGGCATCACGAAGTGCTGATGGTGATGCGCGGCAATTGGCGCCTCGCGTGGGAGGGGGGCGAAAGCGTGTTGAACGCCGGAGATACCTGCGCGCTGCCGCCCGGGCTGCCGCGGCGGCTCTCTCCCGCGATGCCGGGGGAAGCGAGCCTCTTTCGCGTGACCGGCACCGGGGATCCGGCCGGTCCGACCCGCGGGTTGATGCAGTGACCGGATCGGGAACAGGCGCATGACCCGCATCCTGACCACCCATGTCGGATCCTTGCCCCGTTCGCAGGCGGTGGTGGACTTCCTGTTCGCGCGCGAGCGTGGCGAATGCGTCGATGGCGCCGCCTTCGATGACTGCATGCGCGACGCGGTATCGGAAAGCGTGCGCAAGCAGGTCGATGCGGGCATCGACATCGCGTCGGACGGAGAGACCTCCAAGATCTCGTACGCGACCTACGTGAGCGATCGATACACGGGCTTCGCCGGCGACAGTCCACGCCAGGCGCCGGCGGACCTCAGGAAGTTCCCGGGCTTCATGCAACGGCTGGCGCGCGCGGGAGGGACTCCGAGCTACGCCCGACCCGAGTGCGTGGGCGAAGTGCGGCCCAAGAACCACGTGGAGCTGGACAAGGACATCGCCAACCTGCGCGCTGCGATGGCGGCGCATGGCGCCCCGCGCGGGTTCATGAACGCCGCCTCTCCCGGCGTCATCGCGCTCTTCCAGCCCAACCGCTTCTATCCGGATCGCGACGCCTACATCGGCGCCCTCGCGAGCGCGATGAAGGAGGAGTACGAGCGTATCGCCGCATCCGGCCTCGACCTGCAGATCGACTGTCCCGATCTCGCCCTCGCCCGACACATGCAGTTTGCGGACTCGACGGAAGAGGAATTCGTCGCGATTGCGGCAAGGAACGTCGAAGCGCTCAACCACGCGCTACGCGACATCGACCCCACTCGTGTTCGCGTCCACATCTGCTGGGGCAACTACGAGGGGCCGCACGTGTGCGACATCGGCATGGACAAGGTGTTTTCCCTGCTGATGTCAATTCGGTCCCGTTATGTGCTCTTCGAAGCCGCCAATCCGCGTCATGGACACGAGTGGACGGTGTTTCGCGACCGCAAGTCGGAGATCCCCGAGGACAAGATCCTCGTGCCCGGGGTCGTGGATACGACGACCAACTTCGTCGAGCACCCGGAGCTGGTGGCGCATCGCATCGGGACATTCGTGAACATCGTGGGCGCGGACCGCGTCATCGCCGGCTCCGACTGCGGGTTCGGTACCTTCGCAGGGTTCGGCGCGGTGGATCCGGACATCGCCTTCGCGAAGCTCCGCACCCTGACCGAGGGAGCGGCGATCGCGAGTGCTTGTTCGAGTTAGCCCGTCTTGGAGATACCGCATCGATTTCGGTCCCGACCTCCGTTTCCCGCCCGTTTGACGGCCAGACGGGTGTGCGACTTGGGGCGCAGGCCCCATGAATCCCGGGCGAGGCCGACCCGGGACAACCCCCCGGGCGTGTGATCGAAAAGGCGCACTCCGGTCCAACCAAAGGGAGAACAACATGTTCTTGAGAAATCTCGTCATCGCCGGAGCGGTTACCGGGCTGATGGGCTCGGCTGCGTTTGCTGACTGCGGTCCGCCCGGACAGTCAATCCGCATTCTGGCCAGCGATTTCCCGGCAATTCACGCCGTCGCGGGGACTGCCGAGGCAAACTGCGGTGGCGCAGCGGCGGAATTCACCCGCAACCACACCACCGAAGCCCGTGAAATCATGAACGCGGCGCTGACGCCGAACCCGGCGGAGTACACCTCCGTCATCGTGGCAAACTCGACCCTGACGCAGTTGATGAACGACGGTCTGGTGCGCCCGCTGAACGACTATGTCGAGAAGTACGGCGCGCACCTCGAGCCGCATCAGCTCATTACCATCGACGGCAACGTCATGTCGGTGGCCTTCATGGCGAACTCCCAGCACCTCTTCTCGCGCTCCGACATTCTCGAGGAGGCGGGCGTCGACGGGATTCCGGCCACCTACGAGGAAGTTCTGGCGGCCGCCGAGAAGATCCGCACCGCGGGGATCATGGAGCATCCACTCGTGATGAACATGAAGGTCGGCTGGAACGTCGGCGAGGTCTTCAACATGATCTACCTTGCGCACGGTGGCGAATTCTTTCAGCCCGGTTCGGCGGCACCCGCGATCAACAACGAGAAGGCAATTGCGGCTCTCAATATCATGAAATCGCTGACCGAATACGCTCATCCCGACCACCTGACCCAGGCATCGAACGAAACCCAGGGTCTCTGGGAGGCCGGTCAGGCAGCGCTCGGCATCATGTGGGGGTCGCGCGGTGGGGTGATCCTCGACAATGAAGGCTCGAGCGAAGAGGTGACTTCGAACACGGTGCTGTCCGGCGCGCCGACGGTTGCCGGCGGCTCCATCCCGGCGGCGACGCTCTGGTGGGACGGGATCACCATCTCGACGAACGTGGGCGATGCCGAGGCCGAGGCGACGTTTGCCGCGCTCGTCAGCGCGATGACGCCCGAGATGGTCGCCGAGCACAACGACGATGCGGTCTGGCTGATCGACGGGTTCAAGCCGGGACCGGCCGCCGCCGGCGTTGCCGCGACGGCGACCGGCGGTGCAATGTCCTACCCGATGATTCCCTACATCGGACTCATGCACAACGCTCTCGGTGCGGAGCTGGTGGACTTCCTGAAGGGATCCGAAAGCGCCGAACAGGCGATCGCCGATGTCGAGGCGGCTTACGTGACCGCTGCCAAGGAAGCCGGTTTCCTTAGCTGATCGAAGAGACGGGGCGCCTTGTGGCGCCCCGTCATTCCAATCCCTGACCCGAGACTGGGCGAGTGCCGCACCGGACCTTTTTCTGGTTCATTCTGCCGACGCTGACCGCGATGATCCTTTTCATCGCGCTGCCGATTGTCTCGGTCTTCATTCAATCGCTGCACATCGAACATGAACAAGTGATCCTGGTCTCCGAAAGCTGCGATCCGTTCGGGTGCACCGAGACCACGTCGGTCGATACCGACGCGACGGAGAAGCTGCGCCGGGAACAGCCGCTGGGCCGCTTCAACGGCCTTGACACCTATATCAACCGGTCTCACCTCGCGTTCGAAGAGGTCGGCGAGGCCTGGGGCGCTGCCGACACGCTGGACGCGTTTTTCTTGCGGATTCTGAACTTGCCCTTCTACAAGGCACTGGCCTTCACCCTGACCTACACCTTCGTGGTCACGCCCTTCGTCCTCGTCCTGGGGCTGGCGATCGCCGCCGGAGTCAATAGCCTGCCGAAGCTTGTCAGGGGGCCGACGATCTTCGTCTCGCTCCTGCCGATGATCGTGACGCCGCTCGTGGGCTCTCTGATCCTCTTCTGGATGGTCGATGGCGACGGGATCATCGGTGCGACGCTGCAATGGATCTATGACGACGATGCACTGAGTCTCAAGGCCTCGCCCACGCTGACCTGGGTCATGCTGATCGTCTATGGCATATGGCACATCCTGCCGTTCAGCTTCATCGTCTTCTATGCCGGGCTGCAAACCGTGCCGCACGAAACGCTCGAGGCCGCGATGATCGACGGCGCCACGAAGTGGCAACGGATGATCCATGTGGTAGTGCCGCACCTGATGCCGATCGTCATCTTCGTGACGCTCATCCTGTTGATGGACAACTTCCGCGTCTTCGAGCCCATCGTCGGGTTTTCGGCGGAGGCGCATGCGCAGTCGCTGAGCTGGATCATCTTCAAGGATCTGCGCGAGAGCGCCAACCCGCTCTACGGCTCCGCCGGCGCAACCTCGATGATGACCATTCTTGGGGTGGCAGTCCTCCTGACCCCGGTCCTGATCCGCACTTGGCGCGACTTCCGGCGGCGAGCACGCTGAGGGGCGAGACATGACGACGAGGGCGCAATCCCGTATCACCCCGCTGGTGGTTGTCTCGTTCGCACTGGTTGCGATCTGGCTGGTGATCGCGGCGTTCCCCTTCATCTGGACGCTCTGGGGCAGCTTCAAGGTTCAGGGGGACTTCTTTTCCCGGTCCGACTGGACCAATGCGCTCTACGGCGTTCACACCATCAGGGAGACCGGCAGCGCCTTCACGGACGCGGGCTACTCAGGTGCCTGGGTCCAGGAAGAGTTCTACCGCGCGGCCCTGAACACCTGTATCGTGGTGTTCTTTACCGTGGTGATATCGCTCACCATCGGAACGCTCGGGGGCTTCGCGCTGGCGAGGTCGGGAGAGCGCTACGCCTTCTGGATCCTGATGGCGGCGCTGGTCTTCCGGGCGATGCCTCACATCACTCTGGTGTCGGGCTATCTTCTGCCCTTCTTCGAATGGAACATCTGGGGCGTACTGCCGACCACCATCATCGTGCTGGTGGCGATCAACCAGCCCTTCACGCTCTGGATGCTGCATTCGTTCTTTCTGAATATCCCGCGGGATATGGACGAAAGCGCAATGGTGGATGGCTGTACGCGCTTCCAGGCCTTCCGCTACGTCATCATTCCGGTCATGTGGCCGGGGGTGATCACCACCGGTCTCTTCAGTTTCCTCCTCGCCTACAACGACTTCGCCGTCACCTCGATGCTCCTGAGCGAGCAGAACGAGACGATGATCCCGAAGATCGCGAGCTTCCTCGGCACCACCCAGGTTGAAGGCAACGTGATGTTCGCCGTCGCCGCGGTGGTCTCGGCCACCGCACCGCTCTTCATGCTCGTTCTCTTCTTCCAGCGCCAGATCGTGAGTGGCCTGACCACCGGGGCCGTCAAGGGATGAGCGACGTCCACACCCGGAACCGACGGGCGCTCGATTCGCTGCGAGCCGCTCAGTACAACTGGGACGAGGTCGCGTTGCGCCGCGCGCTCGGGCGTCTCGTCGCGCCGGATGCGGTCTTCCACCTTGCCCACCCCTTCGGCGACATGGTCGGGCCGGATGCGTTCCACGAACAAGCGCTCGCCGTGCTGAGAGCGGCCTGGCCGGACGTGGAGCGCCGGGACTGGATCGTCATGGCCGGCAACGACGAGCATGGTGCCGACTGGGTCGGCTGCGGCGGTCACTTCATGGGCACCTTCATCGCGCCGTTCCTGGACACCCCGCCCACGGGGCATCTGACCCACATGCGCTTTCACGAGTTCTACCGGATCGAAGCCGGCAGGGTCGTCGAGTACCAGGCACTCTGGGACATCCCCGAGGTCATGATGCAGGCGAACTCATGGCCGTTGGCCCCGTCGCTCGGGCGCGAGTTCTGCATCCCCGGGCCCTCGTCGGGCGACGGTCTGATCCGCTCGCCCCGCGACGCGGAACTCAGCCGGCGGAGCCAGCAGCATGTCATCGAGATGCTGCAGCACATGAAACGGCACCCCGCCCAGGGCGGACCGGAGAAGATGGAGATGCCGCGATTCTGGGACCACCGGATGAACTGGTACGGACCGGCCGGGATTGGTACCGGGCGCGGGATCGAGGGTTTCCGAAACTGGCACCAGATCCCGTTTCTGAACGCCATGCCCGACCGTGGCTCGAAAGTCAGCGAGGTCACCTATCACTTCTTCGGCGACAACAACTACTGCGGCGTGACCGGCTGGCCGAACATGATCCAGAGCATCACCCACGATGGCTGGATGGGGATCGCGCCGCAGGGTCGAGAGATCACCATGCGCTCGCTCGACTTCTGGCGCATCGAAGACGGCAGGATCCGCGAGAACTGGGTACTGGTGGATCTGCTCGACGCCTATCGCCAGCTCGGCGTCGATGTCTTCGCCCGCCTTCGCGAGTTCAACAAGGCGCGGAACCTCGGCCGGATCCCGCTCGAGGGCGGGCAGCCATGAAGGTGAAGAGGGACACTTCCGTCCGGCGAGACACGATCCCCAAGCGCCGCCTCCACCGCGCCCTGTACAACCTCGTCGCGTCCGGGACTTCCGAACTCCGGCACCGGCTCGATGCGCTCTACGCGCCCGACGCCGAGTGGCGGGGATCGCATCCGCTCAACGAAATGCAGGGCGTGGAAGAGATCGAAGGGTTCGTCTGGCAGCCCCTGAAGCGTGCCCTTCCCGACCTGGAGCGCCGGGATCTGATCTTCGTCGGTGGCCGCTATCAGTCCCAGGACTTGGTGGCGGCGATGGGACACTACTGCGGCACCTTTCGCCGAGACTGGCTGGGGATCCCGGCGACGGGGCGGCCCGTCTACCTTCGCTACGGAGAGGTGCATCGCGTGGAGGACGGCAGGATCGTGCAGTCCTCGTGTCTGTGGGACGTGCTGGACCTCATCCGACAGGCCGGATTCTGGCCGCTCGCTCCGAGCCTCGGCACCGAAGGGATGTGGCCCGCGCCGATCACCGCCGACGGGGTCGTGCTCTCGGAGCAGGACACCGAAGAATCGGCCACGAGCATCCGCAAGGTGCTCGCCATGCACCAGGCCCTCGCTGACTTCGACGACCTCGATCGTCTCGATCGCGACAGTCTTCTCACCATGCCCCAGAAGGAGCACTGGCACCCGAACATGATGTGGTACGGACCAGCGGGGATCGGGACCACCCGGGGACTCGCGGGCTTCGTGGACTTTCATCAGTTGCCCTTTCGCGTCGCCTTTCCCAACCGGCAGGGCGGCGGTCAGTGGAACGCGCTCCCTGAGTTGAAGGAGAAGCACGGCGGGGGGCACTACATCCAGATCGGCGACGGACCTTACGCGGTGACCGGTGGCTGGCCTTCTATCCATGCGCTCCACAAGGGCGGGGGGTTCCTCGGGGTCGGTCCCACCGGGCGCGAAGTGACGATGCGGGTCATGGACTTCTATCTGATGCATGAGGATCGCATCCGGGAGAACTGGGTCCCAATCGACATCCTCGACCTGCTCATGCAGACGGGCGTGGACGTGCTGGACCGGATGCAATCCCTGTTTCAGCGCGGAGCATGGGCAGGTTGAGGCGTTCGGATAACATGAGCAGCGTCCGACTCCCGGGCATCCGCAGTCGTGTACAGAGAGGACAATTATCTGAGAATCGGGCTTCTGCAGAAACGCCGGAATAACAGCGGCACTTCCAACTGTCCATCTGCGTACCAATGCGCAACATCCCGAACGCAGGACCAATACCTAACCGTAGCCCTATCCCGCGACAAATCGGGCAACAAGATCAACTACTGGAACAATGAACGGGGACGATACCGCGAATGCTTGCTGAAAGATGTCGACTTTTGTCGAAACTAGACCTCTTTCACTTAACCAGAGCTTGCGCCTCTGCCAATCTCGATTGCGAACCCCACATTGCGAAATGCGCTCCGCCGCACTCTTCAGTCGAAGGGCAATGGGCACAAAGGCTGCAACTATAACCAATACAAAATGTCCCGCTTGAAAGAACACAGTACCCCGTGCTATTCCGGCAACCATCTCCGCTGCTCTATTGTCGTTACTGTCGAAGAATGCAACAGGCCAGTGTCTAGACGCGTTCATGTAGACCAGAGCTACAAACAGTACAATTGCCGTCGCGAACAAATAATGCCTAAGTAGCCGAAACTGTGTCTCAATCTGTCTTGCAGCGGCGTCCAAGTGCAACCTCTTTTGTAGGGCTGGTTTGCGTAAAACAACATAGGCCTTGTACGGAACCAGTGTACAGGTAGCACAACATATTATCGTTACAGTTAGGATAGCAAAGTAGTAGGCGAGAGAATTAAACGTAGAGACAATCTCCAGTATGTTACCGAGAAATGCAGGATAAGGGTGAATGGGTTCAAAGTGCCTTCCGATGGTAGCTTGGAATACGTTCTCGCTCCCTGTGGAGGTCTTTCCAAAAATATCGAGAAAGGTGTAGTGTCTATTTAGACCGAACAAGAAATCTGCGTACTCAAGCGTTCCACATGTAACAAAAGTGAACAGAATCCACATAGTCGCCAAACGCCCTCTATGCATAGCCCGAGTTCCAAGCCAGGCCCTGCTAGCGGCAAAGACTCCAGCAGCAATGCTAATGGAGACAAATAGGACGAAGGAAATACCAACCTTGTGCCTAGCTAGAGCCTCTTTAGGTAGCACTAGACCGACCTCGATGTCTCTAGGAGAGTCTATCTCTACTAACCTAGGGGCAATGATCAGAAGAATCATCCACCCAAATACAATGGCGAAGTACGAAGCACCAAGAGGCCAAAATAGCGACAGATTTCTTACATAACCATGCAATCGACTGCTGGACATTTTCATGTACTGTAACCCCCTTCCATATACATTCGGATAGTCCGTGGTATGAAAGTCTCCTGGTGTCGTCGAGCTACGCGCAAGCGGTGCTCGCTCAGGACTGTTCGAACAGACACTGTAGCCCTGCGTCAATGTGGCAACAGTGGTGCATTCCATGTAGTTCGAGTGCCGTACGGCAGGATGGCGCCTTGGGTTCGCACGTGTCAGTAGATATCCACTTCCTGAAGTTCGTACAGCCATACATCGACAAGACTCAAAGTCAACCTTTCCATCCATTTCGGTGATGCATGGCTGATTTGTGAAGCTCATACAAGAGGCTAACATCAAAGGTGCTACGACATGGCCTCTACCGGGAACTGGCTGGGACACCTCCAGGAATCGGTCGACTGGCTGACACAGCTCGTACATCGAACGGCAACGACTATTGCGGGTCACGGTTTCATGCGTGGCCTTTCAGAGTCGTTCGGCAAATTCACGGAGAGGCGGTAGATGGGCTGAAATAGAACCTGGAACTTTGGGTCTCTTTCCAGCCAGCACTGCGTCACTCGATTCTTGTGAATGATGTGGTTGTCGAGGATGAGCACGATTCGCAGGGCCCGACGTCACTGGCGACTAAGCTGCTCGAGGACTTGCAGAAACAGCACCGAGGTCTTTCGGTTATGTTCGATTCAGACTACCCTTCCAGCGCGCAGGTATGGAACCGACGATGTAATGTTTCTGGTGCTGTCCCGGGGTCGGTACCGTGGATTACTTCCCGCGGCGCATCCAACTCGACCGGACTCCAGGATTGAGGTCCGCACATCATCCTCGTCGACGTAGAACACTTCCGTTTCCGACTCGTTTTCGGCCAACGCCGACTCGACTGCGGCCAGACACTCGGCCTTTCTGTGGTCTCGTCCCAGCGTCTTCGGCCGGGCCCTTCGAGAACCACAACGCAGCCTCAACGGCGCTCGCCGTTCCGTCGTCGCGCGAACCAGCACACCACTTCACTTCGCTAGCTCAATGGCCAGCAATTGCAAAATCAACCGCGAGCGCACGTAGCCCTGGTGTAACGGGTCCCGATTGGCCATTGCCTCGTACACGACGAACATTGTCTGCGTGGCCTTTCCGTCTCTTCAATCTCGGGCCCGGGAACGAAGACCGTATTCGCCATAGCGGTCGTATAAGCGCCGCCATCGATGCAGGGATGAATGCGTCGCGCGTAGTCGCTGGGTCACGTCGCTCACATTGCCTCGCGTCTCCCACAGCTGCACCAGCGTCGACGCGCACGGCGCGTAGTCTTCTTCTCGACTCCGGTGTACCACGGGCTCCAATCTGCGTCTCACTACTCGAGCCATCTCCAGTACACTGTGATTCATTCGGGTGGTCGCGTCGACTTCCATCGGCTGATTTTGCAACTGCAATGATCGTCGAATGCCACCTGAACTTCGTGCTGATCTACATTTGTATTCAGGTACTTATTAATGTAAGTCCATGAATTTGAGCGCGGTGGAGAATGCTGCAAAACAAGCTGATGAAGATTCCTCAAGTCCCTGTCTATCTGTCTCTGGAGGGGCTGAGTGCGATATGTCGATTGTCTGCCCGCACCCGGCCGGTTTGAAGCGCTTCCGTCATGTGCAGTAGCGCCGGACTTAACTCCCCGTCTGGACCGTCTAGAAAGTAGGTATGGCCCTTGGGAAAATCCCATGTATTGTTAAAATCGTCGCAATCAGCCTCATAGACATTGCGCGGCACGGAGCTGAGAGAGCTCGGGCCAGTCATTCCTAAACGACGGGAGACTGTTCCATTCTTGAGATTTGCTGCTTTGCTTGCAGGCATCGCCAGGTCATCGTTTGCATAGTAAACAACGACATTACGTGCTGAGTGAGGAATGAACTGTCCCTCTTCGTTCGCCTCCAAGGTGTGGTTGACCACATCGGGGGCTACCAAGAAAACGTTTCGGAAGATTTGAGGCATTCTTCCAGATCCGAATCGGCGTGCCCACGTAGCCAGAGCGCCGCGAAGTACACGTGCACCCATGGAGTGGGCCAGCAAACTTATTCTTTTCGTGCAGGGTGCGGCATCTTGTCTGGCGTTGCCTCGCCAGTCATTGAATTTTCCCAAGAGCCGAGCGAAGGCGGCGGCGCTTTGGTCGGCAGCTAATTGGTCATCCCAATAGTCGTCGACTATAGCCAATAGGGAGTCGTCGTCACATGGCCAAATGAGGGGCACTACATAGACAAGATTTGGAACAAGTGAATTTACGAGACGCTGAAGTCGTATTGCATTGGGAAAGACGTCTCGTTCTGCCGTGTTATTGAAGCCATGGATGTAAAGCAGGACTTGACTATAGTTCTTGTCTGCCTTTAGGGTTTGAAAGAACTTGCTGTTGCCTATCTCCGTGTATTCGTCTGAATCGGTGCGGTGGCAAAAGAACAGAGTTTGACTTGCGAGTGTGTTTTGTAGATTGAAGGTGATCTTACGATTAATTCTTGTGCGACTGGACTGTTGTGGGGTGCGATTTGTAACGAATAACATAGTAGTGTCCCTCAGTTCTGTATGGACTGGAGAGGTGCCGGTTGACCGCGCATGCCGGGTGTGTGGATGAGTCTAGCGATCTTTGCAGTGTAGTAAGGGGTGAGCATGTAGTGGTGCCGCTTCTGCGCCGTCACCAAGACAGGGGACCGTTGAGAGTGACTTCCTTTTAGGCGGGCGATCGAGCACGTTCTATCCCTGGAGGGCCATGGCGTGGGCAGTGAGCGTTGGCGGAGTAGGTCAGAACCAAAGGAGTGGCCCGCAAACATCGTCTCCCACACTCGCGTGGTGAGTTCAATGACGCTTTCTTCCGGATGTTCGCCGACACGTTGCATGACATCGACCAGATAGGTGTAAGGGTCCACGGCTTGGAGTCGGCAGGTCAGCAGCAGGCTCATGATGATGCCGGTGCGTTGGGGGCGGAGCTCTGTGCATGCGAGCAGCCAGTTGCGCCAACGGGGGCATCGCAGGCGGGGTGTGCTCCAGTAGATTCGTGTCGATGGCCATTGCGGCTTAGTCGACGAAGAGGTGAATTCCTGCCTTGTGAGGCACGATGTAGTGCAATTCCGGGGCAAGTGGGTTGCGGGACAACAGTTCCGGGCTCTGACGCTGTTGCTTGTACCACATAAAGAACGCTTCCACCGGGGCAGCCTGTTTTGGTGCCGATTGGCATGCTTGGCCGGGCGGATGAGCTTCTTCTCGCGGATAGCGCGTGCAACGGTGAAGAGCACCTCGATAGATTTCGGGGCCTCAGCGACCCGGTTGGGGCTCATTGTCCTGCGCTTCGTTGAACCACCGTCGAGAGTGCGACAAACATTGGGCATGGAGGAGCGTGTGGCGCCGCGTATAGGCCTCGTAGGCCGGGTACCCGTCGCTGAGCAGCGCCCTGAATCCAGCGGGAAGAGTCTCCGTATATCCATGGGGCGACTCGGGGCATATCAGAACACGACCTCGTTGGGCTCGCCGTAGACCGGCCAGAACTAGGCCGTACGCATCTTGCCCGGCTGAGCGCGTCCGGCCTTGATCGTCGTCTCATACACCTCCAGCACTCGGCCGGTGAGAACGTGGGCGCTCTCGCTCTCTGCTAGCGGGACGAGCAGGTCGAGCGGACATCCTGCCCAGTTCGTCAGGCTCCGCCGGCTGACCCGGACCCCGCAGTCCACTAAGCGCTGATTTTGGCGGGGCAGCGACATGCGATCAAGGGACTTGTCGACCCGCATCACGGCCAGGAAAGTCACGTCCACTGCGCTACGCTTGCGCACGTCGGCCAGCGCCTGGGCGCTGACCATCTGCCGATATCATGATGCTTGACCACCGGGCGTACATATCGAATCACCTTGTAGCTGCCGGGATCCTGCGCTAGACAGTGGGTCATCTTCTCGACGACCACCTCGAGTTCGGCCTCCGTTATGGAATCCACCACCGCATCAATGATGACGACGATCTCCACTGGCACTGGGTCGTCGAACTGCAATAGCTTCTCGTTGAGCGCACCGCAGCGATGTTTCTTGCGCCGCTCGTAGTGGATCCGCTCCGTGGGCGCCTCAGCGCCCGGCCCTCTTCGGTGCCCAGCGCCTTGAACAGACTCGCCTGCGCGACATGGTCGAACTCACGACGTCACTCAGGGGAGCGTCCGAAGAACTGACACTTGAACCACTCCAATTGCCGTTTGGAGGCATCGGGCTGTTCGCTGAGGTCGGCAACTCTTGTGCTCAGTTGCGCATTCTTCTGTTGCAGACTTTCTACCAGGGTGCTCGATCGTGTCAACCGGCGCGTAAAAGTGACCCACAAGGGGTCAATATTCCACACCGAATAACAAGCAGGATTCGTTCCAACGCCAATCACGGTGTCATCACACGCGCCGGCGGAATCCTGCGGCGAGATGCCGGCGGTGGTCGTGTCGAGGCGCACGCCGGGAACGGCAGGCTATCTCGCCAGGGTTGGTCGGCGCTCGGCGACGCCGAGCGCCGCTTCCAGGCGGGTACCCACGTTGAGCAGGAGGGATTCTTCGAAGAGCCCCGCCCACAGCGAGACGCCGTGCGGGACTTCGAAGGTCTCCTCGGACTCCGTCGCGCCACCGAGATCGAGGCGCCCTTCGGCCAGTGAGAGCTCCGAGCGGGTGGGGACATGGTGGAAGCCCGCCGGCAGATGCAGGCAGGGATGTCCGGTGAAGTTGCTCGCAATCAGCATCGGGCCGGTGGAGAAGGGTCCCACCAGGACGTCGATATCCCTGAACAGGTCGTCGAGGGCCTCCATCACCTTGCGACGCAGCCGGTCGAGCTGGACGTGGTCGACCGCGGAGAGGAAGCGGGCCTTGCGGAAGGCATTGGGCCAGGCGCCCTCGTCCTGCCGGCGAAGCTGGTCATCGGTGTCGTTCAGGGTGAGCTGCTCGAAGGTCGCTGCCGCCTCGGCGTAGAGCGTCGCGATGAGGGCGTCGTAGGGCAGGTCGGGCAGATGCGCTTCGACCATCTCGAAGCCGAGGCCGCGCGCCGTCTCCAGCGCGGCGCGGTCCACGTCCGTGACCTCGTCCCCCTCGTAGGCGGCGGGCAGCCAGCCCAGGCGCAGCCCCGTGAGGTCTTCTCCTGCATCATGGTTGAAGGGCATGGCGATCGAACCGGGATCGCGGGCATCGCCCCCGTTGATTGCCGCGAGCACCAGTCCCGTGTCCTCGACCCTGCGGCAGATCGGTCCGACCTTGTCGAGTGACCAGCACAGCGCCATGCCTCCCGTGCGGGGGACGCGCCCGTAGGTCGGGCGCAGGCCGGTGGTGCCGCAACGCTGCGAGGGCGAGGTGATGGAGCCCAGGGTCTCAGTGCCGATCGAGAAGGCGCTCAAGCCCGCCGCGGTCGCCGAGGCGGAGCCCGCGCTCGATCCGCTCGCCCCTTCGTTCAGGTTCCAGGGATTGCGGGTCTTGCCGCCGAACCACAGGTCTCCGTAGGCGAGCGCGCCTACCGTTGCCTTGCCGAGCAGCAGCGCGCCGGCCGCGCGCAGGCGCTCCACGATGGCCGCGTCGCCCTCGGCGATCCGGTCCGCCCAGGGTTCGGCGCCCCAGGTCGTGCGGACTCCGGCGACATCGAAGAGGTCCTTGAGCGCGTAGGGGATCCCGTGCAGCGGCCCGAGCGATGTTCCCGCGTGCGTAAGTGCGTCCATGGCGTCCGCCTCGGCGCGGGCGCGTTCCGCGGTGACGGTCACGAAGCACTCGAGCCGCGGGGCGATGGCCTCAATTCGGGCGAGGTAGATGTCCGTGAGGCGCCGGCTCGTCAGCGCGCCCGAGGCAATCCAGTGCGCCAGGTGGGTGACGGGAGCGAAAGCGATGTCTTCGTCGTTCGCGGGCAGAGGACCGGGGTCTGCTTCGCTCCAACGCAGCGCGCGTTGCGGTGCGGAAGCCCGGAAGCCCGGGAGGCGGGGGTCGAATCGGGTGGCCGGCGCGAGGTCGTTGGGAAAGTCGAGTGCGCGCCGCTTCCGGGCGTTCTCGATCTGCGGCGCGAGGTTGCCCTGCATCATCGCGCGCTCCGCCTCAGTGTACTGCACGCCCAGGACGCGCTCCGCCGCGGCGATTGTTTCCGTCTCGAATTCCATCGCACCGCTCCCCGATCTTCGAATTGGGTCGATCCTATTGCGCGCGCTGTTTCCGGAGAAGGCGTGCGATGGGGACGGGAATTCACCGGAGACTGCGTGGTTCGCGTGGGAAGCACCGGTTCGGCCAGGGCAGGACGGCTCCTGGAGCGGCCGCGGATGTCGCGGACTTCGTTGACGGTATTCCGGCCCCCTCCTACCATCGCGGGCTCGCTGGGCAATCCGTCCGGCAGCACAGCAGGGGGAGGGAGAACATGCGATTGACACGAAGGGCGGGGCTCGGCCTCGCAGCGGCGGCGGCGACTGCACTGGCGTTCGGTGTTTCCGGCAGCGCGGCCGGGATGGAGGGCAAGCCCGGCGGCACGCTGGTGGCGGCGTTCTCCGCCGATCCGGGCGGCTTCGATCCCGCGCGCGGGCCGAGCGGCATGTCGCACGTGGTGATCGAGCAGGTCTACTCGACCCTGCTCAACCTGGACGAGAATGCGAAGCCCTACGCGGGGATCGCCGAGAGCTGGTCGGTCGCCGACGACGGTCTTTCCTGGACCTTCACGCTCCGCCCCGGCCTCACCTTCCACAACGGCGAGGCGCTGACCGCGGAAGACGTGGTCTACTCCTTCGAACGCATTCTCGACCCGGACTCCGGCTACGCCTACCGCTCGCAGATCGAGACGATCGACGAGGTGGTGGCGCTGGACGATCTGAACGTCCAGTTCAATCTGAACCGCGTGACCGGACCCTTCGAGATCTACATGGCCTTCCCGGGTTCCTCCATCGTGCCCAAGGACCTGGTGGAGTCGGGATGGGATCTCAACGCGCAGCCGGTGGGCACCGGTCCCTTCAAGTTCGTCTCCTACACGCCGCGCGATTCGATCGTCTTCGAGCGCAACGACGACTACTACGAAGAGGGACGGCCGTACTTCGACGGGATGGTCTATCGCGTCATCTCCGATCCGACCGCGCTTTCGAACGGCCTCAAGTCCGGGGAGATCCACTTCTCCAACGAGGTGCCGCCCAAGGACTGGAACGCGATCACCTCCCAGGACAACATGGTGGACGCATCCATCGAAGGGTCGCGCTACTTCTGGATGGTGCCGAACCACGAACGCGGGGATCTCGGCAATCCCCTGGTGCGGCAGGCGATCGCCCACGCCCTCAATCGCGCGGCCATCGTGCGCGGAGCCTTCTACGGGCAGGCGACGGCAATCGTCGGCGGGGTGATCCCCGAGTGGAACTGGGGCTACGCGGCTCTCGAGGTGTTCGATCCCCAGGGCGACATCGAGAAGGCCAAGGCCCTGATCGCGGAGGCCGGCGTGGCGCCGGGCACGCCGATCAGCCTGATGATGGTTTCCTCCTGGCCGCCGATGATGTCGATGGCGCCGATCATCCAGGCCAACCTTTCCCAGATCGGCTTCAACGCGACCATCGACACCATGGAGGTGCCACGCTACTGGGACGAGGTCTGGGGACCGAGCAACTTCGACCTCACCGTCATGTACTGGCTGTCGCCGCTCGCGGATCCGGACGACTTCGTCACCAACACCTACGCGACCACCTCGGCCGTGAACGTGCAGAAGGGCGGGTCGAAGAAAATGGACGACCTCATGCTGGCGGCCAAGTCCGCGGTCACCGTCGAGGAGCGCAAGGCGCTCTACAAGGCGCAGCAGGAGCTTTCGCTCGAGGACATGGATGTCATTCCGCTGGTGAACGGATGGGTGCTCACCGCACACACCGACCGGCTGAAGAACTTCAAGCCGATGCGCACCGGCTTCCTGAAGACGCTCAAGGACGCCTGGCTGGAATGACCGGCAGGTATGTCGCGGCGCGGGCGGGAAGCGCCTTTCCCGCCCGCGCCGGGGCATGAACTCCTGATGTTGCGCCTCGTCCTGGGGCGTCTCGCCTCCTTCGTTCCGACGCTCTTCGTGGCGTCGGTGGTCCTGTTCCTGGCGGTCAACGTGGTGCCGGGATCGGCCGCGCGCTCCGCGCTCGGGATCCACGCGACGCCGCAGGCGCTCAAGCGTTTCGAGCACCAGCACGGCCTCGATCGGCCCCTTGCCGTGCAGTACGTGGAGTGGGCGGGCAACGCGCTGCGGGGAGAATTCGGCACCTCCTTTCAGAACGCGGTCGCGGTGGGCCCGGACGTGCGCAAGCGCATTCCGGTGACCCTGCAGCTCGCGGGGATGGCCTTCCTGGTGGCCATCGCGATCGCCATCCCACTCGGGCTGCTCGCCGGCTTCCGGCACCAAAGCGGGACGGATGGCGTCGTCACCACGCTGGCCACGCTCTTCGGCTCCACTCCCAATTTCTGGCTCGCGACGCTGCTCATCTATCTGTTCTCGCTGCGTCTCGGGTGGCTGCCGACCGGGGGTTACACACCCTACTCCGAAGACCCGATCGCGAACCTGCGGGGCATGCTGCTGCCCTGCATCGCGCTCGGCGTGGTCTCCTCCGGGCTGCTGATCCGGATCATGCGCACCGCGGTGATCGAGGTGATGTTCTCGAACTTCATCGAGACCGCACGCTCCAAGGGCGTCTCCAACGTCCGGCTCGTCACCGCCCACGTGGTGCGCAACGCGCTCATTCCCTTTTTCACCGTCAGCGCGGTCGAGTTCGGCTTTCTCGTCGGCAGCGTGGTCATCATCGAGGACGTGTTCCGCATCCCGGGGATCGGCTCGCTGGTCCTCGTCGGCATCATCAACCGCGACTACCCGGTGCTCCTCGCGGCGGCGATGTCCGTCACCGTGATCGTGCTGATTGTCAACTTGCTCGTCGATCTCGCGGCGCAGATCATCGACCCGCGCCAGGTGCACACGGGAAGCTGACGATGTTCCGGCGCATCAACTGGCGGCGCTACGGCCTCGTGATCGTCACCCTTCCCGTGGTGATCCTGGTGTTCATCGCGTCCGCCTTCGCGCCGGTGATCGCGCCCTACGATCCTTACGCGCTCGATGTCCTGGTGATGCTCGAAGGGCCGAGCGACAAGCATCTCCTCGGCACCGACGAGCTGGGCCGGGACATCCTCTCCCGGGTGATCCAGGCGTCGCGCATTTCCATCGTGGTGGGTCTCGTGGCGGTGGGGATCGGCGCCTTCGGCGGCACCCTCATCGGCATGCTCGCCGCCTGGTTCGGCGGCAAGATCGACGCGGTGCTGATGCGCTTCATGGACATCGTGTTCTGCTTTCCCGCGATCCTGCTCGCGGTCATCCTCATGGCGAACCTGGGGACCTCGGTTCTCAACGCGATGCTCGCCATCGGCATCATCTTCATCCCCGGCTTCGCGCGGCTCACCCGGGCGGTGGCCCAGACCGTGCAGCGCCAACCCTTTCTCGAGGCCGCGATCTGCCTGGGCGTGCCCGGCCGGCGCATCGTTCTGCGCGAGATCCTGCCCAACGTGATCGGCCCGGTGCTGGTGGAGGCGGCGGTGGCCTTCTCCTACGCGGTGCTGCTGGAATCCGCGCTCTCCTTTCTCGGCCTCGGCGCGCAGCCGCCGGAGCCCTCCTGGGGCAACATGATCAACACGGGTCGCGGCTTCATCGACCAGGCGCCCTGGATCAGCCTCGCGCCGGGCGCCGCCCTCTTCCTCACCGTCTTCAGCTTCAACCTGCTCGGGGACGGGTTGCGCGACGTGCTGGATCCGAAGCTCCGTGACTGAGGGGAACACGCCGGTGGCTCGACGGTCCGGCGAGGCCCTGCTCGCGGTGGAGGGGCTCAGCATCGAGCTTGAGCGGCGTGCCCTGCCGCCGGTGCCGATCGCCCGCGATGTCTCTCTCCGGGTCGAGGAAGGCGAGATCGTGGGCCTCATCGGCGAGTCCGGCAGCGGCAAGACGATGACCGCCAAGTCCCTGATCGGGCTGCTCCCCGAGCGGATTCACGTCGTCGCGGGCCGGGCGATGTTCCGGTCGCGCGATCTCTTTGCCCTCGCCCCGCCACAGATGCGAGCAGTGCGCGGGGCCGAGATCTCGCTCATTCCCCAGGACGCGCTCCACGCACTCAATCCGGTGCAGGTAATCGGGCGGCAGGTGGGAGAGCCGGTCGAGGTGCATACCCGCCGCCGGGGATCCGATGTACGAGACATGGTGGTGCGCCTGCTGGAGCGGGTGCGGATACCGAACGCTCGAGCCCGGACCGGGAACTACCCCCACCAGTTCTCCGGGGGAATGCAGCAGCGGGCGCTGACCGCCATGGCGCTCTCGATGGAACCGCCCCTCATCCTCGCCGACGAGCCCACCACCGCCCTCGACGTCACCATCCAGGCCGAGATCATCGCCCTCATCCGGGACCTTCGGGCGCAGACCGGCACCAGCTTTCTCTTCATCTCGCACGATCTCGGACTCGTCTCGAGCCTGTGCGACCGGATCTACGTCATGTACGCGGGCGAGATCGTCGAGAGCGGCGCGCGCGACGAGATCTTCGTCCGCCCCCGCCACCCCTGCGCGCACGCGCCCATGGGCGCCGCCCCCCGCCTGCTCGGGAACCCCGAGCGCCTGTCGACCATTCCCGGGCGCATCCCGCAGCCTTCCGAGGAGATCGCGGGCTGCCGTTTCCGGGATCGCTGCCCCCTCGCCGAGCCCCGTTGCGCCACCCCCCCGGCGCTTCGAGAGGTCGCCGAGGGCCATGCCGCCCGCTGCTGGCTGGCCTGAGGGATGCTGGTACAGGCCCGGAATCTCCGAAAGACCTTCCGCGCCGGCGGCCTGTTCCGGCGGGGCGCGGGAGTCCTCGCCCTAGACGACGTGTCGTTCTCGCTCGCGGAGGGCGAAGCGCTCGGCGTGGTCGGCGAGTCGGGCTCGGGCAAGTCCACCCTGCTGCGGACGATCCTGCGCCTCACGCCCTATGACGCGGGCTCGATCACCTTCGACGGCGCCGAGATCGCCGCCATGGACCGAGCCGCGCTCCGGCGATTTCGCCAGAGGGTCCAGCCGGTGTTTCAGAACCCCTATTCCACCTTCAACCCGCGCTTCTCGGTCGGGGCGTCCATCGCGCTCGGTTTCGAGCTGCTCGGTAACGTCGAGAAGGCCGACATCCCCGGTGAAATGGCACGGCTTCTCGACGATGTCGGGCTGGACCCGGACCTCGCGCGCGCCCTGCCCCACCAGCTCTCGGGCGGCCAGCGCCAGCGCGCGGCGATCGCCCGCGCACTCGCGGTGAAGCCCGACCTCCTGCTCCTCGACGAGCCGACCTCGGCGCTGGACGTCTCCGTGCAGGCACAGGTGCTCAACCTCTTCAAGGACCTCCAGCGCCGCTACGGCTTCTCGCTGATGCTCGTCACCCACGACCTGCCCGTCGTCACCTTCATGTGCGACAACGTGCTGGTCATGAAGTCCGGCGCGATCGTCGAACGGGGCGAAATCGGGACGCTCGTCCGCGATCCGGAGTCGGACTACACGCGCAAGCTGGTGTCCTCGGCACTGTAGAGGGCGCCGGCCGCTCCCGAAACGGGTTCAGTCGCTCGCGTCGAGGCGGCTGAGTTTTCCCGTCCATTCGAGAATGCGCCGGTCCGACGTGACGAGGCGGTGCCCCGCCAAGGCGGTCGCAACGATGAGGCGATCCGCGGGATCGGCGTGGAAGTCCGTGAGGGTGGCGGCTCGGACGCCGATTTCTCCATCGACGGGGATCTCCACCACGCCCTGCTCCAGGTGCTCGTGCCGCCACGCCTGAACGTCGTCGCTCAGCCTGATCCGTCCCTTGTCCACCAGCATGGCGACTTCCCAGAATGAAATGGCGGATACCGCCAAGGCGTTGGACCGCCAGGCCCGCTCGATTTCCCCGCGCGCACGTCCTCCCAGCCTCTCGTCGCCAAGCCGCAGCCACAACAAGGCATTGGTGTCTAGGAGGAGCAGTGGTCTTCGCTCCAGATCCGGCCGCTCGTGGCCTCCCAGGCAACGTGCAGAGGCTCGTCCAGGTCACCGAGGATTTCGAGCCTCCCACGGTCGATACCGAAGAGGCTCTTCGGCTTCCTGCGATAGGGGACCAATCGAGAGATCGGGCGCCCATTCTTGGTGATGACGATCTCGGCACCGCTGTCCGCGATCTCGTCCATCAGCTTCAGGCACTTGGCCTTGAACTCGGACGCCTTGATCGTCCTGACCCGCGCCTGGTTGGCGCTGTGTGTATCCAAGGTATCGCTCCATGGACTCTGGTTCGAAGACGCCAGACTATACCATGGACATGACCATGGTCATATTGACACAGTACCGATGGCGTTCCCGGCTCGCCGGCTGCCGCGAGAGCTATGGGTGTACCGCCCGACAGGAGTCGGATTTGGCGGCCACTCGGTCGGATCGATGCGGCTGTCGATCAGCGGCGATCCGGTTCCTGATCGATATCGATCCCGAGCTCGCGCAACGCGGTGGAGCTGATGTCGGTTCCGACCCCGGCGTGCTGGGGTACGAGCATGTGCCCTTGCTGTACCGTCAACGGCCGCGCGAAGACCGAGTGCAGCCACGGAATGTGTTCCATGACCAGTCCATTGGTGATGGATGCCATCAGGTGAACATCGATCTGCATCAGGTTGAATGCCGCCGGGACCACCGGCAGGCCATTGGCCTTCGCCAGCGCGGACGCTTCAAGCCAGCCCGAAATCCCGCCGAGCCGCATGACATCGGGTTGCGCGATGTTCATGCCACCTCTGACGATGAAGTCGTTGAACATCCGGAGGTCGTAGATCGTTTCTCCCACCAGGATCGGCGGACGGATCTTCTCTGCCAGCGCGGCATGGGATCGAACGTCAAAGGGGTGCAGGGGCTCCTCGATCCAATAGGGCTCGAACTCCTGAAGGACGGCGATGGAGGAGACCGCGGTCGGCAAGTCCCATTTTCCGTTGGCATCGATCATCACCGGGTATCCTGGACCGACCGTCCTGCGAACCGCTGCGAGCCGGGAGCGATCCTCCCGGATGTCGGGCTTGCCGACCTTCATCTTGAAACCGAAGAACCCCGCCGCTTGAATGCGCCGCGCATTGTCGACCAGATCCTGCTCGCTGAATCCTATCCATCCGCCATCCGTGCTGTAGCACGGAATTCGATCGCCATTGAATCCCCCGAGAATCTTCCACAACGGCTTGTCGCAGTCCTTGCAGATCAAGTCCCACAGCGCGATTTCGATTGCCGCGATTCCCTGGAACGCGATGCCGTATATGCCGGTGAAGTGGTTGTCCAGATAGATGTCCTTCCAGATCTTCTTGAGAAGATAGGGGTCCTGCCCGATCAGCCTCGGGGCAAGCTCATCCCTCAGGATGGAGACGAGCGCACGGCTCCCCGTCGCCAGCGTGGAGTTGTATCCCCAACCCACCAGGTTCGTGTCGGTGATGACTTCGGTGGCGACGATGTCCCAGTGATTGACATCGAGCATCGAGTCGCCGACTTCACTCGGGAGGGAGATCCGCAGGCAATGGACATGCGTGGCTTCAATTCTCACTTCATTGCCTTCAACACGCTTCGAGCTGCGAACGGGTGGGGCTCTCGTGGCCGTTCTTCGCCGGTGTACGCCCCGCGCGCACGTTGAATGGCGCGCTTCGGCGCCGCCGTGCGACTCTCCCTTGTGAAGTGGATACAGTTCGGGAACGTTCACGGCCGAGCCTCATCGAAACGAGAGGCTCGGGAGAATCGAACGTGCGTCGGACCCTCCCTTCCAGGTGCGCGGCGATCAAGCGGCGAGATGCCGCCGGATCGCGGTGAAGCCGCGCACGTAGATGTCCTCGCCGACGAGGGTGTGCAGCTTGCGTTCCTGACCGTGCGGCGCGTCGAACTCGGAGGTCCAGCGCCAGAAGGTGCGCTCGCCGTCGGTCACCCGGTGAAGCGCGACGTGCGCGACGTAGTTGAGGAGCGGAATCGGGGTGTCCAGCAGGCAGTAGGAGAATGTCTTCTCGGCGTCGGAGAGGGTGAGCAGTCGCTCCCGGAGCGTCGAGCCGTCGCTGAGTCGGAAGCGGCGTACCGCGCCGATCGCGTCGGCCGGCCGGCGCTCCTCGATGCGGCTCTCCTTGACGGAGGGGTGCCAGCGATCGTGCCCGTTGAAGTCCCGCAGCACCGACCACACCCGGTCGATGGGGGCGTCGATCACGGCGCTCTTTTCGACCTTGATCATCTTCAGGCGACTTCGCGCATGGGGCGAGTGAGCGGCAGCGGTAGAGCGCGTCCAGATGCCTCCAACTCCGCCAGCACGTCATCGACTACCACACAGAGCTCGTCATAGAGCCGTATGGGATCGTCCCCATGAATTCCGGTGATGACGTCCGGGCAACGCCCCAGATAGGTTGTGTCGTCATCGCTCCATTCGATCCACTTGTGATATCGGTCGCTCGGTCTCATTTTTCCACTTCCTCGATGGCGCGCCTGACCTGCCGTTCCTGATAGGGTTTGGCGTCGTCACCCGATTTTCCGCTCACTGTAACCGCTCCCGGATATCGGGGGTGCAGGAACTTCCGGTGAGAGCCTCGTCCTCCGGATTTGATCTCCACGAACCCGGATGACCGGAGGTCGGCGAGAAGCTGTCGGATCTTGCGTGGCACCCGATCACGCTGACGAGATCAACGCAGCGGGGCAGTCCTCGCTCGCTCGCGGCCCGCAACTCGAAAGCCTCTCCGCGATGGCGTGATGGGCGCACATTCCTTCACCCGCCGAAGTGCTGCTTCAGAGCGTCGAAGCCGCCCTGGAAGACGTTGGCGCCGATCATTTCGACCAGTTCGGCCTCGCGCGCGGGATCGCAGTCGAACTCCGCCGACCACTCCGCGAAGGTCCGGTCGCCTTCGGTGACCGGAGTGAGGCGGAGCGTCGCCACGTAGTTCTCCACGCCCATCGAGGACTCCAGGATGGAGTAGGTGCAGAAGAGGTCGAAGTCGGAGAGCCCAAGCAGTTGCTCGCGCACCGTGGAGCCGTCGCGCAGGGTGAGCACGCGGATGCAGCCGACGCGGTCTGAAGGGTCGGCGTTCTCGATGCGGCTCTCGCCGATGAGCGGGTGCCACACGGAGAGCGCGTTGAAGTCGCGGATGCGCTCCCACACCGCGCCCACCGGCGCGCCGACGATGCTCGATACGTAGACTCGTGCCATCGCTTCAGGTCTTCGATCCCTTGCCTTCGTCCCCGGCGTCCTTCGCCTGCGCCTCGGTGGAGCGGCGGATGCTGTCGAGGTCGCGCGCTTCCCGGATCAGCCCCCCCATCCGTGCGAGGCTGCCCCCCTGCATGCCGATGTCGCCGAGCAGCGAGTCGATGAGAGGCGCCTGCACCCGGTAGCGCAGCGCGGAGTCGATGACCTCGTCGGTAATGTTCCGGCCGCCCTCTCCGCCGCCGGCCAGCCCGTCGACGTGCAGGATGTTGATCCCGTCGATCTTCTCCATCGGGCGCACGCTCTCGCGCACGATGCCTTCGATCCTGTCGAGCAGGTCGCGCCGGAACACCGAGAGGCGCGCCTCGTCGGTGAGCACGTTCTCCGCCTCGTTGACGAGACGCTGGGCCTCAGCCGCCACCGCGGCGCGGATGCGATCGACCTCCGCGATGATGCGCTGCTCCTGCGCGTCCTTCTCCACGAGCATCAGCTCGACCTCGCGGCGGCGACTGGCGATCTCGGCGTCGCGCGCGGTCTCGACCTGCTCCTCGGCGCGCACTGCCACCGCCCGTGCCGCTTCGGCTTCGGTCTGGGTCTCCGAGCGCTCCTTCTGCTTGCGCAGCAGTGCGATCGCCTTGTCGATCTCGTCGCTTTCGACGGTCTTGTCGCGCTCGATCTCGAGACGCCGGAGATCCCGCTCGCGGTTGACCCGGGCCTCGTCGAGGCCGCGGTCGGACGCGATCCGGGCGCGCTCGACCTCCTCGTCCGCGGCGATCTCGGCTTCCTCCAGCGCCTGGCGCCGCCCCACATCGAGCTGTTCGAGGGCGCGGCGGTGGTCGAGCTTCGCCTCGTCGACCGCCTTGTCGCGGGCGACACCCGCAGTGTCGACCTCGCGCTCCGCCGCGATGTCTGCCCGGCGGACCCGACTCTCCGCCTCCACCCGCTCGATCCGCTTCGTCGCGACCGCGATGTCGCGATCCTGCTCCGCGATCTCCACCGTCTTGCGCTGCTCGACCTCCAGTACCTCGCGATCCTTCGTGGTCGCGATCCGATGTTCGTCGACCGCGAACTCCTGGGCGATGCGCGCCCGCTCGGTCGCTTCGCGGGACGCGATCTCCGCCTCCTCCAGCGCGCGGTCCCTCGCGATTTCGAGGGAGCGGGTGGCCTCCTCGCTCTCCACCCGTTCGGCCGCAATCTCCTTCTCCCGCGCGATTCCGGCCGCCTCGACCGCCCGCTCGGCTTCGATGTTCGCCTGCTCCAGGGTGCGGTGACGCTCGATGTCGAGGCCGCGCGTCTCGAGCTCGGACTCGATGCGCTCGAGCGCGATCTTCTTCTCCTGGGCGATGCGGGCGGCCTCGACGGCCTCGCGGGCCGCGATATCGGCTTCTTCCACCGAGCGGGTCCGCTCGATCTCGAGACTGCGGGTCTCGCGCTCCGACGCGATGCGATCCGCGCTGATCGCGAGCTCCTGGGCGATGCGCGCCCGCTCGGTCGCCTCGCTGGCGCCGATCTCCGCTTCGTCGAGGGCGCGGGTGCGCTCGATTTCGCGGCGCCGGGTCGCCTCTTCCTGCTCGATGCGCAGTTCGGTGATCGCGCGTTCCTGGGCGATGCGGGCGCGCTCGGTCTCCTTCTGGGCCGCGATCTCCGCCTCTTCGACCGCGCGCCGGCGCTCGATCTCGAGCCGCTGGGTCTCTTCCTCGGAGGCGATGCGGGTCTCCGCCACCGCCCGTTCCTGCGCGATGCGCGTCTTCTCGACTTCCTCGCGGGCGAGGATCTCCGCCGCCTCGATCGTCCGCCCGCGATCGATGTCGCGCTGGCGGGTGGTCTGCTCGGCCGCGATGCGGGCCGCGTTCAGCGTCTCCTCGTTCGCGATGCGCGCCTTCTCGGTCTCCTCGCGGGCGAGGATCTCGGCCTGCTCGGCTTCGGTCTCGCGCTGCGCACGCTCCCGGGCGAGGTCGGCGCGCTGCGCCGCGCGGCGCACCTCGATGTCGCGCTCCTGCTCGAGCCGCGCCGTCTCGCTCTCGCGCTCGATGGTCAGGGTCTCCTTCTCCGCTTCGAGGTTGCGGGCGCGGATCTGCACCATCGCGTCCTGCTCGATGTCGTTGCGCGTCTTGCGGCGGGTCTCGATCTCCTCGATGAGGCGGGTGAGGCCCTCCGCGTCGAAGCGGTTGGAGGGGTTGAAGTACTCGAGGTCGGTCTGATCGAGCTCGGTGATCGCGACCGATTCGAGCTCCAGGCCGTTCATTTCCAGCGCTTCGGAGGCGGCCGCCCGCACCTTGGCGACGTAGTCGCCGCGCCGCTCGTGCATCTCCATGAGCGTCATCTCGGCTCCCACCGAGCGCAGCGCGCCGATGAACTTGCCCGCGAGCAGCTCGTGGAGGCGGGTGTGCTCCATGGTGCGGCGTCCCAGCGTCGCGGCCGCGATCGACACCGCCTCGCGGGTGGGCGCGACGCGCACGTAGAACTCCGCCACCATGTCCACGCGCATCCGGTCCTTGGTGATGAGCGCGTCCTCCTTGTCGCGAACCACCTCGAGCCCCACCACGTTCATGTTGACGGGGGTGGTCTCGTGGATGATGGGCAGCACGAAGGCGCCGCCGTTGATGACCACCTTCTCGCCGCCGAGGCCGGTCCGCACGAAGGAGACCTCCTTGCTGGAGCGGCGGTAGAGCCAGTTCACGAGGTACACCACCACCGCGATCACGATGATCGCGACGATGAGCCACAGGATGATGGCGCCGATGACAGAGCCGGACATTGTCGTTATCTCCCGATTCCCTTGAATCGCCGCGTCTGCTCGGTGATCGCGGCCTCGACGGGCAGGCGCTCCATGGACGACGCGCCGTAGAAGCCGTGGCAGTTGCGGGTGTTCTTGATGATGTACTCCGCGTCCTCGGGCTCCGCAACCGGGCCGCCGTGCACGAGGACGATGACCTCCCGGTTGACGCGCATGGCGGCCTGCGCCCACGCATCGACCACCGCGGGACAGTCGGCCAGAGTCCGCGCGGTCTCCGCGCCGATGCTGCCGCCGGTGGTGAGTCCGAGGTGGCAGACGATGATGTCGGCGCCGGCGCCCGCCATCGCGGCCGCGTCGTCTTCCGAGAACACGTAGGGCGTGGTGAGCAGGTCCTTGGCGTGAGCGAGCGCGATGAGGTCGACCTCGAGACCATAGGACATGCCCGTCTCCTCGAGATTCGCCCGGAAGCTGCCGTCGATGAGGCCGACGGTGGGAAAGTTCTGCACCCCGGAAAACCCGACTCTCTTGAGATCGTCGAGGAAAGGGTCGAAAAGGCAGAAGGGATCGGTGCCGTTCACGCCCGCGAGCACCGGGGTGCGCATCGTCACCGGGAGCACCTCCTTCGCCATCTCCATCACGATGTCGTTGGCGTTGCCGTAGGCGAGCAGCCCCGCGAGCGAACCGCGCCCCGCCATCCGGTAGCGGCCGGAGTTGTAGATGACGATGAGGTCGATGCCGCCCGCTTCCTCGCACTTGGCCGAAAGCCCGGTGCCCGCGCCTCCGCCCACGATGGGCTCGCCCCGGGCGATCATCGCCCGGAACTTCTCGAGGAGCACGCTGCGTTCGATGCGCGGCATTCGGCTACCGGCGTTCGATGTGTGGAACGAGGAATGCGGCCTGCGATCTCCCGCTTCTTCGTTGCGTCTTCACCCGTCGAGTGGCCGCATCCCTCACTGTCTCGAAGCCCGTTGCGACCCTCGATTCAGGCGAACCACCACCGCTCGATCAGGTGGAAGCCGTCCAGCTCCCAGTTGCCGGCAATCTCCCCATGCCCGAGCTTCGTGGAGTACGCGATGAGGTGGTCCGCGAACACCGGGATTACCGAGCCGCCCTCGTCCCGGCACAGTTGCTGCATTTCCCAGTACATCTCCCGGGCCTTGTTTTCATCGAGCTCGCCCCGGGCCGCTCGAAGCAGCTCGTTGAATCGGGGGTGCTTCCAGCGGCTCTCGTTCCAGGAGGCCTCGGCCGAGTAGGCCATGGTGAACATCCAGTCCTCAGTGGGACGCCCGCTCCAGTAGGACGCGCTGAAGGGGTGCTTCAGCCAGACGTTCGACCAGTAGCCGTCGTTCGGGACCTTGTTGACCTCGAGGGTGATGCCCGCACTGGCCGCAGTCTCGCTGTAGATGATCGCGGCATCGACCGCGCCTTCCCAGATTGCCTCCGAGGTGGAAAGCTCGACCGTGAGGTCCGTCATCCCCGCCTTTTCGAGGTGGAAGCGCGCCTTGTCCGGGTCGTAGACGCGTTGCGGCAGCTCGGTGTTGAAGTAGGCGTTGGCGGGAGAGATGGGGTGGTCGTTGCCGACCGAGCCGGTGTTGTTGAGCACCTTCTCGACCAGTTGTTCCCGGTCGACCGCGTACTTGAGCGCCAGGCGCACGTCGTTGTTGTCGTAGGGGGGGGTGTCGGTGTGCATCGGCCAGGTGCGGTGAAGCATGCCCTTGACGACGTCGACCTGCACTCCGGGAGCGGCGTTCAGACGCTGCCATGTCTTTCGGTCCGGCCGGCCGATGACGTCCACGTCTCCGGTCACGAGCGCGTTCTGGCGTGCCGCCGGGTCGAGAATCGGGATCACCTCGGCGGAGTCGAAGTGGCCGACCCCGTCCCGCCAGTGGTTCGGATCGCGTTCCACCAGGAGGCGCACCCCGGGATCGAACTCCTTCAGGCTGTACGACCCGGTGCCGATGGCCACATCGTAGAGCTCGCCGTCCCGGGAGGGGCGGATCTCGAAGTTCGAGGTGAGAAAGGGGAAGTGCGCGTTCGGCTCCTGGAGGGTGAAGATGACCCGGTGCTTGCCGTCCGCGCGCATGTCGGTGATGGTCTTGGCAATGGTCTTGCTGGTCGATTTCGAGTCTTCGGAGCCGTGGTAGCGGATTGTCTCGATGATGTCGGCAGCTTCGAGCGACTTCCCGTCGTGATAGGTCACGTCCTGGCGCAGGTTGAAGATCCAGGTGTCGGCGCTGTCTCCAGGCTCCCAGGACTCGGCGAGCTCCGGTTGCAGGGCGCCGGTGTGATCCACCTCCACCATCGAGTTGAAGAGCGCCTGCCGCGACACGTTGGTGAACTCGCTCGACATCAGGGCGGGGTCGAGGGAGTCCGTGGTGTTGCCGCTCGCCGCGCCGAGCCGCAAGTGCCCGCCTCGTTTCGGTGTCTCCGCGGCGTGCCCCGCTCTCGATACGAGGCCGGCGGGAAGCGCCGTCGCCACGCCGAGGGCCGCGGCGCCCTTGATGAACTCGCGCCTCGAAGTGCCGCTCGGGTTTTCGATCGTCGCAGGGTTTCGCATGTCGAAGTGCTTGCTCACGTGATGCCCTCCTCGGAATGGGCCGCCCGGACCGGGTGAACGTCAGGCAGCGTGTAGATTATTGAGTGTATCGGCGTCCCTTTCGATGCGTCGCCGGTCATGGTACGGCTGCGTTCAAAGCGCGATCAATCGGCCACGGCGGCTCCGGCGGCGCGTGCCGCGAGCAGGTTGTCCAGCCATTCCGGATCCATCTCCGGCACCGAGGCCAGGAGCCTTCCCGTGTACTCGTGGTACGGGGGCGAGAACACGTCATCCTTTGCTCCGGAGGCCACCACCCGGCCCTGGTACATGACGACCACGTCGTCCGCGATCGCGCGCACCGTGGCGATGTCGTGGGTGATCAGGATGTAGGAGAGCTGGAGCTCGCGCTGCAGTCGGTCGAGAAGCTTGAGGACTTCCTCGGCCACGAGCTGGTCCAGCGCCGAGGTGATCTCGTCGCAGATCACGAGCTCCGGCTCCGCCGCGAGGGCGCGGGCGATGCACACGCGCTGCTTCTCCCCCCCTGACAATTCTCCGGGAAGACGGTCGATGAAGCGATCCGGTTCCAGCTCCACCAGCGAGAGCAGTTCCCGCAGCCTCTCGTCACGCGCCGTCCCGCGCATGCCGAGGTAGAACGTAAGGGGGCGGCCGATCGCGTCCCGTACGCGCCGCTTCGGATTGAGCGCGGTATCCGGCATCTGGTAGATCATCTGCACCTGCCGCAGCTCGGCCTTCGTGCGCCGGCGAAAGTCGACCGGCAGGGGATTGCCCTGCCACAGCACCTGTCCCGCGGTCGGCGCCAGCAGGCCCGCGATGACGCGCGCGGTGGTGCTCTTTCCGCTTCCCGACTCTCCGACGAGTGCCACCGTGCGCTTGCGGGGAACGCGGCAGTTCACGCCGTGCAGCACGGTGAGCCGGCCGTAGGCGGCGCTCACGTCCTTCACCTCGAGCAATGGGACCTCGGGCTCCGCCGTGATATCGGCCGCCTTGCGGAAGGTGCGCACGCCGAGCAGATCGCGCGTGTAGTCTTCCCGGGGCGTCGAGAGAAGCTCCCGGGTGGCGCCCTCCTCGACTAGGTTTCCGTCCCGCAGCACCATGATGCGATCCGCCATCTGCGCGACCAGCGCGAGGTCGTGCGAGATGTAGATGGCCGAGGCGTCGAACTGCTCCACCACGTCCTTGATCGCGGCCAGCACCTCGATCTGGGTCGTGACGTCCAGGGCGGTGGTCGGCTCGTCGAAGACGATGAGGTCCGGCCGGCAGGACATCGCCATCGCGGTCATCGCGCGCTGGAGCTGTCCGCCGGATACCTGGTGCGGATAGCGAAGGCCGATGGTGCCCGGCTCGGGCAATCGCAGCCGAGCGTAGAGCGCCCTGGCGTCCGCTTCCGCCTCCGCGCGGGTCGAGACGCCGTGGTACACGGGAAGCTCGCTGTGCTGGTCGATCAGCCGGTGCGCCGGATTGAAGGCGGCGGCCGCGCTCTGGGCGACGTAGGCGATGCGCGCCCCGAGGAGGGCGCGGCGGGTCCGCTCGCGGGAGCCCAGCAGGTCGATGCCGTCGAAGACAATGCTGCCTCCGGCGATCCGGCAGCCGTCGCGCGCAAACCCCATGGCCGCGAGCCCGATGGTGGTCTTGCCCGCGCCCGATTCGCCGATGAGGCCCAGCACCTCGCCCCGGTGCAGGGTCACGTCGACCCCGTGCACGATCTCCCTCCAGCTCCCCTCCGTCAGGCCCTCGATGCGGAGCTCCCGCATCTCCAGGAGGAGTGGGCGGTCCGCGGCGCCGTCCTGGGGTTGCGGAGCGCTCATTCCTTGAGCCCGCTCGAGATGTAGAGGAACCAGTCGATGACGAAGTTGACGCTGACCGTCAGCAGCGCGATCGCCGCCGCCGGCATCAGCGGCGTGAAGTCGCCGAAGGTGATGAGCACCGCGTTCTCCCGCACCATGCTGCCCCAGTCGGCGGTCGGCGGCTGGATCCCCAAGCCCAGGAAGCTCAGCGCAGCGATGAACAGGAAGGTGTACGTGAAGCGCACGCCGAACTCCGCGACGAGCGGCGCGGTGGCATTCGGAAGGATCTCGTTCCAGATGATCCACCAGAGGTTCTCGCCGCGAACCTTCGCGACCTCCACGAACTCCATCACCTCCACGCTCACGCCCACCGCTCGTGCGATGCGGTACACGCGGGTCGACTCGAAGAGGGCGACCACGACGACCAGCACCGGGATCGTGGTGCCCAGGAAGGACAGGACCAGGAGGATGAAGATGAGGGAAGGGATCGCCATGAGGACGTCCACGACACGTGACAGGACCTGATCCACCCAGCCCCCCAGTGTCGCGGCCAGGAGCCCGCCCAGTCCTCCGACGAGGAATGCGAGACAGGTGGTGAGAAAGGCGATGCCGACCGTGTTGCGCGCCCCGTAGATGAGACGGGTGAGCATGTCGCGTCCGACCGCATCCGTGCCGAGAGGGAAACGTGCGCTCCAGGGCTCGTACATGCCCCCGACGATCTCGCGCTCGCCGAAGGGCGCCAGAACCGGGGCGAGCAGGGCGACCAGGGCGTATCCGACGATGACGAGGAGGCCGACGCTGAAGGTCCAGGGGGCGCGGCGAAGGGCGGAGGGTGACGAGGACACGGCCGGGTCACCGTCTCGGGTGGAGCAGCAGGGGGTTCGTGAGGACGGACAGCACGTCGGCGAGCAGATTCAGCAGGATGTAGGTCATCGCGAAGATGAGCGCCGCCGCCTGCACCACCGGGATGTCCCGCTTCGAGACGGAGTCGACCAGCAACTGTCCCAGGCCGGGATAGACGAAGACCACCTCCACCACCACCACGCCCACGATCAGGTAGGCGAGGTTGAGCACGACGACGTTGATGATCGGGGCGAGTGCGTTGGGCAGCGCGTGGCGCACGATGACCCTTCGGGGCCCAAGCCCCTTGAGTCGCGCCATCTCGATGTAGGGCCGGGCGAGCAGGTTGATGATCGCGGCGCGCGTCATGCGCATCATGTGGGCCACGGTGACCAGGGTGAGGGTCACCGCGGGCAGCAGCGTGCGATACAGGCGGTCCGCGAAGGAGGTGTCCGCATTGATCTTGGCGATGCTCGGAAAGAGTCCCGCCTGAATCGCCAGGAACAGGATCAGCACGTAGGCGACGAAGAAGTCCGGGAACGAAATCGAGGTCAACGTGGTCGCGTTGATGGTCCGGTCGAAGGCGGTGTTGCGATAGAGCGCGGCCAGCACGCCGAGGGTCAGCGCGAGGGGCACCGAGATGGCCGCGGCGAACCCCGCCAGGAACAGGGTATTGAAGATGCGCGGCCCCAGCAGCTCCGCAATCTCGCGGTCGTTGGCGAGCGAGCGTCCGAAATCCCCACTCAGCAGATCCCCGAGCCATGCGAAGTAGCGGGTGTGCGCCGGCAGATCGAGACCCAGCTCGCGACGGAAGGCGGCGACGGTCTCCGGCGTCGCGGCCTGGCCGAGAATCTCCTCCGCCAGATCTCCCGGCAGCAGCTCGACCCCGAGGGCGATGAACAGGGACACCACCAGCAGCGAGAAGAGCCCGATCCCCAAGCGTTGGGCCAGCATCACCGCGACGTGCTTCATGCCGCCACCCCGGCAAAGCTCTCTGGGCCCGGGCAGGCGCGGGCGGGTGCAGGTTGCGGCAATCGCGCGGCGCGGGCGGGCGGGGATGGCGTTCGGGAGAGGACCGGGTCGCAGTCTGCTCCCGGCCACTTCGCCGCCTTTGCCGGCCGGCGCCCTCCGAGCGGCATCGTCACATCAGCCGTTCGCGAGCGCCCGCACTTCGCCGAGCGTTGACTCCGGCGCAGTCTGGCAAACGACGGTGCCGTGGACTACCCGCCCGGTCGAGTGCCGGGCGTAGACCACGCCTGAGGCCGGGAAGACGAGCTCGGCCGGCGGGCGGGCGACCTCGTCGAGAGAGTAGAGCAAGGCGGCGACTTCCCCCGCCTCGACCCGGTCACCGGGATTGCGCATGGTCTCGACCAGCCCCACGAAGGGCGCGAGCACGCGGCTGGCGCCCCGGAATCCCGCAAGGCAGACCGTCTCATACCCCGATGGAGGTTCCGCGGGCGTTTCGATCACGCCGAGGTGGGCGAGCACGGCGCGCACTCCGCGGTAGCCGATATCCAGCGTTTCGCGAGCGATGCCGCCGCCGCCGAGCTCGGTCGAGATGAAGGGCACCCCACACGCATGGGCGGCCGGATCGAAGCCGGTTCGCGATCCCCGCCCGTCCACCACGAAGAGGTAGGGCGCATGGAATGCCTCGGCCATCGCGAGGGAGTCGCGGTATACCTCGGGGTCGGCACAGGTACAGAGAAATGTGGAGCATGCCCACTCGGACGAGGGACCGCCGGAGTGGAGGTCCATGCCGGCATCGCACCGGGGCAGCAAAGCGTCCACGACGAAGCGCGCCAGCGCGGAGGTGGGGCCGCTCGTTTCGTCGCCGGGAAAGCTCCGGTTGAGATTGCCGTTGTCGAGCGGCGACGTGCGCGACCACGCACGCACTGCGGGGTAGTTCAGGGCGGGCAGGACAATGACCCGTCCCGTCACGCCGGCAGGCTCGAGCTCGTGGACCAGTCTCCGCAGCACCAGTTGTCCCTGGTCTTCGTTCCCGTGGGTGCCCGCGCAGAGCAGCACCGTCGGGCCGTTGCCGTTCGCGATCACGACGATCGGGACGAGGTGTATCCGGCCCGCGTTCTCGTTGTCGGAATAGAGGATCTGCGCGCTACCGAAGCGCTTGCCCGGTGCATCGAAATCGAACTCGCAGGAGACGAACCTGGATTTGTAACTCAGGCTCGCCATGGTCATTGTCGCTCCTCATGGATCAGGGTGGGGCGCCGACCAATCGACCAACTCCAGATCATCGATCCTGGCAAAGTCACGGATGTTCAAGGTGGCAAGCCGGGCCGGGAGGCCGCGTGCTACCGAGGCGATGGCAAGGTCCATGTCCTCGAGCGGAGTCCCTCATTCCTGCAACCCGACCTTCCAACGTCCGAACTCTATCGGTGCGGCCTCTTGCCAGTCTACCCACCGGACCGCAGCCTGCGGACACCGCACCATTGCGGCAGGGCGCCGCAGCATGAAGACAGCGGGACCGGCGGCGGTCTCCGCGTAGTTGACCGACCCGACCCGGCACAACGCGGGAGCGCGGTGCGGATTGAAAAAGCCACACTGGGTGTTATAAAAAGAAGTGAAATACCATGACCAAGCAGTACAAGAGTGAGGCGCTTGCGGCCGCGCACGAAGCGGCGCTCGGTTTGGCCGAGGCGGGCCTGATGTCGAAGCGGACGATGCGGACGTTCGACGAGATGTGCCTGACGCCGGTCGAGGACATGGCACCGGAGGACATCCGCGCGTTGCGTCTGCGCGAGCATGCTAGTCAGGCGGTGTTCGCACGCTACCTCAACGTGACCACGGGTCTGGTGAGCCAGTGGGAGCGCGGCGAGAAGCGCCCGCAGGGCGCGTCGCTGAAGCTCCTGACGTTGGTGGCGAAGAACGGTCTCGGAGCGGTCGCCTGAGGCTTGATCGCGTATCGCCCGAAAAAGGCGGCCGATGACGGTCGGCGGGACCAATCTGCGCCATGAGCGGCGAGTCATCACCGCCCCTGCGGTCGCGGCCCGGTGCCCGACAGGGGCCGCGGGACGCCGCGACGGGGGTCGGGACGCGGTGTTGTAATGGTGTTGACTATCCGCAGGACGGGATGAGCGCCGTTTCGGAAGGTTTCTAACCTATTGTAAACAAGCCTGTTTTTTGGACGCGATTGCAGGATGTCCCCTAGACGGGCGCGTTGCGAATCTCCGTCGGATCACCGCCTCGGCATGCCGTAGCCCATTTTGTGTACCGCTTTGCGGAACGCGTCCTCCGATTCGGCCCTCACTGCCAGGTGACGTTCGCCGGCACGGAGGCAGAGGTTGGCGGTGCGCGCGTGGGAGGCGAGCAGGGCGGCGAGATCCGAGTCGATGCACTCGATGAGCAGCGCGGTGCCGTGGGGCATCAGTGCGCACGCCCTGCGCAGCGTATCGCGCAAGAAGCCTTCGACGGTTTCGGGCAGGGGCTGGTCGTCGCGCGCAGTGAGGAAATCGCGCAGCTCATTCGCGTCATGTCCGCTCTCGATGGCCGACAGGGTCTTGTCGCGGTCCAGGCACCAGACCTCTTCCGACTCCGCCGTCGCATAGGTCTCAAGTACCAGCTTCTCCTCTCCGGACAAGGGCATTTCCATCACTTTCAAGCGCAGATTGGGAAGTACGGTGAGCGATGCCCGGGCCGGCGGGGTCTTCGGCTCATAAGTCTCCGCCACTCCCAGACAAAATGATCCGAGCGGGTTCAGGCGGAAGTAATGCAGGCCGTCGTAGCGACTCAGGAAATCCAGATCGTCGGCGCCCCACAGGTCCATGTAGTCCCACCGCGCTCCGTGCGGGTCGGAGTAGGCAACGTCGATCAGACCCAGAGTGGCCGCGTACTCGAACAGGAGACAGAGAAGGTAGCGTTCCTGCAGGATGTTCCAGCCATCGCGGCCTTCATATCCGAGGCTGCCGTAGTGGGCCTCTGCGATGTAGAGCCTCCAGGGATCGCGAGTAATGCTGAAGTCGAAGTCTCCCGAGGCTTGCATGAAGCGCGAGAGATCGCCGATGCGCACCCAGAGGCCCACCGGACACTCTGTGAGAGCTTCGGCGATTGCGGCGCGGCGACTCGACGCGGCGGTCATCGTGCGACTGGCCCTGCCCCGTTGCCCCTTGATGGCATCGATGCGGCTGAATTCGTCCAGCAGAGTCGTCTTGAGCCAGCGTTGCCAGAGCCGTCGCAAGGTGTCGGCGGGCGGTGCGCTCAATGCCGCGCGTCCGGCCTTGGTCAGTGCGAGCCTGGTGCCTCGTCGCTCGGCCAGCCCGGCAGCCTGCACGAGCCAGGGCCAGGCGAATGCCCGGAGCGGACCGACCGTCTGCTCCCCGGCGTGCTTCTTCTCCGGCGCCGGGTCGTAGAAATCGCCATCGCACAGTATCGTGGCGACGTTTCGGATCGCGGCTGCCGATGCCTGCCGGGTCGTGGCGCTGACTGCCACCTTGCCGTGCTCGATCAGGCGCAGCACGGCGAGCAGGTCCTGCCGAGCGGCGCGCTCCATGTCACGCCGGACGAGCGGCGCATTGCGGGCCGCGGTCTCGATCGAGGACGTTCTCCGGGGCCTTCTATAGACGGATCTCCCCGTCGCGGCGGCCTCCTCGCCACTGTCCTCACCGCTTTGCCGGGAGTGCTTCTCGCTCTCCGCGGCCGTCGCCGGCAGATCCTCCCGGGCGGGCAGAGCCGGAGCCTCTGGGGGCAGCACGAAGGCCCGCAGGCGCTCTTGCAGCTCACCCGGAATGACGGTGGCTCCGCTGTCGTAGCGATGCGTGGGGTATAGGAGCAGGCGCAGGAGGGTGGGCTTGGCGGCCCGATAACCTCTGCGACGGGCATGGGTGTCGAAGGCGGGCATGACGCCATACTTCGCCCTGAAGCGGGTCTCGGCGAATGCGCCGTCCGGTCCATACAGCGTCTCGCTCACGGCGAGGCGCTGGGTCTCGTCGAGCTCGTGCCAGAGATTCTGCAAGGACTTCCCGGTGAGGCGGCGTCTGAGGACCGCGATGATCTCGGCCTTGCGAGTCGGGCGGCTCGTGCCGGACAACAGATCGAGCAGCTCCTTCAGCCGATCCACGGTCAGGAGGTTCAGCGCCTCGGACAAGGTGATCCCTTGCAGGAGCGTGTTGTACGTCCGAGTCATCGGGTCAGTCCCCCGTGAGGCGTGAAGCCGGCGAGGTGTCTGCCATGCCGCTACGGACTCAGGTTGCTATCTGCCATACCGCCCGCCCCCTCGTATCCGCGAGGCTCGGGCGCCCGCGAGCGCTTCGAAAGCCGCAGCGAGCGCGTCGCTGAAGGCGGGGTCGTTGAGGTGGAGGGGCAGGCGCAGGAGCTGCCGGGTGCCGGTCTGGCGCACGGTCTGTTCGAGCGCCTCGAAGAGGGCGGCGTCTGCTTGCGGGTCGTGGAAGGGCTGTCCGGGGGCGTCGAGCATCGAGACCCCGCCTTCGGGGAGGAAGAAGCGCACCGGTCCGTCCATGCGGTTGAGGCGCTCGCCGATCCAGCGGCCCATGCGGGCGTTCTCCTCCGCGGTGGTGCGCATGAGGGTGACCTGCGGGTTGTGTTCGTAGAGGTTGCGACCCCGGTACTGCTCGGGGACGTTGTCGCGCGGCCCGAAGTTGACCATGTCCAGCGCGCCGCAGGCGCCGACGTAGGGGGCGCGAGTGCGGATCGCGGCGCCGAAGCGGTCTTCGTCCGCGGCGAACACCCCGCCCATCATCATGTCGCAGACTTCGGTGGTGGTGACGTCGAGGAGGCCGGCGAGCTGTCCGGAATCGAGCAGCTTCTCCATCGAGCGCCCGCCGACCCCGGTGGCGTGGAAGATGAGGCACTCGAAGCGCTCCTCGAGCTTCGCGCTCAGGCGCTGCACGCAGGGCGTGGTCACCCCGAACATGGTGATGCCGACGGCAGGACGAGGCGGAGCTGCCGTGCGAGCCCGGGCGCGAGTCCGGGGCGAGCTCGCGTCGCCGCGCCGCGCCACCATGCCTGCGAGCGCGTGCGCCCCGTTCGCGAGCACCTTGCGCGAGATCGCGTTGAGGCCCTGCACGTCGGTGACCGAGTACATCATCATGATGTCGGAAGGACCCACGTAGCGGCTCACGTCGCCCGACGCGACGGTGGAGATCATCACCTTGGGCACGCCCACCGGCAGGGTCTGCATCGCGGGCGCGGCGAGCGCGGTGCCGCCCGAGCCGCCCGCTGCAATCACCCCCGCCACCCCCGGCTGGCGCGGCATCCACCGCTCGAGCGCCACCGCCATTTCGCGCACCGACGCGCCGCGGTCTCGCGTGAACACCGCGTTCGGCCCCTTGGGGTGGTAGGCGGCGACCTGGTGGGGCGGCACGTCCGCGGCCGAAGGCCGGCCCGAAGTGGACACGTCGACCAGCTTCGCGCGCTGTCCGGCGTCGGCGAGCCGGTCCCGGATGAACTTGAGCTCGGGGCCCTTGGTGTCGAAAGTTCCGATGACGAGGACTACCGGCTCGCCTTCCGCCGAGAGGGGGGTGATCTCCGACTCGCGCTCCGGAGCGCGCACCCGCGCGGAACCGGCGAGCGCCGCTGCCGCCGATTCGAAGTCGGCGACCGGAACCGGCCTCGACCAGCGCGTGGGCGGGCGCGGGTTCGACATCCAGACCCGGCCGCTGCCGCGCCCCGAGACCAGGCGCACCGTACCCGCCTCCTGCGGTACGTCGCCGCTTCCCGGAAGCGGCGCCTCGTCGGCATGCCGTCCGACTCCGAGCAGGCGCTGCTGAAGCTCGCGATCGGCGGCGAGGGAGGACGCGTCCATGATCCGGTTGATGCGCCCGTTCACCATGATCGCGACGTCCTCGGATACCGCGGTCGCGACCCCGATGTTCTGCTCGATGACCAGCACCGAGATCTCGCCCTCCTCCCCGATCCGGATCAGCATGTCCTCGACCTGCTGCACGATGACCGGCGCGAGTCCCTCGGTGGGCTCGTCCATCACGAGGAGGCGGGGGTTGAGCAGGAGCGCACGGGAGATCGCGAGCATCTGCTGCTCGCCGCCGGAAAGCTGCCCGCCACGGCTCTCTCGCCGCTCCTTGAGTTGCGGGAAGGTCTCGTAGACCCGGTCGCGGGTCCACCCGCCGCGCCGCGAGCCGCGCTCGCACAGGCGCAGATGCTCGTCCACGGTGAGCGAGGGCCACAGCCGCCGGCCCTGCGGGACGTATCCGACCCCGTGGTGCGCGATGCGGCTTGGTCCGAGGCCGGCCAGCTCGTCGCCTTCGAACTGCACGGACCCGCGCGCAATGGGCACGAGTCCGGTGATCGCGTTGCAGAGCGTCGTCTTGCCCATGCCGTTGCGTCCGACCACGGAGACGACCCCCTGCGCGAGATCGAGATCGACCCCCTGCAGCGCATGGGACTGGCCGTAGTAGACGTGGAGCCCGCGGATCCGAAGCATCGGCGCCGCCTCGGGCCGCCGTCGTGCGCGTTCAGCCATGGCCGCCCCCCAGGTAGAGCTCCTGGACTTCCGGATCGGACTCGATCTCGGCCGGCGTTCCCTCTTTCAGGATCCGGCCGTTGTGCATCATCGACACGCTCTCCGCGACCCGAAGCGCCACGTCCATGTCGTGCTCGATGATGATGTAGCCGATGTGCGAGGGCAGCGAGTTCAGGATCTCGACGAGCTCCGCGCGCTCTCCGGGCGCGAGGCCCGCGGCCGGCTCGTCGAAGAGGATGAAGCGCGGCGCGCCCGCGAGCGCGAGCGCGATCTCGAGCTGGCGCTGCTCACCGTAGCTGAGCTCCGCCACCAGGCGCTCGCGCACCGCCGTCAGGTGTACCGCTTCGACGAGATCGATCGCGGACTGCATGAGCGTGTCGTTTCGGCGGGGGCGCAAGAGCGAGAAGCGCCCCCGCGAGACCCCGCGGCAGGCGAGGTAGACGTTGTCCAGCACGCTCAGGTCGCGGAAGAGCAGCGAGATCTGGTAGGTGCGGCGCAACCCGCGGCGGATGCGTTCGTGGGGCGGAAACCAGGTGATGTCCTCGCCGAAGAAGCGGATCACCCCGGAACTCGGCGGAAAGTCGCCGGTCACCGCGTTGAAGAGCGTGGTCTTGCCGGCGCCGTTCGAGCCGAGCACCGCGCGGCGCTCGCCGGGCCGCACGCTCATCGTCACGTCGTCGAGCGCCACCAGCGCGCCGAAGAGGCGGCTGACCCCGCGCAGCTCGAGCGCGTTCGCGGTGCCCGCGGCGGAAAGCCGTTCGGCGACGCTCGCCATGACTGCGTCATTCCCGCGAAGGCGGGAATCCACCGGTTGTGGTTGCGGACTGTCTCTCGGAGAGGCTGGACATGCTTAGAGTTCCCTCCGCCCGCGTCGCAGGCGTGCTCTCCAGCGCGACCAGAGGCCCAGCACCCCGTCCGGGGAGAAGAGCACGATGAGCAGGAAGCCGAGCCCGATGAGGAACTGGAAGCGCTCGCCCGCGATCCCGACCGCGACGAGGGCGTCGAGCGCGAAGGTGCGCAGCAGCACGTAGATCAGCGCCCCGATGAAGGGTCCGATCGGATGGCGCAGTCCGCCGACCACCGCGATGATGAGGATGTCGATCACCGGTCCCACGCCCGCGGTTCCCGGCGAGATCTGGCCGTTCTGCCAGGTGAGGAGGATGCCCGCGACCGCGGCGATGAGCGCCGCGAAGCTGTAGGCTGCGATGCGGTGGGCGGTGACGTTGAAGCCAAGCGCCTCCATGCGTCGCGCGTTGTCGCGCACGCCCTGGAGCGCGAGCCCGAACGAGGATCGCGAGACGTAGAGCACCGCGAAATAGCTCACAGTCGCGAAGAAGAGGCTCAGGTAGTAGAAGGGTGTCGCCTGCTTCCAGTCCACGCCGAAGAGCGGGGGCGGGCGGACCGCGTTGAAGCCGCTGAAGCCGTTGAAGATGGTGTAGTTCTGGAGGGTGAAGTAGAAGAAGGCCGAGGCGATGGCCAGCGTGATCATGATGGTGTAGATGCCTTCGGTACGCACCGCGAGCGCGCCGGATATCGTCCCGAAGAGCACCGCGATGATCAGCGCGACCGGGATCGTCGCCCACCACGGCCAGCCCAGGCTCACTTCCATGAAGGCGCTGTGGCCGAAGATCGCGTACATGTAGCCCGCGCACGCCGCGATGCTCATCTGCACGAGGCTCACCATCCCGCCGTAGCCGGCGAGGAACATCAGGCTGAGCGCGATCATGCCGAGCACGAAGGTCCAGCCGAAGACCTGGAGCTGAATGAAGTCGTTGGTGAAGGCGGGCACGAAGAGCAGGAAGAGCGCGAGCAGCCAGACCGCGGGGTGGAGCCGGGACATCCAGTCCGGGAACGAGTCCGCCGGAGGCGGCGCCGCGCGACCGACGTCCGCGCGGAGGGTGCCTTCGCTCGCCGCCATCCCTCACTTCCTCCCGAGCAGGCCCTGGGGACGGAAGGCGAGCACCGCGACCATGATGAGGAAGGTGCCGACGACCGCGTAAGTGGGCATGTACACCGAGCCGAACTGCTCCGCGAGGCCGATGAGCAGGGCGCCGAGGGCGGCGCCGGTGATCGAGCCCATCCCTCCGACGATGACCACCACGAGCGAGGCGAGGAGGAAGCGGATGTCCTCACCGGGGGCGAGCGACTGGAAGGTGCCGCCGACCACTCCGGCGAGTCCCGCGAGCCCCGCCCCGAACGCGAAGACGATGACGAAGACGAGCTGGATGCGGACTCCGCTCGCGGCCAGCATGTCGCGGTCGTCCACCCCGGCGCGGATCATGATCCCGATGCGGGTCCGGTTGAGCAGCCACCACATCACGATGCCGATCACGAGCGCGGCGAAGAAGATCACCAGGCGCACCATCGGGTACTTGAGGAAGATCGGTTCGCCGGTGCGGCGGCTGATGGACGAGATGAGCGGGGTCTCGACCGCGCCGACCAGCCAGTCAGGGGGCAGGATCTGGTAGAAGTCGCCGCCCCAGATCCAGAGCATGATGTCCGCCATGACGATCGACACCCCGATCGTCACCAGGGTCTGGCGGAGATCCTGCCCTTCCATCCAGCGGAAGATGGTGACCTGGAGGATGATGCCGAGGATTGCGACCGCGATGAAGGCGACCACGAAGCTCGCGATCCACGAGCCGGTCCAGTCCGTGATCTCGTAGCCGATGTATCCCCCGAGGAGGTAGAGCGACCCGTGCGCGAGATTGATGTTGCGCATCAGGCCGAAGATGAGCGTGAACCCGCTCGCGACGAGGAAGTAGAGGCCGCCGAGCGTGATGCCGTTGAAGAGCGCGTTCAGGAAGACCTTCTTGCGCCCGATCGCTTCCACCAGCCCCGGCGGCCACGGCGCGATGATGAGCCACAGCAGCACCGCGATCGCGATCAGGATCGCGAGCGACCAGAGGGGGTGGCGCTCGAGGAAGCGCCTCACCGCAAGCCCTCCCCGCCTCCGAGAGTCGAGCGTGGCTCTTCCTGGGCGCCAGCAGGTCCGGGCACGCTCGAACGCACATGCTCCGTTTCCGGGACAAGCGAGGTTTTCGCCTCCGAACTCATGAGGCTCAGACTAATCGCGCGTTGCGCAATACGCCACCGGAGCCCGGTAGTCGGTCCGGTTGTGGTCAGGGGCACCTCGGGACCGCATCCGATGCGACCGCTTCGAGGCCGCTTCGCTCGGGTTCGGACCGGGTTGGTCCGATGGATGCCGTTTGACCGTGACCCCTTCGCACGGCGGGATAATGCCCCCATCTGGAAAGGGGAAGACCGGAGGAAGCGAGTCATGAAGGCGTCCGATCTGTTCGTGCGCTGCCTGGAGGCGGAGGGGGTCACCCACATCTTCGGAGTGCCGGGGGAGGAGAACGCCGACCTCATGATTTCCCTGTTGGACAGTCCCATCCGCTTCGTGCTCTGCCGGCACGAGCAGGCCGCCGCCTTCGCCGCGGACGCCTACGGCCGCCTCACCGGCAAGGCGGGAGTGTGCCTCGGCACGCTGGGGCCGGGGGCGACCAACCTCGTTACCGGCGTCGCCGACGCCAACATGGACCGCTCGCCGCTGGTTTGCATCATCGGCCAGGGCAGCACCCGGCGCCTGCACAAGGAGAGCCACCAGAACATGGACTCGGTGGCGATGTTCGGGCCGATCACCAAGTGGGCGCACACGATCTGACGCACCTTCGGTTCTATCCCTTTGATATAGCTTCGATATTTCTCCGGTTCTGCCGCGAACGGGCACCAGAATAGACCCGACTTCGCACCCAATTGCAACAGATTCGGAGAAGCACAATCATGGCACGTGTTCGCCTCACACAACGCCGAGTGGACGCCCTGCGGCCCCGCCGCACCGTCCGAGATGTCCGGGACACCGAACTCAAGGGTTACGGTGTCCGGCTGATGCCGTCCGGCACGAAGCGGTTCTTCATCCATAGTCAGCACTTGGGCCGGCGCGTCTGGCAGATCGTCGGAGATGCGCGGGCCATGACCGAGACCGAGGCCCGCGCCCGCGCGCGGTCCATGCTGGCCGCGCTACGCGCAGGAGCGGACATTGACGCGGAACCTCTCGGCGAGGCTCCGTTCGAGAAGGTCGCGGAGGAGGTCTTTGACCGATATGGCCGCCGTTGGAAGCCACGAACCCTCAAGGTGAACCGCAACTACTACCGGAACCAGATACTGCCCTTCTTCAAGGGGCGTTCCATTGCGACTATCTCCCACCAGGACGTCCAGTCCTGGTTTCGCTCGCTACATGGCACGCCA
>CAYQVB010000161.1:0-23259 GCA_964420925.1 uncultured Ectothiorhodospiraceae bacterium | reverse complement strand
CCGTGACCGCACGCAGATCAATCGACGAATCCGAAGCCGCCAGCGTCCCCATGGCCGGCACACTGCCACAGGGAGAACAAAATGGCCAGCCCCGAGATCAGCTCACCCTGCTACCCGGCAGACAAAAAACGAGCCCTGCGCATTTGACGAGATAACTGGCGGTAGCCGGCAAACGCGTATACCGTCTCCGGGATGTGCGGGAGATTCACCCAAATGGCCCCGTGGAGCGCAGTGCACGCGTTTCTGAATGTCTTCGGGGCTCCTCTCAACTTGCGGCCGCGCTACAACGTCGCCCCGACCCAAGACTTCGGCGTGGTCCGCCTTGAGCACGGCGGGCGCCGGCTCTCGATGCTGCGATGGGGACTCGTCCCTTCCTGGGCCAAGGAGCCGAGCATCGGCGCGAAGCTCATCAATGCGAGGCTTGAGACGGTCAGTACCAAGCCCGCCTTCCGCGCGGCGTGGAAGACGGGTCGGCGCTGCCTCATCCCCGCCGATGCGTTCTACGAGTGGACGGGTCCTCGCTCGCGCCATCAGCCGTGACTCATCGCCCTGGAGGATGGCGGGCTGTTCGCGATGGCTGGCATCTGGGAGCGATGGATGGTCCCGGAAGGGACGGCGCTAAAGGGCTCGCTCGCGGAGCTCGCGCCGGGCGACGCGCTCGAGACCTTCACCATTCTGACCACGGACGCGACACCGGCGCTGGCGCGGGTCCACCACCGGATGCCGGTGATTGTGCCACCCAGTCGCATTGGTCCCTCGCTCGCGGGCAAGGACGTGGCGCTCGAGCCTTGGCCGGAGTCGATGCGCGTGCAGCCTGTAAGCCCCATTGTCAACAAGTCGTCGGTCGAAGACCCGCGCTGCATCGAGCCGGTGTCGCTCGTGTGAGGCAAGGTGGTTTCGGCGGCGCTGCCCGCCGTCACCCGCCCTTCGGCTCCACCATGGCCACCACGGTGTCGCACACGGCATACGCGCCCCGGTCGGTCAGGCAACCGAGGACGTACTGCCCCGGACCCACCTCTCGCCACCGGGGCGACAGCCTGTCGCCCTCGTTTATCGACTCGAAGTGGCACAGGCGCACGGGCCGCGCGCCCGCGAGCTGGCGCGCCGCCTCCCGGCCGATAAAATGCATATTCTCGAGATGAACGGCGAGAGCTTTCGGCTCAATCACAGTCCCGCACGCAAGAAACGCCCCTCGCGCTGACCGAACCTTCTTCCCCCATCCGGAAACTCCGCTCGGGCTACGCCCTCGCCGCGTTTCCAGACGCCGCCCCCCCGTGGCGTCTCCTTCAGCCCCTCAATTCGCCGACACCGCTCCCCACAGGTGGTCCGGTCTCGCTCCGCCCGTTGGCCTGGATTCCCGCCGCCGTTGACACTCTTAACTAAGTCCTAGACCGTTTCAATCACTAAATTGCTCCTGCCACCTCTGCGTATTGTTGGAGATAAGTACGACTTTCGGAAGCGCAACCCAACCCCTATCAGTTCTATGAACTCTCCAACTCTATGCCTCCCTTCGCACTCGGCCATCTGCTCTTCTAATTGCCTTTGTCAAATCACCCACTGTTGTGGAGGGTCGCCCGTGCGGCTCCAATTCGTCTTCCCGACGACGAAGCAGCACCTGTCCTCGCTCTTCCGCCTGGAGAACTCGAGCCACCATTTCCGCGCAGTCCGGCACCTTTGCTCCACCTCCGTCGTATTCTGGTCGTAATCGTTGCAACTCCCTTTGTGCCTGATGACGGTCATCCGGTCGATCATAATCCTGTTCGTGCAAGATCAACCAAACCTCAAAACATGGATTCGATCTTGCGACCCCGATGCCGTTGGCCTCGCAAACACCCACGGCTTCCTCATATCTCTCATGTTCGTCTCGATCGAATACGGCCCAAACCTCGTCCCATACTTCAAACAGATTTCGGCGCCGTCTGCTACCTCGCGCCAATCCTTCTGATCTCGCAAACTTCAATGCTTCTTGTGCTATTGTGATCGGGACTCCCACACCACGACGACTTTCGATGGAAACCAGAGCGCCTGTCCAAACTTTCTCTATGGCAGAAAAATATGCAGGTTCTGTATTTCTCCCTTCACAAAAAAGGATGAATCGAACCTTGGGCTCTCTTCTCGTTCCTCGTCGCCTGATTTTTCCCGTTCGACGCTTTGCCATTTTAGCAAGACTCAAGCAATGCAGCTACGGGATCATCGTTTGGTACTGCTCCGTATCGTCCCTGCAAGTATCCTAGCTCGACATTGTCTCCCTTGCGCGTTCGAATGTCCGTTAGCGGATATATCTCCGTTGCTCCTTCACTATTCTTGTCTGCAAACCAAAGTTGGTCCCGCCGAAGTATATGGGACTTCATTAGATTGGTATCATGAGTTGTCGCTATGAGTTGCGCACCGCTTTGGTTCACCGACGCTGAGCAAAACAAACGCAGAACGGCCTCACTCGCATACGTGTGCAAGCTTGCATCTAGCTCATCAATTACAATTGGTAGTCCTTCATCTATCGCTTTGAATGCCTGACTGAGAATGATTAGCAGCCTTCTTGTTCCTGCGCTCTCTAGGTCCAAATCGAAGTGGACCACTTCTCCGCCTCTTCCACGGTGGGCAAGTTCAATTTGCACCATTTTCTCTTCGTCGTCAGGCTTGAGTTCTATCGTGCCTCCAGAGATCCTTTTGAGCACTGCCCTGAGTTCGCGATGTTTCGCTCGGAAGTCTTCCGATAGCTCAGTCTCTCTCTTTTGGTATCCGATAACTCCAGTGTTGATAGACTTTAGGAAATTAATCACACGGCGATCAAGCCCAGCTCCCTTGACCAGAGAGGAAGCTTCAACTCCTGGCACGGAAACTGATCCGGAGAATGCAATATCTTGAAAGTACTTGTAGACGCGGGACAGCAGCTCATGACCGTTTTGTGCGGCAGCAGAAAGAAACAGGCTATTTGAACGTGTGAGTCTAGAAATATTGTGGTTCTGTCCCTTCAACCAACGGCCAAAGTCAAAGTCCTGTTCTTTGCGTTCATAGAGTCTTCTACGGTGCGCCTTTGGGATCTCATACAACCACTCCGACGTAAATGCCTCGTCGGTTGTTTCAAATCCATAGTGATAGCGAATGCCATCAAGTACGAAATCAATTTCGAAGCATGATGGCTTTTCAGAGAAACTCTGATCTAGCAAATATTCATGACGTGGCACTCCACCGCCCGGTTCGCCCTTGGTCTGCGACCACAGGACCATCATCCTCATAGTTGACAAAGCGTTGACGAAGTTCGTCTTGCCAGATGCGTTGGCGCCGTAGATCACGACGGCAGGCACTACCGCCCCGCTGTCCACGGCCTCACAGTGGATCAGCCCATCTCTTTGATCCTTCAGCGATGATGCCGCGAAGGACAACTCTTGCCTCTCGCGGATAGAGAGGTGGTTCTCGACGGCGAAGCGCAATAGCATGTGGTTGGCCCTTCCCTGCCTATTGGTCGGCAGAGTTATAGCAGTATTTGTGGGATTTGTGCAAATGCCCGGCTATCCTGCATTCATGTATGCCTAATCGCGTGCGAATTCAAGGTTCACGGCCTGCCAGAGCAGTTACTTCCGGTCGACTGTCAACCGGCGCCTGGGCCGCCAGTGTGCGGCCGCTCCCGTCAGCCGAGACGTTGGAGTGCGATGTCGCGCACGAGCTCCTCGAAGCGGCTCACCGGCACGAGGTCCTCGGCCCCGCGCCGCGCAGCCAGCCCGGTGCGGTAGCGCCGGCGCCCGAAGGTGAGCGACAGGGGCTTCAGCCCCAGCTCGGGTATCCGCGCGAGAAAGGCGAAGGGCAGACGAGGTGACTCTCGCCGACCTGAGCGCCATCGTCCTGCCCCTGTGGCAAGGCCGCGGCTCACTCGGCTACGTGCTCAGACAGTACCTGGACGTCGTGATGCGGTCGGCAGTCCTGAACAAACATCGCTTGGACAACCCCGCCGCGCAGATTAAGGAACTCGCGCCGAAGGGCAAGGCAATTGTCCATCATCAACCGAGTCTTTCCCACCGCAAGGTGCGCGAGGCGATGCGTGCGGTGGAGGCTTCATCGCACGACATTGCTGTGAAGCTCGCCGTACTTTTCACAGTGCTGTGCGCCGCTCGCGTCGGTGAGGTGCTCGGCGCCCGGTGGTCGGAATTTGACCTCGACGATCGCGTGTGGACGCGTCCGGGGGAGCGGATGAAGTCAGGCAGCCCGCATCGGGTGCCGCTCTCGGAGCAGGCGCTGGCGATTATTCACCGAATCCGCGCGCTCGACCGCGACCGTTTCGGGGTGTTCGTGATGCGCGCCGGGCGCAGCGGTTTCCGCGAGATGGACCCGCACGATCTGTCCAAGGTTCTGCGACCGCTCGGCTACGTCGACGAAGAGTCGCGTTCGATTGTTGCACGGATTTCGAACGACGTTCCGTATGTAGGCGATGGAGGTGGCCCGAGCGACATTCGAGGAGTGCGAAGCGGTGTTGGCGCATGGGCAAGATGAGACCGTGGGAGCCTACGCCCGGTCGGCGTTGTTCGACGGTCGCCGCCAGCTCATGCAGGCGTGGGCCGATTACGTCATGGCGAGGCCGTGATGTTGACGCAGATGGCCGTGGCCGGTTCGTCCCACATTCGGTTCCACATTCGGTCCCACATGTGCGCGGTTCGGCCCGTCCCACATTTGTTCCCACATTTTTTCCGTGCTGGAGGGATCTGATACGGCTCGCTGAGTTCCTAACCCTTTAGTTATCAATCACTTGCGGATCGGATGCGCACCGGTACGGGAGAGGTGCGTCCAATTGGCCCTTGATCGCACTTCAATGATCGGGCATCAGCGGGGCGCGTAGAAGGCCTGGATGACCCCGACGCCCTCTTCCCCGGTGCGCTCCGTCCACTCGACTGTCGATTTCCGTCTCGTCTCGGCGATATCTGCCCATAGACGGACGGGCGCTTTCGTCGGGAAGAAACCCCGCTCCTCCATCCTTGCGTGCTGACGCTCTGCCTCGCGGCGGCTGAGGCGCCAGCCGCGTTCTTCCGCGCCCCGGGCCGCTTCGAGGAGCGCGTCGCGAAGGGCCGGTTCGAGCGCCTCGAATGCGCCCCGGTTCAGCACCACGGCGCTCTTCGACAACCAGAGGTGCACCCGGTAGACGTAGGGTGCGAAGCGCTGAACCCCCAGACCCAGAGCCTGGTCGGGCGGCAGGAACATCGCTTCCAGACGGCCTTCTTCGAACGCCGCCGGCAACGACCAGGTGCCCGTGGGCACCGGCACCGCGCCGAGGTGACGCGAGACCGCGAGGAGACTCGCCAACTCCACCTTCGCGCCGTCGGACGGCACCCGGAGCTCGAGGCCATGCAAGGCGGTGTCGCCGTCGAGCGGGACTCGGGTGAAGAGCAGCGGAGGCGACACCGGCACCGCATAGAGCAGCACGAGGTTTCGCTTCTCCAAGCTATGCTCGATCGTCGCCCTCGATGCCTGCCAGAGCCTTTCCGCCTTGCGATAACCGGAGGCGAGGAAGGGAACCGTGTCCGCCCCCAACAGCGGGTCCTGGGATGCAAGCCCCGAGAGCATGAACTCACCCATCGGAACCTCACCTTCCCGCACTGCACGCGCGATTGCCTCATGCGTGTAGAGCCGGCCGCCGCTCTGCACCTCGATTCGGATTCGTCCCCCGCTCGCAGCTTCCAGATCCCCGGCGAAGCGCTGTGCGTTTTCGACCAGGAAGGTGTTCGGCGCGTGGGGCGTGGGCATCGTCCACGACAGAGACTCGCTCTGCGCGAACACTGCGTTGCCGAGGGACAGCAGGACCGCCACCGCGGCGGCGGCCAGGGGCCGGGCCGCGGAACCGGAATCGCCTCCTCGCTTCCGGCGCGGTGATGTCCTTTTGCTCACTGCATCACATCGAAGCCCTCGAGGCCGCGGCCGCATCGGGACGAGTAGTGCGCCGCCAATGCCCCTCATCGAGCGGAAGACCAGTGATCGTGGAGAGGCCCTTCGGCGCCGTACACGGGATCACTCTGCGGCACCGCCACCCGCGCGATGGCCTCCAGACAAGCAGGGCGCTCGCCCGAGAGCCCCCGGCAGAGATCGGGGCCGGTCCCGGCCGGGTATGCACCGACGATGCCGAGATCGGGAGTCGCTTCGAGGCCCTTGTGGCCGACGCCGGCGGGAATGATCACCACGTCCCCGGCCGACACGCTCATCGTGACTCCGTGCTCGCCGCCGAAACACGCGGTGGCCCGGCCGCTGAACACTCCCAGCACCTCGTGTGCCGTGCTGTGATAGTGGTGGAAGGGATGGACACCATTGCGCCACGCCGCCGGCCATCCGTTGGCGGTGAAGAGCGCTTCGAACACGGCCGCGGGATCCTCTTCCGGGAGGGCCACCGCCTGCCGGTAGACGAGCAGAGGCAGCTTCGCGTTGTTGGGAATCGCGCCGTCATCCTCGAGGTGTCGAGCCTCTACGGAGAGGCTGTCCGCGGGGACCCTGCCATCTTGCGTTGCCGGGTTGGCGCTCGGATCTTCGATGCTCGATTCGTTCATGGGATTCCCCTTCGTTGACGAGAACGCGGCAGGGTCTACGTGGACTGACCTGCGAAAGGCTCCACATACACCGCGTCGGTCATCCAGCAGTCGACGTAAGGTTCCTCGGACTGCCGGGAGAGATAGAACCAGTAGGTGACGCTCCGGCCCGCGTCCGCCAGGGTCACGCGCTGCCGGGCCCGGACGCCCTTCGATTCCACCGGTCCGTAGCTCGCCGCGCGAAACCCGAGCATCAAGGCGTAGGGGCCGTTCCTGATCATGGAGACGAAGCGCGCGAGCGGGCCGGTGTTGGCTCGATTGGCCGGTGAGGCGAAGCGGAATGCGACCTCGATGCCCCGGTCGTGCCGATCGTTGTGGCGCAGCGCCTCGAGCTGAATCCTGACCACTTCCCCGGGGGACAGAGCGGGCGCCGGCACGAGCGCATCGCTCAAGGGGTTCGCGGTGCCGGCGGGTTCCTGCGCGCCTGCGATGACCGGGGCGAGCACGAGACAGAGAAGCAGGCCCCGGATTCGGTTTCGCATCGCCGGCGCCTTCATCGTGACTCCTGCTTCCGCCGCCCCAGGTTCATGATATCCGCCTCCCCGCCCGCCTTCGAGCGCGGACCCTGCCGGCGCGTCGGACGCTGCCTCTCCCTCCGCAATCCCGACGCTTCAGGCCGTCGAGAGCCTGGCCTCGCTTCGCGCCTCCGGCTCGGAGGTCCCGCCGGCGAGCTGATGGGCGACGAGGCGCTGGTAGAGGCCGCCCCTTTGCATCAGAGAGGCGTGCGTACCCTGCTCGACGACCCGCCCCTCGTCCATGACGACGATCGTATCCGCGTCGCGCACGGTGGAGAGGCGATGGGCGATCACCACGGTGCTGCGATCGACCATCAAGTCCTTGAGCGCATGGCGCACCAACGCTTCGTTGATGGCGTCCAGGTGGGAGGTCGCCTCGTCGAGAACGAGAATCGGTGCGTCCTTGAGAAAGGCCCGCGCGATCGCGACGCGCTGTCGCTGCCCCCCCGAGAGGCGCATGCCACGCTCTCCGACCCGGGTGTCCAGACCATCCGGCACTGAAGCGACGAAGTCGTCGAGCGAGGCGCGGGCGACCGCGTCCATGAGCTCCTCTTCGCTCGCATCCGGCCGTGCCATCAGAATGTTGCCGCGAAGCGTCTCGTTGAACAGGTAGGTGTCCTGGCTCACCAGCGCGATCCGGTCGCGCAGGGCCTCGAGACGGTAGAGGGGGAGCGGCTGTCCGTCCATTCGCACCGTTCCCGCCGTCGGGTCCCAGAAGCGCAGCAGCAGGTGCGCGGCCGTGGTCTTTCCCGCTCCCGAGGGACCGACGAGGGCGACGGTATGCCCGGTCGGCACCCGGAAGCTCAGGTCCCGCAGCACGGGGCGCCCTCGCAAGTACTCGAACTCGACGTGCTCGAACTCGAGCGTCGGGGCCTCCGGCACCGGCTCCGCACCAGGCCCGTCCTCGACTTCGACTTTCTCGGTGCGTACCGCATAGAGGCGCCGCGTCGAACCGAGGGTGTCGGCGAGCTGCCGGCCGATCTGGGCGATCTCCGAAACCGGCAGAAACGCGGACATCGCGAGCAGGGTGAGGAGCGGGACCAGCTCGCTCGCGAGGCCGTCGCGGTGGGTCAGGTACACCGCCGAGGCCACCACCACCAGCCCTCCCAGACCGGTAGCGGTCTCGAGCACCGCCTTCTGGAAAGTCAGATCCCGAAAGAAGGGCAGTCGGATCTCGAGGTGCCGGGTGGCACGCCCCACGAACTGGGCCCTGCGAATCGGCGCATGCTCGAAGGCCGCGATCTCGCTCAGGCCCTGAATGGTGTCGACGGTATGCGCGTTCAGGTTGCCCAGCGCTTCCCGGGCGTGGGAGCCGAGCTCGTCCAGGCGGCGCCGCGAAAGCACCGGGCTCAGGCCCACCACGAGGAGGAAGGGCAGGAGCGCGAGGGCGAGCAGCCATCCGTGGTGCATCAGCACGCCGAGCACCGTCACCGGCACCAGCACCGCGACGAACGCGGGGGTGACGGTATGCGCGAAGAAGTACTCCACCAGCTCCACGTCGTGGGTCGCCATCGCGACGAGATCACCGGTGCGCCTGCGGACGAGGTAAGCGGGCGCGAGCCGATCGAGCTTCGCGAACAACGCGATGCGCATCTCCGCGAGGAGCCGGAAGGCCATGTCGTGGGCGAACCAGGATTCCAGCCAGTGGAGCAGCCCCGCCAGCGGCGCGACCAGGCCCAGCGCAACGAGCCAGGTGCCGAAGGGCTCGCCGGTCTTGACCGCCGCCACCGTGAGCGCGCCGAAGACCCCGACTCCGATCAGGCACGCCACCCGCAGCACACCGAACAGGAAGGTCACGAGGAGCTTCCCCTTCCACGGCACGATGTAGGTGCAGAGCTCGCGAAACGCGGCGAGCCAGCCCATCCCCTGCGCCTTGATGATCGCGTCCGTGGGCTCCAGGCTCACCTCGTAGGACGAAGGAGGATCGGCTTCCTCGGCGTCCGGCTCCTCACCCGCGGCCCGAATCGCCTCGTCCACGCTCGCGCCTTCCTCGGCCTGCGCCGACATCAGCGCGTGGTAGTGGCCGCGCTTCGCCATCAGCTCGCGGTGCGTGCCGGATTCCGCGATGCCGATGCCATCGAGGACGAGAATGCGATCCGCCCCGATCACGCTCGACAGCCGGTGAGCGAAGATGAGACTGGTGCGTCCCTGCATGAGGCGGTCGAGCGCCTCCTGGATCACCGCTTCGTTCTGCGCGTCGACTGCCGAGAGCGCCTCGTCGAGGATGAGTATCGGCGCATCGCGCAGCAGGGCCCGGGCGATGGCGACCCGCTGGCGCTGTCCGCCGGAGAGACGGATGCCCCGCTCCCCCACCACCGTGTCGTAGCCTTGCGGCAGGCGCACGATGAACTCGTGGGCGTTGGCGGCGCGCGCCGCCTCCTCGAGCTCTTCCGCACTCGCATCGGGTTTGCCGAGGCGCAGGTTGTCCTCGACCGTACCGTGAAAGAGGTAGGTGTCCTGGTTCACCACCGCAATCTGGCGATGGAGGTCGTCGGGATGCAGGGTGCGCAGGTCGTGTCCCCCCACGTACACCGCACCGGCATCGGGATCGTAGAAGCGCATGAGCAGGCGCACGATGGTGGTCTTGCCGGCGCCGCTCGCGCCCACGAAGCCCACTCGTTCTCCCTGCGCGACGCTGAAGTCGAGGTTGCGGTGGGCGGGCCGGCGGCCTCCCGGATAGGTGAAGGCCACGCTCTCGAAGCGCAGCGTCGGTGCCATCGACTCGACCCTCGGCGCCTCGAGGTTGGGTTCGACGACCGGCGCCGCATCGAGGACCTGCACGATGCCCTGGGCGGCGGACTGGCCGATCATGCCCTGGTGGAGAAGCTCGCGCAGCTCGCGCTGGGGGCGGAACACCTCGATACCCATCATCAGCACGATGAGCAGGGCGCTGAGCTCCATCGTGCCCGCATCCACCCGCCACGCCCCGAACCCGAGGGCCACCGCCGCTCCCACCGCGATCCCGGTATCGGTGATGCCGCGGGTCAGGGTATTGGTGGCGAGCACCCACATCGTCGCGCGGAACACTTCGTGCGCCCGCGAGGCGAGCAGCCGGCCGCGTTCCGCCCCCTGGCCGAAGGCCTTCAGGGTGGCGAGCCCCTGCACCGCATCGAGGAACTCGGCCGCGAACGCGGAGTAGGCGCGCTGCCGGCGGCCGCTGTTGCGGACGTCCCAGCGATGGAAGGCGCTCGGCGCAATCAGGGAGACCATCGCGAAGGCGAGCAGGATGCCGGCGCTCGGAAGGTCCACGAAGGCCATCATCGCGAACACCACGAAAGGCGTGAGGGCCGAGACGAAGAGCTGCGGCAGGTACTGGCCGAACCAGGTCTCGAGCTGTTCGACGCCCTCCACCACCGAAAGCAGCACTTCGCCGGTACGTTCGAGGCCGAAGTACGCGGGCCCAAGGCGCACTACCTGGTCGAAGAGGCGCTGGCGCAGCGCGAGCTGGACGCGGGCGGCGGTGCGGTGTGCGATCATGGTGCGCCAGTGCTCGAGCGCGCCGCGCAGGACCATCACCCCCGCCACCAGTGCGACGGCAGGGCCGAGCTCTCCGAGGTCCGCGCCGCGGTAGAGCGCCGCAACCAGCCAGCCCAGCAGAGCGAGCCGCAGAATGCCCACCACCGCCGCGAGGATGCCGACGGCCACGACGAAGGCGATCCGCCCGCGCACGCCCTCGGTGAACTCCCACAAGCGCCGATCGAAGAACATGGGGCAACATTATGTCCCTTGCCCCCGCCGATAACGACAACCGAGAGGCAGCATGAGCGAGCACCCGGATCACGAAGCACGCCGTCGCGAGTACACGAGTGCGGGCGGCGTGCGCATCCGCCGCATCGAGCGGCCCGAACGCTACGAGAACGCGATGGATGCGCTCATCGATTCTCTCGACGCGGGGCGCGGCGTGGCCCTTGCGTCCTCCTTCGAGTACCCCGGTCGCTACACGCGCTGGGACATGGGCTTCGCCGACCCGCTCCTCGCCCTGGAGGGACGGGGCCGGGAGTTCACGCTCTCGGCGCTCAACGAGCGGGGCCGGGTGCTGATTCCGGCCGCGGAGGGAGCCCTCTTCGCCTGCGAGGCGGTGGCCGGGTTCGAGGCCGGGGCTGAACGCCTGGAGGGCCGCATTCGGGAGAGCGACGAGTGGTTTCCCGAAGAGCTCCGCAGCCGGCAGCCGAGCGTCTTTTCCGTGATCCGGGCGCTCGTGGATCTCTTTGCCCATCCCGAGGAGCCCCATCTCGGGCTCTATGGCGTCTTCGGATACGAGCTCGCCTTCCAGTTCGAGGCGATCCGATTCGCCATGTCCCGCCGGGAGGAAGACCGCGATCTCGTGCTCTACCTTCCGGACGACATCCTCATCGTCGATCACCGGACCCGGCGCGCCACCCGCTTTCTCTACGATTTCGAGTTCGGGCCCGCGCGCACCCACGAGCTGCCGCGAGGCGGGACTCGGGAAGAGTACTTGCCCTCGAGCAATGCCGCTGCCCACTGCGACCACGAGCCCGGCGAGTATGCCGACACGGTCCGGGTCGCGATCGGCGCCTTCTCCCGCGGCGACCTGTTCGAGGTGGTGCCGGGACAGACCTTCTACGAGCCGTCGCCCGCACCGCCTTCCGAAGTGTTCCGGCGCCTGCGCCACCGCAACCCGGCGCCCTACGGAGCGCTGCTGAACCTGGGCGAAGGGGAGTACCTGGTTGCCGCGTCGCCGGAGATGTACGTGCGGGTGGAGGGGCGACAGGTGGAGACCTGTCCCATTTCCGGCACGATTGCGCGCGGCGCGGATCCGATCGAGGACTCGACCCAGATCCTCGCGCTGCTCAACTCGAAGAAGGACGAGTCGGAGCTCACCATGTGCACCGACGTCGACCGCAACGACAAGTCCCGGGTGTGCGTTCCCGGCAGCGTGCGGGTCATCGGCCGCAGGCAGATCGAGATCTACTCCCGCCTCATCCATACCGTCGATCACGTGGTGGGCGAGCTGCGCGAGGGCTTCGACGCGCTCGACGCGTTCCTCGCTCACGCCTGGGCCGTGACGGTGACCGGCGCGCCGAAGCAGCACGCGATCCAGTTCATCGAGGACCACGAACGCTCGCCACGACGCTGGTACGGCGGTGCGCTCGGCTTCATCGCTTTCAACGGCAACCTCAACACCGGGCTCACCCTTCGCACCGTGCACATCGAAGGAGGGATCGCGGCGGTGCGCGCCGGGGCGACCCTGCTCTTCGAATCGGACCCGCAAGCCGAAGAGGAGGAAACCCGCCTCAAGGCGAGCGCCCTCCTCGACGCCATCCGGCGCCCGGAGGGAGACGGAATGCGCGTAACGAGCACGGGCTCCCGTCCCGGAGCGGGCAAGCGCGTCCTGATGGTGGATCACGAGGATTCCTTCGTGCACACGCTCGCCGGCTACTTCCGCCAGACCGGAGCGGAAGTCGTGACCTACCGCAGCGGCTTCCCGCGCGAACGCCTGCGCGAGGCGCGCGCGGATCTCGTGCTGCTCTCGCCCGGCCCCGGGCGACCCGAAGACTTCGGGCTCGACGCGACCATATCGATGGTGCTCGCGGAGGAGATCCCCCTCTTCGGCGTCTGCCTCGGGCTACAGGGCCTCGTCCTGCACTACGGGGGACGTCTCGACACTCTGAAGATGCCCGTGCACGGCAAGGCGAGCGAAGTGAGCGTGCTCGGCGGTCGCATTCTCCAAGGGTTGCCGAGCCGCTTCGAAGCGGGACGCTACCACTCGCTCTTCGCGAAGAGCGACGAGCTGCCGGAATGCCTCAAGCTCACCGCGCGCAGCGCGGACGGCATCGTGATGGCGATCGAGCACCGGCACCTGCCCGTCGCCGCGGTGCAGTTCCACCCCGAGTCGATCATGAGCCTCAAAGGCGACGCGGGCATTCGCGTGGTCGAGAATGTGGTGCGCGCCTTCTGCACCTGAGCCGGGTGGCGCGGTCCGAGAGGACGCGCCGCCCCCGCCACGGCAACGGGCGGGAGCGGCGCGGGATGGAGAGCCTACAGGGAGTAGTACATGTCGAACTCGACCGGGTGGGTCGTCATCCGGAAGCGCGTCACCTCCTCCATCTTGAGCTCGATGTAGGCGTCGATGAGGTCGTGACTGAACACCTCTCCCGCGATGAGGAAATCGCGGTCGGCGTCGAGCGCCTCGAGGGCCTGGTCGAGCGAGGCGCACACCGTCGGGATGCCCTTCTCCTCTTCGGGAGGAAGATCGTAGAGATCCTTGTCGAGCGGCGGCCCCGGATCGATCTGATTCTGAATCCCGTCGAGACCCGCCATCATGAGCGCGGCAAACGTGAAGTAGGGATTGCCGCTCGAATCCGGGAAACGTACCTCCACGCGCCGGCCGGCCGGACTGGAGTGGGGGATGCGCACCGAGGCGGAGCGGTTCATCCCCGAGTAGGCGAGCAGCACCGGCGCCTCGAATCCGGGTACCAGCCGCTTGTAGCTGTTGGTGCCGGAGTTGGTGAACGCGTTCAGGGCACGGGCGTGCTTGAAGACGCCTCCGATGTACCAGAGGGCCTCCTGGGAGAGTCCGACGTACTTGTCGCCGGAGAAGATGTTGCTCCCCTGCCGGGACAGGGACTGGTGAACATGCATGCCGCTGCCGTTGTCGCCGACAATCGGCTTGGGCATGAATGTTGCGGTCTTGTTGTAAGCGTGGGCGACGTTGTGCACGCAGTACTTGAGAATCTGTAGCTCGTCCGCCTTGCGCACGAGAGACGCGAAACGGGTGCCGATCTCGCACTGCCCCGCGGTCGCGACCTCGTGGTGGTGGACTTCGACCACGAGCCCCATCTCCTCCATCGCGAGCGACATGGCGGAGCGCAGGTCCTGCAGCGAGTCCACGGGTGGGACGGGGAAGTAGCCCCCCTTGATCTTGGGGCGATGACCGATGTTGCCTTCGTCGTAGGTCCGGCCCGAGTTCCAGTGCGCCTCCTCGGAGTCCACCTTGCAGAACGAGCCGCTCTCGTCGTCGCCCCAGTGCACGCTGTCGAACACGAAGAACTCCGGCTCGGGACCGAAGTAGGCGGCATCGGCGACGCCGGTGGACTGGAGGTAGGCCTCCGCTCGCCTGGCGAGGCTGCGCGGGTCGCGCCCGTAGCCGGCCATCGTGCTCGGTTCCAGGACGTCGCAGCGCAGGATGAGCGTCGTCTCGTCGAGGAAGGGATCCAGCACCCCGCTCTCGGGATCCGGCATGAGCACCATGTCCGACTCCTGGATGCCCCTCCATCCCGCGATCGACGATCCGTCGAACATCTTGCCATCCTCGAAGAAATCCTCGTCCACTTGCGATGTGGGCACCGACACGTGCTGCTCCTTGCCCTTGGTGTCGGTGAAGCGGAGATCGACGAACTTGACCTCCTGCTCTTCAATCAAACTGAGTACGCCTTCGACAGACATGGATGATGGCCTCCTATGGACTGAAACTGGATTGAGCTGGGTTCAAAACGACTTGACGGGAGCCGGCGCGCGTACCGGCCGGGGCTCGCGGCCATCCTACCATCGGCGCACGGCGGCGCACGAAAGCGGACTTCACGACCGGGCCGGCCCCCACTCCGGCTCACCGCCTCTCAATAGCACACTGCCCGGCGATTTCCGGGCAAGCCGTCATTCTATGCCGTTCTCGCTTTCCGAGAACACCAGTCGCACGCCCGCCACGTCGGGGTCCTTCTCGAGCGCCCGGGCAAAGGCGCGCCCCAGCCGCTCCGCGCCCGATCCCTCGCGGAGCAGCGAGAGCGGCAGCTCGAGCTCGAGGTGAATCCGGTTGTCCAGGTAGTGCAGGGTCACCCGCCGTATCCGGGACGCTTCCGCTATCGCCCGGAAGCGGTCTTCGAGGCGGGAGAGCAGCTCCTGTCGGGTCGGCAACGGAGCCGGGACGAAGGCATCGTCGTCCTCGGGGTCGACGTGCACCGTGACGTCGTCGACCTCGTCGACCGCGCGAGTCAGCACCTGGCGCACCGCCTCGCTGATCTGGTGACCTTCGGAGAGGCTGATGCGAGGATTCGAAAGGATGACGTGGACATCCACCAGCACCCGGCCTCCCATGCGCCGCGTGCGGAGCTGATGCAGGTCGGAGACGCCGTCCACCGAGAGGATGACCCGGCGCAGTTCCGCGAGCTGCGGGGCGGGAAGCCCGGTGTCGATGAGCTCCATCATGCCGCTCTTGGCGACCCGGTAGCCGATGCGCCCCACCATGCCGGCGACGACGAGCGCGGCCACCGCATCGAGATAGGCGAATCCCGCCATCGATCCCCCGACCCCGATGATGACGACGAGCGAGGAAATCGCGTCGCTGCGGGTGTGCCATGCATTCGCCCCCATCAGGGGCGACATGAGGCGCTTGGCGTGACGCATCATGTAGTGGTACATCGCCTCCTTGGAGACCACCGAGAAGAGCGCGAAGCCGAGCGCGGCCGCCTCGGGAACCGGACGGGGTTCCGGGTCCAGGAAGCTCTCCACCGCGTGCAGGGCGATGCCTGCCGCGACGAGCACCAGCACCGTGCCGAGCACCGCGCTCGCGGCGGTCTCGATGCGCGCGTGGCCATAGGGATGCTCGGCGTCCGGCGGCACGTGGGCGTGCTTGGCGGCGTAGAGGACGAGGACATCGGTGGCAAGGTCGGACAGGGAGTGCACCCCGTCGGCCACGAGGGACTGGGAATGGGTCCACAGGCCCCCGAGAATCTTGGCGACGCCGAGCACGAGATCGAGCACTCCGCCGAGCACGGTGACGCGACGCATGGTCGCGTAGCGTTCGCTCGATGCCGCGTCGCCGCTCACCTCAGCTCGTCGAAGAGCACGGAATCCGCAGCCGCCGCCCGATCCGGGAATGCACGCGGCGCCCATCATTGATGCCGGGCCGCGCATCCTGGCTGCGCCGGCCCGCATCCGCGGGCACTAGACGGCGCCTCCGCCCACCTCGAGGACTATCGCGATCTCGTCCTCGGCCCGCTCGATGCCGACGACGCGGTGGCCGTTGATGCGGCACCAGGTGGGAATGTCGCTCTCGGTGCCCGGGTCGGTGCAGCGCACGCGAAGCCGGTCTCCGGGCTCGAGGGAGGCAACGCGGTCCTGGGTGCGAATGACCGGGAGCGGACAGAGCAGGCCGCGTGCGTCGAGGACTTGAACGCCGGCCGACGGAAGCTCCGACTCCGTTCCCACCATCAGATGTACCAGTCGGCGGGGATCTCCGAAGGCGGCAGCGGCGCCACCGTCACCACCTCCGCTGCACGCCCCTTCACGCCGATTTCCACCTCCACCCGCTCCGCGTCGCGACCCTGACTGAATCGTGCGACGAGACGGGCGGCGAGCAGGAGGTCGTCGCCATCCGCCCTGCCGTCCAGCATCGCGAGCGGTCCTTCGTGGCTCACGGGGTGCAGGTGAGTGAAGCGGTAGCGGTACCCGCGCAGGAAGCGATTCTCGCCCTCCTCGCGGGCGATCACGATCTTGAAATGCGGGCGCGGGCGCAGGTGCCGGCCCACCTTGAGCAACATGATGTCGTCGAGCTCGTAGTCCCGGGCGCCGCGGGATTTCCACAGGTCCTCGAGCTTGGCGGAGTAGTGGGCATTGGTGAGAAAACAGCAGCCGCCGGCGGGTTGCGCGTAGTCTTCGATGCCGAATCGCTCCGCCAGCGCGATCTGAGGCTTGCGTGAGCGCCCGTGGAAGTCGTACAGGGCCTCCCGGTCCACCCAGCCTTCGCGCTCGGGCAGGGTCGGCGGGAGGTGCTTCGCACACAGGGGGCGCAGGAGGCGCTCGCCCGCGCCCGATTCGCGCGCAACCACCGGCATCGTATCGCGACGCTGGGACTTGGGGCGCTGTCCTATCACTTCGCCGGTAACCACGAAATCGAAGCCCCTCGGCTGCATCCACTCGAAGGCTCTGCCCACCATGAAGGACTTGCAGTCGAGGCAGGGGTTGAGGTGCGCGCCGTAGCCGTGGCGCGGATTGAGCACGACCTCCTTGTAGGGCTCGACGACATCGATGAAATGCAACTTGATCCCCAGCGTCTCCGCTACCCACAGCGCGTTGTTGCGCTTGGGCCTCGTCCGGTCGCGCTTGCGGACTGCATGGGTGTGACCTTCCACGCAGAACCCGGTGAAGAAGTTCAGGCCCTCGACGTGCACCCCCTGCTCGAGAACGACGCGGGCGGCGAGCATCGAGTCGAGCCCTCCCGAAATGAGGGCAACCGCTTTGGGCGAGTGGAGCATGGGCTCTATTCTAACCTTGCCCGAGTGGAGCACCGGGCGTCACGGCAGGCGCGACTCCGAGGCGAAGAGGCCCTCCACGCTTTCCCGGGCGCGCACGAGGTGGGCACGCTCGCCGTCGACCATCACTTCCGCGGCACGCGGGCGGGCATTGTAGTTGGAGCTCATCACGAACGCGTAGGCCCCGGCGTTGTGCACCGCCAGCAGATCGCCGGGTGCCACGTCGAGCCGCCGATCCCGCGCGAGGAAGTCCGCGGATTCGCATACCGGTCCGACCACGTCGAGAAGCGAGCTCGTGGGGGCCTTCCGGTCGACGCACACGACATCGTGCCACGCATCATAGAGAGCGGGCCGCAGCAGGTCGTTCATCGCCGCATCGGTGATCGCGAAGTCCCGATCCCCGTTTCGCTTCCGGTACTCCACTGTGGTGAGCAGTACTCCCGACCCCGCGACGAGCGCCCGGCCCGGCTCGATGATGAGGCGAAGGCCTCGCGCGGCCGCCCGGTCGCCGACCGCCGTCGCGAATGCCGAGGGCTCGGGCGCCGCTTCGTCCCGGTAGCGCACGCCCATACCGCCGCCCGCATTGATGTAGCGAAGATCCACACCGTCCTCGCGCAGGACATCGGCGAGGCCGAGCAGTGCCTCGACCACCTCCCGGAAAGGCCCGGCGGAAGTCTGCTGAGAGCCGATGTGCGCGCCGACGCCCACCACGTCGACGCCGGGAAGACCTCCCGCTTTGCGGACCAGTTCGCGCGCCTCGTCGATCGGTATGCCGAACTTGTTCTCCTTCAGGCCGGTAGCGATGTAGGGATGGGTCCGCGCATCGATGTCGGGATTCACGCGCAGAGACACCGGCGCGCGCCGGCCGAGAATCGCTGCAATCTCCGCGAGTCGCTCGAGCTCGGCGAGCGATTCGACGTTGAAACACATGATTCCCGCTTCCAGCGCGGCGCGAAGCTCCTCCCGCGACTTGCCGCAGCCGGAGAAAATCACCCGCCCGGCGCATCCTCCCGATGCTTGAACGCGGGCGAGCTCCCCACCCGACACGATGTCGAAGCCGGACCCGAGGCGGGCAAAGGTGTCGAGCACCGCGAGGTTCCCGTTCGCCTTCACCGCAAAACAGACCAGGTGCGGATGCGCGGCGAAGGCACGGTCGAAGGCTTTCCAGCGTGCCTCGAGGCCGGCCCGCGAGTAGACGTAGCAGGGCGTGCCGAATCGCCTTGCGAGGTCGTGCAGCGAAACGCCTTCCGCGTGGAGCACACCCGCCCGATAACGGAAGCAGTCGACCGGCTCGCCGGATGGCACTGCGGAGGGCGCCGGTCCTGGAGTCGCCAACGGGGTCGGCCCGGGGTCGCGCGAATCCGGATCAGGCGCCCGAAACGGGAGTCGGGATCAAGCGGGCCTCTTCGCTTTCCTCGTCGTCGGCCGGAAGAAACAGAGCGCCCTTCTGACCGCACCCCCCGAGGACGAGAACAGCGGGCAGCAGCACGAGCGCGCGCCGCCTCGCCAGGTCGGGCCCCCCGGAGTGCGGACCGCTCCCGGGATCGCCGAGGAGCGGCTGGGCACCAGGCGTCCCGCTCCGCCCGCGTTCGAGATCGAAGGCCGTCATCGGTGTGCGCCTCTTCTTGTTCACGCGCCGGACGCGTGCGTGCGCGACCGCTGCCGGTGGCGACGAGCCCCGCCGGCGCGCCGCCTGACCCCACGACTCGGAGGCCTGGGGTGGACGAGCAGGTCATCGCTCACCGTGGACGTCGGAATCTTCTCTCCGATGAACTCCTCGATCGCGCCGAGAGAGTACACGAACTCCTCGCACGCAAAGCTCACCGCGTCGCCCTCCGCTCCCACCCGGGCGGTGCGGCCCACCCGGTGCACGTAGTCCTCCGGATCCTGGGGCAGATCGAAGTTGAAGACGTGGCTCACGTCGGGGATGTGCAGCCCGCGCGACGCGACGTCGGTGGCCACGAGAATGGGCAGCGCGCCCCGTTTGAAGTCTTCGAGCAGCGCGAGGCGCCGCCTCTGCGGCACGTCGCCGGTCAGCATCCCCGCCCGAATGCCATTGGCTGCGAGCCAGCGCTCCACCAGCTCGGCGCTTCGCTTGGTGTTGGTGAACACGAGAGTGCGCGTGACCTCCCGATCCTCGAGCAAGCCGAAGAGCAACGGGATCTTTTCCTCCTTCGAAACGTGGAAGAGCTTCTGGGAAACCCGTGACACCGTGACACGTTCCGGATTGGCGTTGACCACGGTCGGGGCGTTCATGTGCTCATAGGCGAGCTCGGAGACGCGATGGGAGAGCGTGGCGGAGAAGAGCAGATTCAGCCGGCGGTCCGCGGGCGGCATCCGGCGCAGCAGGTAGCGCACATCGCGAATGAAGCCGAGGTCGAACATGCGATCCGCTTCGTCGATCACCGCGACCTGAATGCCGCGCAGGTCATAGATTCTCTGCTTGTAGTAGTCAATCAGTCGGCCGGGAGTCCCGACGAGAACATCCACTCCTTCCCGCAACCGGCGCCTCTGCTCTTCGTAGCCGGTGCCGCCGAACACCACCATCAGGCGGAATCCCGTGTAACGGCCCAGCACCTCGGCATCGCGGTGGATCTGCACCGCCAGCTCGCGCGTCGGCGCGACAATCAGGGCTCTCGGATTGCCGTCGCGGTGGTCTTCGCGCGGAGGCCGGCGCAGCAGGCGATTCATGGTCGCGAGGAGGAAGGCGGCGGTCTTGCCGGTGCCGGTCTGCGCCTGGCCTTCGACATCGCGCCCGTCGAGCGCAATGGGCAGGGAGCCGGCCTGGATGGGAGTGCAGAATTCGAATCCCGCCTCTTCGACCCCCTGGAGCAGCGCCGGCTCGAGTCCGAGCGTGTCGAAGGGCACGTCGGTGTGGATTCTTTCATTCATGTTATTGCTTTTTATCAAGTTTCTTCTTCTTGGAGATACTCCGACCGGGCGCTCCGCCGGACCCGGGAAGGCGCCCTCGGGCTTGCAAAGCGCCGAGCTTTAGGCTCAAATTGGCCGCGGGTTCCTGCGCCGGGTCTGCTTCATGTCCAGCAATATCGTGCACCTTAGCGACGAAACTTTCGAAGAAGAGGTGCTGAATTGCGAAGCGCCCGTGTTGGTGGATTACTGGGCGGAGTGGTGCGGCCCCTGCAAGGCGATTGCGTCCATCGTGGACGAGATCGCGGAAGAATACGCGGGGAGGCTCAAGGTTGCAAAGCTGAACATCGACGAGAACAACGCCACGCCCCCTCGCTACGGCATTCGCGGCATCCCCACTCTGATGCTGTTCAAGGACGGCAGCGTGGAAGCGACCAAGGTCGGGGCGGTGTCGAAGACCCAGCTCTCGGCCTTCATCGACAGCAACCTCTGAGCGGCGGCCAGCCCGCTCAAGCTCCCACGCCCATACCCGGGCGCGGGCGCCTGACGGTCCAGCGCTTCGGCGCTTCGCGGCGGAAGCGCCCGACGGCGGAATGCTATCCCTTGCCGGGGCTCCAGTCGGGCGGAGCAAGCTCGAACCCGGCAAACTCGAAAGCCGGCGCCACCGTGCAGCCGACCAGCGTCCAGTCACCTTCCGAATGCGCACTCTGCCACGCATCGGCGGGCACCACGATCTGAGGCTCGGCATCCGCCGCCACGCCCAGGCGCCGGGTCGTGATCGCAATGCCGTCGCTCGACACTTGCAGCCGAAGCGGAGCGCCCGCGTAGTAGTGCCAGATCTCCACCGCGTCGACCCGGTGCCAGGCGGAGCTCTCACCGGCCTTCAGCAGATAGTAGATCGCGGTCATCAGTCCACGACCTCCTTCCTCGGCGACGGCGCGATAGGTCTCGCGAAAGTGGCCGCCCTCGGGATGTGGCGCCAGCCCGAAACGCGCGATGACTTCGTCGGCTTTCATTGGAGGCTTTCCACTTGCGCAGAGCGTAGGAAGTGATGCCGGAGTGTCAAGGTCCGGAATGCCTTCGGGAAACTCGCGAAGCGTAGTGGGCAACAAGCATGCCAGATCCATGAACAAAAGCCCTATGAGAATTACTAGAGCATGCAGGTTTGCGATAAGCTTCACCCCTCGCCCGATTGCTGCCCTGGAACATGCACGATGAGGCGAACGGGAAGGGGAATTCGGCCCCTGTTCCGGGTCCGGGGAGAGAGGTGCCATGTCGAACTCAGGAGAGCGAATGCACGATGTCGAGGCGCTTCGCGAGCGCATCTCCACCCTGACCGGCGCGATCCTTCGCATGAGCGAGAGTCTCGACCTCGAGACCGTCCTTCGCGAGGTGGTCGAAGGCGCCCGCGCACTCACCGGCGCCCGCTACGGGGCCATCACCACCGTCGACACCGCGGGCCGACCCGAGAACTTCATCACTTCAGGCGTCAGCGACGAGGAGCACCGGCGACTCGCGGAGTGGCCGGACGGGCCACGGCTCTTCCAGCACTTCCGGGACCTTCCGGGACCACTTCGCATCCCCGATTTCCTCGCCTACGTCCGTTCGCTCGGATTTCGCGACGCACTCCTGCCGTCGAGCAGCTTCCAGGGAACGCCCATGCGCCACCGAGGCGCGCATGTCGGCAACTTCTACCTTGCCGAGAAGGAAGGCGGGGAGGCCTTCAACGTCGAAGACGAGGAGGTCCTCGCACTCTTCGCCGCGCAGGCCGCGACCACCATCGCGAACGCCCGCACCTACCGTGCCGAACAGCGCGCTCGGGCTGACCTTGAGGCCCTCATCGAGACCTCCCCCGTCGGCGTCGCGGTCTTCGATGCCGCGACCGGCAGACTGCTCTCACTCAACCGCGAAGCGAAGCGCATGATGGAGAACCTCTGGGAGCCCGGGCAGACGCCCAATGAGTTCCTCGAGAACCTTGCCTGCCGGCGCGCCGACGGGCGCGAGATCCGCCTCGACGAGCTCCCGCTCGCCGAGGAGCTGCAAAACGCCGAGACCGTGCGCGCCGAGGAGATCATGCTCTCCGTGCCGGACGGGCGAAGCATCACCACCCTCCTCAACGCGACCCCGATCCACGCCGAGGACGGTGCGGTCGTCTCGATGGTCGTCACCATGCAGGATCTCGCCCCCCTCGAAGAGCTCGAACGCCAGCGTGCGGAGTTCCTCCAGATGGTGAGCCACGAGCTTCGCGCCCCGCTCGTCTCCGTCAAGGGTGCGGCGGCGACGGCGCTCGGGACGGCGCCTCGCTTCGATCCGGCGGAGACCCGGGAGTTCTTCCGGATCATCGACGAGCAGGTCGACCGCATGCAGGGGCTCATCAGCGATCTGCTGGACGCCGGGCGCATCGACTCCGGCACGCTCTCGGTGGACCCTCGACCTTCGCACGTCGCGGATCTCGTGGACCAGGCAAGGCGGACCTTTCTGAGCGGAGGGAGCGCTCAGAGCGTGCAGATCGACCTGCCTCCGGACCTCCCACAGGTGATGGTCGACGCCCGGCGCATCGTCCAGGTCCTCACCAACCTCCTCACCAATGCCGCCAGGCACTCCCCGGTCTCCTCTCCCATCCACGTGAGCGCGGTCCTGGATGAGCTTCACGTCGCGGTCTCGGTTGCGGACGAGGGAAGGGGCATTGCCCCGGATGCGCTGCCGCACCTCTTCAAGAAGAGAAGCCCCCTCGCCGTCCAGAACGCGGGCCGTGGGCTCCTCGGCGGGTCCGGTCTTGGCCTGCTTATCTCGAAGGGCCTCGTCGAGGCCCACGGAGGGCGGATCTGGGCGCAGAGCCCGGGGCTCAGCCAGGGCTCACGGTTCACCTTCACGTTGCCGGTCGCGGACGGACTCGACAACCCCGGTACGGTCGAGACCCCCACGAGCAGTTCTCGATCGGCCCGGAACGGGCGCGAGCCTGCCCGCGTCCTCGTCGTCGACGACGATCCGAACACGCTGCGCTTCGTTCGCGACGCGCTCGTCTCCGCCGGCTACGCGGCGCTCGTGACGGGCGACACCCGCGAGCTTCCCCGCCTGCTCAGGACGGAGAAGCCCAGGCTCGTCCTG
>CAYQVB010000160.1:0-12142 GCA_964420925.1 uncultured Ectothiorhodospiraceae bacterium | reverse complement strand
AGGACAGCGGCTCGCCAGCGAGCACGAGCGAAACCGCTACCGATGCCAGTGGCACGGCGATGAGCGCGCTGACCTGAACGCGGTCCATCATCCGCTTTCTACGTAGTTCCAGGCGTCGTAGAGAAACTGATTTGCTTGAGCGCAGGTCCACGACTGGGAGCCGTGGAACAACAGCTTGATACCGTTCTCTTCGGTCCACGCGCCGCATACGGCGTCGGTGCGCGTGTGTTCCCAAAGGTGAGCGATGACGTTCTGCGTCATGTCACGCAGCGAGGGCCGGCCGAAGAGATGATCCGGGGCATTCCAGATCAGGCTCTCGATCAGGAAGGAGGCCATCGTCCTCGCCGACGCGACGCCTGCATCATCCATCTCGTGACTGAGCTTCTTCACAATGCGCACCGCCCTCTTGAAGCGCCGATCGGTGGCATTGTTCTTCGCCACGCCGTTGTCGTACTGCTGCTGAGGGAAGTTGGTGATCAGGCGTCCTGTGTCATCGGCGATGAGAGCGGTGCCCTCATGATATTGCCAAGCATTGAGGTACAACCGATAAGCGAAGCAGGGCGCGGCGTCGGCGTCGACGCGCCGGGTGTTCTCGTTGACGTCGAACGCCTTGTTGCCGCGCCGGACATTGGCCCGTCCGAACCTGTTCACCAGCGCCCTCTCGACGTCGTTCTTGTAGCTGCCGAACTTGTAGCTGGCAGGCGTGATTCCGACACTGAGTGCCGACAGGCCGGGCGGAAGGTCGTAGTGGAACGTGTCCTCGCAGAGCACGCAGACATCGACATCACTGTCCTGCCGAACATTGGTCCGATTCCGATAGCTACCCTGCGGAAAGGTCCGCACGTTCCTGGTCGCGAGCGTCGCATCCGCCGCCACCGCCCCCTTGATGGCCTGCACGGCACGGTCGCACCGCTCCTGCTCCGTCTTGCCGGGCGGCTTGGACCACGCGGAGAACACGCTCTCCCAGTCCCGCCCGGTTCTTGTCTGTACAGTCACCTTCACCCCTCGCGAATTTGCCCGCAGCCGAGCGCCCGAATTGAACCTGCCGTCATGTCAGCCCAAGAAATGGCAATGATGCCTCAGCGCAAAGGCATCGACCGGCCCCTTTTCGCAGTCACTCGATCTGCCTCACCGACTTCAACGCCTCATTCCGGTTCGAAGCTCTCGCTGAGTTGCTAGCCGCGCTCTCTCAGTCCTTGATGTCGCGAGGGTCGTTCCCGTGCGAATCCGACTGGCCGATCCGAACGTCACGATTGTGGATCTTGAATTCCGAACCGGCGTTGCGGCTGATTTCGCGGCCGCGGTCGATCGCCTCCCGTTTCGTCTCGAAGTGTCCGCTGGCGACTACAGAAACGGCGAACTCGCTGCGAACCTGGATTTCCGATGCCTGCCCTTGCAGGTCGACCGATGGAACCCTGCTGAGAAGCAGCGTGAGGAGGAAGCGGACACGTTTGCCTCCTATCTCCTCATGCCGATCGATGACTATCGGAACCAGGTCGATGGCCATGACATGACCCGTGACCTGCTCAGCCACATCACCGATCGCTATGGCGTCTCGCTCTTGGCCGCCGTTCGAAAGTGGATCGAGTTCACCAGCTCGCGGGCCGCGATGGTCGTGGCGCGCGACGGCTTCGCTCTGTGGGGCCGTGCCAGCGCTTCGGCATACAGGACCGGTATCTTTGTTCCGTCCGGCATGGCGATTCCTGATGGATCGGTGGCAGCCACGCCCCCCGCCTCTCGAAACGAAGAATCCGATGATCCTGTCGTTCTTCCCGCCGGCGTGTGGACCTTCAGCCTCATAAGAGGCCAGAACGGCCCTCATGTGGCTTTCCGACGGTCTATTTCCGAGAAGTTCTTCAGGAATGAAGAACGCCTATAAGTCATGGATTTAATTGATTTCTTTTTGGTTTAGGGGGTAGGATTCGAACCTGCGATCCTCAGGCCGCCATCCTGAACTGTCGCACGAACTCGCGCCAGGCGGCGTCGGAATCCCCTTCCGCAGGCGGGAGGTAGAGGGCGGTGCACTGGAGCAGGCCGCCCGCGTAGCGTTCGCGCAGGAGCCGCGGCAGGGTGGCGCGCGGACCGAAGATCGCGATCTCTTCGAGTAGGGCATCGGGGATGAGGGCGGGCATCGCGGCGATCTCGCCGTTTCGCATGAGCTGGCTCAAGGGCTTCGCGATATCCACGAAGCCGTGGTAGTCGAGGAAGGCGCGGTAGCTCGGGGTGGACGCGTAGAAGGCGACCTGCGTGCGTACCCGTTGCTCGGCCTTCGCACGTTCCGCTTCGGTCTCGCCGGAGATCGCGAAGCAGGGGGCCTGGACCTCGAGGTCGTCGACCCGCATTCCGCGGGTTCTCGCACCTGCGTCGAGCGCGGGGCGGATGACCTCACGCAGGTAGCCGGGCGAGTGCATGGGGTGCACCTGGAAGCCGTCCGCCGCTTCGCCAGCGGCCCGGCACATGCGCTCGTTCACCCCCGCGAGGTCGATGGGGATGTCGGAGTGCTCGATGGGGCCGGGATTGAAGAAGTCGTTGATCAGGGTGAAGCGATAGAAGCGGCCCTGGTAGTCGGGCCGCGCGCCGGTCTGAAAGGTGCGCCAGATCGCGCGCAGGCAATGGATGTAGTCGGCGACCCGGGCGGCAGGGTGTTCGAACTCGGCCGAGAAGCGCCGCTCGACGTGAGCGCGGACCTGGGTGCCGAGCCCGAGGCGGAGCCGTCCCCGGCTCGCGCGCTGGATGTCCCACGCGGCGAGCGCCATCGAGAAGGGGCTGCGTGCGAAGGCGATCGCGACGTTGGGCGCGATGGCGGCGCGTTCGGTGCCGAGCGCCATCTGGGCGAGGACGAGGAAGGGATCCGCGGTGGTCTCGTTGCACCAGAGCACGTCGAAGCCGAGCTCCTCGAGGCGTCGGGCATGCTCGCCCACCATTTGGAGAGGAGTGTCGCGCAGTCCGGTAGCGATCTTCATGGGGTATCCGTTTCGCGGATGGATTCCTTCAAAGATCTTAACCCGCATCGCGGTCTGACCCTTGTAGCGAGGAATCCGGGCCGCGCGTTGCAGATGGTGGATGCAAGCCATCGGCAGGAGGGTGTCGCGGCGCTTCGCTCTGGTGGAGAATGCGTTGCCGGCCGCGGCCGGTCGAGTTCGAGTTTCATCCGGGGCTGGAGTAGAGGCATGCCCGAGCTACCCGAGGTCGAACGCGGACGCCGTCTCGCGGCCTCGGTCGCGGAAGCGAGGCGCGTCGAGCGCGTGTGGTGCGGGCGAGACCCGATAGTCTTCGCCGGCGCCACTCCCGCCGCCATCCGCCGCGCGCTCGAGGGACGGCGGGTGGAAGCGGTGTGCCGCTGGGGCAAGCAGCTCTGGTTCGATCTCGACGAGGGACCGCACCCGCTCTTCCACTTCGGCATGAGCGGCGCGTTCCGCACCCGGGGCGACGACCCCCTGCAGCTCATGTCGGGGCCGAAGGTCGGTACCGTCGAGTGGCCGCCGCGCTTCGCGAAGATCCGCTTCTTCTTCGACGACGGCGGGGAGCTCGTGATGACCGATGGTCGTCGCCTCGGACGGGTGTTGCTGCGCGAGGTCCCCCGGGAAGAGCCACCGGTGAGCCGCCTCGGCTTCGATCCCCTGCTCGCGATGCCCGGTCCCCGCGCCTTCATCGAGATGCTGCGGGGTCGCAAGATGCTCATCAAGGCGTTGCTCCTGGACCAGCATTTCGCGGCCGGAGTGGGCAACTGGATCGCCGACGAGGTGCTCTACCAGGCCGGCATCGCGCCCCACCGGCGCGCGAACTCGTTGAGCGAAGCGGAGGCGAGGCGCCTGCGCACCCGGCTCGTGCGGGTCGTGGCCAAAGCGGTGGAGGTCAACGGCGACAACGACGCCTACCCGAAGAGCTGGCTCTTCCACCGGCGCTGGGGCAAGCAGAATGATGCACGCAGCGCGCGCGGCGACCCGATCGAGCACATCGTGGTCGCGGGCCGCACCACCGCCTGGGTTCCCGCCGTGCAGCGATAGACCGTTCCGCGGTGCATCGCCCGCATGGCTGGCGGCGGACTCCGCCCCGCGCTACGATGCGTCGGCGCAGAACGCCGAGGAGCATGCCGATGGCCGTTACCGCCGTTTCCCGCCCGTCGCGTTTCCCGGAAGACGAATGGCAGGCCCGCGTCGATCTCGCCGCCTGCTATCGACTCTTCGTGCGTTACGGGTGGACCGACCTCATCTACACCCACCTCACGGCACGCGTGCCGGGGACCACGGATCAGTACCTGATCAACCCCTACGGGCTGATGTTCGACGAGATCACCGCATCGAGCCTGCTCAAGGTCGACTTCGACGGAAACTTGCTCGAAGGCGAGTATCCCTACAACGAGGCGGGGCACGCGATCCATACCGCGGTGTTCAAGGCGCGGTCGGACATCAACGCGGTGCTGCACAGCCACACCCGCGCGGGCATGGCGGTCTCGACGATGGACTGCGGTCTGCTGCCGCTCACCCAGCAGGCGAACGAGATCATGGCCTACGTTCGGCGCCACCCCTACGATGTCGCCACCGACAGCGAGACCGAGTGCGAACGGCTCGGCGCGGACCTCGGCGACGGCTACGCCCTGATTCTCGAGAACCACGGCCTGCTCGCGGCCGGTCGCTCCATGGACGAGGCATTCCACGTGCACTACACCCTGGAGAATGCGTGCAAGGTGCAGGTCGATGCGCTCGCTTCCGGTCAGAAGCTGGTGTTTCCGGGTGACGAGGCGCTGCGAAAGCTCGCGGAGTACGGCGCGCTTCCTTCCCACGAAACGAGCCGGCACGGCCGGGCGGCCTGGCCGGCGATGATGCGGATGCTCGATCGCATCGACCCCTCCTACCGGAGCTGAGGGCGACTCGAAGAACCCAACGAGTTGGCGCGCGTACCGCGCCCGCCGGTTACCAGGCGAAGTTTCCCGCGTCGTCGAGCGGCGAGAAGGGGTTCCAGGCCACTTCCCAGAGATGGCCGTCGGGGTCCGCGAAGTAGCCGGAGTGGCCGCCCCAGAAGACATCCTGCGCGGGCTTGACGATGGCGCCGCCGGCGCGTTCGGCCTCATCGAGCGCTTTCGCGACATCCTCGCGTTCCCGGACGTTGTAGGCCAGGGTCACCGCGCCTGTCGCGTTGCCGCCGCCACCCCGCGGCCCGATATCTTCTGCGAGTTTCTTGCGAGGGTAGAGGGCGAAGCCGATTCCGTTGAGGGTGAAGCAGACGATGGAATCGGCGTTCTCCTCGCTCGCAACGCGCCAGCCGAGCGCCTCGTAGAACGCGCGGGCACGCGCGAGGTCGTCCACGCCGAGGGTGACGATGCTGAGTCGCTGTTCCACGTCTCCTCCTTGCCTTACGCCCCTTTGACCTCGCGGCGGCGCGCGTGGAGCACCCCTTCGGTGTAGCCGTTGGGACTCTTGCGGCCCTCGAATACGAGACTGAGGGCGGCGTTGAACTCGATGCTGGATGCGAAGCCCGGCGCCATCGGGCGATAGGCGGGGTCGCCCGCGTTCTGGCGGTCCACGACGCGGGCCATCTTCTCGAAGCTCGCCCTCACCTGCGCCTCGTCGAGCAGCCCGTGGTGCAGCCAGTTGGCGACGTGCTGGCTCGAGATGCGCAGCGTCGCGCGATCTTCCATGAGGGCGATGTCGTGGATGTCCGGCACCTTGGAGCAGCCTACGCCCTGGCCCACCCAGCGCACCACGTAGCCGAGGATGCTCTGCGCGTTGTTGTCGAGCTCGGCTTCCACTTCCTCATCGTTCAGATTGCGCCCGCCGAGCAGAGGCAGCGTGAGGATGTCCTCGAGGCGTGCGCGCTCCCGCGACGCGATTTCGTGCTGGCGCTCCGCGACATCGACCTGGTGGTAGTGCACCGCGTGCAGGGTGGCGGCAGTGGGGGAGGGCACCCACGCGGTGTTGGCGCCGGCTCTCGGATGCCCGATCTTCGTCTCCAGCATGTCCGCCATCGCATCGGGCGCGGGCCACATGCCCTTTCCGATCTGGGCGCGGCCCCGCAGCCCGGTCTCCAGGCCGATGTCCACGTTCCAGTCTTCGTAGGCGTGGATCCAGGTCGCCCCCTTGATGTCCGCCTTGGGGATGACGGCGCCGCACTCCATCATGGTGTGGATCTCGTCCCCGGTGCGGTCGAGGAAGCCGGTGTTGATGAAGACGACCCGCTCGCGGGCGGCGCGGATGCATTCCTTGAGGTTGACGGTGGTACGCCGCTCCTCGTCCATGATGCCGATCTTGAGGGTGTTGGGGGTGAGGTCGAGGGCCTGCTCGACACGGGCGAAGAGCGCCACCGCGGCCGCCACCTCCTCCGGCCCGTGCATCTTCGGCCGGACGATGTAGATGCTGCCGGCGCGGCTGTTGACCAAGGGGCCGGTGCGCTGGAGATCGTGCATTGCCGCGAACGCGGTCGTCATCGCGTCAAGGAATGTCTCCGGGATCGGCTCGTCGCCCGGCAGCGTCACCGCGTCGGTGTACATGTGGGCGCCGACGTTGCGCACCAGGAGCAGGCTCCGGCCCGCAAGAGTCAGGGGCTCTCCGCCCGGCGCGGTGTAGTGGCGGTCGGGAGCGAGACGCCGGGTGATCTCCTCGCCGCCCTTGTCGACGCGCGTCTCGAGCGTGCCCCGCATGATGCCGAGCCAGTTGCGGTACACGAGCGCCTTGTCCTCGGCGTCGACCGCGGCCACCGCATCCTCGCAGTCCTGGATGGTGGTGATCGCCGCTTCCAGCACCACGTCCTTGACGCCCGCGGGATGCAGGCGCCCCACGGGGTGGGTCGGATCGAGGTGGATCTCGATGTGCAGGCCGTGGTGGCGAAGCAGCACGCACTCCAGCGCGTCTCCGGCCGCCCGGTAGCCGGCGAATCCCGCGGGGTCCTCGAGTCCGGTGCGGGCGCCGTCCGCGAGCTCCATTTCGAGTCCGGCCGGCGGTCCGGGCCGGAGTCGGAACGCGACGACATCGCGGTGGGCGCCGTCCGCGAGCGGCACCGCGTCGTCGAGGATCCGGGCAGTGCGCTCGATGACCCGTTGCGCGCGGGTCGGGTTGAAGCGTGGTCCGCGTTCCGCGCCGTCCGCATCGGGCACCGCATCGGTGCCGTAGAGCGCGTCGTAGAGGCTTCCCCAGCGCGCGTTGGCCGCGTTCAGCGCGTAGCGGGCCGAGCTCAGCGGCACCACGAGCTGCGGTCCGGCGACGCTCGCGATCTCGGGATCCACGTTCCCGGTCGTGACCTCGAAGTCCGGGCCCTCCGGCACCAGGTAACCGATGCGGTTCAGGAACTCCCGCATTTCGGCGGGGTCGATATCGCGCCCGCGGCGCTGCCGGTGCCACTCGTCGATCTCCTCCTGCAGAGCGTCGCGCCGTTCGAGCAGCTTGCGGTTATCCGGCCCGAGGTCGGTCACGATGGCGGCGAGCGAGGTCCAGAATCGCTCGGGATCGATTCCGGTGCCGGGCGCCGCCTCGTCGCGGACGAGATCGTGCAATGACTTCGATACTTCGAGGCCGCCGATCGAGACGCGTTCTTCCATCCCTTCTCCCTATGTGTAACTTCCCATGATTCGTTATCTTGCGTGGATTCCCGCTTGCGTGGGAATGACGAGAAGTAGTTTCCGTCATTCCCACGCAAGCGGGAATCCACTCTTTGAGTTCCTTCGCGACAGCGGGGACAGGCCCCTGGCCTTGGCCGGCTAATCAAGGGAATGAAAGGAAGTGGCGTCCGGTGTCGTTTCCGTAACTCCCCCGATGAGCCTGCCGCGGTGGCTTGCCACCGTGGCAGGCCTTGACGCAACTTCAGCCGGAGATCCTACCGGCGGCGCGGCCGTTCCTTCTATCCCCGCATGCGTTTGCCCTTCGGATCGAAGGCGGAGGCGCCCGCGATCCTCGTTGCCGGCCGCGCTTCCCCGATGATCTCCACCGCCAGATCGCTCTCCGCCTGCAGGGCTTCGTCGCTGACGTAGGCGAGCGCGAGGCTCTTTCCCACCCGGTGACCGTAGCCGCCGGAAGTGACGTAGCCGACGAACTCGCCGCCCGAGACCACCGGCTCTCCGCCCCACGCGTCGGCGTCGTCTGCGTCGATCGAGAGGGTGCACAGGCGGTGGGCGAGGGGTTGCTGCGCGAGGCGGAGCGCTGCGTCGCGCCCGATGAAGTCCGCCTTGTCGAGCTTCACGAAGCGTCCCATGCCCGCCTCGTAGGGATGGTAGTCGGGCGAGAGCTCCCGCCCCCAGCTCGCGAAGCCCTTCTCGATGCGCATCGCGCCGAGCGCCCGGCCGCCCGCGAGACGCAGTCCCAGGTCCTCGCCCGCCGCACGCAGGTGCTCGAAGAGCGCGAGCTGGTGCTCGGCGGGAAAGTAGAGTTCGTAGCCGAGCTCGCCGGTGAAGGAGACGCGAAGCAGGATCACGTCGCGCACCGGCCCCAGCTCGCACCTGGTGGCATGCAGATAGGGCAGTCCCTCGTTGGAGAGGTCGGCGGGGGTGAGGCGCGAGAGCAGGGTACGGGCATTCGGCCCCGCCACCGCGAAGCCGCAGAGGCGAGTGGTGAGGCTGGTGAAACGCACCCCGTCGTCCGGCGGGGCCTCGCGCTCCCACCAGCGCCGGTGCCAGCGCTCGACCACGCCCGAGCCGACGAGGAGGAAGGACTGCGGACCGAGGCGGGTCACCGTGAAGTCGCCGGCGATGCGCCCCGCCGGGCTCAGCATGGGACTCAGGACCATCCGGCCCGTGCCCGCCGGCAGCCGGTTGGCGAGCACGCGCTCGAGCCAGGACTCCGCTCCGGGGCCCTCGACCGTGTACTTCGCATACGTCGAGACCTCGAAGAGGCCGACGCCCTCGTGCGTCGCCCTGACTTCATCCCCCACCGGGGCGAACCAGTTCGGCCGGCGGAAAGTAAGCTCGTCCTTCGCTTCCATGCCCGGCGGCGCGTACCACAACGGGACTTCCCAGCCGTAGCTCGAGCCGAAGACCGCACCGGCCTCCCTCAGCACCGGGTAGACGGGAGTGGTGCGCACCGGACGCCCCGCCGCCCGCTCCTCGTAGGGGTACATCGGGAGAGTCCTCGTGGTGTACACGTCGGCGCTCTTTGCCTTGGCGTAGGCGGTGCCCGCCCACTCGCCGAAGCGGGTCACGTCCCACATGAAGAAGTCGAAGCCGGGATCTCCTTCGATCATCCAGTCGCTCAGCACCTTGCCCACCGCCGCGGCCTGGCTGAACGCGGTCATCACCCCGCACGCGCACCAGTAGCCGCGCAGTCCGGGGTAGGGGCCGACGAGTGGGTTCAGGTCCGGCGAGAAGATCATCGGGCCGTTGACCACCCGCTTGATGCCGGCGCGGCCGAGCACCGGTACGACCTCCACCATCTGCGCGAGGTTGCGCTCCATGCGGTCGAGGTCGTTCGGCAGCAGCTCGTGGCCGAAGTCCTGCGGGGTCCCCGCCTCCGACCAGTGGGTGCACGTGCCTTCGTATGCGCCGAGCAGGAGTCCCTGGCCCTCCTGGCGCATGTAGGTTCCCGCGTCGGCATCGCCGATCATGGGCACTTCGCGCTCCATCGCCTCGATCTCCGGGATGTTCTCGGTCACGAAGTAGTGGTGCTCGACCGGCATCAGGGGCAGGAATGCGCCGGCGAGCGCCGCCACCTCCCGCGCCCAGAGTCCGGCCGCGTTCACCACGTGCTCGGCCCGGCAGGTCCCCTGGGCGGTGACGACCTCCCATCCGCCGTCCGGGAGCGGGTTGGTCTCGACGACCGGGCACTGACGGTAGATGCTTGCACCCCGGTTCCGGGCCGCCCTCGCGAAGGCGTGGGTGACCCCGCTCGGGTCGACGTGCCCGCGGCTCGGCTCCCAGAGCACGCCCACCACCCGGTCGAGGTCGAGAATGGGCGCGCGGTCCAGGGCCTCCGCCTTCGACAGGAACGCAGCCTCCAGGCCGAGGCGCAGGGTCTTCGCCTTGTGCACCGTCAACTCCTCGAGGCGTGCCGGGGTGCGCGCGAGGGTGAGCCCGCCGGTGTGGTGAAAGCCGCAGGACTGCCCGCTCTCCGCCTCGAGCGACGGATAGATCTCGAAGCTGTACTTCTGCAGGAATCCCATGTTGGCGTCGGCGGCGAAGGCGCTGGTGCCGCCGGCCGCGTGCCACGAGGAGCCCGCGGTCAGCTCGGAGCGCTCGAAAAGGGCAACGTCCGTCCACCCCGCCCTGGCGAGGTGGTAGAGCACACTGCATCCGGTCACCCCGCCCCCGATCACCGCTACCTGCACCTGCTGCTTCATCGCTCTCGAGTCTCCAAGGCTTCGCCGGGGTGCAGTTCTACCGTATTGCAGCGTCACGTTGCCATGCCGTACGCCTCGGCGGCGGTACCGGCGCCGGTGCGCCGGGACCTTTTCCTACGCGATTCGAGAAGTTGGCCTACTGCGTGCCCCTCCACATTGGCTCATCCTGTCATCCTGAGCTACGCAATGGAGCAGTGGCGAAGAGATTGGGTCGATCGCGTACTATCGTCATCGGTACGGTCTCCTCGAGCATGTGAAGCGGATCTGATGCGGGACGATTGAGCATGGACCGGAATGCGGAGACCCGGAGCATGAAGCAGGCCAGGTTGTCACTGTCGCAGGAGACGATCGCGATCCTGACGGTCGGCGTCGCTCTCGCCAGCATCATCTTCGTGAATCAAGGCGACATGCGCGCCGAGGCCCGCGCTGACCGCGCCCGGACCGACGCCGCACTGAATGCGATGCGCGCCGAGGGCCGGGCGGACCGGGAAGCCTTTGCAAAGCAGATCGCCCGACTCGTCGAGCAACAGGGCACTCTGGGTGGTCTCGTCGAAGGCCTTGAGCACGCCATCGCCCCGCCGGGGGAATGAGCGCTCCGGGATCGCTTCTCCGCGCACACCGCAACACGAGGCTTCCCGTCCATGTACACGCTGCACTGGTCGCCCAATACCGGCGCCTTCGCGCCCCACGCGGCGCTGGCCGAGGCGGGCGCTGACTACCGGCTCGTGGAAGTCGACCTGTACGCCAACGAGCACCATGAACCCGAGTTCCTCGCCCTCAACCCGAAGGCGCAGGTGCCGGTGCTCACTCTGCCCGACGGCACCGTCATGACCGAATCGGTGGCGATGGTGATCCACATCGCGGACTGTCATCCCGAGTCGGGCCTGCTGCCTCCGGCGGGAACCACCGCCCGGGCCCGCGCCTACCGCTGGCTGGTCTTCGGATCGGTGAGCATCTACGAGACCGGCTGCCGCATCGACGATACCCACCACTACTCCGACGACGAGTCCGACTTCGATGGCATCCGGGAGAGGGCGCTCCGGGATCTGGACCGCTACTGGGACATGGTCGCCGATTCCGCAGGCGAGGGCCCCTACCTGCTCGGGCGTGACTTCTGCGCCGCGGATATCTATCTGCTCATGCTTTCGCAGTGGCATCCCGACCGGGCCGGGCTCGTCGCTCGCCAACCGGTGCTCGGCCCGCTCTTGGACGCGGTGCGCCACCGACCCGCGATCGATTCGATCTGGGAGAAGAACTTCTCTTGAGTCCCGCATCTCTCCGGCCCCTGCACCGTTCCGATATAGTTCCCACCGAGAGGTCCGGCGCCCGGCGAAGCTGCCTGTCCGGATCGGAACGGAGAGAACGCGAAGTCACGCGCGATGGTGCGCCGCGCTGCGGAACACCAGGATGAGTGGAAAGAATCATGTTGGGAGGAGAGATTTCATGAAAACAATCCGATTTCTCGTCGTCGCGGCATGTGCCGCCGGCAGCTTCTTCGGCACGGTGGCTCAGGCCGCGGACAGGCTGACGCTCTATTGCAGCCCGCAGATCGAATGGTGTCAGTTGGTGGTCGAGGAGTTCTCGAAGGCGACCGGCATCGAGGTCGCCATGACCCGCAAGAGCTCGGGCGAGACCTTCGCCCAGATCAAGGCGGAGGCGCGCAACCCCAAGGGCGACGTGTGGTGGGGCGGCACCGGCGATCCCCACCTGCAGGCGGCCGAGGAAGGGCTGACCGTCGAGTACATGTCGCCGATGCTGGACAATGTTCACCCATGGGCCCGACAGCAGGGTGAGCAGGCCGGGCACCGGACGGTGGGGGTCTACATGGGCGCCCTCGGCTTCGGCTACAACACGGAGCTTCTCGCGGAGAAGGGCCTCCCGGAGC
>CAYQVB010000159.1:0-30811 GCA_964420925.1 uncultured Ectothiorhodospiraceae bacterium | reverse complement strand
GTCCCCGCCTCCCCCGCTCCCTTGACGCCCAGGGGGTTCGTGGCGGTGGGCACCGGATGCAAGGCGATATCGCAGAACGGCACTTCGTCCGCCCGCGGCATGGCGTAGTCCATGAACGAGGCGCTCAGCGGCTGGGCCTCGGCGTCGAGAAACACGTTCTCCTGCATGATCTGTCCGAATCCCTGCACGATGCCCCCCTGGAGCTGTGCGCGCAGGATGCGCGGGTTGAGCACGGTGCCCACGTCTTCGACCACGTGGTAGCTCTGCATCTCGACCGCGCCGGTCTCCGGATCCACCTCCACTTCGCACAGGTGGCAACCGTTGGGAAAGGTCGCGGCAGGAGGGGTGAAGCTCGCGAGCGCCGACAGCCCGGCGTCCTCCCCTGCCGGGCGTCGCCGGGGATTGAAGCAGGCTTTCACGACATCGTGCAGGGCGACCTCGTGGTCGGTGCCCCCCACCCGGAAGCTCCCCGCCTCGAACTCGACGTCCTCGGCCGCCGCCTCCAGAAGCCCGGCGGCCACCCGGCGCCCCTTCTCCACGATGCGCTCGAGCGCCCGGTTCAGCGCATTGCCGCCGAGCACCGCGCAGCGCGAGCCGGCGGTGCCGCCGCCGTAGGCGACGCGGTCGGTGTCTCCCTGCACGTATCGGATCTGCTCGAATTCGAGACCGAGGCGTTCCGCGACGACCTGGCGGAACACCGTCTCGTGCCCCTGCCCGTGGGAATGAGTCCCGAGCGACACGGTGGCGGTGCCGTCGGAATCGAAACGCACCTCCGCGCTTTCGTCGCTCACCCCGGCGGACTGCTCGACGGTGTAGGCGATCCCCAGTCCGCGCAGGCGGCCGGCCGCACGGGAGCGTGCCCGGCGCGATTCGAAGTCGGGGACCCGGGCATTTTTCAACGCCCGGTCGAGCACCGCAGGAAAGTCGCCCGAGTCGTAGCGGTAGCTCAAGCCGGTCTGGAACGGGATCTCCCGCGCCTCGATCATGTTGCGCCGCCGCAGCTCGGCGCGGTCCATGCCAAGCTCGAACGCCGCCCGGTCGATGGCGTGCTCGATCGAGACGGCCGCCTCCGGGCGCCCCGCCCCGCGATAGGGACCCACGGGAGTGGTGGTGGTGAACACGCCGTCGACCTCGGCGCAGATTGCCGGGGTGCGGTAGGGGCCGGCGAGGCCGCCGAGGTTGACGAAAGCGGGGTAGCCCCCAAAGCCGGTGAGGTAGGCCCCGAGCGCAGCGAGGCAGCGCAGGCGTACCGCGAGGAAGTTTCCCTCGGCGTCGAGACCCAGCTCGACCTCCACGAGCATGTCGCGGGCCTGATCGTCGGTGAGGAAGGTCTCGCCGCGCTCTCCATTCCACTTGACGGGACGGCCGAGTCGCCGTGCCGCCCAGAGGACCAGCGCGGTCTCCGAGAACACCGTGGCGCGCAGGCCGAAGCCGCCACCGAGGTCCGGACTCACCACCCGGACCCGCGTCTCCGGCACCCGGAACACGTCTTCCGCGAGGCTGGTGCGAATCGCGTGCGGCGCCTGAGATCCTTCGTAGAGGACGTAGCGGCCGTCGAAGGGGTCATAGTGCCCGATGGCCGCGCGCGGCTCCATGGGGTTCGGGCACACGCGGCTGATCTCGAGGCGACTTCGCACCACGCGCGCAGCACTGCTGAGCGCGCGGGCGACCCTCTCGTGATCGCCCACCCGCATCCGAAAGCTCACGTTGTCCGGGCATTCGTCCCACAGCACAGGCGCTCCGGGAGCGGTGGCCGCGGCGAGCGAGGGGATTCCCGGCAGGGGCGCGTAGTCCACCTCGACCCGTTCCGCCGCATCCTTGGCCTGAGACGCGCTCTCCGCCACCACGAACGCAACTGGGTCCCCGACGAAGGCGACCTTCCCTTCCGCCAGCGCCGGGCGCGGAGGCGTGTAGACCGGCGAGCCGTCGGGGCGGGTAAAACTGGAGCCCGCGAGCAGGTTCGGAAGCGGGCCGACGCCGTCCGCCGCCAGGTCGGCCGCGGTGAAGACCCCGAGCACGCCGGGCGCCCGGGCCGCCTCTGCGCTATCGATCGAGAGAATGCGCGCGTGCGCATGAGGCGATCGCACGACGCAGGCTCGCGCCTGGCCGGGAAGGTCGAGGTCGTCGGTATAGCGTCCCTCGCCGCGCAGCAGCCGCCAATCCTCCACCCGGGGGGCGGACTGTCCGATGCCGAACTTCACCGCGGGACCAGCACCGGCGGGCAAGACGTCAACTCGCGCACTGCGCCCTCATCCATGGATGGCGACAGGGGAAGCGGCCCTCAAGCGATTGCCCGGGCATCCGGCACGGGAGCAGCGGCGAACCTCGGCATGATCTCCTCTCCGAAGAGGCGCAGGCTGCGCGTGACCTGCTCGTAGGAGAGCAGCGGAATGTTGAGGAAAAGGGCGACGTGCCCGCAGTTGAGCTCGCTTCGCAGGCGCTCGATCTGCGCCGACACGCTGTCCGGAGTGCCGATGAGCAGCAGGCCGTGCTTGATCTGGAACTGGAAGAAATCGAGATCGAAGTCGCCCTCCTCCACTTCGTCTTCCGTGACCATGCCCTGCCAGGTCCGGTAGAGGCCGGTCGATCCCCATTGCCCGAGCAGATTGAAGCCGTGGCGTGCGTCGCGCTCCGCCTCCTCCCGGGTCTCCGCGATGTAGGTGGGGCGCATGACCGAGAGCCCTTCCCCGAGCGCATAGGGACGGCCGTGTACCTCGCTCGCGGTGTCCCGGTAGAGCTCCCAGTTCTCGCGAAGCCGCCCTGCGGAAAGAGACTGCGACATGGTGCCGATGCCTCTGCGTGCCGCACGCTCGATGGAGCCGGGCGACTCGGCCATCTGGTAGATGGGGATCGGGTTCTGGTAGGGCCGCGGCGCAATCGCCATTCTTACCAGCTCCCCGTCCTCGTTGTGGAAGCGCGGGTCGTGCACCATGGGGTTGTCGTACCAGCCCGCGGCCGGAAAGCGATGGAATTCCCCCTGGTGGCGAAAGGTCTCCTGGTTGAGGGCGGCGAGAATGACGTCGAGGTTCTCCTCGAACAGCGCCTGGTTGCGGGGGCGGTTGCGCCGGTCCGCTGCATCGTGGAACTGCATGCAGGCCCGGCTGTTGATCCCCGGCGCGATACCGAAGTCGACCCGGCCCTTCGTCATCTGGTCGAGGAAGGCGATGTCCTCCGCCACCCGCAGCGGGTGCCAGTCGGGCAGGATGATGCCGCACTGGCCGATGCGCAGCCGATCGCTGAAGCGTGCCACGTCGGCCCCGAATAGAATGGGGTTCGACCCCGAGCGGTACCAGCCGTCCCACGCGAAATGGTGCTCGGCCAGCCACACCCCGCCGAAATCCAGCTCGTCGAGGAGCCCGACCGTCTCGTGCATCTCGTCGAAGAGAAGAGGCCACGAGTAGTCTTCTCCGACGTGGTAGTAGAGCGTGCTGTCGAAGCGCATCCCAGCCTTCTCGCCATCGTGGATCAGGGCGGCGCCACTCTATTCTAATCGGCCCGGAGGGTCCATCGCGCCACCCCGGGCGCAATTCGGGCGGCCCGCGGCCCGGCCTTGCACGCGACCGCCCGGCACGGGTTAAATCCCGAGGCATTCACGCGGCGCGGAGCGGAGATTCCATGACCACGAAGGGCACTCGGACCCCCCTGCAGGCAAGGGTCGAGGGAGGCGGCACTCCCGAGATGAACGACTGGTACCTGCGCTCCGAGACCGGCATCCTGCGGGACGTGCTGCTCGGCCCGGCGGAGAGCTTCCGCTGGCTGGGCCTCGAGAACGCCGCCTGGTCCTCGCTGGTGCGCGACACGCTCCGCCGGGGCCTGCGCTTCGACAAGCAGCTCGCGATGCGCCAGCACCGGGAGATGGTCGATGCCTACGAGCAGGCCGGCGTCACCTGCCACTACCTTCCAATCGACGAGAACGTCCCCTACCAGGTCTACGCCCGCGACAGCTCCTTCATGTCGCCCTACGGCGCGGTGATCTGCCAGCTCGCCAATCCCCGGCGGCGCGGCGAGTACGCGGCCGTGCTCCGCTTCTACCTGGAGCACGGCATTCCCGTCTACGACATGGTCTCGGCGGGAAACTTCGAGGGCGGCGACTTCAACATCATCCACCACGGCACGGCACTGGTGGGCTACACCGATCATCGCTCCGAGCGGTGCGCGGCCGAGCAGGTGGCGGATTGGTTCCGAAAGGAGGGGTGGGAGATCAAGTACGCGCCCATCGACCAGTTTTACGTCCACATCGACCTCATGGTGTGCATGCTGAACGAGCACTGCGCCGCGGTGTGCCTGGACACCACGCCCGAAGACATCGTCGAGTGGTTGCGGGCGAAGGGCATCGAGATCGTGCCCGCCACCTTCAGGGAGACGATGGCGCTCGGATGCAACGTGGTCGCGCTCGGGCGGGACCGCGTGCTCTCGACCCTCGGCGCCACCGACCTCAACGCCAAGATGCGCGCGGCCGGCTTCACCGTCTACGACCCGGACATGACGATGTACACCTGGGCCGGGGGCGGCGTGCACTGCATGTGCCAGCCCCTGCGGCGCGAAGCGGCTTGAGGGGAACACCGGCCGGGGTCCCGCAGAGCACGGGCTTGCGCCGCGTTCGGCGCAATTCGCCGAATCAGCACTCCTCTCCGCCGGGGCGAACCCGCTCCGCGAAGACTCCGTCGAGCGCGGAGCGCAGGGTGTGCGCGAGGTCCTCGTCGTCGCGAGGCTGGCCGGCCAGGTACTCGATATAGTCCCGCGGTATGTCTGCCCAGTGCTCTCCCTTGTGCTTGCCGAAGGTCGCGACCGGCAGCAGCGCGGGACGCGCGGAGAGATCGAGCGCCCATTCCGTCGGGTCGCTCCCCTCCGGTGCGCGACCGAGCTCCCGGATGAGCAGCGCCGCGCTCACCAGGGCGTCGCCCGCGGCCCGATGAGGGACGATGCCCGCCTCGCCCGCGAAGCGTTCCTCGACCTCGAGCCCGAGGTAATAGCGCAGCACCTGGTTGGCGTGGCTCGGGGCCTGCGGCCAGAGGTGGCGCGCGAGGCGCCAGGTGCAGATCCAGGGCCGGCGGCTGCCGGTGAAGGCCCGGTCGAAGGCGGCGCGGTGCGCGGCGAAGGGGCCGCTCCTCGCGAGCTCGCCGAGACGGGGAATGAGCTCTCGGTAACGCGGAGCGTCCGCCACCAACTCGTCGCCGATGTGATGGACGGCGCGCGCCTCCGGACCGATCGGTACCCCCGGATTCACCAGCGTGTCGAGGGAGAGCCCTTCCACGTGCGGGTGCGGCTCGAGCGCCACGGTGACCGCGGCGACCTCCACGATGCGGTCCGCCGCGGGATCGAGGCCCGTGGTCTCGACGTCGATGACGTGGATGTGCGGACTCATTCCGTTCCCACCCACTTGGACCGGGTAGTGCACTTCGGAGCCGACGCTTCGCGGCCATGCCTGGTGAAACGGAAGGAATCAGCAGGGTTCATGGCAACGTCGGCGCCCCGGAGCCCGTTCATGCGCGGTTCGAGCGCCGCACCGTCGCGTCCAGGGTCTCCAGAAACTCGTCGATTTCCTCTGCGCTGTTGTAGTGCACCGGGCCGACGCGCAGGGCGCCGCCGGTATCGGCGATGCCGAGCGCGGCCGCCGGCTCGAGCGCATAGTAGTAGCCGCTCCACACGAAGATGTTGCGGCGCGCAAGCGCTTCCTCGAGAAATGCGGGCGCCGCGCCCTCGACGGTGAAGGAGACGGTCGGCACCCGCCGGCTCATGCCCTCCTCCGCGGTGATACCGAGAACGCGCGTACCCGGAATCCGTCGCAGCCCGTCGATGAGGTGCCGGCTCGAGTCCTGCTCGCGGGCGAAGAGCAGATCGAGCGCGGCGCGCACGTTCCGCCGCCGGCCCGCGAACGCGTGGTGGACGGATTGATATGCCCCGGCCATCGTCTCGCCGATCCAGGCGAAGTAGTCGACCGCGGCCGCGGTGCCCGCCATGCCCTCGTGGCTCAACGTGCCGCTCTCGAAGGAGTCCGGCAGCTCGGCCGGCGCGGGCCGGACCCGGTAGGGCTCGAGTCGCTCCAGCACCTCGCGCTTGCCCCAGAGTATCCCCTGGTGCGGACCGAAGAACTTGTAGGCGGAGCACGCCAGGAAGTCGCAGTCGATATCCTGCACGTCCATGATGGTGTGCGGCGCCGCCTGCACCGCGTCCACGTAAAGCCAGGCCCCGACCTCGTGCGCCATGCGCGCGGCGCGCTTCACGTCGTTGATGGTGCCGAGCAGATTGCTCGCCGCGCCGAGGCACACGAGCCGGGTGCGGTCCGTCAGCCGTTTCTCGAGCTCTTCGAGGTCGAACTCGAAGGTCTCGGTGTCGAAGGGCAGCCATACGACGTCGAGTCCGAAGTCACGTGCCATCAGGACCCACGGGTACACGTTCGCATCGTGATCCATGCGCGACAGGATCACCTGGTCACCGGGACGAAAGTGGCGGCCGATGGACCGCGACAGGTGCAGGGTGAGGCTCGTCATGTTCTGGCCGAACATGATCTCGGATGCGGACGGCGCGTTCAGAAAGTCCGCCATCGCCTCGCGCGCCTCTGCGACCACCGCCTCGGATTCCTGCGAGGTGCGGAAGACGCCACCGAGGTTGGCGTTGCTCTGCGTCAGGTAGCCCGCCATCCGCTCGACCACCGAATCCGGTACCTGGGTGCCGCCCGGGTTGTCGAGGTAGATCCGGGGAGCGTCGCCGTCGCGCAGCGCCAGGGCGGGGAAGCGGCTGCGAATGGCGGAGAGATCGAAGCTCATGGGTTCACTCCTCGGAACGCCTGCGCGAATGCCGCGCAATGCGCGATCAGAAGTTCAGCGAGATGTCGCGATGGGAGGCCTGGCACGCCGCCACCTCCTTGGCCTCATCGGTGGAGAGGTGGCGCTGCATGCGAAGCCCGATGGTGCCCGCGAGCGAATCGTCGTAGCGGCGCAGCGCCTCGCCCAGTCCTTCGTCCGCAGCGCGGCGCCAGGCCACCGACTCCGCGTGCAGCGCGAGCGCCTCGGCGAGCAGGCCGGCTGCCTTCTCGCGATCCGGCTGATCCCCCTTGAGCGCGCGGCGCGCCTTGGAGATCCGCCGCTTGATGTCGCCCGCGCCGTCGATCTCCCCGATCGCCGACTCGACTTCCTTCATGGCCTTCATCGCCGCATCCGGCGCCTCTTCCGCGGCGACCGCCTGCAGCTCCTCGATGCGCGCGCGCAGCGCCACCAGCGCCTCCGCCTGGGCAATCTCGGCCCGCAACTGGACCAGCGTCTCATAGGCGCCATCCACGTTGCGGCGGTACGCGCCGCGCGCCTTCTTCTCCGCTTCCAGCAACGCGACGTACTTCGCACGGGAGTCCTCCCACTCCGCGGGCAGGGTGGCGGCCAGCGCGTCGCGTTCGCCCTGCTCCGCCGCGATCCCTTCTTCGACCGCGCGGATGTCGGCGTCGCTGCCCCCGCTGCGCTGAAGCAGCGTGCGGCGCTTGTCGAGCTCACGCAGATCGTCGTCGAGCTTGCGGAGCTGCTTCTCGATGTTCCTCACTTCGCGGTGCAGCGGACGGTAGTCCGGCTCGTAGGCAGCGCGTTCCGCCTCCGTGCGGCGCGCCTCGTCCACGAGGGCGAAGGTGGCGCCCACCTGATCGAAGTGCTCGTCGAGCCGGCCGCGCCAGTCTTCCGGCAACGCCGAGAGATCGAGACCGCGCATGCTCTCCACTCCGGCGAGGAGCTCGCCTCCACGCTCGTCGTAGATCGTGAACACCTGTTCCTCGATGCAGCGTTGCAGGCGCGGGTTCATCGGCGGCGGCGCGGTCTCCGAGGTGAGGTAGATGCGGTTCGGCAGGTAGTTGACCAGCGCCGGGAAGTAGCCCGCGATGGCCAGTCCGGCGAGCTGCAGGGCGATGAACGCTATCGCGCCGCGGTAGATCTGCAGGGTGCGCACCGAGGGCGGCGCCACGCCGCGCAGGTAGAAGAGCGCGAAGCCGAAGGGCGGGGTGAGGAAGGAGGTCTGGATGTTGAGGCCGATCATCACCCCGAGCCACACCGCGGTGACGTTGGCCCCCGGGTCGGCGAGGAGGATGGGGGCGATGATCGGCACCACCACCACCGCAATCTCGATGAAGTCGAGAAAGAAGCCGAGCAGGAAGATCACCGCCATCACCACCACGAACTGGGCCCAGAAGCCACCCGGCAACCCGGTGAGGAAGTGCCGCACCAGCTCCTCGCCCCCGAAGGCCCGGAACGCGGAGGTCAGCATTGCCGCCCCGATCAGGATGATGAACACCATCGAGGTGGTCTTCGCGGTGTCGATCATCACCCCACGCAACGTGTCGTCGATGCGCCAGGCGCGCCACGCGCTCCACGCGACGCCCACCAGCAGTCCGGCCACCGCGACGCCCGCGAGCACGATCCCGAGCGCATCGCGCTCGTCGCGGATGTTCTTGATGTTGAGATCGAAGACCGACAGCACCGCGATGATGCCCGCGGTGGACAGCGCGGCGAGGATCGCGGGGTGGTATGCCCCCCGCTTCCCCGCGCGCAGGCGGTATCCGGCCATGACCATCGCGCCGATCGCGCCGATCGCACCGGCCTGGTTGACGGTCGCGACCCCGAGCACGATGGAGCCGAGGACCGCGAAGATCAGGGTCAGGGGCGGGGCGAGGGACAGCAGGACCCGGAGCGCGAAGCGCCGGTCGAAGGCTCCCTCCGAGCGCACCGGCGGCGCGGTGTCCGGTCGCAGGAGGGCCGAGATCAGGATGTAGGCCATGTAGAGGCCGACCAGCACCAGCCCCGGCAGGAAGGCGCCCATGAACATGTCGCCCGCGCTCGCCGAGGTGATGTCGAACTGCGAGGGCATCGTGAACTCCCCCGTCGCTTCCCGGTACTCGGCCTTGCGCGCCGCGCTCGCCTGGTCGGCCGCGTTCGAGAGCTGGTCCGCGAGGATGATGAGTACGATGGAGGGGGGGATGATCTGGCCCAGCGTGCCCGCAGCGCAGATGGTCCCGGTCGCGAGCGGCTTGGAGTAGCGGTTGCGCAGCATCGCAGGCAGCGAGATGAGGCCCATCGCGATGACCGTCGCGCCCACGATGCCGGTAGTGGCGGCGAGCAGCGCGCCGACGAAGACCACCGAGATGCCGAGGCCCCCCGGTACCGGACCGAAGAGCTGCGCCATGGTCACCAGCAGGTCCTCGGCGATCTTCGAGCGCTGGAGCATGATGCCCATGAACACGAAGAGCGGGATCGCGATCAGGGTGTCGCGTTCCACGTCCCAGTAGAGGCTGCGGAAGTTGGTGACCCCCGCGCTCAGCCACTCCACCGGCCCGTCCTGCGCGAAGTAGGCGCTCGGATCGCCCGCGAAGAGCCAGCCGCACAGCGCGGCGAGTCCGATGGAGAGAATGGCCGATCCCGGCAGCGCGAAGGCGACCGGGAAGCCCGAGCTCAAGGCGCCGACCATCAGCAGGATGAGGACGGCGAGAAAGAAGAGCTCCATGAAAGCTCAGCCGGCCCCGGCGGGCTCCTCTTCGCCACGCAAGCGCGCGATGCTGCTCAGGGCATAGCTCATGAACTGCACCGCCATCGACACCGCGAATATGACGAGGAGCCCGGCCATCAGGTACTTCACGTACATCCCGAACCCGCTCTGCGAGATCTCGAAGGAGAGCAGCGGGCTGTTGATGCTGCTGCCCTTGCCCCACATGCCGGTGGCGAGGATCGTCCAGCACAGTGGTATGCCGAGCACCACCGAGCCGACGAGGTTGGACCAGGCCTGGGTACGCGGGGAAAAGCGCGCGTAGAACACGTCCACCCGCACGTGTCCCTCGTCGACCAGCGCGTAGGCGCTGCCGAGGAGGAAGAGCGACGCGTACCAGAAGCGCACCAGGTCGCCCATGAACGCCTGCTCGTAGGAAAACACGAAGCGCGAGATGACGATCTGGAACTCGGCCAGCACCACCAGGAAGGCGAGCCAGATGAAGTCGAGGGAACGCGTCCGGAGCGCGATGAGGAAGGCGAGCCCCATGAGGGGCATGTGCACCCAGGTGCCGCGGTACACCGAGCGGCCGAGCTCCCGGGTCAGGTACTCGCCCACTACCGCGGCGAGCAGATCTTCCACTCGCAGGAAGGAGATGAGCATGTCGACGAAGCCGATGAGCAGCACCGTCCAGAACGACGCGCGCACCACGTAGGCGGCGAGCGCGGAGAGGCGGGCGGCGTCCACCCGCAGCGGCTGGCGGGGAGTGAGGAAGGCATAGAGCGCGAGCCCCGCGATCGGCACCAGGTAGATGGCCGCCTGCACCCAGGCGCGGGTCGAGGCCCCCGGCGCCGAAAGATCGGCGCCGGCCGGCGGGGCAGCGCCCGTCCACTGCGCGAAGAGCGGCCAAGCTCCCGGCCAGTCCCTCCAGAAGATGAGGTAGTCGTTCAGAACGAAGGCGAAGGTGATCGCCACCACCGAGAGCGCGAACACGCGGCTCGTGAGCGCGGCCGCGCTTCCACTGCGCGAAGGCGACAGGCCGCCGCCGGAATCGGCATTCATTGCTTCAGGCTGAGAGCCGGGGCGGCGGGCTCTCCCGCCGCCCCGGAATCTTCAACGTCGCCGCGCGCGGCGCGGCGAGAGGGGCCCTAGACTCCGAGCACCCGGTTGCGCTGGCGCAGGTACTCCACGTCGGCGATCTTTGCCCAGCCGCCGACATCGGCCCGCGCCTTGGCGAAGCTCGCGTGGATGCGCGCGGCCAGATCGCTGTGGGCCTGCGCCTCCTCGAAGACCTCTTCCGCCGCCTCGCCGAAGCTGTCGTAGATCTCGTCGCTGAAGACGCGCAGCTCCACCCCCTGCTCGCTGATCAGCTTGGCCAGCCACTCGCCGTTCTTGGCGTTGTACTCGGCCATCATGATGTCGTTCTCGGCCGAGGCCGCCGCCTCGATGGCGATCTGATCGGACCGGGACAGTCCCTCCCAGAAAGATTTGTTGAGCCCGAAGGAGAGCATCGAGCCCGGTTCGTGCATGCCCGGATAGTAGTAGTACTTGGCCGCCTCGTAGAACTTCATGAAGCTGTCGTTCCAGGGCCCCACCCACTCGGTGGCGTCGATGGCGCCGGAGACGAGGTTCTCGTAGATCTGACCGCCGGGCAACGAGACGGGAGAAGCGCCGAGCTTCGCCATGACGTCGCCTCCGAGACCGGGGATGCGCATCTTGAGGCCCTTGAGATCGTCCTCGGTGTTGATCTCCTTGCGGAACCAGCCCCCCATCTGCACTCCGGTGTTGCCGGCCATCACGCATTTGAGATCGAAGTCCCCGGCAAGCTCGTCCCACAGCTCCTGGCCACCGCCCCAGCGGATCCAGGCGTTGATCTCGGTGTAGGTGAGGCCGAAAGGTACGGATGTGAAGTAGGCCCAGCCGGGGTGCTTGCCCTTCCAGTAGTAGTCGGCCGCGTGGTAGGCCTGCGCATTGCCGGAGGCGACTTCGTCGAAGGAGTCGAAGGGCTTGACGCGCTCGCCGGCCGCGAAGTATTCGACCTGGATGCGCCCGTCGCTCATGTCGGAGAGGCGCTGGGCAAGGCGTTGGGCTCCGGTCCCGAGACCCGGAAAGTCCCGCGGCCACGTGGTGACCATCGCGATCTCGACCCGGTCCATGTTTTGCGCGGGGGCCCGCGGTACGTGAAGCGCAGTCGCCGCAGCGGCGCCGATGGCGCCCCCCTTGATTACGTCTCGACGTTTCATCTTTGCATCCCTCCTGATTGAACGTTGGTTTGCGGATTGCACGACCCGCGGCATAAGTGGAACCGATGATCGGCTCCCGCCTGCACGTGAGAGCCGGAATATACTTCAGAGAAAGGAGCGTGGCACCATCAGAACCGGTTGCGGAAACTCGACGAGTAGGCGCCGGGCACCCAGGCTCGGAAACAGCGGGACGCTTCTCGCAAGGTGTGCAATCCGGATGGGGCTGCGGGAATCGATCGGGTGGACGGAGGGTTGATCAAGAGCACGCTGCTGCCGCTCCTGCTCATCGCGGGCGCAGCGTACCTGGGGATATGCGCCCTCCTCTACCTGCTGCAGGACCGCCTCGTCTTCTATCCCCAACCCCTGCCGGACAGCGTGCGGCGCATGGTCGAAGCGCTTCCAGACACCATCGAGCTGGAAATCGAAGCGCCCGATGGTGCTCGGCTGCGCGGATGGCTCCGACACCAGGGCGCCGGCCCGGCCGGAGGCGTCGTGATCTACTTCGGCGGGAACGCCGAGGAGGTCTCAGGTCAGATCCTCGATGCCGCCGGGCTCGCGCCCTGGTCGGTGGCGGCATTCAACTACCGGGGCTACGGGCGAAGCGAGGGCGACCCGAGCGAGGCGGCGCTCTCCGCCGACGCCCTTCTCATCTACGACCGGCTGGCGGCCCGTGAAGACATCGACGCGGAGCGCATCGTGGTCTTCGGACGCAGCCTGGGCAGCGGACCCGCGCTGCCTTTGGCCGCCCGGAGGCCGGTGCATGCGGTGATTCTCGTCTCCCCCTTCGACAGCCTGCGCAGCATCGCGAAGAAGACCTACCCCTTCGTGCCGGTCACGACGCTGCTGCGCCATCCCTTCGACTCGCTCGCGCTCGCCCCGGAAGTGTCCGCTCCGGCGCTGGTGCTCGCCGGAGATCGGGACGACCTGATCCCTCCCGAGCACTCGCGGCGGCTGGCGGACGCGTGGGCCGGTCCGGTGCGCTTCGAGCTTCTGCCGGAAGTCGGTCACAACGACATCCACGCGGCGCCCCGCTACTGGGACGCGATCCGCGACTTCCTCGATTCCCTCCCGTCCGGCTCCTGAGCCCGGCCGCGCCCCTTGCGGCCGGGGCCGGCGCCGGGAACCCCGTTCGTCCGGGCTACACCGGCCGGACGTCCGGGTCGCAGATGTCCCGCCCCGAAGCGAAGGCTACCGCTTCCGGCGCCAGCACTGGTCCCAGTAGTCGTAGGCAACGAGCACCAGCACCGTAACCGTGATCACGGTGAAGGGCAGACCACCCCAGAATCCGGCGAATCCGGTCGAGATGCTGTGCGCGAGGCCGAGCACGAAGGACGCGAGCATCGCGAGGCCGATGAGGCCGGTGACGATCGGCACGAGAGGTGAGGTCATCGTCCCCCTCCGGGATTCAGGCTAAAGGACTCGAGGCCCGCGGGCCTCGTCGACAATCCGCTCGAGGAGCCAGGCCGCGCTGCGCAGGAGCCGGTCATCGCCCTCCGCGGAACCGATGAGCTGCACTCCGATCGGCAGTCCCGCTTCTCCCTGGAGCAAGGGTACGCACAGTGAGGGCAATCCGCAAAGCGCCCAGAGCCGACAGAAGCGGGGGTCGCCGGGCGGCGATGCGATCGACGGGGCCTCGCCGTCCGCCGCCGGCGCGATGACCGCGTCGTAGTGGTGGTAGAACTCCGAGAAGTACGCCTGCGCCTCCGTCAAGGTCTCGAGCGCCGTGCGGTAGCGCTCCTCGCCGTGCGCGAACCCCCGTTCCGCGATCTCCGGCCACGACGCGTGCGATCGCTCACCCTGCGCCCGGATCCAGACCGCGCGCTCGTACTCGTCGATGATCCGGTGCGCCGCCGGCAGCCGGGCGAACCACGCCGGCGCGGACACGCGCACGACATGCTCTCCCAGGCTGTCGCGCAACTCCTCGAATCCTTCGCCTGCCGCCGGGGACAGGCATTCGTCGCATGGCATGTCCAGCCAGATGAAGTCGGGCTCCACCGGGGGCTTCGACCGAAAGCCCTCGCGCATCCGCGGGCGTGGACGCAAGGTGCTCGCGGCGTCCGCCGCATCGTAGCCTCCGAGCACGTCCGCCAGCAGCGCCACGTCCTCGAGATCCCGGCCGAGGACTCCGACCTGGTCGAGCGTCGGCGAGGCGCAGCGCGCCCCGCGCCGGGAGATGATGCCCCGGGTCGGCCTGAATCCGTACATCCCGCAATAGGATGCGGAGAGCACGACGCCTCCCCCCGAGTCGCAGGAGACCGCGAGTGGAACCTGGCATGCCCCGGTCGCGGCGGCGGCGCTGCCGCAGGGATCGCCGGCGCAGCGACCCGCATCGCAGGGGTTGACGGCGACAGCCGGCGAGTCGCCGAGCGGCCCGGTCGCACGGGTCGCGCCGATCACCACCGCGCCGGCCTCGTGCAAGCGTTCCACCACCGCCGGCATCGCGCGGCCGGAACCGCTTGCCGGGGAGCCCCGATCCCGGACTGCCGGCGTGCCCAGCTCGCCGAAGAGCGCGTCGACGGCGACCGGCACGCCGTGCAGGGCGCCGAGCGGCAGGCCCCGCTGGCGCCGCGAGTCCATCTCCTTCGCCTCGCCGAGGGCGGCATCGCGGTCGACCCGCGCCCATGCTCCGAGGATGTCGTCCGTCTCCGCGATGCGGGCCAGGCAGGCGCCGACGAGCTCGACCGAAGTGAGCCGGCCCGAACGAATTCGCTCGGCCGCTTCCACTGCCCGCATCTCCACGATCGCCCGGACGGAGCCGGTCATGGGCGCGCGCACCGGTGCGAGGAGGCCGGGCGCGAGCGCGCAACCCGCATCAGGGCGACGCGCTCAAGGAACGTAGGGGCCGAAGAGCCAATCGGGCAGCCAGAGCGCTATCGAGGGATACATGTACATCAGGAACATGCAGAAGATGACGATCGCGAGGTAGGGCATGATGCCCTTGAAGATCTGGATCAGCTCGATCTGCCCTCGCAGCACGCCCTTCAGGTAGTACGCCGACATCGCCATGGGTGGCGTCAGGAAGGAGGTCTGGAGGTTGAGCGCGATCAGCATCGCAAAGAAGTAGGGATTGACGCCGAAGGTATCGAGCATCGGCAGGAATATCGGCACGAAGATGATCAGGATCTCCGACCACTCGAGCGGCCAGCCGAGGACGAAGATGATGAGCTGCACCATGACCAGGAACTGCCACGGCGCAAGGTCCATGGACAGCACCCAGTGTTCGATCACGTCGTGCCCGCCGAGATAGGAGAACACCGACGCGAAGGTCCACGAACCGACGAAGAGCCAGCACACCATGGCCGTCGCCTTGGCGGTCAGGTAGATCGACTCCTTGAGCTTGGTCCACGTGAGGGAGCGGTACAGGAAGGCGAGGACCAGCCCGCCGAGCGCCCCCATCGCCGCCGCTTCGGCCGGGGTCGCGAGGCCCCCGAGAATGGATCCGAGCACCAGCATGATGAGCACGGTCAGGGGAACGAAGGAAGTGAGGAGCTCCAGGTAGATCCGGCCGCGGCTGGGAGCGGTGTCCATGTCCGGCTTCGGGGCGATCGACGGATTGAACATGACCCGCACGATGACGTAGACGATGTAGAAGCCCGCCAGCATCAGCCCCGGGAACACCGCCGCCGCGTAGAGGCGCAAGGGGGAGAGCTCCGCGATCGCCGCGTACACGATCAGCATGATCGACGGCGGGATCAGGATGCCCAGGGTGCCGCCCGAGCAGATGACGCCGGCGGCGAAGTCCTTGCGGTAGCGGGCGGCGGCCATGGCCGGGAAGGCGAGCAGCCCCATCAGCGTCACCACCGCGCCCACGATGCCGCTCGCGGTGGAGAACACCGCGCAGGTGATGAGCGCGGCAACCGCCATCGATCCCGGCAGGTTCCGGGCCGCGAGCTGCAGCGAATAGAAGAGGCGGTTGACGATGTTCGCGCGCTCCACCACGTAGCCCATGAACAGGAAGAGCGGCACCGCCACCAGGGTGTCGTTCTCCATCACCGAGTAGGTGTTCTGGTTGAGCAGATAGAAGATCTGGTTGTTGAACGCGTCGGCGATGGTCTGGATCGACCCCGCCTGGTAGTAGGCGTAGTAGCCGAAGCCCACCCCCATCGCGATCAGAGTGAAGGCGATCGGGAACCCGAGCAGCACGAGGACGATGAACATCGTCAGCATCAGGATGGCGACTTCGGGATTCGTCATGGTCCTTCGCCGTGCCGGATGTCGGCTCCGAGCGGGTCGGGGGTCTCGAGCGTCATCGCCGGGAAGCCGCCGCCGCATCCTCGGCGAGCGCTTCCTCGGTTTCCCGCACGTCCTCCAGGCGCTCGAGCCAGGCGCCTCTGCGCATTGCGCGCCAGCAACGCAGGATCTCGGCGATGCCCTGGAGGATGAGCAATGCGCCCGCAAGCGGGATGAGGGTCTTGAAGAAGTAGATCTGGATGCGCGCGGGGCTGTTCCAGCTCACCTCCTGGTAGCGCCAGGAATCGGCTGCGATCTCCCATCCGTACCAGAACAGCGCGAGCATGCCGGGAAAGAAGAAGAGCAGGTAGAGGGTGAAGTCGATGCGCGCCTGCCAGCGCACCGGCATCAGTCGGTAGAGGACGTCTCCTCGTACGTGACTGTCCTGGGCGAGCGCGTACGGACCCGCCATGAGGAACAGGGCGCCGTACATCTGCACCATCATGTCGAACACCCACACCGTGGGGGCGTTGAGCACGTAGCGCACGAAGACTTCGTACGACACCGAGAAGGTCAGGATCAGAATGCACCAGCCGAAGGCGCGGCCAATCCAGATGCTCGTGCTCTCAATCGCGTAAATCAGCGCCTTCAATGACCGTTCTCCACAGGGTCCAACGTGACGGGAGCCGCCGAAGCGGCTCCCGTGCGGCATTGTCTCTGCGAACGAGGAAGGTTCAGCCGAAGTAGTGCTTGTACGCCAACTTGTAGTCCGGCTGATTGAGGTTCAGGTAGTCCATGACCTCCTTGGCGTACGCCTTCTGCGATGCCACCACCTTCGCGAAGAACTCGTCCTCGGCGGAGATGCGGTCGATGACCTTGTCCCATGCCTCGAGCTGCGCGCTCATCACCGAGTCGGGGGTGCGATAGACGTTGACGCCCTGTGCCCGCAGCTTCTCGAGATCCTCGGCGTAGCGCTTGGTGTTGTGCCAGTAGAAGTTGGAGTTCTCCGCCTCGGATGCGTACCTGAGCACCGCCCTCAGCTCATCCGGCAGCGCGTCGTACTTGCCCTTGTTGAAGGTCACCTCGAAGAACTCCTGCGACTGGTGGAAGCTCGCGAGGTGATAGTGCTTGGACACGTCCTGCATGCCGAAATCCCGATCCGAGGTCGGGTTGTTGAACTCGGCCGCGTCGATGAGCCCGGACTTCATGGCCGGCTGGATCTCGCCTCCGGGAAGCTGGACCACCGACATCCCCATCTCCAGCAGCACGTCGGCGGCCAGGCCGACGGTGCGGTACTTGAGACCGTCCATCTGGCTCGCGTCCGTGATCTGCTCCTTGAACCAGCCGAGGGGCTGCGCGGGCATCGGGCTGTTGAAGAAGCTCACCACGTTGAGGCCGAGGTTCGCCATCAGCTCGTCAAAGAGCTCCTGGCCGCCTCCGTAGTAGATCCAGCCGAGCACCTCCTGGCTGGACCAGCCGAAGCAGGGGCCGGTGCCGAAGAGCGAGGCGGCCTTGGACTTCGAGTACCAGTAGGCGGGAACGTAGTGGGCGGCATCGAGCACGCCGCGGTGCACCGCGTCCTGCATCTGGCTGGTCTTGACGACCGAGTTGACCGCGAGCAGGTCGATCTGGAGATCCTTGCCGGCCATTGCGTGGACACGGTCCACGTAGGCCTTGGCATTCTCGAGAAAGATGCCGCCGCCCCACGCGGCCTGCATCTTGAGCACCATCGGCTCCGCACGCACGACGGCGGGCGCGGCCACCGCACCCGCAGCGGCAGCGGTCGCTGCCGCGCCCTTGAGGAACTTCCTTCTGGAGGCTTTTCGATTCATCACTCAACTCCTGACGGTAACGGGAAAGCTGTTGAAAACGCCGCGAAACAGAATACGGGCACGGCTCCCGCGGGCGCAACCGCGGCTTCTCACCCCGTCCGAGTGGCCGATGAGAACCGCTCGCATGCACCTCGGGTCCGCAAATGAAATCACGGTACTCGAGCTTTCGTCCTTGCCGGCTCGGGCACCGTGCAGCATTCCGCCGGTCTCTCGGACCAGGCCGTCTCCGTTGTGCCGGTGTCCCGAGCCGCGAGTGAATGAACGAGAACTCGACGAAATCGCTGGCCGACGCGCGGAGACCCCGCTCGAGCCGGATCAATCTTCGGCGGGAACGACGATGCAGTCGGCAGGGGCGAAGCGCAGCGTCACTCGCTCCCCGCTGCTCTCGACGGCCTCGCCGAGATTCTTCCTGATGACGGCAATGCGGTGCTCCGGAGACACCTCGACGAGCATGTGCAAGTCCGCGCCCAGGAAGGCGCTGTCGACCACCACCCCGTGGAGCACGTTGATCGGGCCATCGGCCTCTGCACCGGTCCTGCTCATGACCGAGTCCACTGTGATGCGCTCCGGTCGCACGCAGACCTCGTACTCCGAGGCCGAAGGATCGGCGGGGGCCGCGACCTGCAGTTCCGGTCCGTCCGGGCGGGCGAAGCGGAGCACCTTCGGGGCGACCTCCGCCTCCAGTCGCCCGCGGAACCAGTTCGAGCGCCCGATGAACTCCGCGACGAACTTGTTGACCGGGTGGGTGTAGATCTCGGTCGGCGTCCCTTCCTGCTTGATCCGTCCCTGATCCATGACGATGACCCGCTCGGCGAGGCTCATCGCCTCTTCCTGATCATGGGTCACCACGATCGTGGTGGAGCCCACCGCGTTGAGGATTTCCTTGAGCTCCACCCGCAGCTCCTGGCGCAGCTTCGCATCGAGCGCGGAAAGCGGCTCGTCGAGCAGCATCACCTCCGGCTCCGTCGCCAGCGCCCGCGCCAACGCCACCCGTTGCTGCTGTCCGCCGCTCAGGTGGGCGGGACGGCGTTTCTCCAGTCCGCTCAACTTCACCAGCTCGAGCATCTCCCCGGTGCGTCGCGGGATGGCGCTGCGTTCGAAGCCCCGATGGCGAAGCCCGTAGGCCACGTTCTGCTCCACCGTCATGTGTGGGAACAAGGCGTAGTCCTGGAAGAGCAGGCCGACATTGCGTTCATAGGGGCGCTTGCCCTGCATGTCCTGGCCGGCGATCGAGATCCGGCCGGAATCGGGTGACTCGAAGCCCGCGATCAAGCGCAGGGTCGTGGTCTTGCCGCAGCCGCTCGGCCCGAGCAGGGAGATGATCTCGGCCTGGCCCACATCGAAACCGATGTCATCCACCGCGACCACGTCCCCGAAACGCTTGCTCACCGCATTGACCTCGACGATCTTCATGGTCTCTCCTTCAGGAGCGGTAGATACCCTGCCCGATCATCCGGTCGAGACCGACGAGCCGATCGAGGACCAGGATGAGAACCACCGTGAAGGCGACCAGGAACAGGGCGGCGGCGGCGATGGTGAGATCGAAGTTCGCCCGCATGCTGCTGATGAGGGCGACCGGCAAAGTGTAGTTCTTGGGATCGGTCAGAAACAGGCTCACCGCCACGTCGTCCATCGAGAACGCAAACGCGAAGATGGTGCCGGCGATGATGCCGGTCCTCGCCAGCGGGAAAGTGATCTCCCAGAAGGCGGCGCGCTCCTTCGCCCCCAGGCTGAGCGCGGCCTCGGTCAACGACGGCGAGATTCCCACCAGGCTCGCGATCGTGGTGCGGATGGTGTAGGGCACGGTGATGATCACGTGCCCGCCGAGCAGGCGCCAGAAACCGTCGTACACGCCGGTGAGCGAGAAGAACATCAGGAGCGCAAAGCCGACCACTACCGCCGGCACCACCAATGGCGACAGGAAGAATGTCGTCATCGCCTCCTTGCCCTTGAACTCGTAACGGTCGATCACCACCGCGGTGAGCACGCCGACCACGGTCGAGATGCTGGCGGCAATGACCGCGAGGATAAGGCTGGTCTGCAGCCCCCGTAGAAAATACCGATCGGTGAAGAATCGCTCGTACCACTGGAGCGATAGATCGGGTGGGGGGAAGGGTCCGAGATAGGTCCGGGAGTCGAGCGACATCGCTCCGGCGACGATGATCGGGGCGACCAGGAACAAGACCGTCAGCCAGACCACTGCGAGCATGACTCCGTATCCGAGATCGTCGGCCTGACGTTTCATCGAAACTCCGCCGCTACCACCGCTGCACCGCGAAGCGGGATATCACGTAGATCACGAGCATCGAGACGACCAGCATGACCACCGAAATCGCGGCGCCGCTCGGGTAGTTGGCGACTTCGCTGAAGCGGCTGAAGATCAGGTTCGACACGAACACCACCTTGCCCTTGCCGAGGACCATCGGCACCACGAAGGCGCTGATGGAAAGGGTGTAGGTGATGAGAAAAGCGGACAGCAGGCCCCGTATGCACAACGGCACCGTCACCGAGAGATGGGCCTTCCACCGAGGCGCGCCGAGCGCCTGCGCCGCCTCCGCAAGCCGCGGGTTGACGTTCTGGATGGTGCCGACCAGGGTCAGGGTCGCCATCGGAACGATGAAATGCAGGAGCCCCAGGACCACCAGCCATTCGATGTAGTCGCGACTGAGGGGCGACACCTCGAAGAACCTGATCACCGGTCGCAATGCACCCACGGATCCGAATGTCAGCTCCAGCGAGTAGACTCGAACGAGCCCGCTCAGAAACATCATGCAGATCAGGAACCCAACGCTCAGGTTGCGCAGCCAGCCCGCGGGCATCCGGGCCACGAAGTAGGCGATCGGGAAACCGACGATCAGCGCGATCACCGCCGCGACCAGGCCGAGCTGGAAGGTGCCGAGGAAGAATCCACCGTAGGCGGGCGCCAGCAGCTCGGAGTAGTTCGCCAAGGTGTAGGGGGCGTCGGTGGCCGAGCCGATGCGGCCGGGCACGAACTCCTTGAAGCTCTCGTTGAACACGATCGCGATCGGTCCCACGAGCAGCGCGGCGAACACCGCCACCGCGGGTATGAGGAGCAATATGCCGCTGCGGGTGAGCTTCATGAGCTTCGTCCGTCCAATGGCGCACGCTCGGACGCACCGGATCGAGGGCCAGTATAAGCACTCGGCGTCCGGGCCGGCGACCACCGGTCTCGACGCCCGCGCTACGAAGGCTGGTGAGAAATCCGGGCCAGACAACGGCGTATACTCGCAAGCCCACTACAACGGGTGGAGGGCAATCGCCATGTCACGCAATATCACGAGAAGAGGGGTTCTGCTCGGAGGCGCCCAGGTCGCGGCCGCGACCGGACTCGCCACGTTCTGGCCGGGCGCCTACGACGCACGTGCCGCCATGGAGGAGCTGACCATTGTCGAATGGGGCGGCCCCTACGTGGAGGGCATGAAGCAGCTCGTCGAGCGGCAGGGCAAGTACGACGTCACCTGGGAACTTCACGCCGGCGGCTCGGCCGCGATCCTGCCGAAGATCAAGGCGCAATGGCCGGACCGCATGCTCTACGACCTGGTGGCGGGCTGGCCGCCGGTGTGGCTCGGCATGATCCGCGAGGGCTGGGCGGAGCCGTTGACGGTGGAAGCGGTGCCGAACCTCGCCCACGTTCCGGAAGCGCTCATTACCAAGGACAAGGAGGGCACGTGGTTCGCGACTCCGCGCAACACCGCCGTTTCGTACTTCGGCTACCGTCCCGATCTCTGTCCCATCGAAATCACGAGTGTCGAGGACTTCCTCAGCCCGAAGCTCAAGGGTCAGATCTGCTGGCCGGATCCGGTGTACAACACCAACATGCAGATGGTGGGACTGGCCTTGGCGCGCGGCGGGGACGAGTTCAACCTCGACCCCGGATGGGAGTTCATGAAGGAAATCGCGAAGGCCGGCAACATCGGACGCGTGTTCAAGACCGAGGTCGACATGATCAACTCCCTGTCGACGGGGGAGACATCGATCACCTTCGGTCCCTCCGGAAACTGGGTCCAGCTTGCGCGGAAGATCCCGATCGTGCACCTGAACAAGGCGCCGGGGGCAGGCCTGCAGGCGAGCCTCGCGACCGAAGGCTGGTGCGTGATGAAAGGCCAGAACACCACCGCGGCCTTCGATTTCGTCAACTACACGCTCGGCGCGGAGGTGCAGACCTGGTGGTCTCAGCACATCGGGAATCCGCCGGTCAACGTGAACGCCAGTGCGTCAGAGGAGCTCGCGCACCTGGTGTACACCGACGAGGAGCTCGCCCAATTCACCCATCTGCCGGACTGGGATTACGTCAGTCAGCAGGTCGATGGCTGGGTGAAGCGCTTCGAGCAGGAGATCGTGCCGCTGCTCTGAGCCGCGGATCCGGCGTCTGCAGCCCGCTTCCTGTGCCCTCTCCTCGTGACGTGGGGAGAGGGCCGAAGCGGTACGGGCCTGAGGTGAGCAGACTCGGCCGGCTCGAACGAGAGTCCAAGCCGCTCGCGTCCTCGTGCAGCGTGGCGATTCCCTTCTCGACTACGGGCGCCCGGCCGCCTTCATGAGGAATCCCGGCTCATGCGGCCCTCGGCCACGTCCCGCTCACTCTGCTGCCAAGTGAAGAGCGACAGGTAGCCACGACCTTTCGACCAGTCCGGCGGAATCAGATTGGGGCGGGGGTCGAGGTGAGCCCACCGGGTCGCCTCGCCCCGGACGAGGGCGTACAGATGCTCGTGGGGGTGGGCATGCGGCCGATACGCGAACGAGTCCGCCGCCATGTAGGTGGTAATGAGCAGCGGCCGTCCCCGATCCGAGTCATTGCGCGCCGATCCGTGGACGCTTCGACAGTTGTGGGCGTGAATCGTTCCGGCCGGACCCGTGAGTCGTACCGCCCCTTCGATATCGATCCGCTCGAGATCACGCTCGGAAATGGTCCCGGTCCAGACGCCATCCTCACCGTAGAGATCGTACAGCTCGCCGGCGTGGCTGCCGGGAACTACCGCCATCGGCGCCTGATCGGGTCCGACTTCCTCCAGCATCGTGGCGATCGAGACCTGGCTGTAGTTGGTGTGCGGGGTGAATTGCGCGTCCTGGTGCCACCGCACCTCGGTGCCCCCGCCCGCACACTTGAAGTTGAAGTTCGAGTCCAGGAACTTGACGTTCGGCCCGACCAGATCGGCGGCGATGTCCGCCACCAGCGACCGGGAGATGTACTCCCAGAACGTGGGATGGGCTTCGTTCGTGTTGGTGACCCGACGAAGTCTCGGGGTCTCGGCGCTGTGGCCATCTTCCAGGTCGAAAACAGGGTTCGATTCGGGCAGGGCACGGCTTCGCTCGACGAGCTCGGCCGTGGCCTGCCGGAGTCGCTCGAGCCATTGGGCCGGGACGATACGCTCGGCGAGAACATAACCTCGCTCGAAGTAGGACTCGCGCTGCGCCTGGGACAGCACGCGTGCCGGATAGCTCAGAACCTGCTCCGGGGTCATCGTGTTCTCTCCGCGGTCCCGGTTGAGAACATGCTATGCCCGACCCGAAGCGGGCACAATCCGCGAGTGATCACCGAGAATCCCTCGCATGCGCCGCCTGCTCGTCGTCGTTAGCGTCTACTACCTGATCTTCGGCTACGCTCAACTCGCGGCGGCGTGGTTGGTGTCGCCAGCGTGGCACCCGGGCACGTCCGAACTGCTGGTGCTGCTGGTCGGGCCGGCGGCCGGATGGCTGGTCCATCAGGTCCGGCGCAATGCCCTTACGCGGTGGCTGCTGCGGGCCGTTTATCTATGGGTAGGGCTCGGCTTTCTGCTGCTCTGCGTGGTCGTCCCGGTCCACTTGCTGCACCTGATCGGACTGCCGGCCGGAAGCGCGGCGCTGCTGCTCGCCGCCCTCTACGGGCCACTCGCGGTCTGGAGCATCGTGAACGCACACCGAATCATCGTCCGAAAGGTCGAACTCACCTCGCCGAAACTCGATCGCCCGGTACGCCTCGCTCAGGTGAGCGACATCCACGTCGGATCTCGAGGCCCGGGCTTCCTTCCCCGAATCGTACGCCTCGTCAACGCGCTGGAGCCCGATGCAATCCTCGTCACCGGCGACTTGATCGACCTCATGGGGCTTCCCGCCGACGCGACCGACTCCATCGGCGCGCTGAATGCTCCCACCTTCTTCGTGATCGGCAACCACGAGCGGTACATCGGAAGCGATGCGGTCTGCGCCCGGCTGGAGGCACTGGGGGTGACGGTGCTGCGCAACGCGCACGCCGACCGGGGGGCGCTACGCTTCATCGGCATCGACGATGCGGAGACCCGCGACCAGATTATCCGCGAACTCGGCCGGATCGGAGCCGGCGACCACTGCCCGAGCGCGTTCACGGTCCTCATGTACCACCGCCCCGACGGGGTCGAAGATGCTGCACGCGCCGGTATCGACCTGATGCTCTGCGGACATACCCACAACGGCCAGATCACGCCGTTCAACTGGATCGTGAAACGCATCTTCCCCCGTGTCGCGGGCCGTTTCGATATCGACGGGATGGTGCTCCATGTCTCCCCCGGCACCGGAACCTGGGGACCCACGATGCGCCTGGGCTCCGCAAACGAGATCACGCTGTTGGAGCTCTCGCCGTCTCCGGCTCGCGCACCTGAATGACCCTGCGTGGGTGACGAGCCAGCTCATCGGACTGCACTGTCGACCGCGACACGTCAGCCGGGAACCCGGTGGCTGCGCTCGTCGATATCGAAACGTTCGAACTTCCCGGCACCGAGTAGGCGGGAGGATGCACACCGCGGATCGGCACCGGAAGGTCTGTCTGCCGTGTCGCGACGGGATGCGCGCACCTGGCGACGTGCGGCCGACAACTTGATCTCGTGCAACGAGAAAGCAGTTTGTTGTATGGCGCGCCCGGAGAGATTCGAACTCCCGACCGCCTGGTTCGTAGCCAGGTACTCTATCCAACTGAGCTACGGGCGCGGAAGGCGCGCATTATACATCCCGGTGGAAGCGTGCGAATGCCGTTGCTCCCGCCGCCGATACAGATTCCCGGAAACCACTGACGACGCGCCGACGCGCCAGGTTGCGCAAGAAGAGGCACCGCGACGAGCTCATGTCTGCGCGCCGGATATCCGCCGCTTCACGCCACGCACCGCGTCGGGGAACGCAGATGGGGAGCCCGCATCGCGGCACAATGGCGTGTATGCTTTCCGGTTTCCGGGAGCGTGCGGGGCAAGAACTCCGGAGCCGAACAGGAAATGAGTTCCATCGCGGTCTATCGAAACGGCCCCCATCGAACCGGCACGTTGCGGTCCTCAATGCCAGCGAAAAAGAGGTAACCCATGCGAGTCAAGCACATCCGGCTCACCTCGCACCCGGGCGAGCGCAAGCGCGCGGCGCGCGTACGGTGGGGAGCGGCCACCCCCGGAGAACGCGGCCCGGTGGTGGGCACGCTGACTCCGGAGCGAAACGCGATAGGTGCGCATTCCGGCTCCTACTCGCTCTACCGCGCGCTCGCCATCGCGGCGGGGACCCTCGACCCGGTTCACGTCCCGGACCTCACCGATACCGCACCGGCCGAGACGATCGGGCCGCACCCGCAGTGGGCATCTCCGGATCGCATCGTCTCCATCGACCCTTACGGCCACCTGGTGAGCGAAGCATGGTCGGATCGGCTCGAGGAAGGCTGGGACATCCGTCCCACCATCGCGGTGACCAAGGCGCGGGTGAAGATGCCGGAGTTCGACCAGGCCATCGCCGCGGGGCGGCTGCGCCCGGACGGCGAGGTGCTCACCCACAACGGCGACGTCCGCGTAACCAAGGCCGCCATCGAGCCGGTCTGGTACCTCCCCGGCATCGCGGAGCGCTTCGGAGTGACCGAGAGCGAGCTCAGGCGCTCGCTCTTCGAGCAATCGGGGGGGATGTTCGCCGAACTGGTGACCCGCAGCGACCTCCAGCTCTTCCTTCCCCCGATCGGGGGCATCACCGTCTACCTCTTCGGCGACCCGGCCGCGATCGTCGATCCGGATCGTCGCGTCGCGTGCCGCGTCCACGACGAGTGCAACGGCTCGGACGTGTTCGGCTCCGACATCTGCACCTGCCGCCCCTATCTCGCCCACGGCATCGAGGTCTGTATCGAGGCCGCGCAGGCCGGCGACTGCGGGGTGATCGTCTACAACCGCAAGGAGGGACGCGCCCTCGGGGAGGTCACCAAGTTCCTCGTCTACAACGCCCGCAAGCGCCAGCCGGGCGGCGACCGCGCCGAGACCTACTTCGAGCGCACCGAGTGCGTGGCCGGCGTTCAGGACATGCGCTTTCAGGAGCTGATGCCGGACGTGCTGCACTGGCTGGGGGTTCGGCGCATTGACCGCTTCGTGTCGATGAGCAACATGAAGCACGACTCGCTCACGCGGCAGGGGATCGACATCGTCGAACGGGTGCCCATACCGAGGGAGCTGATCCCGGACGATGCGAGCGTGGAGATCGACGCCAAGAAGGCGGCGGGCTACTTCAGTGACCAACCCGTATCCGGCGGCGATCTCTCCTCCCCCAAAGGGCGGGGACTGCACGATTAGCACACGGGGGCTGCAGGACCGCGCTCCACATTCCGGAGGCGACGCAAGGGCCCTCGCCCGGGTCGTCGCGCGGCTGCGCCACCCATCCGAGATTCGAACGCGCTGCCACGAGCTTCTCGCGCGGGGCGAACGCGGAGTGCTGGCCCACTTCGATGTATGCACCGACCGGCTCTGCGACGTCGCCCGCCTCGTGGCCCGAATCACCCGGGAGCGCTATCCGAGCCTCTCGGTCCCGGCGCACAGCCGATGGCGGCACTTCGGCGCCGGAGGCATTGACCGGTGGGGCCGTCTTGCCGCCGGCATGGACCCGGACGAGCGCGCCCGCGCCGCTTTCGACCTGGTGCTGACGAGCGTGCTCCTCGACGCCGGCGCCGGCGACGCGTGGCGCTACCGGGAACGGACAACGGGGGCGGAGTACGCGCGCTCCGAAGGGTTGGCGGTCGCGAGCTTCGCGCTCTTCGCGGCCGGCGGATTCTCCTCGGATCCCGCCCGTCCGCTGCGGGCGGATGCCGGTGCCCTCCGGACCTTCGACGCCGCCCGTCTCGCCGCGGGCTTCCAGGCGAGCGCGGCGAACCCCCTGGCGGGACTCGAGGGACGAGCGGGCCTCCTGCGCGCGCTCGGCGAGGCGCTTGCCGCGCATTCGGATCTCTTCGGCGACCCTCCGCGCGTGGGGGGGCTCTTCGACCACTTTCGGACTCGAGCCCGGACCCGGCCGCTCGGTGCGCCCGAGGTGCTGGGGACGCTGCTCGAGACCTTCGCCCCGATCTGGCCGGGCCGCATCGACCTCGGGGGGACGAACCTCGGAGATGTCTGGCGCCACCGCGCCATCGTGCGCGACGACGCCTCGAACGCTCTCATCCCCTTTCACAAGCTCTCGCAGTGGCTCACCTACTCCCTCGCGGAAACGCTCGCCGGCGCCGGCCATCCCGTCGAGGGCCTCGAAGAACTGACCGGCCTCGCGGAGTATCGAAACGGTGGCCTCTTCATCGACGGTGGGGTGCTCGCACCACGCGACTCCGCGATGCTCGATACCGATTACCCGCCGGAAGCCGAAATCGTCGTCGAATGGCGGGCGCTCACCTTGGCGCTCCTGGATCGGCTCGCCCCCCTTGTCCGTGAGGAACTCGGCGCGGATGATGAGAGCATGCCACTGGCGAGCGTGCTCGAAGGCGGGACCTGGGCCGCCGGACGCCGGCTTGCGCAGCGCGCCCGCCAGGGAGGCGGCCCGCCGATCCGCATCGTGTCGGACGGCACCGTGTTCTGATCCCGAACTCTACCGGAGCCCGAGATGCCATGAACGACGTCACCGTCATCGACCACCCCCTGGTGCAGCACAAGCTCTCCCTGATGCGCCGCCGGGAAACCCCATCCAACCGATTCCGGGAGCTGTTGCGGGAGATCTCACTCCTGCTCGGCTACGAGGTGATGCGGGAGCTGGCTCTGGAAGTCCGGACCATAGAGACCCCCCTCGCCGAGACGCGATCCGCGTTTCTCTCGGGAAAGAAGCTCGCGCTGATATCGATCCTGCGCGCGGGCGACGGTCTGCTGGAAGGGATGCTGGAACTGGTGCCCTCGGCGCGAGTCGGTCACATCGGGCTCTACCGTGACCCGGAGACCCTCGTCGCGGTGGAGTACTACTTCAAGGTGCCGGACGGTCTGGACGAACGCCCGGTCATCATGCTCGACCCGATGCTGGCGACGGCGAACTCCGCCATCGCCGCGGTCGAGCGCATCAAGGAGGTGGGCGCCAACGACATCAAGATGGTGTGCCTGCTCGCGGCGCCCGAAGGTATCGCATCCTTCGGCGCCGCCCACCCCGACGTGCCGGTGTTCACTGCCGCGATCGACGAGCGCCTCGACGATCACGGCTACATCGTCCCCGGCCTCGGGGATGCGGGAGACCGCCTCTACGGCACCAAGTGAGGCGCCCGCAAAGGGTCTCCGTACCCCCGAACGAAACCCGTGCGCGACGGCGTCGATGCCGAGGCCGTGCAGCAGGTCGGTTAGGGCCGCGTGGTTCAGCACCTGCCCGGTGGGCGAGGGGAACACGAGTCCCTGTCCGTCGCAGAGCTCCGCCGCGCCGTCGAGCACCGCGAGCGCCCGGGGCGAAAGCGGCACCCGGTGCGCGCGGCCCGCCTTCATGCGCTCGGCCGGGACCGTCCACACCGCCCCGTCCCGGTCGATCTCCGTCCACCGGGCGTTGCGCACCTCGCCCGATCTCGCGGCGGTGAGCACCAGGAACTCGAACACCAGCCTGGTGCCGAGATACGCGCCGGAGCCCTTCACGCGCTCAAGCGCCGCCCCGACCTCTGCGTGGGGCAGCGCCCGCATGTGCTGCTTGCGCACCGCGGCCTTCGGGAGCGCCGCGGCGATCGCGTCTCCCTCGGGCTCGGCCAACGTCTTCCGCGCCGTGCTCGCGGACGGCAGCCACGTAAAGGGCATGGTGCTTCCGGGGGAGCTCTTCTGGGACGACGATCCGCCGCCTCCGGCGAACGCTGGACTGGTCGGCAAGGGCCGCTGATAGGCTCCTCCAGGGCGCGCCTTCGCACCGTCGCCCCCCCCACGCGGGCCGTGGCGCACCCCACCCGACGCCGGTGTCAGGGCTTGCCCTGGCGGGGGCTTGCGCCTCTCAAACTGGAACATGGGCGAGAAAAACCGTCGTGCCTGAAGCGCCAGGAGCATTTCAGTGTCGACAGCCAGGGGTGCGAGCCGGGAGTAACGCTCCATGCTCGGCGCGGAGTCTTGAACTTGGTCGTGCCCGGCCAGAATCCCCGTCCCCTTCGTTCGGTCAACAATCGGTGTGGTGTGCTGCGAGCCCATACCCCGCGCTGATGGCGCCGACGATCGATCGCGGGGTCAACACCGTCACGGTTTCCCTATTCGAGTCGACGGGAGCGTGGGCTGCACCAGTACGCCCGCTCCGTCCAAACGCCCCTGGATCGCTTCGGCGACTATGTCCCGCCCCTGACGCATACGGCCGAGTCCGGGCCCGATGCCCGCTGATCGCCCTGCGTTGCCAACTACACGAGATTGCGGGTACGCCTTCGTGGGCCCCTCCCCACCGAACCGCTCCTGTCTCGGCGCGCCGCGCTATGACGACAGACCTCTTATCCATTCAAGAGCGCCGTCGAAATGAAACTGTCCGTCGGGGATATCGCCGAACACGGATCGGTATCTCTCCCGCATGCTTTCGGCCTCTGAATCATCGCGGCTCAGGTTCACGACAGTGATGTCCTCCCTCGGAAGGTCCTTCAGCGCTTCGGTGAACAACGTCCGCGCAGCCATATCCGTCGTCGGGAACGAATAGCCGATGAACGTGACTTCGTGAGCCGTCTCCAGGCTGGCGAACGCGCGCGACCAGACAAGCCGAAGGACCGGTTGTTCGACGAGGCTGGACTTCGACAGAACCGGCGGGACCATCACGGGTTCGGGTTCCAGGTGATCGCTGCCCTGCGGATCGTCCGGACTGAAGTCGAACCACTCCTGATGGTGCATGATGCTGTCGATCGCGACCGGACTCGCATAACCCAGTTTTGGACGCCAGTTGATCGATCCGTGGAGCTTCAGCAGCAGGAGCATCGAGGTCGTCATCTGTGCTTCGACACTGGCGACGACTTCCTGTGACGACTGGCAGAAGAACCCGTACCCTCGATCCGGGCTCCAACTGTTGGTCTGCGCCAGCGCCTCGTCGAGAAAATCGTCATAGTTGAAAGTGATGCAGCAGCATTTGTTGGCTACGCAGTACTTCCCGAACCGCTTCAGTTCGTCGCGATGAATTTTCCCCTTCCGGGCTTCATGGAGCCGGTCGAGGAACGCTCTCTTCAGTTCCGACAGGAGAAACCCGTACTCGTTCGCCGCGTTGCCCGCGTTCTCGGCGTAGTCGTAAGGCATCAAGGAGTCGAGACGCGTCATCAAGCGCTCGATGTCAATGTGCCCGCTCGGATGCAAGCTTCGTTCCCACTCCAGCAAGCGGCTCGCGTTGGGCAGACCTCGAACCCGGTCTTCCAGGACATCGTTGTTGAAATCATCGACGAGCAGCGGCGCACCGGGAACCAGGGCGCGGGTGAACCCGGCACCGGTCACCACGACATGATTGCGGGGGTCGGTCCGCGCCGTGCCCGCGTGTCCCGCGGACGGGTCATGGGAATCCATCAGGAAGCGGAGCTGAAACGCTGCTCGGCCTGCTGCCTCTCCCACTTCCACGCTTCTTCGCGTGTAGTCGGCCCACCCACCTGTTCAATGCGACCCGTCGGCCACCGGCGCCGATGTTCTCGCTCGCGGCGCGCCAAGTCCGTCGTGAAGCCGCAATGCACGACCCTTTCGTTCACCTTGAAGCGGTATCTGAAGGTAGTTCCGGCGACCATGACGCGTCCTCCACGGCACAGCACTATGAATGCGGCGATTATGCCCGGTCAACGGCGTTTACGCCGACATGCTCCATGATTGGGCGCGAACACCACCGCGATCGCCGCGATCACACAGGCGACGGTTGTCTCGACGCTCGTCGCCGAGGCGCGAGACGCGATCGCCGGCTACGGCATCGCGTGCACCCCGGTCGTGG
>CAYQVB010000158.1:0-23626 GCA_964420925.1 uncultured Ectothiorhodospiraceae bacterium | reverse complement strand
TTACCCCTCGACTCATCTCCAGTACACTGTGATTCATTCGGGCGGCCTCCTCGACGTTCATCGTTCAGTCTGGTAACTGCAATGATCGTCGAATGCCGCCCGAATCTCCTACTGATCTACATTTCCGCTCAGCTATTTAGTCCCGCACGACACGTCGCGCCACGACCTGGTTCCCGCCACGCCGGACCTCTTGCCCGGCAGGCGCGGGGTCCCTCCCGCGCCTTGGCGGCCCTCCTGGCCGTCGGTGGTACGCCTCCGTCCGCGCGCTACCGCGAATGTGGCGTACGGTGCCCTGCGATGCGTCGTCGACCGCCTACGCTGCTGCGTTGCAGCACGGCACTCGCGCAGCTCTAATCGCTGCTTTCACACGCCGGGCTCTTCGTCCCGGCCACGTCGCCTGTGGCGACCGATGTGTGCGGCGCACCATACCACCGCATCATCACGCGGGCATCAAAGATCTTCTTAGCACGACCCTTGGCGCGACTGGCCCGAAGGCCGATTTGGCGCCCCGTCACTACCGCATCGCCCCACCGGGCGACAGGCCGCGAAAGGCGCCTTCGGCCGCTTCCGGCCGCCGGCCGGTAGTGACGGGGCGCTGCGCCTCGGACCGCGCGTCCGATGAACACCGCCACCGCGCGGAACGCTCCGGCCGCTCCCGGCGGCCATCCACACCACCCGCGTCGCGCGGCCGGGACCGTCTGCCCGCACCGCCACCATCCAGCGCCGCCAGCGCCGGCCCGCCGAGCTGCGATGCGTGGCCGCGATGCCGACGAACCCGCTCCGCACCTCCTTCGCACCAAGGACATCGACGCGGCGGGCTCCGTGGCCGCCGCCGGCCGGCCTCCGTCACGGGAGCCGATCGCGATGAGCGCCGGTCGTGCGTCCCGCGCCGGCGGGAGGAAGAGGCTGGCCGGAAGCGGAGCGGCGGATGGCGTCCCGGAGGGAGGCGCCACCGCTCCCCACCGACGCCACCACGGAGCACAAGCGACATGGACCCGCAGCCGCAAACCATCGAGAGAGCCATCAAACGTTGCATCGACATCAGCGTCCGCCTCGGCGCCCTTGAGGACGAAGTCCCCCCCGCAGCCGGAAGCGTCATCGTCCAGTGCGTGGACGAGATCGACGAAATGCAGCGATGGCTCGAAGGCCGCGAGTAAAGCCGCCGGCGGCTGGCCTGGAGGCCGCTTCCGCCGCCGAGCCGCATCCGAGCTCTCGCCGCGTTCACAAGTACGCCGGCGGCGGGTCGCACCGGCCACGGCCTTCGCAAACGGTCCGCGCCGGTCGGAAGGGACCACAACGACCGCTCCGTCCACGGCTCCCTGGCCTGCCGAGCCATCAATGGCCGGAACCTCGCTTCCGGCCATGGCCAACCTCTTCGCCGCCGCCGTCGCCGTGTCACCCGCCAGGGCCGTAGCGCCAGCGGAGGACCCGCGAAGCGGGTTGACTCGGCGACGGCGGTGGCGTGACCCGGCACCGCTTCCGATGCCCGGTCGCAACGCACCCAACCCGGTGGCGGCGATCCGGCGTCATCATCGGTCCTGTGGGACCTACGCCGCGGCTGACTGGCGCACCGCGCGGCTCACCGACGGGAAGCCAGACGCGAAGTTCCGTGGATAACCTCTCCCATAATCCTTGGAGAAAATGCGAGAGCGATGAAGAAGGACCAAAACAGCCACTCGTAGGGGGTGAGGAACGCGAGAAATCCGAGAGTAACAAACCCCAGCATCAAGACATTCCGGATAATGCCTGATGGTAACAGTGGACTCACCAAGAGACCTGAGAGGCGCGCTACTTGCTCGCTAGCAATTTGCCGTTCCGCAACGCTCGCGTTGTCGTCATGCAGCACCTTTTGAAAAGTCTTCTGCATCTCAAGAAGTGCATTTCTTTCAGTGGTGGGCATGTAAATTCTCATCGGCGTTCCCGAAAACAGGGCCCTACTCGATCGTTCGCCTGCGCGAATCGCGAAGTAAGGCTCCCGAGGTACGAGTGAAAATGGCGAGCGGCATCTCGCAGTCTATTGAGGAACGGCGTCGGGATCGAAGTCCCGACATATGACCGTTGCCTGAACCCCGATGCGCTTGCCGATGCAGTTGAACAACGCATTGACAGAATCTGCGTGACAGGCGCCGCACACGAAAAGTACGGGCCACTCGTCGCGGGAAAGAACACGCGCCACCCAGACACGTTCCCGCACCTCGTCGCAAAGCTTGTTGAGTGCGTCGCGAACCTCGGCCGGCTCGCTCTCGCCGGTGCCGTGGAAGAAGTCTTTGAGCATGAAGGCGTCGATGTTGTTGCCCGAGAGCGACAAGCAGGCTCTTTCCTTCACGCCAAGATCGACGAACTGGACCGGGACGTCGTCTCCGGCAATACGCTGGCATACAGTTTCGGGCTCCTGGTCACCGGCTCTCTTCTCTCGCAGCCCATCGTCGGACATTTCCTCCGCAATTCGCCTAATATCGTATTCGGACACGTTGCGCCGAATTTCCCGTTCCAGGAGAGAAATCTTGTCGACTCCGCACTCGGCGGCGCCGCACTGCAATTTGTGGCATGTCCCAAAAATGAAGACTTCACGCGTCATGTGAACTCGGTCCTCTCGTCGCTGAATCGTCCTCCGCCCACCACTGCCCCGCCAGCGGCTACTCCTCTAGGTGCAACAGATTATACCTGCGCGGCATCCACTCCGGCCGAGAGGAAGATGTTCCAAAATCCGAGAACGGGATCATTTCCTGACCGCACGAGGCTCCGGCGCAGCCCTGAACCGCCAGTCCACGGCGCTGGCGGTTCCGCCGGGCAGACAATTCTCGCGCAGTATTGTCGCGTTCAGCGCCGGACGCATCCCATGGCCACCACGGCAGTCAACACGCTTCGCTTCGCGCGGCGGTCGAAGGACGCTGGCGTCCCCGCCGCCCAGGCCGAAACGATGGCCGAGCCAGTCTTCATCCCGGTTGGCGTCGTAGTGCGACTACGTCTGGGCCGATCCCGACGAGCCCGCGGCCGATGGCCGCCTGGTCGCGGTGCGCAACCCAGGGCGCGGCGGGGAAACCGTGGTCAGGCTCCTCGTCGAGCGCGAGGAGCGCCGGATCCCGCGCGCGTAGGCGGCCTCGACCTTGCTCCTGATAGTCTGCGCAAGCGCCGCCGCCATGACCGCGTGTGGCGTGTGGGTTCGCTTTGCCGCATAGTCGCGGAAGCTCGACCGTCACCCGTTCGGGACCGCAAGAACACCAAGTAGGAAGTCCAGTATCCGTGTTTGAAAAACGGATAAAATCGTTGTCAAATCAATGGGATGAGTGCAGTTTGCCGCGGGCAAGATGCCCGCTAGCGTCACCGATGAAGAGATCGCGCACCGTCTCTGCCCCGGGCGCTTTCGACGTGTGTGGAAAGAGCACCATCTCACCTCGGAAGTGATGTCCTCTGAAGCCGTTCATGCGGCAACTCCTCGCGCCAGACCGCAACGAGCGTTCAGCGTCCGGCCCGAACCTGGCAACAGAGCCGGAAGATCCGCGAGAGTGCGAATCCACGAGCATCGTTCCGGCCGCGCCGGGTTAGGCTATAGGCCATTCCCCTCCTGCAGGTATCGCATTCCATGAGTGTTCAGATTGGCGTGGTGATGGACCCCATCGAGTCCATCAGCTTCAAAAAGGACAGCACGCTGGCGATGCTGCTGGCGGCGCAGCGGCGTGGCTGGACCCTCCAGTACATGCGGATGGGCGATCTCTTCGTCAGGGACGGCGAGAGCCGCGCGCACATGCGGGGCCTGCGGGTGGCCAATGACCCCGAGCGCTGGTTCGAGCTCGACGCGCCGCGCACCCGCGCCCTCGGGGAGCTCGATGTGGTGCTGATGCGCAAGGACCCGCCTTTCGACATGGAGTACGTGTACGCCACCTACATCCTGGAGCGGGCGGAAGCGTCGGGTACGCTGGTGGTGAACAAGGCGCAGAGCCTGCGCGATGCCAATGAGAAGATGTACACCGCATGGTTCGCGCCCTGTTGCCCGCCGACTCTGGTCACCCGCTCCCAGGCCCTGTTGCACGATTTCATTGCCGAACACGAAGACATCATCGTCAAGCCCCTGGACGGCATGGGCGGCACGTCCATCTTTCGGGTGAAGGCGGGCGAGCCCAACACCAACGTCATCTTCGAAACGCTCACCGACAACGGCGAGCGCTTTGCGATGGCGCAGCGCTACATCCCCGACATCGTCGACGGCGACAAGCGGGTACTGCTCGTCGAGGGCGAGCCGATGCCCTACGGCCTCGCCCGGGTGCCGGCAGACGACGATGCGCGCGGCAACCTCGCCGCGGGAGCGCGCGGGGTGCCCTTCGAGCTCGGCGAGCGCGAGCGCCGCATCGCGCGTCAGGTCGGACCGGTGGTGCGGGAGAAGGGACTCATCTTTGTGGGCCTCGACGTGATCGGGGATTACCTCACCGAGGTCAACGTAACCAGCCCCACCTGCATCCGGGAAATCGAGGCCGCCTGCGACATCGACATCGCGGGCAGGCTCATGGATGCGATAGCATCCCGAGTGGCGGAAAGGCTCGGATAGGCAATCGGGGTCTTGGGCCCGGACGGGGTCGAGATGTTCCGAGCTCTCAAGGTGGCATTTCCGGTCCCCGGACGATCGATCTCCCATCCTCCCGTGGTCAACGCCGCGGACCGGCTCGGGTTGACCGCCTTCATGGCGGTGGCGATCCACGTGCTCGTCATTCTCGGGGTGAGCTTCGTACCGCAGGAACGCGAGCGCCGGGAGCAGCGCAGTCTCGACGTGCTGCTCGTGCACCGGCCGAGCCCCACCCCGCCCCAGGAGGCGCAGTTCGTCGCCGAGGCCGATCAGCATGGCGCCGACGCCCACCCCGAAGCGCCCCCCGCGCCGCCGGCCGATTCGATGGGGGCGCTTCGGGCGACTCTGGAGGCTCGAACGACTCCGGCTCAACCTCACGCTTCGGCCCCAACGCCCGCCGGGGCGAAGACGGACCCGGACTCTCTGCCACTGCCGCCCGCCGCTCCGCTGGCTCAGACGCTGGTGCCGCGGGAGCACCGGATCCTCGACCAGCCGGCGGGACCCGCGATGGAAGCGCGCTTGCGCGAGGAACCCAGGCCATCGCAGGCAACGGGTTCCGCAGCGGTCGAGGACATGGCCGAACCACGACCCGAGGTCTCGACCGGTGCGGATGCGAGAGCCCGCGTCATGGAAGACTTGAAAGCGAAGATCGACCAGCGGCTGAAAGCGTTCGAAGCCCGGCCCAAACACAAATGGGTCACCGCGCGCACCCGCGAGCACGCCTACGCCGCCTACATGGAGGCGTGGCGCGAGAAAGTGGAGCGCATCGGGAACCTGAACTACCCGCAGGAGGCACGCCGGCTCGGCCTCTCCGGCAGCCTGTCGCTCGATGTCGCCCTGAACGCCGACGGCACGGTGGCGGACATCCTCCTGCGGCGCTCATCCGGTGAGAAAGTGCTCGACGAAGCGGCAGTGCGCATCGTCGAGCTCGCCGCCCCTTTCGACGAGTTCCCGCCCTCCATTCGCGCCGAAGTCGACATCCTCCACATCGAGCGCACCTGGCAGTTCTCCTCCGGCAACCGCTTCAACAGCCGCTGACGCAGGCCCCGGACTGGCCTCGACCCGCACCTTTACAGATAATTGCCGTCATGAATCTGACCAATCAGTTCCTCATCGCCATGCCGTCCTTGGCGGATCCGAACTTCTACCGGACGGTGACGTACATGTGTGCGCACAGCGAAGAGGGAGCGATGGGGATCGTCATCAACCGGCCCACCGATCTGAAGCTTGCGGACGTGCTCGGGCAGATGTCGATCCCGGCCAACAACGACGCCGTGAACGACATGGCGGTGCTGCAGGGCGGCCCCGTGTGCCGGGAGCGCGGTTTCGTGCTCCACCAGCCCGCCGGCGAGTGGGACTCGACGCTCAGGGTCAGCGACGAGATCGGCATCGCCACCTCGCGCGACATCCTCTCCGAGATTGCGGAAGGGCGAGGGCCCGAGCAGTCGCTCATCGCGCTGGGCTACGCGGGATGGGGGGCGGGACAGCTCGAGCAGGAGGTGCTGGACAACGCCTGGCTGAGCGTGCCGATCAGCCGGAAGATCCTCTTCGACCTGCCCTACGAAGAGCGTTGGGCCTCGGCGGCACGGCTCCTCGGGGTCGATCCGGACCGGCTCTCCGGTCAAGTGGGCCACGCGTGACCCGCGCGTTGCCGGCGCGCGACATCCCTCCGCAGACCCTCCTCGCTTTCGATCCCGGGCACCGGCACATCGGGGTTGCGGTGGGTCAGACGCTGACCGGCACCGCGACTCCGCTGGCCACGCTGCCCACACGCAAGTCGGAGCCGGACTGGCCGGCGCTCGTCCGCCTCGTCGAGAGCTGGGAGCCGCAGGCGATGGTGGTCGGTCTGCCACTCAACATGGACGGCACCGAACAGGACACCACCCGCCTCGCGCGGCGATTCCGCAACGAGCTGAAGGCACGTTTCGGCGTTCCGGTCCATTTCGTGGACGAACGGCTCTCCACCCGGGAGGCGCGCGAGCGTCTCGCGCGAGAGGGCCGCGCCGGGGAGGAGGACGATGCGGTGGCGGCCCAGGTGATCCTCGAGGACTGGTTCGCCCAGCGTGCGCGACGAGAACTTCCGACCCGGACTCCGCATCGGGGGAGCATCCTGCTGGAAGACGCCGAAGTCCTGGAGCACGAGCGATTCGCCGGGGCCCAGCATCGCCTCAGGCTGCACGCTCCACGGATTGCAGAAGCCGCGCTTCCCGGCGCCTTCGTGCACATCCGGTGCGACGCCGGCCTTCCGATGCGGCGGCCGATGTCCATCATGTGGGCCGAGCGTCGGGCGGGCTGGATCGAGGTGCTCTTCAAGGAGGTGGGCGCCGGAACCCGACTGCTCGCGCGGAAGGAGCCCGGCGCGTGCCTGAGTCTGCTCGGACCGATCGGCAACCATTTCGAAGCGCAGGTCGGGTGCAGCCGTCCGCTGCTCATCGGGGGCGGGGTGGGCATTCCCCCCATCGTCTTCCTCGCCCGCCACTGGCTCGAAACGCGCCCGGATCTGGCGCCCCTCGTTCTCTTCGGCTCGGAGCTCCCCTTTCCTTTCGAAACCTGTGCGCGGACGGGAGAGGGCATGCCGGAACGCACGCGCGCGGCGATGAGTGCGTTCGAGAACCTCGGAATACAGAGTCGACTCGCGAGCGGCGCCGGCTACGAAGGCTGCTACCCGGGTCACGTCACGGACCTCGCCCGGGAGTGGCTCGAAGAAATCTCCCCCGTGGAGCGGAAACAGGTTGCGGTCTACGCCTGCGGCCCGCTGCCCATGCTGCGGGCGGCCACCGCGCTGGCCGAAGACCACTCCCTGCCCGCACAGGCCTGCCTGGAGGAGTACATGGCGTGCGGGGTGGGCGGATGCGCGGGCTGCACGGTGGGCATCCGCACGCCGTCCGGACCCGCGATGAAGCGGGTGTGCGTGGACGGACCGGTGTTCGACGCGCACCGGGTGGTCTGGCCGAAGGAGTGAAAGCGACCGCGTCCGGCTCGGGGAAGCGCCCGGAAGCGCGGGTGCTACACTGCCTGCGGTCACCTCGGCCGCGAGCGGGAAAGAGTCGAATCCGGTCCTTGGCACGAGCACGCACCGCATGAAGGATCCGGCCCGCATAGAGCTCGCCAGGCCGTCCGATGCGCCGGCCATTGCACGCATGTCGCGCGATCTCATCGAGTACGCGCTGCCCTGGAGCTGGCAGGCGCCGCGGGTGCTGCGCCATGTGTGCCGGGCGGAGTCGACGGTCATCACCGCTCGCGTCGCCGGGGAGCTGGCGGGCTTCGCGATCATGCGCTTCGGCACCGAGGAAGCTCACCTCGATCTGCTCGCGGTCGCTCGCTCCTGCCAGCGTCGCGGGGTGGGCCGGGAGATGCTGCGCTGGCTGGAGCGCTCCGCTCAGGTCGCGGGGATATCGGTGATCCACCTGGAAGTGAGGGAGACCAACCAGGGTGGATGCGCGTTCTATCGCCGCCTCGGCTATCGGCACGTGGGCCGGGTTCCCGGCTACTACTGCGGGCGGGAGGCGGCGCTTCGCTTCGCGCGCGACCTCTGGGAAGGAGGCGCCGCGGAGTCGCCCCCGGCTCCCCATAGCTCCCGCTGGACCGCGCTCATCGCCGGACGCGGCCGGGCAATCTTCTGATCGGCAACTCATCGCTTTCGACACCGGCAGCACGATGACGACGATCGCGAGTCGACTCGGCACCCTGCGGAGCCGCATCGGCGATTTCGAGCGCCGTTGGGGCCGCACCGAGGGCAGCGTGCGACTCCTCGCGGTGAGCAAGACCAAAAGCGCGGAAGCGGTACGGGAGGCTTTCGAGGCAGGTCAACGGGAGTTCGGCGAGAACCAGCTCCAGGACGCGCTCGGCAAGCTCGATCCCCTGTCGGAGCTTCCGATGACCTGGCACTTCATCGGTCACGTCCAGTCCAACAAGACCCGCGACATCGCGGCGCGCTTCGACTGGGTGCAGAGCATCGAGCGCGAACGCATCGCGGTGCGCCTCGACGAGCACCGCCCGGCCGGCGCCCCCCCTCTCAATGTGTGCATCCAGGTCAACATCAGCGCGCAAGAGTCGAAGTCCGGAGTCCTTCCCGACGCCGTCCCCGATCTCGCGCGCCGGATTGCCGCCCTGCCGAGGCTGCGCCTGCGGGGACTGATGGCGATTCCCCGTCCCGAGCGCGACTTCGAGGCGCAGCGCCGCCCCTTCCGGCGGATGCGCGAGCTCCTCGACACGTTGAAGACGGACGGGTTCGACCTCGACACGCTCTCCATCGGCATGACCGATGACCTGGAGGCCGCGATCGCGGAGGGCGCCACCATGGTGCGCATCGGCACCGCGATCTTCGGTCCCCGGAACACCACCCGATGATCCCGTTGCAGAGAGGGTCGGGCGGGCAGACTTCGATCGCGCGTGCCCGCGTTCGAGCACGGCGCCGAAGCCGCATCCAAGGCGACGATGCCTCGACGTTCGAGATTCCACGAGATACCAACGGCGCCCCCGGGGACTTCCCCGCGGCACGAGGGGCCGCTCTGCGTGGGGAGCCGAGCGGAGGAAGCGTGCGCACGCGTGAGCGCGTATCGGGAAAAACGCCCGCGAATTGCCGATAATCCGCCGCACCGCTCTGCCCCGACACTGCACCGGACTCTCCCTGATGCCCGACCAGCACGACATCGCCTTCATCGGCAGCGGCAACATGGCCTCCAGTCTGATCGGAGGGCTGGTGGCCAAGGGCGCGGCGCCCGCAACGATCTGCGCCACCGACAGCGTCGAGGCGAAGATCGCGGAGATCGGAGAACGCTTCGGCGTGCACACGAGCGCCGACAACGCGCACGCCGCGAGCCGCGCGAGCGTCGTGGTGCTCGCGGTCAAGCCGCAGCAGATGGAGGAGGCGACCCGGTCCATCGCCGACGCCTGCGCGGAAAACGCTCCCCTCGTCATCTCCATCGCGGCCGGGGTGCAGATCCGCAACATCCACGAGTGGCTGGGAAGGGATGCCGCGATCGTGCGGACCATGCCCAACACTCCGGCCCTGGTGGGAGAAGGCGCCACCGCGCTCTACGCCAACGAGCACGTAGGGGACGAGGGCCGCCGCCGGGCCGAAACGATTCTCTCCGCGGTCGGCATCACGGTCTGGGTCGAGGACGAGGGGTTGCTCGACGCGGTCACCGCCCTGTCGGGCTCCGGCCCCGCCTACTTCTTCCTCCTCATGGAGCTCATGGAACGAAACGGAGTCGCACTCGGACTCGATCGGGAGACCGCGAAAGCGCTCACCCTTCAGACCGCGCTCGGTGCGGCGAGGGTGGCGCTGGCGAGCGGAGAGGCTCCCGGAGTCCTGCGCGAAAGGGTGACGTCCGCGGGCGGGACCACCGAGCAGGCGCTCCAGAGGCTCTCGGAGGGGGGCGTGGACCGCCTCTTTGCCGAGGCGCTGCGCGCGGCCCGTGACCGCTCCGTCGAGCTGGGGCGGGCCTTCGGTAGCGGGTAGATGGGCGCCTCTCCCTTCAACGACGCCTCGACCTTCCTGATTCGGACGCTGTTCGACCTCTACATTTTCGTCGTGATGCTGCGCTTCCTCCTGCAGCTCATGCGCGCCGACTTCTATAACCCGATCTCCCAGTTCGTGGTCCGGGCGACGCGGGCGCCGCTCCAACCGCTCCGCCAGGTGCTCCCCGGCGTACGCGGCATCGACACCGCCTCGCTGGTACTGATGCTCGTCCTCGGGGTCCTCAAGATCGTGCTCGTGACCGGCATCTACGGCCAGATGCCGGCGCTGGCCACGATGCTGATCCTCGCCGCCGCCGACATCGTGCGCCTCATGCTCAACGTGTTCTTCTGGGCGATCGTGATCCGGGTCGTCATGAGCTGGGTGAACCCGGGGGGGCGTAACCCCATCAACAGCCTGGTCGGCAGCCTCACCGAACCGCTGCTCGAGCGCGCCCGGCGCATCCTGCCCCCGATGTCGGGATTCGACCTTTCACCGATTCCGGTGCTGATCGTGCTCCAGCTCGCCCAGATCCTCGTGGTCGCCCCCCTGCGCAGCTTCGCGGGGTACTAGCGGGCGAGGCGCAGTGACGGCGGGCGATCGACAAGCAGCCAATTGACCCCGTTCACGACCGCGTTCGCATTGACCCCGCCGGTCGAGACGACTGGGCAAGGCCGCTAGCGGGCGGAGCACGGAGCGGGTGGAAGCGTTCCAGCGCGACTTCATCGATTTCGCCCTCGGCTGCGACGTGCTGCGCTTCGGCCGATTCGTGCTGAAGTCCGGTCGGGAGAGCCCCTACTTCTTCGACTGCGGCCGCTTCGACACCGGCGAGCGCCTGCGCCGTCTCGCCGGCTTCTACGTGGACGCGATCCAGCACGCGGGCATCGACTTCGACACCGTGTACGGTCCCGCCTACAAGGGCATCCCGCTCGCGACCTCGGTGGCCGTCGAGCTGAGCCGGCGCACCGGGCGCGACGTGCCCTGGTGCTTCAACCGCAAGGAAACGAAGGACCACGGCGAAGGAGGACTCATTGTCGGCGCCCGCCCGCGGGGCCGGGTGCTCATCGTGGACGATGTCGTCTCCGCGGGCACCGCCACCCGCGAATCGGTGCGCATCATTCGCGACGAAGGAGCGAAGCCCCACGCGTTTGCCATCGCCCTGGACCGCGGGGAGAGGGGGCACGGGACGCTTTCCGCCGTGCAGGAGGTCTCCCGCGAGTTCGGCCTCGCAGTCCTGAGCATCATCAACCTCGACCATCTCGTCGAGTTTCTCGAAGAAAAACAATCCCGGTCCGCAGAACTGCGCCGCGTCGCCGAGTACCGGGAGCGCTACGGCGTGGCGGAACCGGACAGGACCCCCACATCCGTCCAGCCCGGCTGAGGTCGCCGCCCGCGCAGAGAGACGTGATGCATCAACTGGCGGCGCGGTCGATCAATCCGGCTCGCCTGGCTCCATGGTCCGCTGGAGGGCCTGGTAGTTCCGATTCACGTGCTGGAAGTACGGGTGCTCATGCCCGGATTGCCGGCGAAGAGAATCGAGGATGCCCAGAGACTGCCGCATCAGCGGCTCGACCTCCTCGTACCGGTGAATGTCATGCAGCAGAACCGCCAAGTTGCTCAAATCCATCGCAAAGGCCGGGTGTCGTTTCCCAAAAGCGGCCTCGTCGATCTCCAGCGCACGGCGCATCAGTGGCTCAGCTTCCTCACGCCGGTTGGTGTCCTTCAGCAGACTCGCCAAGTTGTTCAAGAAGGTCGCCACGGTGGGGTGGTGCTCGCCGTAGGCAATCTCGGCAATCTCCAGCGCACGGCGCAACAGAGACTCGGCTTCCCCGTGCCGGTTGGTGTCCTGTAGCAGAGTCGCCAAGTTGTTCAAGCAAGTCGCCACCGAAGGGTGCTGCTCGCCGTAGGCGGCCTCGTCGATCTCCAGTGCACGGCGCATCAGAGGCTCGGCTTCCCCGTGCCAGTTGGTGTCCTTCAGCAGACTCGCCAAGTTGGTCAAGAGAGTTGCTACGGTGGGGTGCTGCTCGCCGTAGGCGATCTCGGCGATCTCCAGCGCGCGTCGCATCAGTGGCTCAGCTTCCTCACGCCGGTTGGTGTCCTTCAGCAGACTCGCCAAGTTGTTCAAGCAGGCCACCACGGTGGAATACTGCTCGCCAAACGCGGCCTCGGCGATCTCCAGCGCACGCCACATCAGTGGCTCGGCTTCCTCGTGCCGGTTGGTGTCCTTCAGCAGAGTCGCCAAGTTGTTAAAGCAGGTTGCCACGGTGGGGTGCTTCTCGCCGAAGGCGGCCACATTGATCTCCAACGCACGCCGCATCAGCGGCTCGGCCTCTCCGAGTCGGCTGGTGCGATGTAGGAGTTGCGCCAGTTCGTTCGATGCCATTGCGACAAGCTTCGCATCGGCGAGTGCCGTTGCCTCAGCGAGCGCATGGCGTTGCTGCTCTTCGCACTCCTTCCAGCGGGCAAGATCCATCAACACCGCCGCAATTCTCAGATGCTGCGCGATCCGTTCCTTGGCATCGCCCACGCTTTCCAGCGTGTCTCGCAGGAAGGCCAGTCTGGTCTCGGAGAACGTGCGCAGCGTCAGACCTTCTCCCATCTCCGAAAGCCGGTGGGCAAACCCCTCGAACTCGCCGCTCCGGTGCATCTCCCATGCCGCGATCATCTCCTCGATCTCGGAGAGATAGTCGGGAGCGTACGGAGTGCTCGCAACGATGCGGGCAATCGAGCGGCTCACGCTGTCTCCGGCCAGGGGCGCGGCTTCGAGCACGTAGCTCGCCGCCTGCTCGGCCACTCCGCGGCGAGCGAAGATTCCGGCGATGTCGAATTTCGCGCTCGCCCGCTCCCTGGCATCGCCGACTTCACTCAGGTAGTCGAGAGCCCTTTCCGCATCGGCACTGCCCTCTTCGAGAAGCTTGTCGTGCAATTGGCGGCGCTTCTCCTCGCGGGCCGTGATACTCGGGAAGAAGAGGCTGAAGAAGTCGAGCAGGAACGGCATGCGCTTGCGTGCACCGCGGGAAAGACTCATCGCGAGCCAGATGTCGAAGAATCCCTCGCGAATCGTGTAAAGGCGCGAACGCCCGTCTCGCGGGTGCTGCACGGCGCGCAGGTAGTGGGCATCGAGGAGTCGCTTGAGCAGCGACGAAGTCTCCTGCTGGCTCATGCGCATTCGCGCGGCAATGGCGGCCGGAGTTTTTTCCTGGTCGCGCATGCTCGCCAGACATTCGAGCAACGCGCGCTGGCCCGGCGGCAGATCGTTCAACCGGCCCTGATAGAACGGCGAGATCCGATCGAGGAGCCGGTGGAACTGATCCTGTACGCCAGTGACCGACTCGTGGGCGATCAACTCGTAGAGCATCATCGTCAGCCGTGGATTTCCCCCGGTCATCCGATAGAGCGCTTGCAGTCGAGGACGCATCTGCTCCAGGGTTTCGAGGATGTCATTGCGTTCCTCCCATTCGAGATTCAGCCGGATGACTTCAACCGTTTCCTTGAAGCTCAGGCTCTCCAGGATCTGAACGTCGAAGAAGTCGTAGAACGGCTGTCCGATGTCGGTGATACCGTCGAAGTGCAGCGGTGCGGTGGCCACCAGCAAACAGCCGTTGTCGGCCATGAGAAACTTGCGCAGGGCGGCGACATCGTTCCTGTCGCGGATCTGCCGGGTCAGGATCTCGCCCAGGTTCTCGAGCATGACGAGCAGTGTCCGGCCACGCCTGCGATTCTCTTCGCGAATTGCCGGCACCAGCGTGTCGGCGACCCTGGCGTCGTCTTCTTCGGTCTGCACTGTGGCGAACAGCTCCGTCCACAGCGGCTCGTCTTCGAGGACATCCTTCAATATCCCGCACATGCCGATCAGGAAATCGGCGAAGGACAGGGTCCGGTTGGACTCCTCCGGGAACCGGACGACCACGACGCTTGCGCCGAGCGCTTCGTCGGAATGAACGGCGTCTTCGATGCACGAGAGCAGGTGGGTCTTGCCGATGCCGCGCGGACCGATGAACAGGAGGTGGCTCTTCGACTTCCTGCCCACCGATCCACGCAGGGTCTCGATGGCGTTGTCGAGCAGGTGTTCACGCGCAACGCTGGTGTGGCGCAGGCGCTCCGGGCTGGTCACCCCGGATCGGTACAGGCCGACGTTCGAAGGGAGGGCCGGTTCAGGCATGGTATTTCCTCCACCACGATTTCAGCACGCCGCTGGCGAAGTCGTAGATCTCCTCCTCGACCTCAACGACGTAGAAATCGTTCTCCAGGTCGAGCAACAACTGGTTGAACATCTGCCTGCGTTCATGCGCCGGGAACGTGACGCCGAGATCTGCCAGCGCTCGTTCCGTCTCCTGCCGAAGGGCCTCTCGCCTCAACCCCGATCCGCTCACGCTGATTTGGCCCAGCAAGACATGGGCAATCGAGCGTTTCGGATCCGCATAGTACTGCTTGATCCTCGAATGGAAGTGCTGCAGTCGAGTACGGGCGGCGGAACCGACGATCATCGCGTCGAAGACGCTATCGACATCCGTCGCGACGATTCCGCGTTGCTCACGTTTCCACAACCGGTAGAGATCCTGGGTCGCCATCTGCATGAAGAGCGGAATGGGACGGCCCAGGCGAGCGATGAGTCGTTGCGGAACATCGTCGTCGAAGGGAACGTCTCGATCACTCAGCATCTCCTCAACGAAGATTTCGATGTCCCTGTCGGTGAGCAGAGGCAGGGAGATATCTTCGAAGTCGTTGATGAGATCCACCAGGCCGAACGCGTCGAGCGTGCCGGTCAGATTGACCGAGCCGCCGACCAGCCAGCGGATCGAATCTCTTGTCGGGGCCGGATTCTGTCGCTGAGTGCGAAACCAGGCGAGGAACTCACGCAGCAACCTTTCGTTTTCCCGGGACAAGTTGAGCAGCATGTCGGGAAACTCGTCGATGATGAACAGAATCGGGACGCCGGTACTGCGAGCCCGGGCGAGAAACGTGTCGCCGTGCTGGCGCCAGTTCCTGCGCCAGTCGGGATCGCTTTCGCGCAGCGCAAGCTTGAAGCCGCCGACACCGATCGCGTCGATCCTTCCCAGAGCACCACTGATCAGTCCCCAACCCGTGGCGAGTCGATCGCGTACGAAATTCGGATGCGCATCATGGAATCCATCGAGCAGCACCTGGAAGAAGTCGGCCGGGTGGGTCAGGTCCTGAACATTGATCGACACCACCGAGAACCCGTTCTCGGGATGGTCGCGCAAGTAGTCCATGACGCTGGTCTTGCCGGTTCGTCGAGGCGCGGTGAGCACCAGATGCCCGGTGCTCAGCGTTCGCCACAACTCCGCCAGAAACGCCCCTCGGAATCGCAGGTCAACAGGGTCGACGGGCGCGCCGGTGTAGAATTCGGGGGTGCTTCCCACTTTCACTACGTTCTGGTTGTAAAGCGTTCCTGTTGTATAAAAATTGTACGACGATGGTGATGTATGTCAATCACGTCGTGGAAATGCCCGGCCAGCGCGTTCCGCGCAGCGCTGCCCGCCGAACATCCCGGCTACGCCGGAAGCGGCTCTGTGCGCGGCGAACGCCTTGGGGGCGGACTCGCCGTTATCGCTCGTCCCCGACTACGCCGACGACGACCACGAAGGACCGAGCGCGACGGCGGCCGTCGAGCTGAGCCGGCGTACAGGACGGGACGTGCCCTGATGCTTCAACCGCAAGGAGGCGAAGGGCCACGGCGAGGGCGGGGTCACCGCCAGCGCCCGGCCGCGCTACGGCGTGGCGGAACCGGACAGGACCCCCACATCCGTCCAGCCCGGCTGAGGTCGCCGCCCGCGCAGGGAGACGTGATGCATCAACTGCCGGCCGGGGTTGCTCCGGTCGTTCCCATACGGTGTGGTCGAGTGCAGGACCTGCCGGTTGTCCATCAGCACCACGTCTCCCCGCTTCCAGCGGTGCTCGTACACCAGCGCGCTTTCCTCGGTGGCGGTGCCGAATTGCAGCAACTCCTCGAGCCTGGCCCGCGACTGCTCGACCGAGAGTACCCGTCTTCCGATCTCCAGGTGGTCCACGTTCTTCGGCGACGCCCACAGCACCTTTCTCCCGGTCGGCGGGTGCACCCGCACCAAGGGCCGTTCGTGCGCGCCCTTGCTGCGCCGGTCACGAGGCGCATCGGATCTCGCCGGCTCGGCCAGGCGCAGGCCATTGGGCGTCATCCGCACTCCCGCCTCGTAGTCGATGGTCGCGGTGTCTCCGGTGACGAAGCGGTTCGAGTAACACACGAGAATGGCCTCGGCCTCCATCCGCTCGTCTTGCGGGAGAGTGTCGTACGCGGCCGCGCCCGAGGCGAACAACGTCGTCCTCGGCGGTGACTCCGGTGCGTTCTCACAGTAGAGCAGGGTCGCCCCGCTGCCGTCGGTGTGCCACTCGTGTCCGAGCCGATTGAGCAGCCCCACCAGGTTGCCCGATTCATCCACCGCATCACCGAGCCGTCTCACCATCGGGCACTCCGCAAACTGCCACCAAGCCACCTCGGCAGTTGTCTCCGAGACGGCATCTTCCGGATCAAGCCACGGGAAGGCGGAGATGAAGGACCACTCCATCGCCGGGCGGAGGTCGTACTGATCCTCGATTACCAGCAAGCCGTGCTCGCACAGAGCACCATCGAGGCCCTGAAGTGTCTTTGCATCCAGGGGTGCGCTCAGGTCCAGCGGGGACTCGACGATCCGCCCGAAGGGCGGAGGACCGAAGCGTGAGTCGTCTGCTCGAAGCGGCGTGAGTTTCATGCTTTGCTCAGGGCAGCAGCGACTATGCCGGAGGACGACCGAAGAGCCCCGCCGCCAGCACCTCCCACTGTGCCTCCCACTCCGCGAGGGGAGACTGGCGAAAGTCGCTTCGGCTGAACCGGCTCATCCGCGCCTCGACGAAGGCCAGCACCAGGCCCGCCGCGACCGCAGCGGGCACCGTGGTGGCGCGTTCCGGCTCCAGGGCCGCATCCCGGAAGAGCTGGCGCAGCTCGGTTTCGGCGCGCTCGAAGAAGCGGGCCGCGCGCTCGCGCAGGCGGGCCTGTTCCCCCATCACCGCCTCTCCCATCAACACCCGGGTGATTCCGGGGTTGCGGTCCGAGAAGGTCAGCAGCAGCTCCGTCATCGCGCGCACCCGGACGGGGAGCGGACGCTCCTGTTCCGAGACCCGCCTGCTCCGGGTGAAGACCGTGTCCTCGGCGAAGTCGAGCAGCGCCTCGAACATGTCCGCCTTGCTCGGAAAGTGGCGGTACAGGGCCGCCTCCGAAATCCCGAGCGCCGCGGCGAGTCGGGCGGTGGTGATGCGCGCTCCGGGGCGGCCCTCGAGCTCGCTCGCGAGCGCTTCCAGGATCTCCCGGCGCCGCGCGCCGCGCGCGGCCTTCGCCATCACCCCGCCCCTCGGACCTGCGTGCCGACGCCGGCGTCGGTGAGCACTTCCAGCAGCACCGCATGCTCGACCCGTCCGTCGGTGATGGTGGCGGTGCGCACGCCGCCCTGCACCGCCTCCATCGCGCAGCGCACCTTCGGCAGCATGCCTTCCGAGATGATGCCCTGATCGACGAGGCGCTGTGCTTCACGCATCTCCAGCTCGGAGATCAGCGTTCCCTCGGAGTCCAGCACCCCGGGGGTGTTGGTGAGCAGGATGAGCTTCTCCGCCTCGAGGGCCTCCGCGAGGCGGCCGGCAACCACGTCGGCGTTGATGTTGTACGAGTGCCCTTGCGCGTCGGAGCCGATGGGAGCGATGACCGGAATGAAGTCGGCCTTCACCAGCATGTCCACGACTGACGTGTCGATTCTCCTGATTTCGCCGACCTGACCGAGATCGATGACCTCGGGCTCGTCGAGCTCGGGGCGATGCCGGGTGATGGTGAGGCGTCGCGCGTCGATGAGCCCTCCGTCCTTGCCGGTCAGCCCCACTGCGCGCCCCCCCTGCTGGTTGAGCAGGTTCACGATCTCCTTGTTGACCAGCCCCCCGAGCACCATCTCGACCACGTCCATGGTCTCCCCGTCGGTGACCCGCATGCCGTCGACGAACTCGCTCGTCTTGCCGAGCTTGTCCAGGAGCTCCCGGATGCGGGGGCCACCTCCATGCACGATGACCGGATTCATGCCCACGAGCTTCATGAGCACCACGTCGCGTGCGAAGCCCCGCTTGAGCGTCGCGTCGGTCATCGCGTGGCCGCCGTATTTGAGCACCAGAGTCCGGCCCCGAAAACGACGGATGTAGGGCAACGCCTCCGCGAGCACCTTGGCCGTCGCGACCGCGTCGTTCGAGCCGGCGTCCATCAGCCGGGTTCCGGCGAAGCGGCGCCTGCGGGTCGCGCATCCGGCGCCGGGCACGACGTCCTCCAGCCTTCCACCGAGAAGGGGAGCGCGAGCTCCGGATCGATGTCCAGGAGGGCGTGCCCGAAGGCGGTCTGAATGCGGGAGAGGATTTCGGGGCTGTCGCCTTCGAAGCGCAGCACCAGGGAGGGAGTGGTATTGGAAGCGCGCACCAGTCCGAAGCCGTCCGGGTAATCCACGCGCACGCCGTCGATGCCAGTGAACGTTCCCGCGAGTGCGTCCGCGCGCTGCGCAAAATCTTCCACGAAGCGATGTTGCCGGCCCTCGCTCATGTCGACCTTGAGCTCCGGAGTGCTCACTCCGCCCGGAAGCTCGGCGAACACCTCGAGCGACGGGCGCCCATCCGCGGCCAGGATCTCCAGCATCCGCGCCGCCGCGTAGAGTGCGTCGTCGAACCCGTACCAGCGGTCGGCGAAGAATATGTGCCCGCTCATCTCGCCCGCGAGCGGCGCGCCGGAGTGCCGCAGCTTCTTCTTGATGAACGAGTGGCCGGTCTTCCACATCACGGGAACGCCGCCCCGCGCCGCGATGAGCTCGCCGAGATGGCGGCTGCACTTCACGTCGAACACGATCTGGGCGCCTCGCTCTCGCGAGAGCAGATCCGCCGCAAAGAACATGAGCTGCCGGTCCGGCCAGACGATGTTGCCCGCGGAATCCACCACGCCGAGCCGGTCGCCATCGCCGTCGAAAGCGAAGCCCAGGTCGGCCCGGCAGCTCCGGACCGTCTCGATCAGCGCCCGCAGGTTCCGGGGCTCGCTGGGGTCCGGATGGTGATTCGGGAAGCGGCCGTCGACATCGCAGTAGAGCTCGACGACGTCATGCCCCAGCGCCCCGAAGAGCTCCGGCGCCACCCGGCCCGCGATGCCGTTGCCGCAGTCGAGCACCACCCGGAAAGCGCGATTCCGGGCCGGGACGATGTTCCGGCAGACCTCCTGCACGTAGGCGTCCCGTACCTCTTCGTGGCGGCAGGCACCGGCGCCGGCGACGAGCCTTCCGGACTCGAGCCGGCTGCGCAGGGCGGCGATCTCCGCGCCGGAGAGGGTTTCCCCGCCGAGCATGATCTTGAGCCCGTTGTAGGGAGCGGGATTGTGGCTGCCGGTGACCATGACTCCGCTGCCGGTATCGAAGTAGTGCGTGGCGAAGTACAGCACCGGCGTGGGCACCGCACCCACATCGATTACGTTCCGGCCCGCTGCCCGCAATCCTTCCACCAGCGCCTCGGCGAGCTCGGGGCTCGAGAGCCGGCCATCGCGACCGACCACAATCGTCGACTGGCCTCGCTCCGCCGCTTCACTCCCGATCGACCGGGCGATCTCGTGGACGATTCCGGCCCCGAGCGTCTCCCCCACCACCCCGCGAATGTCGTAGGCGCGAAAGATGGACGCCGGAAGCTCGTCCGGAGCCACGTCGGCCGAGCGAAAGCGGCCGGGCGCGCCCGACGCGGAGGGAGACGTGGTGGTATCCATGGGCGTGGCCATCGAAATCCGTCCGGAGTCAGAATCGGCCGGAGTGGCCGAAGCCACCGGGACCGCGTTCGCTCGCGCGAAAGGAAGTCACCACCTCGAACTCCGCACGCACTATCGGCAGAAAGACCATCTGGGCGATGCGGTCGCCGGGCCGGATGCTAAAGGGGCGGGCACCCCGATTCCAGCAGGAAACCAGGATCTCGCCCTGGTAGTCCGAATCGATCAACCCCACCAGGTTCCCCAGCACGATGCCGTGCTGGTGCCCGAGTCCGGAACGCGGAAGCAGGGTCGCGGCGAGCCCGGAGTCCTCCATGTGCACGGCAATTCCGGAGGGAACGAGATGGGTATCGCCCGGGGCGAGGTCGAGGGGATCGTCGAGGCAGGCGCGCAGATCGATGCCCGCCGATCCGCCGGTGGCGTAGCCGGGCATGGGGAACTCGTTCCCGATTCGGGGGTCGAGGACCTTAAGCTGGATGCGCCGCACGGTAGCGTTGCGCAATCAAGGTGACGAGCTCCTCGGCGAGCACGCGCTTGGGTTTGTGCCCGAGGTGCAGCATGCCGCCGCTCGCCCAGTAGACGTCGAGCGCGTTGTCCTCGGATGCGAAGCCCACCCCGGGTCCGTCCACTCGATTCGCCGCGATGAGATCGAGCGCCTTGGCCTCGAGCTTCGCCCGGGCGTTGGCCTCGATGTCGTCGGTCTCCGCCGCGAAGCCGACGGTGAAGGGACGCCGGGAAAGCGTTGCCACTTCGGCGAGGATGTCCGGGGTGCGCTCGAGCGCCAGCGCCTCGCTCGCTCCGTTCTTCTTGATCTTGCGGTCGCGGTACACCGCGGGGCGGTGATCGGCCACCGCCGCCGCCGCGATCAGAATCGATACGTCACCGACCCGATTCATCACCGCTTCGCACATTTCAGCCGCGGTCATGACCTCCACGCACTCCACCCGCGGCGGGGCGGAGATGGCGGTCGGCCCGCTGACCAGAGTGACCCGCGCGCCCTCGCCCGCCGCCGCTTCCGCCAGCGCGTATCCCATCCGTCCCGAGCTGTGGTTGCTGATGAAGCGCACCGGATCGAGCGGTTCGCGCGTGGGACCGGCGGTAACGAGCACCGTCAGCCCCTCCAGCTCCCCCCTTCCCAGCGCTCGCTCGGAGACCTGCGATGCAATGACCTCCGGCTCCTCCATTCTTCCCGGGCCCGTCTCTCCGCAAGCCTGGTCGCCCTCCGCCGGACCGATGAACCGGATGCCGCGGCGACCGAGCGCGGCGACGTTGTCCTGGGTGGCCGGATGCCGCCACATTTGCCGGTTCATCGCCGGGGCCACCGCGATCGGTGCATCGGTGGCCAGGCAGAGAGTGGAGAGCAGATCGTCGGCAAGCCCCAGCCGGAGCTTGGCGAGGAAGTTCGCGGTCGCGGGGGCGACGAGAACGATGTCCGCCCAGCGCGCGAGCTCGATGTGGCCCATCGCCGCCTCCGCCGAGGAGTCGAGCAGGTCCGTGTGCACCGGATTGCCGGACACCGCCTGAAGCGTGAGCGGGGTGATGAACTCCCGTGCCGCCGCGCTCATCACCACCCGTACGGAGTGTTCCCGCTCGCGCAGGCGTCGGACCAGGTCGGGACTTTTGTAGGCGGCGATGCCGCCGCTCACCCCCACCACTATCCGTCGAGTCGCGGTGTCGTGCATGATATCCGGCGCTACCGTGGCGGCGGGAGTATAGCCCGCCGGGACCGGGAGGCGGGGCAGCGCGAAGGGACGCGAGCAAGATGCGAATAAAGGACTGGCCGGCGGCAGAGCGGCCGCGAGAGAAACTGCTCGAACGCGGCGCGAAGGCACTCTCGGACGCCGAACTTCTCGCAATCCTCATTCGAACCGGCTCGCCGGGGCGAACCGCGGTCGACCTCGCCCGCCACCTGCTCGGCACCTTCGGCGGCCTGCGCCCCTTGCTCGAGGCTCCGCGCTCGCGTCTGTGCAGCCTGCCGGGGGTCGGCGAGTCGACTTTCGTCACCCTGCGCGCGGCGATGGAGATGGGCCACCGACATCTGTCGCGCACCATGAAGCGCGGCGCGGCGCTCGGCACCCCGGACGACACGCGCCGCTATGTGAGCGCCCGACTGCGAGGCTTCCCCTACGAGGTCTTCGCCTGTCTCTTTCTCGACAACCGGCACCGAGTCATCGCTTTCGAGGAGATGTTCCGGGGCACCATCGACGGCGCGAGCGTGCACCCGCGCGAGGTCGTCAAGCGCGCGCTGGAGCTCAACGCGGCCGCCCTCATCGCCGCGCACAACCACCCCTCGGGTGTGGCCGAGCCGAGCCCGTCGGACCGCGCCATCACCAGCAAGCTGCACGATGCGCTTGCGCTGGTGGACGTGAGGCTGATCGACCACTTCGTGATCGGGGACGGAGAAGTCGTGTCGTTCGCCGAACGGGGGTTGCTGTGACTCGGACGCGGGCGAAGTGCAGGCGCCAGTCCAGTCGGTCCTCCTGGTCCGTCTCGAGTCCCGCCAGGAAATTCGTGGCGTACTGACGCTACCATAGAGGCTCGATGCCGCACCCGCGCCGCCACCAGCCGCCCGTGCAATGAGAGAGCCGAGCTTCACCGTAGGGATCGAAGAGGAATATCTGCTCGTCGACGCGGAAACGCGCGGCCTCATCCACGAGGCCCCTCCGACGATGCTCGCGGAGTGCGAGGCGCTGCTCGAAGGGCAGGTGGCTCCCGAGTTTCTGCAATGCCAGATCGAGGTCGGTACCCGGGTGTGCGCCACCGTCGGCGAGGCCCGGGCCGACCTGGAACGCCTGCGTGCCACTGTCGCATCGGTCGCCCGCTCCCACGGGCTGCGGCTCGTCGCGGCCTCGACCCACCCGTTCGCGGCGTGGGGCGAGCAGATGCGCACCCAGAAGGAGCGTTACCAGACGATCGAGCAGGACCTCCAGGAGGTGGTGCGCCGCCTCGTCATCTGCGGCATGCACGTCCACGTCGGCATCGACGACGACGAGCTGCGCACCGATCTGATGAACCAGGTGAGCTACGTGCTCCCGCACCTGCTCGCGCTGGGCACCTCGTCCCCGTTCTGGCAGGGACACCATACCGGGCTCAAGTCCTACCGGATCTCGGTGTGGGACGAGATGCCGCGCACCGGGATCCCGGAGCGGTTCGAGAGCCACGGGGAGTTCCAGCGCTTCGTCGACGTGCTCGTCCACGCCGGCATGATCGAGGACGGCACGAAGATCTGGTGGGACGTGCGCCCGAGCGCGCGGTTCCCCACCCTGGAGATGCGGATCAGCGACATCTGCACCCGGCTCGAGGACACCGTGTGCATCGCCGCGCTCTACGTGTGCTGGCTGCGGATGCTGTACCGGCTGCGCGTGAGGAACCAGCGCTGGCGGCGCTACCCGCGCGCGCTCATCGAGGAGAACCGGTGGCGGGCCCAGCGCTACGGCATCGACCAGGGGCTGGTGGACTTCGGCCGGGGCGTCGTCGTCGACTACCCGGAGCTCCTGGAGGAGATGATCGAGCTCTGCGCGGAAGACGCCGAGGCGCTCGACTGCACCGCGCAGATCGAGCATGCGCGCCGGATCATCGAGCGGGGCACCAGCGCCCACTGGCAGGTCCGCACCTGGCGCGACGCCATTGCCGGCGGGGCGAGCGAGAGCGAGGCGCTCCAGGCGGTCGTCGACATGCTCGTCGAGGAGACGATGCACGGGATCGGGTGAACCCGACCCCCGTGCGACGCATCCGCCCGGCCGCGCGTACTCGTCCGTGGCTGCTCTCGCCGGCGCCTTGCGCGGCACCGACGGGACGCCCGACGCTTCGCCGCGCC
>CAYQVB010000157.1:0-4190 GCA_964420925.1 uncultured Ectothiorhodospiraceae bacterium | reverse complement strand
GTGTAGGTGAGGCGATCCGCAGTCCAGGTCAGCACCGTGGCAGGGCGCTCCGCGAAAGGGTAGGGATCCTGGGTGTGGAAGTCGCCGCAGTTGGGGTTGACGCAGACCGCGGTGCGAGGGAGCTGCGCGGTGCCGCAGACCCGGCACTTGCCGCCGACCAGTGCAGTGACGAGATCGCGGTTGCGGTAGAGCGTCGAGAGCAGGGTAGGGCGCTCCGCCTCGGCCCGCATCCCCAAGTCCTGCTCCACCAGCCGGTTGAAGGCGAGGAACCTGGCGTAGTTGGCCTCCTCGCGGCGCCGCGCGAGAAAACCACCGATGCCGCGGCCGCGCCTTCCCTCCGCGACCCGTTCCGTGGTGCGCAGCAGGAGCGCGTCGCACCCCTGGCCGAAACCGGCGACGAGGATGAGCTCTCCCGGCCCTGCGGACTCCAGCGCATGGGCGAGCAGCACCAGCGCGTGCGCGGCCCCCGCCTCGCCCATCACCGCGTCGAGGGGGTCGCGCACGCTCGATTCGGGCAGGCCCACGCGGGCGGATACCTTCGGCAGCACACCGCGCAGCGTGCAGGGCATCACGAAGTGATCGACGGAGGCCGCCGAAACGTCGCAACGCTTCAGCAGCGCCTGAAGCGTGCGGGGGACGATGTCGAAATAGCCCGCGTCGCGTACCCAGCGCTCCTCCCAGGCGTAGTCGAAGGCGTCGCCCTGGCTGCGGAAATGGTCGACGAAATCGACCGCGCTCTGTTCCGAACCGATCAGCTCCGCCGCGCCCGGACCCTCGCCCACGAGCAGCGCAGCGGCGCCGGCGCCGTTGCGAAGCTCCGCCGCTCCCCCGGCCCTCGCGAGACGGTCCTCCGCCGCGATCAGCAGTACGGGGCCGCTCCCGGCTCTGGCCGAGGCGAAGGCGTTGACGAGGCCCGAGGTGCCCGCGCGCTGCGAGGCGCCGATGTCCATGGTCCCGATGCGCTCGTCGAGGCCGAGCGCGCCCGCGACCAGCGCTGCATTCTGGCGGTCGGCGAAGGGCGAGGTGGTGGACGCGAGATGCAGGGCGGCGATGGATTCGCGCTGCTCGCCGAGGCAGTCCCGGCCCGCCTCCACCGCCAGGGTGAGAGTGTCTTCGTCCCAGTTGCACATCGAGCGTTCGCCCCGGGAGAGCGCCGCGAGCGCAGGGGCGAACCAGGCATTGGCCTCGACCGCCTTCCTGCGGTCTAGTCGAAGCCGCGGCACGTAGCCGCCCCATGCGAGGAGCGCAGCCATCGCGGGATTCTGGTGGGCTCGGCGGAGCCGATCAACCGGCGGCGGCGGGTCCGGATGCGGGCCGGCACGCGGGAAAGCGCGGGCGAGCGTGAGAGCCCGCGAGTTCGCGGTTAGTATTTGCGGCGTTCGAAAGCGATTCCGAGGAGCCGGACATGAAGCAGGCCGTCATCGTATCGACCGCGAGGACCCCCATCGGCAAGGCCTACCGGGGCGCGTTCAACAACACCGAGGGGCCGACGATGGCCGCGCACGCCATCACCCACGCGCTCTCCCGCGCCGAGGTCGAGGCGGGCGAGGTGCAGGACGTGATCCTCGGCTGTGCGCTCCCGCAGGGCACCACCGGGTACAACGTCGGGCGTTGCGCCGCACTCGCCGCGGGCATGCCGGTGCAGGTGCCGGGCATGACTGTCGACCGGCAGTGCTCGTCGGGGATGATGGCGATCGGCATCGCGGCCAATCAGATCCTGCACGAAGGCATGGACGTGGCGGTCGCGGGGGGACTGGAATCGGTGAGCCTCGTGCAGAACGAGCACCAGAACACCTTCCGGATGAAGGATCCCAGGGTCCTCGACCACGCCGAGCACGCCTACATGACGATGCTGGAGACGGCGGAGACGGTCGCGAAGCGCTACGGGATCGAGCGCGAGGAAATGGACCGCTACGGGGTGCAGAGCCAGGCGCGCACCGCGCAGGCGCAGGCCGAAGGGCGCTACGACACCGAGGTGGTGCCGATGAGCGCGACCAAGATGCTTGTCAACAAGGAGACGGGGGAGGTCGGCTACCAGGAGCTCACTCTCGGGAAGGACGAGGGCAACCGCCCCGGCACCACCTACGAAGACCTGGAACGGATCAAGCCGGTCTTCGAGGGTGGCACCATCGCGGCCGGCAACGCGAGCCAGCTCTCCGACGGCGCCTCCGTGAGCGTGCTGATGGACGGGGCGCTCGCGGAGAAGCGCGGGCTCGAGCCCCTCGGCGCGTACCGCGGCATTGCGGTCGCGGGCTGCGAGCCCGACGAGATGGGGATCGGTCCGGTGTTCGCGGTGCCCAAGCTCCTGGAGCAGCACGGGCTCACGATGGACGACATCGATCTCTGGGAGCTGAACGAGGCATTTGCGGTGCAGGTGCTGTACTGTCGCGACCGCCTCGGCATCCCCGACGAGAAGCTGAACGTGAGCGGCGGCTCGATCTCAATCGGGCACCCCTACGGCATGACCGGCGCGCGCCTCGTCGGACACGCGCTGCTCGAAGGCAAGCGCCGTGGCGCGAAGCACGTGGTGTGCACCATGTGCATCGGCGGTGGGCAGGGCGCGGCCGGCCTCTTCGAGGTGCTGTAGACGGGAGAACAACCGCCCCGGCACTGCCCGGTCCTTCGCTTCCCGGCGCGGGTTTCCCTCGTCCGTCTAAGGGTATCCGACGATTGCGCCGTCGCGCTCGAGCGGCCCACCATCGCCGCAGGCCGTATTTGCTCGACTCTGATGGTGAGCACCCGGGTCGAAGGACCCCGTCGTCCGCCGACGCCGCCCCGATTCCATCGGGCGCACCGCTGGTCCGTCCGACCCCACGTGTTCCTGCACGAGTTGCTGGAAGAGTACGGAGACTTCGTCTGCTGGCGCGGTTTCATAGACCTCTATCTCGTCAACCATCCGGAATTCATTCGCCAGGTGCTCTCGCAGGATTACGAGCACTTCTCCAAACGCACATTCTCGAATCGCTTGCTCGCCCTGGGAATGGGGGCGGGGCTCATCACGAACGACAGGCCGCATTGGGCGAGCCAGCGAAGGCTCCTTCAGCCGCTCTTCGGTAACCGCAACGCCAATCGCTTCGACGAGGCGATCAATGCCCTGACCGGCGAGCTGATGCGCGAGTGGGACGCACGCGCCGGCAAGGAAGCGGTGTGGGTCGACCGCGACATGAGCAGGCTCGCTCTCCGGATCGTGGGAGTGGCGCTCTTCGGTTCCGACTTCGAGCGATACGCCGACGACGTAGCGGAGATCATGGAAGAGACCAACGTGGGGCCGCAGGAGCTTCGCGCGCTCCTGTTGCTCTTCGCCGGCTGGCTTCCCGTGCCGGGCAACCTGCGATGGAAGCGTGCGAACCGGCGTCTCGACGCCATCGCCCACGAGATCATCGAGGCTCATGGCGGGGACGGCGCAGGTCCCGACGATGTCGTCGGTCGCCTTCTCGGCGCAGGTGATGACATGGACGAGCGGCAGCTTCGAGACGAAGTCGTCACTCTGATGCTCGCGGGACACGAGACCTCCGCGATCGCCATCGCGTGGACCCTGTACCTGCTCGCGACGCACCGTGATATCGATGCGCGGCTCGCGGAAGAGCTGGATCGGCAACTCGGTGGGGCTCCCGCGAAGGCGTCCGATCTTTCGCAGGTTCCCTATCTCAAGCAGGTGGTGCAGGAGTCGCTGCGCATCTACCCTCCGGCCTGGGGTTACGCGAGACGATCGGAGCACGAGCACGAGTTCGGCGACTTCGTGCTCCCCGCAGAATCCGAAGTCGCCATCGTCGCCTACGCGCTGCATCGGCACCGGGAGTTCTGGCCCGACCCGGAGCGTTTCGATCCCGATCGCTTCCGTCCGGACCGGAGTCAAGGCCGCCATTCCTACTGCTATCTGCCCTTCGGCGCGGGACCTCGCACTTGTATCGGGGCGAGCATGGCCATGCTCGAGATCCAGCTCGTCCTCGCGCAGGTCCTGCAGCGCTTCAAGGTCCACCCGGTGTCGGATTACCCGATTGAGACCATTGCCAAGGTTACGTTGAAGCCCCGCTACGGGATCCCCCTCATCCTGAGCCGGCGCTAGCCGTCGACCCCGGCTTTCGGTGCGCGGTCCCGCGAATCACCGCATCGCACCAATACGCGATAGCCGACGCGGCTGGCCGGCGCATCGGATCTTCGTTCGAGTCCGAACTATAGTGGACTATCGG
>CAYQVB010000156.1:0-13396 GCA_964420925.1 uncultured Ectothiorhodospiraceae bacterium | reverse complement strand
GTCATCGCAGAAACGAGGGCGCCGGAGTGCGCCGTCGGACACCCGCGCCCGTGTTGGGCCGAAAACCCCGTCATCAGGCGTCGAACGGCCCGATGGCGCGGAAGGATCGCCCGATCCGGGGTTGTTGCTCCCCCCCCCCCCCGCGCCTACACTCACCCTGGAGCTGGGGCTTGGACTGGGGAGCGGGACAAAAGAATGTTCCTGCCCACACGCGCCCCAGAAGCGCACGGGCTTCAGCGACGATAGTGTGCTGCGTAGACGGCGATCGTGGTTAGGTTGGCGTGCCCGAGCACTGCAGTGACGGCGGGAAGTGGCACGCTGACGGTGACGGTTGCTACCCCATTGGAATCAGCGAGGTCACGTTCCACCACTAGTGAGCCACCCGCTCACCGAAAGCGTTGCCTGTCTCTTTGGCCAGTTGGTCACAGACGCCACGCAGCGCTTCGCTCCATCGAGTCGCCTCGCAGCGGTTCTCGTGGAGCCAGAAGGCCCTCGGACGACTGCCTCTGAAATCCTCGCGCGCGGAGGTCGTCACCTCCCGCCGGGGGGAGCGACTCCACTTGCGGAAGTTTTTTGTCCGGCGAGTTCGATTCGGAAGCCCTGATCAGAGCCGCGTACCGTATGCAGCATGCGTCTCGAGATTCGCTCTATCGAGCGGGAGCTGAGGTGTCCCTCGCCGTAGAGGTCGGCACCGACCGAGTCATATCGGGGAGCCGAACCGGGTGAGAGAACGCCGTGATGAGCCGTGCAGTGGGGCTCGTCTCGGGTTCACCGATAGACCTCGCAGCGATGCGCGATGCGTAGAACCAGCACGCGCAAGACGTCGTCCTCTATCCGCGCTACGATTCGCCAGCCGCCCACCCGGTACCGCCATAGCAGCGCCGCTCCCGTACCGGCGGTCCGCCGCAGTAGCGCCCCGAGGCTGCGCGGGTCGTCCGCCATGGCGAGGCGCTCGCGAAGGTAGCGCACGATGCGCCGTGCGACCGGACGGTCGAGCCCGCGCAAGCCTCTGAGCGCCCCTGCATCGAACTCAATCCGCCAGGCCAAGCTCGCGCTCCACCTCTTCGAGCGTGTAGGTCTGGGATCGCCCGGCCCGGTTGTCGATGAGACGCTGTTCGGCCAGGTACAGGTCCTCGAGGTCGTCCAGGTGTTCCAGAATCGCCTCGCGCGCGTAGTAGGTCTTGGTGCGCCCTGTGGCCTTGGCAAGGCGCTCGAGGCGCTCCTCGATATCGGAGGGCAATCGGAGCGCGAGCATTGTTGGGCTCCTGTAGCCGCTATACGAATATACCGCCAGCGGGAGCGTCCCGGAAGTTTCGCCTCTCCAACTCCCGGGCGCAGGCAGAACCCCACCCGGCCTTGCGCCTTGATGCTGCGCCAGTCGCCCCGGCGCGGGCGGACCCCCATCAGCCGAGCTCGAAACCCTCGTACCCCTTGGCCTGCACCCGTTCGCAGATGTCGTTGTAGGTCTTGACGCCGTTCACGTAGGGCATGAACACGCGCGCCTTGCCGGGCACGTTGGCGCCGACGTACCAGGAGTTGGCGCGGGGGTAGAGGGTGCGCTCGGCGCTCTCGTTGACGTGCTCGACCCAGGCCTGCTGCGCTTCCGCGCGCGCCTCGATCCGTTGGAGGCCGTGCTCGCGCAGGTGGGACAGGCAGGCGCCGATCCACTGCACGTGCTGCTCGATCGCGACCATCATGTTGGCGAGCACCGATGGGCTTCCCGGGCCGGTCACCGTGAACAGGTTGGGAAAGCCCGCCACCGCGAGGCCGAGGTAGGTCCGGGCGCCGGTCTCCCATTCGTCCCGGAGGGAGGCGTCGCCGGAGCCCCGCACGTCGATGCTCGTCAGGGCGCCGGTCATCGCGTCGAAGCCGGTGGCGAGCACCAGGGCGTCGAGCTCGAACTCGGCGTCGCTCGTCAGCACCGCTTTCCGGCCGATCCTCGCGAGCGGTGTGCGGCGCAGGTCGACCAGCGTGACGTTGTCTCGGTTGAAGGTCTCGTAGTAGTCGGTGTCGACGCACAGGCGCTTGGTGCCGAAGGGATGGTCCTGCGGACATAGAATTTCGGCCACTTCGGGGTCCTTCACGCGCTCCCGGATCTTGTCGCGGACGAACTCCGCCGCGATCTCGTTGGCATCGGGGTCGGTGAGGGCGTCGGCAAAGGCATACTGGTAGTTGAATCCGCCCAGTTGCCAGCGTTTCTCGAGCTCACGCTCACGCTCCTCGGGCGTGGCGTCCAGCAGTACCATGACGTTCTCGTCGGCGAAGTCGCCGCAGATGGAGCTGCGGGAGATCTCACGGAACTTCGCGTAGGCGCGCTTGGTATGCCGATCCGCTTCGTCCGTCAGCGGTCCCTGCCAGGCGGGGATGCTGAAGTTGGGCGTGCGCTGGAATACGGTGAGGTGCGTCGCCTCCTCGGCGATGACGGGGATCGACTGGATGGCGGACGAACCGGTGCCGATGATGCCGGTGCGCTTGCCGATGAAGCTCACTTTGTCGTGGGGCCAGCGGGCGGTGTGGTAGAGCTCGCCTTCGAAGTCCTCGATGCCGGGGAGATCAGGGACCTTCGGCACCGAGAGGCAGCCGGTCGCCATCACGCAGAATGGCGCAACGAAGCGGATCCCCTGCTCGGTGGTGAGCGTCCACTCGTCGCGTTCATCGTCGAAGCGCGCCGCCGTCACGCGGGTATCGAAGTGGATGTCCCGGCGCAGGTCGAAGCGCTCGCAGAAGGCGCGCGCATAGTCGAGGATGTCCGACTGTACGGAGTAGCGTTCCCGCCATCGCCATTCCTGCTGCCACGCGTCGTCGAAGGAGTAGGAATAGGCGAGGCTTTCGATATCGCAGCGCGCCCCGGGGTAGCGGTTCCAGTACCAGGTGCCGCCCACGTCGCCCGCGGCTTCGATCGCCTGCGCGCGGAAACCGAGCTCGCGCAGGTGGTGGAGCATGTACATCCCGGAAAAGCCGGCGCCGACGATGACGACGTCGCAGCGGCGAAGCTCCGCTCCGGCGCTCGAGGTTGGCACGGTCGCTTCCTGAGGCATGCGCGGAGTCTAACTCCCGGAGAGCGGATTGCTCATCGGGGAAGAGGAGTTGAATCCAACGACTCCTTGGGGCGTGCCGCGATCTGGCCTGGAATGTGTTCAAATCGTTACCATCGCGTTGCCCCGATGTTCGAGGAGTGCTGATGGAATGAGCGAAGCAGTTCTCGTGTTCCATGTCGCTGGATTCCTCGCCCGCGTTTCCGCGTCCAGACCCGGGCCATCACCGGGTAGAGCCGAGTGAGCGCGGCCGCGGACCCGGCCGGGATCGCCCATCCCCGCCACCGGGTGCGTTCGATGCTCGGGGTGCAGGTGCCGATGCGCGACGGGGTGCGCCTCGCCACCGACGTCTACCTGCCCGACGGCGCCGGGCGCTACCCGGTCATCCTGATCCGTACTCCCTACAACAAGAACAACGAAGCGGAAGTGGCCGACGCGATCTTCTTCGCGAGCCGGGGTTACGCAGTCGCAATCCAGGATTGCCGCGGGCGTTTCGACTCCGATGGCGAGTGGACACCCTTTGTCAACGAAGCGCTCGACGGCTACGACACCCAGACCTGGTGCGGCACGCAGTCCTGGTCGAGCGGCAAGGTGGGCACGAGCGGGGGCTCCTACGTCGCGCTCACTCAGTGGATGCCGGCGCCGCTGCGCAATCCCCATCTCTTCGCGATGGCGCCCCAGGTCGGCTTCTCCAATCTCTACCACAACTGGGTCTATACCGGCGGCGCCTTCCAGTTGGCGTTCAATGTGCGTTGGGGACCGGTGCAGATGCGCTCGCGCGTCAACCAGGTGCGCCATCTCTGGCTCCCCCCCGAACAGCACCTCTCGGCCTTCTTCGACCACCTGCCGATCATCGAGGCCGATGAGAACGCGGGTGGGGCTTGGGAGCCCTTCAAGGAGTGGGTCCGCCACCCCGACTACGGGCCGTACTGGGAGTCGCACGGCAACATCGAGCGCCAGTACCCCGATGTCGACGTGCCCGCCTACGGCTTCGGGGGGTGGTACGACGTGTTCCTGCAGGGGACCCTCAACAACTTCATGGGGGTGCGGGCGAAAGGCCACTCCGAGCGCGCGCGGCGCGGCCAGAAAGTGCTCATCGGCCCCTGGATCCACTGCCTGGGCGATCGCGGGACGAACAGCCGCACCGGTGACATCGACTTCGGGGCCGAGGCGCTGCTGGATTTGCGCATGGAGGAGCTTCGCTGGTTCGACTACTGGCTGAAGGGAGTCGACAACGGCATCCTCGACGAGCCCCCGGTACGGGTCTTCGTGATGGGCACGAAGCGGTGGCGTCTCTCGCGGGAGTGGCCGATTCCCGGCACCCGAGTCGTGGCCTGGTACCTCCGCAGCCAGGGCGGCGCCAACTCCTCGCAGGGCGACGGTCGTCTGGATCGCACGGTCCCCTCGGAAGACGAAGCGCCGGATCGCTTCGTGTACGACCCGCGCGACCCGGTGCCGACGATGGGGGGCAGCACCTGCTGTTCCGAGGACATCACTCCGGTGCCGATGGGGCCGCGGGATCAGCGTGCGGTGGCATGGCGCCGGGATGTGCTGGTGTACGACAGCGAGGTTCTCGAGCGGGATCTCGAGATCACCGGGCCGATAAAGGTGGTGCTCTACGCCGCCTCCACCGCTCCGGACACCGACTTCACCGCAAAGCTGGTCGACGTGTTCCCGTCGGGGTACGCGATGAATGTCGCCCAGGGCATCATCCGGGCCCGCTACCGCGACTCCTGGACCGAGCCGTCGCCGATGCGGCCGGGCGAAATCTGCCGGTTCGAGATCGACTGCTGGTCTTCGTCGAACTGTTTTCGCCGCGGGCACCGCATCCGGGTGGAGGTCTCCTCTTCGAACTACCCTCAGTTCGACCGCAACCCGAACACCGGCCATCCCTTCGGGCTCGACGCGGAGCTTCGCTCCGCCACGCAGACCGTGTATCACGACCCTCGGTGCCGTTCCCATATCTTGCTGCCGGTGGTCGACGCTCCACTCGATGCAGCGGAACCGGCGGCCGGCGAGTGACGGAGCCGTCATCGCCGGAGATCGCATGGCGAACCTGACCGGGCATTGACGGGACCATGAGTGCGAAGAAGACTCTGTACTTGGCGAACCCTTACGGCTTCTCCTCGCAGCAGCGCGAGGGGCCGCTCGCAGCGCTCGTGGACGCGCTGGAAGGGATCGGGGTGGAGGTGTGGGAGCCCTTTGCCCGCAACAACCAGGTCGATCTGTCGGTTCCGGGCTGGGCGTACCGGATCGGACAGGCCGACATGCAAGACGTGCACAAGGCCGACGGCTTCTTCGCGGTGGTCAACGGCTGCCCTCCGGACGAGGGCGTGATGGTGGAGCTCGGCATGGCGGTCGCGTGGAAGAAGCCGGTGTTCCTGTTTCGGGACGATTTCCGCACCTGCACCGACAGCGAGGACTATCCCCTGAATCTCATGGTGTTCACCGGTCTTCCCCCGGTGGGCTGGGAGGCCGCGTGGTACAGCTCGATCGAGGAGATCGACGATCCGGGCAAGGCGCTGATGCGCTGGCTTGACGGCACGTTGCCCTGAGCGCTTCCGGCCCGCCTCGCGCCCCCAGCTACTTTGGAGACGAAACGATGTCGGAGGAACTGGTCTACAGGAGCGCGGCGGCCCTGATCTCAGGGTACCGGGCCAAGCGCTTCACCCCGCTCGAGGTGCTCGCGGCGGTGCTCGCACGTATCGAGGCCCTGGAGCCGACCCTGAATGCCTGGCAGCTCGTCGACCCGGTGCAGGCGACCCGCGCGGCGCGTGCTTCGGCGAGGCGCTGGGCAAGAGGGGAGCCGCGCGGCCTCCTCGACGGCGTGCCGATCGCGATCAAGGATGTGACCGAAACCCGGGGCTGGCCGACCCTCAACGGGTCGCTCGCCATCGACCCGAAGGGGCCCTGGACCGAGGACGCGATCGTGGTCGAACGCTTCCGAAACCATGGCGCGGTGATCGTGGGCAAGACCACGACGCCCGAATTCGCCTGGAAGGGCACCACCGACAGCAAGCTCCACGGCATCACCCGCAATCCCTGGAATCCGGCCTGGACCACCTGCGGGTCGAGCGGCGGCTCGGGCGCCGCGGTCGCGGCCGGCATGGCCGCCATCGCCACCGGCACCGATTCCGGGGGTTCCATTCGCGGTCCCGCGAGCTTCTGCAGCGTCGTCGGCCTCAAGCCGAGCTTCGGTCGGGTTCCGGTATGGCCCGCGAGCCCGATGATGATGATCGAGCACTGCGGACCGCTGACGCGTACGGTGCGCGATGCCGCGCTCGCACTCAGCGTGATGGCGGGTCACGATCCGAGGGACGGATACGCGCTCGCGGAACCCGCCCCCAACGTGCTCGCCGGCCTCGAGCGCGGGGTCAAGGGATTTCGCATCGCCTGGACCCCCGACCTCGGCTTCGCGAGCGTCGACCCGAAAGTGCTGAGGATCGCAGGAGGCGTTGCCCGGGAAGTCTTCACGGCACTCGGCGCCCGAGTGACCCGCGTGAAGCTCGACATCGGCAATCCCACCCGGGCCGCGGACATCATCGGCGATACCCTCGCCGCAGCGGTGGTGCGCCGCATCGGCCGCCGCCGCGCCCGCCTGAGCGAGCCGGCGCTGCTCACCGCCGCCGCCCGGGGCAGCCGACATGGCGCCCTCGCCCTGATCGAAGCGGAAGCGGTGCGTCGCGATCTCAGCGCACGCCTCGAAGCGATCCACTCCCGATACGACCTGCTCGTTCTCCCAACGCTCGGCGCGACTCCCTTTGCCGCCGAGCGCACTTCCCCGGTGGGATGGTATGCAAGACGCAAGGGCCGCAAGGGCGGCAGCGACTGGATGGCGACCACCTTCCCCTTCGACCTCAGCGGGCAGCCCGCCATTTCGGTGCCATGCGGCTTCACGGAGGAGGGCGGTCCGGTGGGGCTGCAGATCGTCGGGCCGCGCGGCGCCGATGCGCTGGTGCTGCGCGCCGCCCGCGCCTTCGAGCGGGCGAATCCGGTGGGACGACAACGACCGCCGCTGTGAGGCGCCGTCCTCCGGCGTCAGGCATCCCCTCTGCCGGCGAGCAGGGTTTCGACGTAGCGAGCCCTTTCCCGGTTGAGGCTCCGGCAAAGAGATACGAGGTCGCTCAGGCGCGGCGGTCGGGACTCCAGCGGCGGCCCATCATCCGGATCGACCATGCCTGGCTCTCCTCGAATCCCGAGAATCGGTGAACGCCTTTCGGAATAAAGGGCTTGTCGCCTCGCAACGTGATGACCATGTCCAGGAACGTCTCCGCGAATTGGATCCCATTTGCCCGCGGAACGCGCCGGCCGACGACTTTTGCGGATTCACCGTAAGGGTTGTTCATCTCGTGATCTCATGTCTCATGCGACATTGAAAGGATCCGGGTCGACAGGCCACAGGGGCCGCGAAAGCTTGGTGTAGGGCAATCGGGCGAAATCGAAGCTCAATGTGCCGGGCGCGGATACGTAGATGATCTCCGCCGCCACCGGAGCATACGCAGCATGAAAGTGCTGCATCGACTTGACCACCAGTATCTTCCTCGAGGCGTAGTCGATTCCGAGCTTCGAGAATATGGATGGGTTGGTGTTCTGCGCACGAGCCGAATGTACGACGAAGTCGATCCCTTCGGCGTTGATGGCCACCGTGTCGCCGAGACGGCGTTTCGAGCCTCCGAGGGCCTCCATGTAGCAGTCCGGGTGAACGGCAGTGACCCGGGCTTTCAGGTCAAGGGGTACGCCCGAGCCAGGCCCGGTCTTTCCGCCGAGACGCAAGCTCAGCTCCGCGCCCACCCCGGCGCCGAGCGCAATGCCGGCGGCCACCGGATCCCAGATGCAGCCAAGCGCCGCATTGCGGACACCGCGCTCGATCAGCCGGCGGGCGATGAATGTCGAGTCTCCGGCCGCGCCGCCGCCCGGGTTGTCCGCCATGTCCGCGAGCACCACCGGACCGGCCGGCGCCGCGAGAGCCCGGTCGATTCCCTCGTCCATGTCGACATGGCGAGTGGCTATCTCGTTGCGTATCCCCCACAGAGATTCGCCCAGCTCCCTCGCAAGTCTCGAAGCCTGGCGGATACGGTCATCGGTGACCACGACCACTCGACTTCCAAGGTCGGGGACGTCGCCCCAGGGAAAGCCGTGCCCCAGAGAGACCGACAGCACGCCGTCCCTTCCTTCCAGGCTCTGCATGCGTTCCACGAAGCTGCGCATGGGTTCACGCGTGGTGTGGTACACGCCGATCATGCGACAGTCGTACATGGCCATCGCAGGCTTCACCTCGCGCTTCAAGGTAGCGGCCATGATCGTCCACAGCTCCTCGGCCCGCGCCTCGAAGTCGGTGTGCGGGTACTCCTTGAAGGTGACGAGCGCGGTTGCGTCGTCCACGAGACCGGGACTGATGTGACAGTGCAGGTCGAGTTCCACTCCCACCGGGGTGTCGGGGCCGATCAGCCCCCGAATGCGGTGCAGCAGGTCGCCTTCGCAGTCGTCGTAGCCGTCTGCCACCATCGCACCGTGCAGACTCAACATCACCGCGTCGACCGGCAACGCCTCGCGAAGATCCTCGAGAATCTCGTCGCGGAGTTGCTCGTAGGTGCTGCGCACCGTAATCCCGGATGGCGTGGCGAAGGCGCAAAGGCTCTCGACCACCGTCCATCCGAGCGCCTCGGCGCGCTCGCGCCAGAGCTTGAGGGGCACCGCAAACATGTTCACGTCGCGCGGATGCCGGCCGCCGCGCACCAGGTAGCCCGCCTCGAACGCGGCGGCGTCGGTGGGCATCGGCGCGAAGGTGTTGGTTTCGGTGCCGAGGCAGGCGGTGAAGATCTTCATGTAGCGTTCGATGCCAATGTGGCGGGCAGCGCGGCTCGCTTTTCGAATCCAGGTCGGTTGCGGATACTGTATGTCATAGCGCCGTCTCGGAGCAGGTAGGCATGGACTATCAACAGTACCTGGAAGCGCTCGAGGCCGGGCCCATTGTCAAGGAGATGGCGTTTCCCGCCGCGGAGTACGGCACGCGAATCGACAACGTGCGCAGGCGTTTGGAAGCGGCGAATCTCGACGCCTTGTTGGCGAGCTTCGTCACTTCGGTTTCGTATCTCAGTGGCTACCAGGCCTTCGCGACCGATATGCCCGCGTTCCTGTTGCTGCCGAGCGAGGGGGAGCCGGTGCTCGTGGTGAGCGCCATCGAGATCCCGGGGGCGATGCTGAGCGGCGCGGTCGAGGACGTGCGGGGTCTGGACTGGCTGAGTTCCGACGCCTCGGCCGACCTGCTCCAGGATCTGATTCGAGGGAAGGGACTCGCCGGCGCTCGGATCGGATTCGAGGGGAAGCGTCCGGGCTTGAGCATCGACATCTACGAGCGCATGCGTGCCGGCTTGACCGAGGCCCGTTTCGAGGATGCCTCGGACCTCGTCGGAAAAGTGCGTCTAATCAAGTCGCCAAGTGAGCTCGACCACATGCGCCGGGCGGCGTCGATCACCCGAACGGGAATCGAAGCAGGGCTCGCGGCAGTGACGGAAGGGGCGACCGAGAACGATATCGCCGCGCCCGCGTTCGAGGCGATGGTCGGCGCGGGCAGTGAGTACTTCAGCACCCAGCCGATCGTCACTGCGGGTCACCGGACGGGCTGGGTCCACACGACCTTCAAACGCACTGCGCTCTCCAGAGGCGACGCGGTCATCCTCGAGTTCGGCGCCGCCTGGCATCGTTACTCGGCCGGAATCATGCACACCGCGATGGTGGGTCCGCCGACTGCGCGGGTCCAACGGCTCGCGAACGCTTCCAACGAAGCGCTCGAACAGTTGTTCGCGTCGGCCCGTCCCGGACGCACCGCGCACGATGTCGTGCGGGATGTCAAGCAGGCGCTCAAGGGTCTGGACACCGAGACCTACATGAGCGGCATGTTCGGTTACTCGATCGGGCTCGGGTTTCCTCCGACCTGGCGAGAGATGCTCATGTTCATCACGGAGGGCAACGAGGAGGTCCTCGAGCCGGGTATGACCTTTCACTCGCCGATGTCGTTCCGAGTCCCGGGCGAGCTGGGAGTCGGCTTCAGCGAGACGTGGGCGGTGACCGAGTCCGGCGTCGAGATCATCACGGAACACGATCGCTCTCTGCATGTGGCAGGTTAGCCCGCATATGTCACCGATTTACGTCGCGAGGACGCCGAGGCGCCGCGATAGCGGGGTGGACGGACCGAGAGACGCTGAAGGCATAGTCGACACTATGTCGAAGCGGCTCGAGGGAGTACGCCCCGCTAGCGTGAGCGGATCGGCGTCCGCAGCAGGAAATCGGTGACATATGCGGGTTAGGTCACGCTCCGCACATCGAGGGGAGGAAGACGGGAATGACGATGAACTTCGTGGATGTCGACGGCCACATACTCGAACCGAGCGACTTGTGGACGACCCGAGTGGACGCGCGCTACCGGGATCGGGCTCTGCAGTTGCTGAAAGACGATGACGGGCTCGAGTTCTGGAGCGTGGATGGCGAGGCGATCCCCTACTTCGCCGGCGGCACTTCCGCGGACGCCGCCACCATCGGCAAGAGCGAGCAATGGCGGCTCGAGAACATCTACGAGAAACGCAGCTTGACCTGGCAGGATGGCCTCGACATGAACCCCGGCGCGTGCGATCCGGTCGAACGAATCAAGCTCATGGACCGGGAGGGGATCGATCTCAGCATTCTCTACGCCACCCTGGGGCTCATGTTGCCGGGGATTCCGGATCCGGAGCTCTCCGCGGCGCATTGTCGGGCGTACAACGACTGGATAGTGGAGTTCTGTCGCACCTGCCCCGAGCGACTGGTTCCCGCGGTGTTTCTCCCCTGGGGCGATGTCGATGAGACACTGAAGGAACTGAAGCGCACTTCGGGCATCGGCCGGAGAGCCATCGAGGCGCCGGCGGGCCCCCCCGGTGATCTGTCATTCGCAGACGCTCATTGGGATCCGGTCTGGGCCGAGCTTCAGGACCAGGGGGTGCCGGTTGCCCTGCACGTTGGATACGCCGGCACTCCCATCGGAACGATCCTGCATCCCGAGCTAATGGCGCGCCCTTCCTGGTGGGACTTCATCGTCGGTCCCCTCGATACGGTGACCGCCTTCGTGAGCTTCTTCCAGGGCGCGGTGTTCGACCGCTATCCCGGGCTGAAGCTGGTGGTGCTCGAAGCCGACTGTGCCTGGATGCCCTGGCTGCTCCACCGGATGGACGAGATAAGGGACGTTATCGGCTTTACCGCGCCAATGCAGTTGCGCCCCAGCGAGTACTTCCAACGCCAATGCTGGATCTCGATGGAGCCGGACGACGAGCTCGCGCTCGACGCTATCGCCCACCTGGGCGCCGACAAGCTCGTTTGGGCCTACGACTTCCCGCACTCCGATTCCGGCACCGATCCCGTTGTAAACCTGAAGGAGACGCTCAAGGACCTGTCTGTGGAGGACCAGCACAAGATCATGGCCCGGAATGCGATCGAGCTGTATCAACTGGATGCCGGTGGTTGATCCGGAGCCCGCAACTCAACTTCGAGGAGAGGAAAATGAAAGCGATGCCGATGCGACTTGGCAAATGGCTGTTCTCGATGTCGATGGTCGCCGCGTTGACATTGGCCGGACCGGCCGGGGCGGCGGAGAGCAAGGGTCTCATCAAGATCGTCGAGAACGACTGGACCGGTAACCTGGTGGACATTCGACTCAGCAAGATCATCCTCGAAGAGGAGATGGGATACGAAGTGGATCTCGTGTTCACCGACTACCTCGCCCAGTGGGTTGCCCTTGCGCAGGGGGACCTTCATGTGGCGATGGAAGTCTGGCCTTCGTATGTGCGTCCTCAGATGGAGGAGCACATCGCCGAGTTCGGGGGCAGCGGCGAGGTGACGAATCTCGGCCATCTCGGAGTGAGCGGCCGGCCCGGGTACTACATTTTCGACTACATGCTGCACGGGGACGCCGAGCGAGGCATAGAGGCTTGCTGTCCCGATCTCACCGACTGGAGCAAGCTCAACCAGTACAAGGATGCATTCAAGACTCCCGAGTCCGGGGACCAGGGACGCTGGGTAGGTGCACCGGTGGCGGCTTGGGCGGCCCACGACGAGGAGCGTCTCGCGAACCTCGACCTCGACTTCCAGCACGTCGGCCTGGGCTCGGATGTGGCTCTGCTTTCCGAGATCGAGTCGTACCATGCCAGGGGTGAGCCGCTGGTGTACTTCATGTGGGAGCCGCACTGGTTGCCCGCCAAGTACGCCATCACCCGCATCTCTTTCCCCGAGTACAGCGACGAATGCTTCGGTTACGCCGAGGGTTCGGAGGCGACCTTCGCCTGCGACTTTCCGAGCGACGACACCATCATCATCGCCAACACTCGGTGGGTGGAGGACAATCCCGAAGCCGCCCAGTTCTTCCGGAACTTCAACCTCGCCAACGAGCACCAGAATGCGCTGATCCTCGAGATCGAGGTCAACGAAATGGATCTCGAAGAGGCGGTGCGCGCATGGATGGCGGAAAACGAAGACGTGTGGAGGGCGTGGATACCCTGACAGACACATAGCCGACGAGCGCTCGTCTCGCGCCGTTCGCCACACTCGCCGAGTGCGGACGGCGGGTACGGGGATCGAATCCGCAGCACGGTCGGGGTGCGCCTCTTCCCGAGGACGCAGTGACGGGGGTTATCCGGAAGTCATCCGGGTCGGGAAGCGAAGAGCCCCCCCGGCCTTTCGAGCGCCTGCTGGAGGCGGCGCATGAACGCGGCGGCGTGGGCGCCGTCGACGACCTGATGGTCGACGCTCAGGCTCATCGTGGAGAGCTCGCGAATCACCACTTCGCCGTCCTTGACCGCGGGCTTGGAGGCCGAGCGGCCTACCCCGAGGATTGCGGTCTGCCCATCGTTCAGGATGGGGGTGAACCCGTCCACCTGCCCGACCACGCTGAGGCTGAAGGTGCCGCCCGTGAGCTCTTCGGGGCGAAGCCGCTGCGCCCGGGCCCGCAGCACGAGGTCGCGGGTGGTGCGGGCGAGCTCTTCGATCGTCATCCCCTGCGCGCCCTTCACCACCGGCACCACCACGCCGTCGTCCATCGCCACCGCAAGGCCGATGTTGGCCCCGTCGAAACGGTGAATGACCCCGCCGGCGAGCCGGGAGTTGAGCGCGGGCACCCGTTCGAGCGCCTGTGCACAGGCCATCATCACCACGTCCGCGAAGGTGATACGGACGCCGTCGCCCGAGGAGGCCTCGCGTCGCCGTCGCTGTGCCTCGGTGACGTCGACTTCGAGAAAGAACGAGAGCTGGGCGGTGGAGCCGAGGCTCGCACGCATGTGCTCTCCGATTGCCCGGCGCATGGGTGAGAGCGGAGCGGACTCGCGCGCCTCCGGCAGGCC
>CAYQVB010000155.1:0-68207 GCA_964420925.1 uncultured Ectothiorhodospiraceae bacterium | reverse complement strand
CTTCTCCACTGTCCTTTGCTCTTGCTTCGACAACACGATTCTTGGCGCCACGCGCATCGGTTCTCCTCCCTCATCCCGACGCCGGGCAGTGTAACTCCATTGAATAGAATATACACTATTTAATTCGCGACACTACACTAGACGGAAGAAGCGATCTGGCGGAGAAGGGACAGTTGTTCGAGCAACTCTTCATGCAAAGTGCGCTCCAGGGGCCGGAGTTTGAACTCGCGGCAATCCGGCGCTGGGCAGACTAATGGAAGTGGCGATCGCGATCTTGGCGTTGGGGTTTTGCCTCGCTGGCCTGGCGGCACTGGTCTGCATGGTCATTCCGATTCGCCGTATTCGTTTGGTCACGCGATTGCGAGCGCTGGGAGTGCTCGTATTGGCGTTCGTCGGCTTTCTTGCTGTGGGGTTCGTCTTCGAGGGGTACGGTACTCACGGTCAGGCTAGTCTCTTGGGGTGGTTTGTGGTCCTGGTGGCTGGTTTGGGCATCATTCGATTTGTCCTGGCAGAGCGCAGGCGGCCATCCGCTGCGGCTCGATCATCTGACCAAGCGCCGTCCGAACTGCCGAGTGCGGGAACAACGGAGAACGTGTCCGAATCGGATACACCGCCTGCTGTGAAGGCTCCAGAGCCGCCACCCTTGGAGTCACCGCGGCTAGGAGCTGCGCAGAGGTCTGCCTCAGGCGCTCCTGCGACGGATGGCATCGGCACCCCGGAGGCGGGCTTGACGCCTCCCGTCCCCATCGGTTCAAAGCGCGTCCGAGCCAAGCGGGCGCCCAGAACCGGTACGAAGTGGATTGTCCCGGGCAGCGACGTGCACGTCGCAGGCCGCAACCTTGGCGATATGGTCTACGTTGGCTCGGAAAAACGTCGGGACGATTGGGAACAGGCCAACAACGCGCTGATCGATCCGGGATTGCCGGTGGCGAAGGTCGGTACCGATCTCGCTGGAGAGAGCCTTCCGTATTGGCCGAGCTATCGCGACATCAACCCGCGGTCCCGAGCGACCTATCTGGACTGGCTAGCCGGTGGGCGGGCGGACCCGCGAATCGGTCCAGGCTACGTGTTCCTGTACTTCTATGGTCTCGAGCGCCGGTTCTTTCTGGATGCCCCCGCCGAGGAAGAAAAGCGCCTTCTGGTCGCGGAGGTTTCTCGGCTCCTTGACGTGTACAGCCAAAATCCATCGGTCCGGCGGTACCTCGGTGCTTTCCTGAATGCGGCCACCGTGGTTCTTGAACCCCACGGAGACCGGAAGCCGCCCTTCGCCAAGTCGGCGCACGAGTTGCCCCTCCTGCTTCGGGTCGCGATCGGACAAATGGCCAAATCCGGTCAACCGTTGAGCGCGGCTTGGCTGCTCGAGTGGTACGTCACCCACCCGGAGACCCGACTCCGTACAGCCGTGACGCGGGCGTTTCCTGAGTTCAAGGCGCTCTTTGAGCTGCTCTTCGACGAACGATTTCCGAAAGGACTCGCGCTTCGGGCCCCTAAACGGAGGCTGCGGGCCGTATACCGTGCAGCGTCGGGAACCTTCGAGTCGGACCTTCGGGGTGCACTCGGTGACATGCCGGACATTGCCGCGCTGTCGAGGCCGCTCACGGAGGCCCACGAGATTGCCGCTGAGGCTGCCGGCGCACTCGAGAAGTACAGCCGTTTTCTCGGCCGTACTCCAAACGGGCGCGACACGATTGAAGCGCATGCGCTCTTGCCCGAGCGGCTATGGCCACTCTTCCCCTCCGCCGGGATGGAGGACTTGCGGTTTTGGGCGCAAGCCATAATCGACCGCGGCGGCCTCGTTCCGGTCGAACAGGTGGTCGAGCGCCTGGAGGGGGCGGTGCCTGACAAGGTGGGCAAGCGCCAGTTGACCGGGGCCGCCGACGCGCTCGCTCGGTTGTCGATTGGGCTGGCCCCGGATCCTCGATTCGCGCTGCGCAGTCCGAGATTCGGCGAGCCCGTTGTCTTGTTTCGGCTGCCGGCGGGGCTGACGAAGCTCGAGGATGTCAGCGAGAACTACAAGAGTCTCTTGTTCCTCGTCGCAATGGGAAGCTTTATCGCCCATGCTGACGGAACAGTGGCAGCGACGGAGCGTGAAGTTCTCGAGGATCGGATCGATTCGTCCGAACTCCCTCCCCACGAGCGGGCGCGGCTCCACGCCAATCTCACGTGGATGCTGGAGATTCAGCCAGACGTCGGTTTGTTCCGGCGACGTCTCCGCGATGCACCGGAACGAACCCGCCATGTGCTTGGCCAGGCGGCTTTGGCCCTGGCAGCCGCGGACGGCGTGATCGACCCGGGAGAAATCAGGGCAATCGAGCGGCTCTACCGGGCAATCGGTCTTCCTGCCGACGGTATCTACGCTGATCTGCACGCGCTGACAGCGGATCATGAGCCGGTCACGGTTCGCAGGTCCGAGCTGTCGAAGGACGTCGGCTACGCAATCCCGTCGCCGCCGCAAGAAGACCACAAAGTTGTGCTCGATGCTGGTCGGGTGGCTTCGTTGGTGGCCGACACCGCCAGGGTGTCCTCCCTGTTGGGGGAGATCTTCGGTGATGGTACGGATAGCGAAGAGGAAGAGCCAGAGGAATCGCTGGACGGGGAAGGTGGCGTCTTCCGGGGCCTTGATGCCCAGCACGCGGCGTTCCTCGGGGAGTTGCTGACCCGCCCACATTGGGGTGAGACCGAATTCGCCACCCTGGCGAGGCAGTTCCGACTGATGCAGGAAGGCGCTCTCGAAACGGTGAATGAGTGGGCCTTCGAGCAGCACGACGATTTGCTGATCGAGGCCTATGAAGGCTTCGAGATAAATCAGGACATTGCGGCAGAGTTACGATCTTGAGGGACGATCCATGGCAACTTCAGGAATCAAGCGACGCGAACGCGACACCATCATTCAAGCGCTCAGGGCGGGTGTGGTACCAAAGCTTGGACTGCAGCACATCCAGGTGGGGCGCGGTCGCGAGCTCGAGGAGCTGATAGGCGACATTGCGCGCATCGGCGACGGTGGGGCCGCGATTCGTTTCATCATCGGCGAATACGGATCGGGCAAGACGTTTTTCCTGAACCTGATCCGATTGGTTGCGCTGGAAAAGGGATTGGTGGTTCTGTCGGCGGACATGGCGCCGGATCGGCGCTTGTACGCGACGGGCGGTCAGGCCCGCTCACTCTATGCGGAGATGACCCGGAATGCTGCGACGCGAACGAGGCCCGAGGGCGGTGCCATGGCATCGATCGTCGAACGCTTTGCGAGCCAAGCGGTGCGAGAAGCGGAAACCGGCGACAGGGAACCAGCCGATGTCATTCGCGAGAAGCTGTCCCACTTGGAGGAGCTCACTGGCGGATACGATTTCGCCACAGTGATCACGCGCTACTGGGAGGGGTTCGAGACCGGGGATGAGGAACTCAAGTCGGCGGCCCTGCGGTGGCTCAGAGCCGAGTGGTCGACCCGGACGGATGCGCGCAAAGGGCTCGGCGTGCGAACGATCATCGACGATGCGAATGTCTATGACCAGCTGAAACTGCTGGCCATGTTCGTGCGCGAAACGGGTTACAGGGGATTGCTCGTGTCGCTCGATGAGCTGGTCAATCTCTACAAGCTGGCATCGTCCCAAGCCAGAAACTCGAACTACGAGCAGCTCCTGCGCATCCTCAACGACGTGTTGCAGGGAAGCGCGAGTCACCTCGGCTTCATGATGGGCGGGACGCCGGAGTTCCTCATGAACACGCGCCGCGGCCTCTACAGCTACGAGGCGCTGCAATCGCGACTCGCCGAGAACACTTTCGCGCGAGACGGTCTGATCGACCTGTCCGGCCCCGTCATGCGCCTGAGCAACCTGTCTCCGGAGGACATGTTCGTTCTGCTGTCGAATGTCCGCCGCGTAGTGTTCGGGGACGACGCCGACTTGCCGGACGCAGCGCTCAAGGCCTTCATGGCGCACTGCTCCGAACGCATCGGGGATGCGTACTTTCGGACGCCTCGCAACACGGTCACCGCCTTCGTCAATCTTCTCGCGGTGCTGGAGCAGAACCCGGATGCCGCCTGGCAGGATTTGATTGGCTCGGTACAGGTGGCCAGGGACTCGGGAGAAGACCTGCGAGACACTGGCGACGACGCGACCGATGATGGACTCACATCCTTCAAGCTCTGAGCCGTCAAGGGGCTTCGACCTGCTGGCGGAACCCGTTCGCCGGTGGATCTGGAACAAGGGCTGGCAGAGCCTGCGCGACATCCAGGAGCGCGCTATTCCGCTGCTGGTGAACGGCGAAGACGATGTGATCATTGCTGCGGCAACGGCCGGTGGGAAGACCGAAGCCGCGTTTCTTCCGCTCATCTCCCAAGTCCTGGACAGACCCGGCGACGGCGGTTTCGACCTTCTCTATGTGGGTCCGCTGCGCGCTCTCATCAACGACCAGTTCGATCGTCTAGGGGATCTGTGTGATCGTGCCGAGTTGCCCGTGTTCCCTTGGCATGGCGACATTTCGCAGGGGGTGAAGGCGCGTGCGCGCAAGAGCCCGTGCGGCGTGTTGCTCATCACCCCGGAGTCGCTCGAGGCGCTCTTCGTGCTGCGTGGGCTCGAGATTCCGAAGCTGTTCGCCGGCACGCGGGCGGTCGTTATTGACGAGCTGCACGCGCTTCTCGACAACGAGCGTGGCATCCAATTACGTTCGCTGCTGACCCGTCTCGAGGTGGCGCTCGGTCGGAGGATTCGACGGGTGGGGCTGTCCGCGACCTTGGGGGCCATGGACCTGGTAAGGGGATACCTGCGTCCGGAAGCGCCCGAGAACGTGGTGTTGCTGAAGAGCCGCTCGGATCCACAGGAGTTGCGGGTTCAGATCCGTGGTTACCTTCGCGAGGGGGATCGCGGAGAGGACGCCGAAGAGGAAACAGATGGCATGGCGGCCGAGCGAGCGGTCGCTAAGCACCTGTTCTCCAGGCTCCGCGGAAAGAGCAACCTGATCTTTGCGGGATCGCGTGGGTCGGTCGAATGGTATGCGGACACGCTGCGCAGGATTTCGGAACGAGAGCGAGTGCCGCTGGAGTTCTTTCCGCATCACGCTAGCCTGTCGCGAGACCATCGGCACGATCTCGAACGCCGCCTCAAGGCCGATCAGGCCACTACGGCCGTCTGCACATCGACACTGGAGCTCGGCATCGACATCGGCGATATCGCGTGCGTCGCGCAAATTGGCCCGCCGTTTTCGGTGGCGTCGTTGCGCCAGCGACTAGGCCGGTCGGGGAGGCGTGCCAACCAGCCGGCCGTGCTGCGCATGTATGCCATCGAGAGCGACTCCGACGCTGAGGCACACCCATTGGATCGCCTGCATCTCGGGTTGCTCCGCTCGATCGCGATGGTCGAGCTGCTGATAGAGAACTGGTGCGAACCCCCCGCTCCGCAGGCTCTGCACCTTTCAACGCTGACCCACCAGGTGCTGTCCACAATCGCCGAGCGCAACGGGGCGAGGGCCGATCGGCTCTATCGTGTCCTGTGCGAGCAAGGGCCGTTTCGCCGAGTTACCAGAAGGATATTCGTCAGCCTGCTGCGGCAACTCGGCAGCGAAAGCGTCGCACTGGTCGAGCAGAATTCCGATGGTACGCTGCTGCTCGGACGTCGTGGCGAACAACTGGTGGAACACTACCGCTTCTATGCGGTGTTCCAGACGCCGGAAGAGTATCGGATAGTTGCCGACCGCAAACAGCTGGGAACCCTTCCGGTGGTCATGATCCTGACGGTGGGCATGACCATCATTTTCGCCGGTCGCCGCTGGCGCATCCTCAGCATTCACGAAGACGAGAAACTGATCGAGGTTACCGCTGACCGTACGGGGCGCCCGCCGCTCTTTGGCGGCGCTGGGGGCGTCGTCCACGACCGGGTGGTGGAGAAGATGATGTACATGCTCGCAGGAACGGCCGTTCCAGCATATCTCGACGGCGCTGCGGGCTCTATCCTGGAGCACGCGCGTCGCGAGTTTCAACTGCTGGATCTCAGTCGGAAGCCCGTCTGCGAGATCGGCGTGCGCAATTGGTTGATCGCGACATCATCGGGCTCCATCAAGACTTGGACTTTGGCGCTGGTGTTGCGAGCCAAGGGGTACGGGGTCGATGTGAATGACGGATTTCTGTGTGTCCGACACGACAGCGAGCGTGCCTCGGTCGAAGGGGCGTTGGAGGCCATCGCCGCTTCGCAGCCGGCAGCTCTGGAAGAGTCTCTGGTAGACGGGAAAAATCTCGTGGTGGAGAAGTTTCACCCGTACCTGGATCCGGCGCTCCTTGTGGCCGATGCAGTCAGCAGCAGGGTCAATTTCGAGGCTCTGCCACAGCTTGCTCGTACCTTGCACGTCGCTGTGTAGAGGCTACGAACCGAATTCGTGGAGAAATGCGCCCTTACGAGGCCGATCAAACGCTCTATTGTGGCTCGGCTTCGTTGTTTTCTTGGCGGACTTGTGACAACGCTGCGGCAACGAGCCCGGCGGGCACCGCGACAATTCCGAGCCCGCACATGAGGATGACGAACGTGAAGAGTTTACCGCCGACGGTGACTGGATACACGTCGCCGTAGCCCACCGTCGTGAGGGTGGCGGTTGCCCACCAGAGGCTGTGCATGATACTCGCGAAGGCCTCGGGCTGTGCCTCGTGCTCGAAGTACCAGATACCGGCCGCCGACAGGTAGAGCAGCGCGGCGGCGACGCCGGCGAAGAGCACGATCTCCTCCTTCGCGAGGGCCATTGCCCTCCCGAACCTGGCCATCGCCTTGCTGTACCGGCTCAACTTGAGGACTCGCACGATGCGGAATAGCTGCAGTACGCGCAGGGCACGCAGGTCAACGCCGCCCAGCGTGAGATAGAAGGGGAGAATGGCTGCCAAGTCCACGACGCCGTGGAAGCTGAGCGCGTACCGGAGCTTTCTCGGGGCGGTTCCAATCCGGAGCCCGTACTCGATTGTGAAGAGCCCTACGATGATCACTTCGGACCAGGAGAGGGCTGCCCGCAGGCTGGGCGACAGGTTCGGCAGCGTGTCGATGGATACGGTGGCGACCGACACGAGGATGAGCACGATCACGGTCGAATCGAAGATGCGTCCTGGTGTTGTGTCGTTCCGCTGAACGATCTCAGAGATAGTCATACTTTCGTTCCTTTCACGCAGCGCTGCGGTCGAAACGCTTCTCAGGGTACGAGCCGAGTTCGAGCGGACATACCCCTACGGACCGGCCTTGAGCCCCTGGGTGGCGATGAAGTGGTAGAGTGTCGAGCGGGTGACGCCGGTGATCTTGGCGATGGAGCTCTTCGACACGTCCAGCTTAAGGACACTGATCCTATTAAAGTTTCCAACTTCATCGCGGGCGCATTTGGTAGTTCCAGCCGCTATGGAGCATCGGTTCGATGTAGCGACCTCCGTAACCTGGAAATTCAATTGCTGACACCCTCCTAAGGAAGTGACGGATTCCGTCCTCCCTGTCGTCGAGGCAAGAGACGCCCAATGACCCCTTCGGTCGCCCCAGCTGGAGCGTGCTGGCCGGCCTCGGTGGACGGCGAAGCTCTGGGCTCGCAGGCGCCTCGGGGCTAGGTCTGCGCTGTCCCCATAAGTGAGGCTGGACAAAGGATTTCGAGGACTTTGCCGAAGTGGTCGAGGCGACACGCTCGTACTCGCGGAATGTGCTGCCGCGGCTGTCGACCGATGGCATCGGAGACGATACTGCCCAAGATGCAGTGGCGCAACGCATTCGGCCGCGATGCCGGTGCAGGGGATATGAAGAGGGCGCGATGGTCAGGCCCAACGCAACGATGATCTCGCTCCCCGATCAGCGTGGTGTCGACTTTTCCGCGGAGCGGATGTCGTTGCCGGAGCGATTGCGGAGAGGGCTCGATGCCATGGAGTGTCGTTGTTGACGCTATGGCGAGTCCGCTGCACCGAAGTGCCTGAGGGCAATCTGGTAGCCCAGCGTCGCGGCGCCCATGCGCTCGTATCCTCGCCACATGATCTGGTGGCCGGGCGGGGGTCATGCTTGCGGTAGCCGCCGAGCAGAGCCACCACGAGCACCGCGCCGGCTAGGTCACCGGATGCGGGCAGTGCGGCGTCGGCGGCATAGTCGGTGAGGAAGCGCATCTCCATGGCGGTGAATGTCAGCTGCGCATCGCAGTGCGGCACTCGCCCGGCGCTTTCCAGGGCGGGGGTCCTCTGAGACAATGCGTGCCGGCCTGCGACATGGATGTACAGGGAGGCGCAGATGGTCAAGTCGCTTTCGCCCGGGGTTTCCGCATATCGGCGCGACGATGCGCCGCAGCGCGCTCGGGAGGGACGCTACCGGTACGAGGATTTTCCGGGGTGCGAGTCCTTTCACTTGTCGGCGGCACAGGTGGAGAGCTACGAGGAGCGCATCGAGTTTTGGGACGGGCTGAGCGAGACGGCATGGAAGGTCAGCGAGCCCACGTCCCCCCAGCACGAGGGGCCGTCCCGGCGCTTGGTGGAGATGGCCACGCGGGTAGCGGCGCTGCGCGGCGCGCGGATCGTGTCCTTCGGCTCGGCGGACCTGGTGCGGCGCGACGCAGTGGGTCGGCTGCGCTGGCTGATGCAGGCCGACGAGGTGCTGTACCTGCACCCCGAGCAAGTGCGCCTGGAGGGACGGGCGATCGACGTGGATACGGACCCGCTGCCCGATGTGGTGCTGGAGGTGGACCACAGCACGGACGTGCGCCGTCGCAAGCTCGGGATCTATGAGGAGAGCGGCTTTCCGGAGATCTGGGTGCTGGTGCCGTGGGAGGCGTCGCGTCGCGCGCCGGGGCTCGCGATCCACGTGCGCCGGGGCGGGGGATATCGCGAGGAAGGGTCGAGCAGGGCCTTTCCGGGGTGGCGTTCGGAGGAGATCCACCGCGTGCTGACCGAGGATCCGCCGTCGGTGGAGGCGAGACGGGCCCTGGAGCGGGTGGCCCGGGCGATGGGCGCGCGCGAGGGTACGCGGCCGGAGGACGACCCCTTCACCCGCTCGATCAGCCGGGAGGCGGAAGCGCGGGGTCACATCAGAGGCCGCAGGGAGGGCCGCGGGGAAGGATATGAGAAGGGTCGCAGGGAGGGACACGAAGAGGGACGTGCGGCCGGGCACGTGGAAGCGGTGCTCGCGGTGCTCGGTGCAAGGGGCATCGGGTCGGCCTCGCGCTTTGCGCAGGAGCGCGAGCTGCTCGCGAGCCTGCCGCTCGAGAATTCGATGGCTGCGGCGACCGCGTGCCGCGACGAGGCGGACTTCCGGCGGCGCCTGCGCGATGTGTCCCCACGGGAAGGCCCGGAGCTCTGATCCCGAGCTTCGGGCTGGACTATCCAGGTCGAAATGGGGGACAAATGAAGATGGACCATCCCTCCTGGACCGCGATCATCTCGCAGGACGAGGGTTGGTGGATCGGATGGATCGCGGAGGTTCCGGGGGTGAACGCCCAGGAACGTACGCGGGAAGAACTGCTCGAAACACTGTCGGAAGTGCTTCGAGAAGCGCTCGAGGAGCTGCCTCCATGAACCTGATTGACGAAATCGTTGCCTTCCGCGACGAGATGACCGGGATCCGCCGGGATCTCCACCGCCATCCCGAGCTCGCCTACGAGGAGCACCGCACCGCGGACATCGTGGCCGAGCGGCTGAGCGCGTGGGGGATCCCGATCAAGCGGGGTCTCGGGAGGACGGGGGTGGTCGGCACTCTCAAGTGCGGGCACGGCAACCGGGCGGTGGGCCTGCGCGCGGATCTCGATGCGCTCGCGATGGAGGAGCGCAACACCTTCGAGCACGTCTCCCAGCACTCCGGCAAGATGCACGGCTGCGGGCACGACGGCCACACCGCGATGCTTCTGGGCGCGGCCCGGTACCTCGCCTCGCACCGGGGCTTCGACGGCACCATCCACTTCATCTTCCAGCCCGCGGAGGAGGGCGCGGGCGGCGCCGCGGCGATGATCGAGGACGGCCTCTTCGAGCACTTCCCGGTCGAGACGGTGTGGGGGATGCACAACTTCCCCACCGTGCCGGTCGGGCACTTCATCACCCGCACCGGCCCCTTCATGGCGAGCTCGGACACCGTGCGGGTCGAGGTGAAGGGCGTAGGCGGCCACGGGGCGATGCCCCACCTCGCCCGCAGTCCCGTCAACGCCGCGTGCGCGATCATCGAGGCGTTGAACGACTTCGTCGCCCAGGAGATCGACGCCCAGCATGCGGCGACCTTCACGGTGGGCCGCATCCACGGCGGCGACGCGATCAACGTCATCCCCGACAGCGTCGAGTTCGCCGGCACCGTGCGCTCCTTCTCCCAGTCGGTGCGCGACCAGTTCGACGAGGGATTGCAGCGCATCGTCCGCGGAATATGTGCAGCGCGCGGCATCGACGCCGATGCCGTCTACGAGCGCAACTACCCGCCGCTCATCAACCATGAAGAGGAGACCGCGATCGCCGCCAGGGCGGCGGCCAAGGTGGTGGGGGCGGAGAATGTGGACGCGGCCGCCAGGCGCATCATGGGCTCGGAGGACTTCGCCTTCATGCTGCTGGAACGCCCCGGCAACTACATCATGATCGGCAACGGCGAGGGCGAGCACGGAGGCTGCATGGTTCACAACCCCCACTACGACTTCAACGACGACATCCTCCCGATCGGCGCCACCTACTGGGTCGAGCTCGCCCGCGAGCTGTTGCCCACGCACTGAGCGCGGTATCAGCCTGCAGTACGACGCCCACGTCGGCCTCGCCCTCCTCTATCAGGTGCACGCGCTGCTCTCGATCTGGTCGCTTTCTTCGTTCTTTCGCGAGATCGACCCGGCAATCGACGAGGCGGCCTTCATCGAAGGATGTGGACACGCTGGCGCATCCTCACCCGCATCTACGTACCCTGCGCGATTCCCGGCCTCAGCGCGATCTGGATATGGAACGAGCTCGCCATCGCGCTCGGCCCCACCTTTTACAATGCCCAGCCCGTGACGGTGGGGGTCACCAGCTTTCGCGGGTACACCTCGCTCGACTGGGGCGCAATGAGCGCCCCCTCGATCGTGGCCATCGTGCCGATGCTGCTCTTTGCGGTGGTGTCGCAGTAACACATCGTCAAGGGCATGATCCTCGGGGTGGTGAAGGGATGAAGACATGAGCTACTCGGAAGCGGAGATACCGCAATTCGACGTGGTGTTCGGCCGCAACCTGATGGCGGAGGCGGTGAACTTTGCGCATCCCCCCTTCCTCGTGGTGACGATGGAAGACCTCTGGCCTCTGCTTCGAGAGCGCTTCCCGCCGGGTTGCGAGGCGTACTTCGTGCACTCCCTGGAACGAGAGGACCTGGAGGCCGCGCTGCCGGGAGTCCGCCGATTCGAGTCGATCATCGGGGCGGGAGGCGGGCAGGCGATCGACTGCGCCAAGTACTTCTCCTGGCGCACCCGGCTCCCCCTCTTCCAGTACCCCACCTCGCTTTCCGTCGACGCGGTCTTCGGCCATCGCGCCGGGGTGCGGGAGAGCGGAAGGGTCCGCTACGTCGGCTTCGCGGTGCCGGAGAGCGTGTACATCGACTACGGGGTCATCGAGAGCGCGCCCCCGATGATCAACCGGGCGGGCATCGGCGATGTGCTCTGCTTCATCACCGGAGTCATGGACTGGCGCTATGCCGACAGGCAGGGCCGCTGCGAGGCGCGCTGGCCCTACGACGAGTCTCTGGCGCAAATTTCGCTCGCGAAGGCGGATGCCGTGCTCACGGCGCTCGACGACGTGCGCGACCTCACTCCAAAGGGGGTGGACCTCCTGGTGTCGGGCCTGCGCTGGGGCGGCGCCTCCTACCACGGCGCGGGCTGGAATCCCCGGCACATCGAGGGGGTGGAGCACTACGTCTTCTACGCGCTGGAGGCCGCGACCGGGCGAAAGTTCCTCCACGGGCAGGCGGTGGGCCTGGGCCTCGTCGCCGGGTGCCTGATGCACGGCGCGAGGGACGAGGAAATGCTCACCGCACTGCACCGCGTCGACCTCGACGTCCGGCCGCAAGCGATGGGAGTGACCTGGAACAATGTCGCGAGGGCCCTGCACGGGCTCGCCGAGTTCGTGCGGGAGGAATCGCTGCCCTACGGGATTGCCCACGATTTTCCAGTTGATGCCGCCTTCTGCGAGCGCCTGCGCCGCCGCATCGAAGGGAAGTACGGCGCCTGGTCGGAGGGTCAGGTCGCGCACCGCGCAAACTCGTAAACTCGTAAACGGAGTATGTTCGCGCTTCGTGCAACGCCATGAGGGACTGAAGCGACCATGAGCGATCTCCGTTACGGGTTTCCCACCGTCTTCGGACGCGGCCTTTACAGCGAGTTCCGGCACTTCGTGAATCCGCCCTTCCTCGTCGTCACCATGCCTGACCTGTGGCCGCTGTTCGCTCACCACTTCGAGGACGCCGAGTGCAGGACTTACTTCGCGGATTCCCTCGACCGCGGCGACCTGGAGCGCGACGCGGCGGGGCTCGGCGACATCCAGGCGGTGGTCGGTCTCGGGGGCGGGCAGGCGCTCGATGTCGCCAAGTTCTTCGCCTGGCGGCGGCGCCTGCCGCTGTTTCAGGCCCCGACCGCGCTCAGCGTCAATGCGGTCTACGGCCAGCGCTCCGGGGTGCGGGAGGCGGGCCGGGTCGTGTACCGGGGCTGGGCGGTGCCGCAGGCGGTGTACATCGACTACGACGTGCTGCGCGCGGCGCCCCCGCATCTCAACTGGTCGGGCATCGGCGACATCCTGTGCTTCCATACCGGGGTGCTCGACTGGCGCTACGCGGAGTCGAGGGGCAAAGCCGAGGAGAAGTGGCGATTCGACCCGGCACTCGCGCGCCAGTCGCTCGTCAAGGTCGAAGCGGTGCTCGACAACGTCGACGCCATCCGCAGGCTCGATGACCAGGGGATCCGGGTGCTGGTGGACGGCCTCAAGTGGGGCACCTCCTTTCACGGCGCCGGCTGGTGTCCGCGCCACATCGAGGGCACGGATCACTTCCTCTTCTACACGCTGGAGCACCTGACCGGCAGGAAGTTCCTGCACGGGCAGCCGGTCGGGCTCGGCGTGGTGGTCGGGTCGATGCTGCACGAAGAACGCGCGGACGAGATGCTGAATGCCATCGCCGCGATCGGACTCGACGTGCGGCCCGAAGCGATGGGGCTCACCTGGGACCAGCTCCGGACCGGACTCGAAGCGATGCGCGGCTACGTGCGCGAGGCGGGGCTCTGGCATTCGATCGCCCACGACGCCGAGATCACGCCCGGATTCGTTCGCGATCTTCGCCGCCGTCTCGAGCGCGCCTACGCTCACCGGGGCGACTGAACGCCCTTTCCACCCCTCCCGCCGCGGCGGAGCAGCGCAGGGATGTGGGTCACGGGCGCGTGGCTATTTGCCGAGAAGCACCGGATCGAGTTCGGGTTCGGGCAGTCCTTTCGCCACGCCGGACAGCACGAAAACGTCGCCGTGCGGCGATTGCGGCCCGGCGCTGTCCTCCAGGGCCGCGCTGGTCGCGAAGAGCAGCGAGAAGTCCTCGCCGCCGAAGGCGCAGGAGGTGACGTTGCTCGCGGGCAGCGCAATGGTCTCCGCCACCTCGCCCCCCGCTTCGTACACCGTGATCCGGCTGCCCTGCCAATGGGCGCTGTAGAGCCTTCCCGCGCAGTCCGTCGTCATTCCGTCGGGAAAACCCGCCTCTTCCGGGATCTCCGCGAACAGTTCCCGCCCGCCCGGCCTTCCCTCGGCATCGAGCGCGTAGCGCAGGATTCTCCGGCCCACGGAGTCGGCGAAGTACGCCACCCTGCCGTCGGGGGAGAAGGCCGGCCCATTCGCGATGACGAATCCGCGGTCGACGCACTCCACGCCGGATGCCCCGATCCGGTGGAGCGATCCGGTCGGCTCGGTCTCCTCCACGTCCGAAACGCCGAGCCAGAGGGCTCCGTCCGGCGCGACCTTGCCGTCGTTGAACTCCGTGCCCTCATCCGGGACCAGCGGTGGTGCGAGCCGGGTCGTGGAGCCGTTCTCCGGGTCGAGGCGGTAGAACCCCGTTGCGCCCACCAGCAGCGCGAATCCGTCGCGCGAGCGGACGAGGCAGGCGAGCTTCTCGTCGAACCCGTCCGCGAGCACCCGATCTTCGCCATGCCGGGGATCGAAGCGGTGCACCGTGCGTCGGGGCATGTCGAGCCACAGGAATGCCCGGCGGCCCGGAAGCCACAAGGGCCCTTCGCCCAACCAGGCTCCGGCCGGGTTCCGATCACGGATCTCGAACGCCATCGTCACTCTCCTCGGGGGCACGCACCGCGCTTTACACATCGTATACGGGCCAATACCCTGACGGCATGCAGCGCACGGGCAAGGGGCCGGCTCCGATCACCCCGATTCGAAGGCGTCCGGTTGGCGGCGAGGTCATCGATGCGGATCTTGACGCCGTCGGCGCGCAACACGAGGATTTCCGCCGCTTTCTCGCCGGGGGCGAGATGGCGGACCCCGTACCGATGCTGCGCGAACACGTCACCGGCCGGTATTCGCGTGCGGGGCCAGCCGCTGAACGACGCGATAACCGTGAATGAGGAGATAAACGATGTTCCGATCGCTTGAATGGAAACTGGGAGCCGCGGTGTTCCTGCTCGCCGGAGCCGAAGTGGCCGCGCAGGAGGTTCGACTCTTCAGCTTCGAGGGCTACTCCGAACCCGAATGGGTCGAACCCTTCACCGCCGAGACCGGTTGCGAGGTCAGCGTCGCCTACACCGGATCGGTCGACGAGATGTTCGCCAAGATGGTGGGCAGCGATGGCGCCGATTACGACCTGATCTCGATAGACACCTCGATCATCCAGCGCTACCTGGACCAGGGCCTGATCATCCCCTTCGACATGTCGAAGATCCCCAACACCGCCAATCTCCTTCCCTCCTTCAGCGCGGTCGCGGAGGTGATGAGCGGCGGCGAGACCTACGGGGTTCCGATCGCGTGGGGCTCGCTGGGGCTGATCTACGACAAGGAAGCCTTCCCGGACGGAGTGGATAGCTGGGAAGCGCTCTGGAGTCCCGAGAACGCGGGACGCGTGCTCGCGCTCGACGACGCCAACAACAACGTGACCAACGCGGCAATCATCCTCGGGCTCGACGAGCCCTTCAATCTGAGCGATGCCGACTTCGATGCCGTCAAGCAGAAGTTGATCGAGCAGAAGCAGTACCTCATCAGCTACTACGCCGGATTCGAGGAAGGCGTGAACATGTGGGATTCGAGCGAGGCGACGCTCATGTTCTCGATGGGCGAGTTCCAGACGGTCGAGCTCGCGAATCGCGGCTATGACGTGGTGTACTCGATCCCGAAGGAAGGGGGCATTGGCTGGCTCGACACGTGGGCGCTCTCCAAGGGCGTGCAGGACTCCGAGTGCGCCCACCAGTGGGTCAACCACTACCTGAACGGGCACACCGGTCCGACCATGACCGAGAAGAACGGGTATGGAAACACGACCGACGAGAGTCCCGGCCTCGACTACGCCGACAAGCTCGTGTGGCTGCGCCCGGTCGAGAACTTCGACCGCCGGGTGCAGGTCTGGAACGAGGTGAAGGCCGCGCAGTAGGCGGTGAGACGGCAGGGCATCCGGGAAGGATGCCCTGCCCTTCCCTGCCTCGCGACTCCTCGGCCGCTTCAGTTCGAACCACCGGGCCGGGGCTCGGGGTGGACATCAACCGGGATGCGGTTAGCGCGTATGGGCGACCCTGAGGCCGACCCTGCGGGGGCGCCGGCGGACGGCAAGGCGCCGCTACTCAGAATCCGCGGGCTCGGGGTCAGGTTTCGCGATTTCGAAGCCATCCGTCCCCTCGACCTCGACGTTCTGAACGGGGAGTTCCTCACGATCCTGGGCCCGTCCGGATCCGGCAAGACCACGCTCCTGCGGGCCATCGCGGGGTTTCAGCCGCCCACCGCCGGGCGGATCGAGTTCGACGGACGGGACATCGCGGATCTCCCGATCAATCGCCGCCCCTTCAACACGGTGTTCCAGGACTACGCGCTCTTCCCCCACATGAGCGTGCGGCAGAATGTCGCGTTCGGCCTGCGGGTGCGGGGCACGGCGCGCGCCGAGCTCGAAGCGCGCGTCGACGCTGCCCTGGCGATCGTGGAGCTGGAAGCCCTCGGGGGACGCTTCCCGGCCCAACTCAGCGGCGGGCAGCAGCAGCGCACCGCGCTGGCGCGCGCCATGATCTGCGAACCGCGCCTCATCCTGCTCGACGAGCCGCTCGCGGCCCTGGACGCCGCGCTGCGCCGGCAGATGCAGAAGTTCCTGAAGTCGGTCCAGCGGCAAAGCGGGATCACCTTCCTATTCGTCACCCACGACCAGTCCGAAGCGATCACCATGTCGGACCGGATCTGCGTGATGCGCACGGGAAGCATCGAACAGATCGGCACGCCGCGGGATCTCTACTACCGGCCGCGCAGCCGCTTCGTCGCCGCCTTCTTCGGAGCGAGCAACATCCTCGAGCCGTGCCGGATCGAGCGCGTCCGGGACGATGTCACCACCGTTTCGACCCCCTGCGGCACCATGCAGGTACGCGGCTCTCCGCCCGAGCATCGAGAGGGGCTCGCGCTCGCGGTCCGCCCGGAGGCCTTCATTCCGGTTGCCGGCGACCACCCCAACCGGATCGAATGCGAGGTGGCGTCGGTCTCCTTCGTGGGATCGGAGACGATCACCGAGTTGAAACACCCGCGGGCGTCGCAGGCCCTCACCATGAAGGCCCGCAGCGACCCGGCCGCCCGGCCGCCGGCGATCGGCTCCCGCGTGCAGGTCGGCTTCGAGCCCTCCGAGTGCGCCCTGGTCACCGGAGCGCAGCGGTGACCTTCCCGGGGCGCCCGCCGGTGGGCGCATCGGCGGCCTTCGCGCTCTGGGGCGTCTGCTTCCTCTTCATCCTGATCCCGCTCGCGAGCTTCCTCGCCTACGGGTTTCTTCCGGTCGTGGACAACAACATCGTGTACCGGCCGACGCTCGACAACTTCCAGAACCTCCTTTCCAACTCGTCCTACCGCATCACCTTCTTTCGAACGATGCGGATGGCGCTGGAGGTATCCGCGCTCAACTTCGTGCTCGGCTATGCCACCGCGTACTTCATCTGGCGCCGCCCGCCCGCATGGCGGAACCTTCTCGTCGTCGCCCTCGCGATTCCGCTCCTGATGAGCTACATCATCAAGATCTACGCGATGCGCGGGGTGCTCGGCACGAACGGCCTCCTCAACAGCGCGCTGCTTGCGCTGGGCATCGTCGATGAGCCGGTGACCGCGCTGCTCTTCAGTCTGACCGCGGTGCGGATCACCCTCTCGGTGGTGCTCCTGCCCTTCATGGTGCTGCCGATCTACGTCGCGCTCGAACGCATTTCCGCCTCGGCCCTGCATGCGGCCGCCGATCTCGGCGCAAGCGAAATCCAGACCTTTCGCTGGGTGATCCTGCCGCTCAGCCTGCCGGGCGCGATCGTCGGTGCGATGTTCACCTTCGTGCTCGCGTCCGGGGATTTCCTCGCGCCGGAGCTGGTCGGCGGCATCCAGGGATTCACGTACGGGAGGCTGGTGTTCAGCCAGTTCGGGCTCGCATTCAACTGGCCTTTGGGCGCCGCGCTCTCGGTCCTGCTGATGGCGGTTGCCCTTGCGGTCATCTACGCCGCCCGGCGTCTCGCTAATCCGCGCTGGCAGCAATGAAGCGCAACCGTCTGCTCGACATTTCCCTCGCGGCGGTGGCGGTGTTCGTGTACGTGTCGCTCTACCTGCCGATCCTGCTGGTGTTCCTGCTGTCCTTCTTCTCGATGCGGCGGGGCAAGGTGAACTGGGACACCTTCTCGCTGTCGTGGTATGCAAAGCTCTTCGAGAACGATGCGCTGGGGAGCGCACTGTGGAACTCCCTGCTCGTCGGCACCCTGGCGGTCTCGGCCGCGGCGGTCTTCGCCACCTCCGCCGCGCTCCTGGTGAAGTCCCGGCCGGATACTCGCTCGGCCAGAGCGCTCGAATACGTCATTTTTCTGCCCTTTCTGCTCCCGCCCATCATCACCGGCCTTTCGCTCCTCATCTACTTCCGGGAAGCAGGCGTCGGCCGGGGCATCATCACCATCACCGTGGGACACGCGCTCTTCGTCTCGGCGATCATCTACCGCATCGTGCTGACGAGGCTGAACGCGCTCAGCCGCAATCTCGTCGAGGCGGCCCAGGATCTCGGCGCGAGCCGCATTCAGACCTTTCGCTTCATTATCCTGCCGAACCTGCGCATGCCGCTCCTCACCGGCGGTCTCCTGGCGTTCGCCCTCTCCTTCGACGAGACCATGATCACCCTGTTTCTCGCGGGCACGGACTCGACGCTGCCGGTGCGCCTCTATGCGATGATGAGGGTCGGGTTCACGCCGGCGATCAACGCGCTCGTCACCCTGATCCTCGGCTTCTCGATCATTCTGACCGTCACCGTCGCCTTCGCGTGGCGGCGAAGCGCCGGCCCCGGCGGAGGCGGCGCCTACCCACGGAGCGAAAGCGCACGATGAAACGATTCGAGGGACAGGTGGCACTCGTCACCGGGGCCGCGCGGGGTATCGGGCTCGCGATCGCCGCACGCCTGCTGGACGAAGGCGCGAGCGTCGTCCTTGCCGACATCGACGGAGAAGAAGTGGAGCGCGCCACGCAACGTCTGCCGGCCCCGAGTGCGGCACGCGCCATCCCGGCCGAACTCGACATCAGGGACGAGGCGGCCTGCCGGCGCCTCGTCGGCGAGCTTGACGACCGCCACTGCCGCCTCGACGTGCTCGTCAACAACGCCGCGATCCTCGACTCGAGCCCCATTGGAGGTCTCACGATCGAGCGCTTCCGAGAGGTGACGCGCGTCAACCTCGACGGGGCGCTCGTGTGCACCCTGGCCGCCATTCCGCTCATGGAGCGCACCGGTGGGCGAATCCTGATGACCGCGAGCATCATGGGCCTCGTCGGCTCTCCCGACTCGGTCCCCTACAGCAGCGCGAAGGGAGGGATCGTGAACATGGTGCGCGCGCTCGCCTGCGACCTCGCGCCCAAGGGCATCACCGTGAACGCCATCGCTCCGGGATTCATCGACACCCGCATGGCCCGCGCCCCCGACGGCAGCCACGAGCACGAGACCGAGTACTTCAAGACGGTGTATCTCGGCTATCGCAAGATCCCGCTCGGCCGGGCCGGCGAACCGGAGGACCTCGCCGGCCCCGCGGCCTTTCTCGTGTCGCCGGACGCCGCGTACGTCACCGGTCAGATTCTCGCCGTCGACGGCGGCGTGACCGCGACCTTCTGAGCCGGATGCGGCGCGGCCTGCCGAGGCCAGGGGACCTGTTCCCGCTGTCACGGAAGGAACATCGAGGCAACACGCGCGTTCGAGTCCTCTGTTCCCGTCATTCCCTTGATATGCGGGAATCCACCTAAAACAACGAGTTGGGAGACTCTCCGTACAAGCGGTCGCGCGACGCCGGTGTCCGCCGCACCGAGGCGGCCGGTGGCGGCAGCTCAGCCGTTGCGCTCGCGCAGGAGCGCTTCCAGCTCCGCGACGCGCGCTTCGGCCGCACGCCGGGCAATGGATTCCTGCTCGGCACGTGATTCCGCCGTCCGGCGAGCGGCGGCTTCTTCCTGATAGCTGAGGAGGATCCGCCCGGTCGCCGGGTCCCGGAAGCGCATCTCTCCATCCTTCGCGTGCAGCTCGAGCCCCAGCGTCTCGCTGTGCAGCATCAGCGCACCGTCCGGCGAGGTCACCGCCAGTTGGCGCACGTAAGCGCTCCCGGCCAGCCGGATGCCCTGGAGCACCGGAGTGATGTGCTCCCCCGTGGGGTCGTAGAGCCAGTACTCCTTGACCCCGAGGCGCGCGTACACCTTGCGCTTGGGTCCCAGGTCTTCACGCCACGTGCTTTTGGAGGCCACCTCCAGGACGAAGTCCGGCCCCTTGCCTTCCTCCCAGACCAGGTAGTGCCTCCGCACCCGGTCCTCGACCCCGAACACCACGAACACGTCGGGCGCGACGGACACCTTCGGGTCTCCCTCCTCGTAGTACATGAGGAGGTCTCCCGAGACATACACGTCCTTTCGGTCCCGGTAGTGCTCCCGCAGGGCGTCGATGCCGTAGAGAATCGCCATGAGCTGGGCGTCGTTCTCCGCCATCGGCTTGCCGTCCCCGCTCGGGTACTCAAGCGCGACCGGAGGGAGGGTGGTTCGGCTCACTGGCAATCCCCTGTCGAAGAGGAGTCAGGGTCAGGCGGACCCGGGTTCTTGAAGACGGTACCACAGCGCTCCTGGCATCCGAAGTCGCATCGCACGGGCACAGGATCGGCCATCTCCGAGCGCCGCCGCGTAGGCCAACGTCTCGCTTCGCATCAGCGATCGGCGCGACAAAGTGTCGCCGGCGGGCTGGTGGGGCGCCGGTCCGAGGGTGCTCTGGTCACTCAACCCGTCGCGTCACGGCGTCTCTTTCCTCTGCAAGCCAGCAATTCTCACTTTGGCGCACGCCGTGATCCGAGACCGCGGATTCGGCGGCGGTTCGGCGATTGACCTGCCAAACCGACCTCGACGTAATCCGAAAACACGACTGCGGCCGCGAATGACGCCAGAGCAACTCCCAAAACGAGAATTGCTGTCCGCATGCGCGGTGCTTGGACTCGCGCTCCGAGCCTGTGCTATCAATCCTCCGAGACGGCACGGCGGAGTCCGGGCGGTCGAAGAAACAAAGCACTGGACGACACGACATGACTTCGATGCCCCCCAGCCTGTGGGCCCGGACCGCGATAGCCGGCCCCGAGTGCCCGCCTCTCACCTCCGCCGAGGAATGCGACACCGTCATCGTCGGCGCGGGCTACACCGGTTGCTCGGCCGCCCTGCACCTGGCGCGCGAGGGCCGCGCAGTCCGGGTGCTGGAAGCCGCCGAGCCGGGCTGGGGCTGCTCGGGCCGAAACGGCGGGCAGGTGAACCCCGGCGGGAACCGCGCAACCCCCGACGAGGTTATCGAAGTACTCGGGAAAGAGTGGGGAGAGCGATTCATCGCCATGGGACACGAGACCTGCGATCTCGTGTTCGAGCTCATCGACCGCTACCGCATCGATTGCGATGCGCTCCGGCCCGGCTACGTGCAGGGTGGGTGGGGGAACACCGGAGTGGAGTACGAGCGGGACTGGGTGGCGCAATGGAGCGCGCGCGGCGTCGAGGCCCGTCTTCTCGATGCGAACGAGATCCGGGAGCTGATCGGGAGCGATCACTACGACCACGGCCTCTTCGACCCGCGCGGCGGGAACGTCCAGCCGCTGTCCTACGCTCGGGGCCTCGCACACGCCGCGATTGCGGAGGGGGCCGTTATCCACGGAGCATCGAAGGCGATCCGGATCGAGCGGTTCGGCAAGGACTGGCGGGTGGCGGTCGAAGGGGGCGCCACGCTTAGGGCCCGGCACGTCCTCATCGGCTCCAACGGCTACACCGACGACCTCTGGCCCGGCCTGCGGCGCAGCGTGGTGCCGGTATGCTCCTTTGTCGCGGCGACCGCCCCCCTCGGACACAACGTGCTGCCGAAGGTCCTGCCCGGCCGGCATGCGGTATCGGAGAGCGGGCGGGTCATCGTCTACTACCGCCTGGACCGCGACGGCCGCTTCGTGATCGGTGGCCACGGCAACCTGTTCAACGTGGATACGAGCGGTGACGACTCCCACGTCAGGGCGGTGGCCGAGCAGCTCTACCCGGAGCTCTCCGGCGTCGAGTGGGAGTACCACTGGGCCGGGTGGCCTGCGATAACCAAGACCCACCTGCCGATGCTCGTGGGTCTCGCGCCGGGGGTCTACGCCGGACTCGGCTACAACGGGCGCGGAGTGGCGACCGCCACCATGATGGGCAAGCAGCTCGCGCTCGCGGTGCTTGGTGACACCCCGGCGCTCCGGGTTGAGCCGCTATCGACTTTTGCCTTGCACCCCTTGCGCCAGATCGGGATCAGCTATCGGCTGATCGTGGGGAGCTGGCTCGACGGCCGGCCGCGCCGGAAAGCGGCCTGAGGGTTTTCTTCTCCCGGTGCCTCAACCGGGGAGGGAATGGACCGACGAGCGATTGGCTTGCCTGGTTCGCTCCCTCAGCGGAGACTCGCCACTCTATGGTGCGCGATCCAGTCCGGGTCGAGCTCGAACCCGAGGCCGGGTGCCTCGGGAGCGTGCATAACGCCTCGGTCGTCGGGCGCCGGGTACTCCTGTAGCCCGAAGTTCTGCTGCTCGACCGGCAGGATGTGCTCGTAGAAGTCGCAGTTGTGCACCGAGAGCATGACGTGCAGGTTGGCCGCGTTCAGCAGTCCGTTGCCGGCAGTCCCGATCTCGCAGTGGAGACCGTAGCTCTCGGCGAGTGAGCAGAGCTTCTTCAGGCCGGTGATGCCGAGGCGGATCGCGGTGCCCCGCACGATGCGAAGCGCCCGGCGCCGGATGTAGCGTGCGGAGTCGAAGAGTTGCGCCTCGCTCTGGTCCGTCATGGAAAGCGGGGTGCGCAGGCGCCGGCTGAGCTCGGCTATCGCATCGATGTCGTGGTGTCTCACCGGGTCCTCGTACCAGTGGAAACGGTGCTCGTCGAGGGCGTGTCCCACTTCGAGGGCGCAGCGGAAGTCGTAGCCGCAGTTGGGGTCGAGCATGAGGGGAAACTCGTCGCCGGCCAGCTCGCGCACCGCGCCCGCCAACGCCGCCACATCGTGGGACGCGAGGTGGCCGGGGTGGATCTTGTAGGCTCGAAAGCCCCGCGCGAGCGTTTCCCGCGCCTCACCGAGAAATCCGTCGACGGTGTCGTAGGCGGCGGGATACGCGGCGTAGGCGGGTACCTCGTAGCGCTGCGCACCGAGGAGCTTGAACACCGGCAGGCCCGCGGCTTTGCCCGCGATGTCCCAGAGCGCGACATCGACCGGTGCCCACGAGGTTTCGCTGAGGCGGAAACAAGTGGCGAGGAACTGCATGCGGTTCCACAGCCACTCGCGCTCGAAGGGCTCGCGACCGACGAGCTCCGACTTGATCACGTCGAGGATCGGCCGGAAATGGGGCTCCGCCGGTATCCACGCCCCGATCAGGCAGTTGCCTTCGATACCTTCATCCGTGAACACCCGCAGCACGCCCTGCTCGATGGAGTGCGCAGGCTGGATACCGCCCTGCAGCGTCAGCGCCGGAAACTCCCGCCTCACCACGTCAATGCGTATGTCGCTGACTTTCATGTCCGGTGAAGCGCTCTCCACACCCGTTCCGGAGTGGCGGGCATGTCGATCTCCTGGGTGTCGGCGGCGTCGGCGACCGCGTTCATGAAGGCGGCGGGCGCGCCGACGCAGCCGAGCTCGCCGGCGCCCTTGGCGCCAATGGGGTTGTTTCCGGTGGGGATGTCGGCCTCGTGCATCTCGAATTCGGGGAAGTCATCGGCGCGCGGGAGCGCGTAGTCCATGAGCGAGCCGGAGAGCAGTTGTCCGGAGCCCTCCTCGTAGCGTACCTGCTCGAGCCAGGCTTGGCCGAGGCCCTGGGAGATTCCGCCGTGGAGCTGGCCGTCGACGATCGCCGGGTCGATGCGCCGCCCGACGTCGTTCACGCCGACGAAGCGTTGGATCTCTACCGCACCGGTCTCGGGGTCGACTTCGACCTCGCAGGCGTAGGCGCCGTTGGGGATGGTGGAGACCTTGCCCTCGAAATCGGCGCTCGCGCTGCAATCCCCGGCGGTGTTCGTGCTGGCGGCGAGCGAAGCGCCGAGCTCCAGGAGTCCGATGGCGACGTCGGTGCCGGGCACCGCAAAGCGGCCGGACGCGAAACGGAGGTCCTCGCTCGCCGCTTCCAGAGCTTCCGCGGCATGCGGCTTCAGCTTGGTCACGAGGTGGTCGGCGGCCCGCAGCAGGGTGGTGCCCGAGCATTGCAGCGAAGCCGATCCGCCGGTGGCGGCGCCGCGCGCCGGAAGGAAATCGGTGTCGCCCTGGACCAGCTCCACCGCCGCCACCGGCACGCCAAGATGGCGGGAGAGGAGCAGGGGGAAAGTCGTCTCGTGTCCCTGGCCGATCGCCTGTTGGCCAGCGTATGCAACGAGCCGTCCTTCCGCGTTCACTTCCACTGCGGAGGTCTCGCCGGTACCGGCGCCGGCGGTGTGCAGGTAGAGCCCCAAGCCGAAGCCGCGCCGCCGTCCCGCGGCGAGGCTTGCGGCGCGGCGCGACTCGAAGGCATCCCAGTCCGCAGCGTGCAGCGCAGCGCGCATCACGCCGGGGAAGTCACCGCAGTCCCAGGTCTCGCCGTTCGGTGCGCGGTAGGGCATCTCGCCGGAAGTGACGAGATTGCGCTCGCGCAACGCCATGCGGTCGATTCCGATCTGCCGGGCCGCCGCGTCCATCAATCGTTCCATCATGTACACGCCTTCCGGCTTCCCCGCGCCGCGAAGCGCGTCGACGGGAGCGGTGTGGGTGTACGCGGCGCGCATCGTCAGGTCGAGCGCGGGGATGCGATAGAGGTTGGGCAGGGAGCGGCCGAAGCCGATCACCGGCGCAGCAGTCGCCATCGCCGATGCGTAGGCGCCCATTTCGCCGTGGGTGACGCAGCGCAGCGCCAGTATGCGCCCCTCTGCGTCGAGGGCGAGCTCGGCGACGCTGCGATGGCCTCTGGCGTGGGTATCGGTCAGCACCGCCTCGGTGCGGGTCGACACCCAGCGCACCGGCGTATCCAGCACCCGCGCCGCAACGAGAACCGCGCTCTGCTCCGGGTAGCCGACGAGCTTCATGCCGAAGCTGCCGCCCACTTCCGGCGTCACCACGCGAAGCCGGTTTTCTTCGATGCCCAGAGTCGCGGCGATCAGCGTGCGCATCAGGTGCACACCCTGGCTCTGGGTGTCGAGGCGATACGTGTCGCACTCGGCGTCGTAGCGCCCGATCGCGGAGCGGGTCTCGATCGGCGCCGCCCATATCCGGTTGTTCGTGCGCTCGACCCGGACCACGTGGGCAGCATTGGCGAACGCCGCCGCTGTCGCCTCGGGGTCACCGAGCTTGCGCACCACCGCAACTTCGTTGCTCTCGCGCGGGTCCAGCACTGCGGGCAGGGGCTCGTAGTCGATCTCCACCCGCTCTGCCGCGTCGGCGGCGGCCTCCATCGATGTCGCCACCACCATCGCTATCGGGTCGCCGACAAAACGCACCTCATCGACCGCCAGCACATTCCGGGTCGGGGCATGGAAGGGTGCGCCGTCGCTGCTCTCGATCGGGCGCGTGCAGGGGAGCGGCCGCACGCCCTCCGCCAGGAAGTCGCGGCCGTCGAAGACGGCCCGCACGCCCTCGACGTCGCGTGCGGCCCGGCCGTCGAAGTGCGTGATCCGAGCGTGCGCATGGGGCGAGCGCACGAAAACCGCATGCAGGCAATCCGCGGAGTCGAGGTCCTCGACGAAGCGACCCGTTCCCCGCAGCAGGCGCTCGTCCTCGAAGCGGTGCATACCGGGCCTCGCCCTGACCGGTGGAGGGTGCATTCTACGCCGGCCGGGCCGGCGCCCGAGTGCTCCGGGCTCTCAGGTCACTGCTTGCCCACCTACCAGGGCAGACGCTCGCCCCGATAATCCCAGAGCGTGCCGGAACGTTCCGGGCCGCTCTCCGCGATGACCCGGCGTAGCCCTGCAATGCTCTCCTCCGGCGAGACCGGCGCGTCGGCGCCGCCCATGTCGGTGCGCACCCAGCCGGGGTGGAGCGCGAGCACCGTGATGCCGCGTCCGGCGAGGTCCCTTGCGAGGTTGGCCACCACCATGTTGAGGCCGGTCTTCGAGGACTGGTAGATGTAGCCGCCGCCTTCGTCCACGCTCGCGATCGAGCCGGAGATGCTCGATACGAAGGCCATGCAGCGCAGTCCGCTCGCCGCCACGTGCGGGACGAAGGCTTCCGCGACGCGGTAGGGCGCGATCACGTTGGTGCGCCAGACCTGCTCCCACGAGTCGTAGTCGACCGCGCCGAAGTCCTGCTCCCCGCCGAAGATTCCGGCGTTGTTGATGAGCAGGTCGATGGACTCGGCGTCGAGCGTGGCGGCGAGGGCGGCGATGTCCGTGGCTTCGGTGACGTCGAGACGGTGCAGGCGCGCATCGCGACCCTCGAGGGAGCGGGTCAGCTCTGTTGCCGCCTCCGGGCGGCGGCAGCAGGCATGCACCCGCCATCCGTCGGCCGCGTAGGTGTGCGCGAGCTCGAGGCCGATCCCGCGGCTCGCGCCGGTGATCAGAACACTGGACATCCCCGGACCCTCCTTACCACGGGTAGATTTCGCCGGTGTAGCGCCGGAAGCCGCCGGAATCGGTTGGCCCTAGCCGCTCTATCAGGGTGCGCATCGCGGACACGCTCTCTTCCGGCGTGAGGTCGGCGTCCGGGCCGCTCATGTCGGTCGCGACGTACCCCGGAGAGAGGGCGACCACCGTGATGCCGTGCCCGCGAAGGTCGAAGGCCATGCCGCGGGTGATCATGTTGAGCGCCGCCTTCGTGGAGTTGTAGGGGTAGGTGTTCGTGTTGTCTTCCCTGCCGAGACTCCCGTTGCCGCTCGAGATCTGCACGATCCGCTTCTGCGCGCTCGCTGCCACGTGCGGGGCGAATGCCTCGCACATCGCCATGGTGCCGAGCACGTGCACCCGCAACTCCTCCATCCAGAGCGCGTCGGAGCAGCGGCCGAATCCCTCTTCCTCGTCGCCCGCCCACATGCCGGCGTTGTTGACGAGCAGGTCGATCGCGGTGCCTTCGAGCTCCCGGGCCAGCTCGAGGATCCGGTCGCGGTCGCTCACATCCAGCCGGTATCGCTCGATGCCGTCGCGGTCGAAGGGGGATGCGGCGTCCGGATCGCGCATCGTCGCGAGCACCCGCCACCCCTCGGCCGCGTACTGGCGGCAGAACTCGCGCCCGAGGCCGCGGCTCGCTCCCGTGACCAGCACTGTCGGCATTTCAAGTCCCTCCTGCAAGCGACCCGGTGATGATAGTGCGCCCCGCGTTCAGTGCCACGCGTCCGGCATGCTCTCCTTGCGCCGGGCGATGAAGGCGAGGAGCGCTTCGTCGACGCCCGCGTCGAGGGGCGGCGCCTCGTACCCGGCCAGCATCGCCTTCCATCGCTCGCAGGCGCGGGTCGCGGAGTCCTTCGCCCCTTTCTCCTGCCACTGCTCGAAGCTCTCCGAGTCGGACATCGTCGCCTCGTAGTACGCGGTCTCGTAGTTGGCGAGGGTGTGCGAGGAGCCGAGGAAGTGTCCGCCCGGCTGCACCTCCTCGTAGGCGCCGCGGGCGAGCGCGTTGTCGTCGGTGGGGAGCCCCGCCATCAGGGTGTGCAGGGCGCCGAGGCGGTCTGCGTCCTGGATCAGCTTCTCGTATCCCGTCACCAGGCCGGACTCCAGCCAGCCCGCAGCGTGCAGCACGTAGTTCGCGCCCCCGAGCGCGGTGGAGTGGATGCTGTCCGCGCTCTCGAAGGCGGCCTGCGCATCCGGGACTTTGGAGGCGGTGAGCGAGCCGCCGCAGCGAAGCGGCACGCCGAGGCGCCGTGCGAGCTGGCCTACCACGTAGTTCGACATCGTGGCTTCCGGCATGCCGAAGGTGGGTGCGCCGGAACGCAGCGACATCGAGGAGAGGAAGTTGCCGAGCACCACCGGTGCGCCGGGACGGGCGAGCTGACTCAAGGCGACTCCGGCCATGCCCTCAGCGAGGGCCTGGGCGAGCGCGCCCGCGGTGGTGACCGGACCCATCGCGCCCCCGAGGATGAAGGGCGCGATGACGATGCCCTGGTTCGCGCCGCAGTAGGTGCGGATCGCGTGCGTCGCCACCTTGTCGAACATGAGCGGCGAGTTGGCGTTGATGTTGCCCATGATGACGCAGCTCCGCTCCAGGGTCTCCGCCCCGAACAGGATGCGCGCCATCTCCACCGAGTCCTCGCAGCGCGAGATCTCCGTGATCGAACCGAGAAAGGGCTTGTCGGACCAGCGGATGTGGGCATACACCATGTCGAGGTGCCGCTTGTTCACGGGCACGTCGCAAGGTTCGCAGGTGGTGCCGCCCGAGTGGTGCAGCCAGGGCAGCATGTAGGTGAGCCGTACCAGGTTCCGAAAGTCCTCGATCGTGCCGTAGCGACGGCCCTGATCGAGGCAGCGCACGAAGGGAGGGCCGTACACCGGAGCGAACACGCAGTGGCGCCCGCCGATGCGCACGCTGCGCCGCGGATTGCGCGCGACCTGCACGAACTCCCGCGGCGCCTTGGCGCAGAGCGCGCGCGCAAGATCCGCGGGGATGCGCACCCGTTCTCCCTCGACCTCTGCCCCCGCCTCGCGCCAGAGCGCGAGCGTCTCCGGGTCGCCGCGGAAATCGACTCCGACCTCCTCGAGCAGCACGTCCGCGCGCCGCTCGATCTTCACAAGCGCCTCCTCGTCCGCGAACTCGTAGCAGGGGATATGCCGCGTGACATAGGCGGGCGCCGACACCGCCTCCGCGCGCCTCGCCTGGCGCTCCCGGCGCCCCCGCCTTCTCGATTCGTTCATGGCGGAGCGTCGTGCAAGCGGCCTCTGCACGCGGAGGAAGTGATTGATACAAGGGGACCCTGTTTCACCGAGGCGTGGTGACGGGCGTGTTCTTTTCCGGTGAGCATGGAGGTTTAAAGACACTGCGCACAACGCGACTCCTGATATGGCTGGGCTGGCTCCTGTTGGCAGGAGTCCCGATCCCGACGTGAACGGCAGTGTCTCTTCTCAATTCGCTCTCTTGCGGGGCCGACACCCCATTCGTGTCGGATTGTTGAACATCAGGCGCGGAAGGATTCGAAGTCGGGGGAGAGCCAGCGAGGCCGTACTGCCTCGCGACGGACCGGCTAGGAATCGAACATTATGACGCTCCTTGCCACCTCTCCCGATTTCATCTCCTCGAAGGCCTCATTGATCTGGTCGAGCCGAATGCGGCGGCTGATCATTTCGTCCAGATGGAGCTTGCCATTGAGGTAGAGCTCCACGAAGCGTGGCATGTCGACCCGAAACCGGTTGGAGCCCATGTTGGAGCCCTGCAGGCGCTTGTCGAGCAAGAGATCGGCCGCATCGACTTCGATGGTCTGGCCTTCCGGTACCATCCCGATAATCGTCGCGACACCGGCCGGCCGCAGCATGCGGAAGGCCTGCTCCGCGGTCTCCTTGAGGCCAAGGGCTTCGAAAGAGTAGGCGACGCCGCCACCGGTCATGTCTCGCACGGCCTCCACTGCGTCGGTTTCGGCAGCGTTCACCACGTCCGTGGCGCCAATGTGCCGGGCGAGGTTCAACTTGGATCCCATGATGTCGACCGCAATGATGCGGCCCGCGCCCGCAATCGCCGCGCCATTGATCGCCGAAAGGCCGACGCCACCGCAGCCGATGACGGCAATCGTATCGCCGACGCCGATGCCGGCAGTGTGGATTACGGAGCCGATTCCGGTGGTCACACCGCAGCCGATCAGCGCCGCGCGGTCGAGCGGCATTTCACTGCGGACCTTCACCAACGCGTGTTCGTGAACGAGCATCTGCTCCGCGAAAGCGCTCATGTTGAAGCGCTGATGCATCCTGCCGCCATCCCGCTTGGCAAGACGAGGTTCGTCTTCGGGTGAGCGATCCGTTTCGGTGTTCTGGCAATTGAAGGGTTGTCCCGTGACGCAGAACTCACAATGGCCACAAAACACACTCAGGCAGGCAATGACGTGGTCGCCCGGCCGCACGTAGTGAACGTCCGAACCCACGGCCTCAACCACTCCCGCCGCCTCGTGTCCCAGTACCACGGGAAGTGGGCAAGCGTAGTTTCCTTCGACAAAGTGCAGGTCGCTGTGACATACGCCACACGCAACCGTTCTTACCAGCACCTCTCGAGACCGAGGCTTTGAAATCGTGATGTCCTCGATGACGAGAGGCTGTTGAACTTCCTGAAGAATGGCGGCCTTCATGTAGTTCACTCCAAAGATGTCCGAGTTGACAGCATGACGAGCAACCGGGAGGCGCTACGAAGAGTCGCCAACCCTGCTCATCGTGATTGTGTCGCAACCGGATAGCCAGACATCCTCGCATCCCCTGGCAAAGGCCGGCAGGTTCTCGACGATGGTGGCGAAGATGTTCGCCGGCGTGGGGCCCTCCGGGGAGACTGGCTGCGAGTCGCGGTCGTAGAAGATCAGGATGTCGAAGAGGCCGCGCGAAATGTCGACCTCCACATGCCGCGGCATCTCGCGGTATCCGGTGGGGAACCACTGAAAGCAGACGTCACCCGGAATGGGAAAGATGGTTGCGTTCTCCTTTCCCGGGTTGTCCTCCAGCGGCGGGATGAGAAAGTAGATCTCCGCCCCCGAACGCTTGCCATGGCAAGTCGTAGTGGTAATGGGGAGCGCATCCCAGATGTACCGGCAGGTCCGGGGGGCTTGGTCTTCCAGTAGCTCCGCGACCGCGGTCACCCCGGTCCGATGCAGCTTCAAGGATATGCGCCGCGCTTTCCGATCCACTGTCATGGCGTCATTCGCCCCAAAAGATAACGTTCAGAAACTCGGAAAGGCGTTCGGTTCTGGGCGAAGCTAGGGTTTCCACTGGTGGCCCCTCTTCCGCGATGACGCCATTGTCGACGAAAAGAACCCGATCCGCGACCTTGCGGGCGAAGTTCATCTCGTGGGTGACGACTACCATGGTCATGCCGTCGGTGGCGAGTTGACGCATTACCTCGAGCACCTCCGACTTGAGCTCCGGGTCGAGGGCCGACGTAACCTCGTCGAAGAGCATGATTTCGGGGTTCATGGCCAGGGCTCGTGCGATAGCGACGCGCTGCTGCTGGCCTCCGGACAGCTCCCATGCCTGGGCGTGCGCCTTGTCCCGCAGACCCACCTTCTCGAGTAGTTGGAAAGCCAAGGCCTCCGCGTCGCTTCGCCCAACGCGCAAAGCCGTCCTGGGTCCTTCCATGACGTTGCCGAGCACGTCCAGATGCGGAAAGAGGTTGAAGGCCTGGAACACCATTCCCACCCGCCGGCGCAGGAGAAACAGGGGAACGCTCTCGTCCGTGATCCTCGTGCCCAGAACATCGATGGTTCCGGAGGTCGGTCGTTCCAACAGGTTGATGCAACGAAGGAGCGTGCTCTTGCCCGACCCGCTGGGACCGATGATGGCCACGACTTCACGGCGCGCGACTTCGAGGTCAATGCCACGCAGAACCGGATGCTCGCCGAAAGTCTTGTGGAGGTCTCGTATCCGTATGGCCACCCCGTCCTGGGTCCCGCCGAATGCCTCGACCGCGCCCGGTCGACTCGAGTCACGCTTGCGCCTCACACCGGTCGTTCCATGCGGGCCCGGCGATAGAGCAGGTCGGTGAGCTGGGCGATCGGATAGGCCAGCACAAAGTATATGACCGCCACCACTGTAAGCACTTCAAGCGGTCGGAATGTCGAAGCGGTGAGATTCTGTGCCGTATTCATCAGTTCCGGAATGGCGATCACCGAAACCAGCGAGGTATCCTTGAGCAGACTCACGGTCATGCTTCCGATGGGCGGGAGCATTCGTCGTATTGCCTGGGGATAGATTATGCGGCGATAAACCTGGAAGCCCGTCAATCCCAGAGCGGAGCCGGCTTCCGATTGACCGCGCCCCAGAGAGGTGATCCCCGCCCGAAAGACCTCGGCGAAGAATGCTCCGTAATTCAGCGCGAGGGCCAGAACGCCACTTTCAAATGCAGACAGTCTGATCTTGAAGACGATGGGGAGCACAAAGAATATCCAGATGAGCTGAACCAGCAGCGGGGTGGTCCGCCAGAAGTCGATGTACCAGGCCGCAGGCCAGCGAAGCAGCTTGTGTCGCGACATTCGCAACTGGCCAGCGACAATACCCAGTACTATTGCCAGAACGAACGACCCAACCATCAACTCGAGCGTCACCTGAACGGCGCCGAGCAGAAACGGCAGTCGCTCCATGACGACACCAAACTCGAATGTGTAGTCCATAATACTATTGCCCAAAAATGACGAGAGGGCCGCCGTTTCCAGCCGCCCTCTCGTCGCTGGTCAGTTGAGCTGACCCGATGTCCGCGTCAAGTCTGAGCGGCGATTGCAGTATCCATCCACCTCACGAAGCGCTCCTCGAATACGCCCGATCCCTTCATCCAATCGACATAGGTGTTGAGGCATCCAAGCAGATCGGGCTGGTTTTGGGCGACGGCGTATGCCACGTCGAATGGTTCCAGAACCTCGTCGTCCGCCGGCAGGATGTTGGTGACAACCCCCTGAGAACCGATGACCTTGAGGTTGTCGTAGGCGTTTACGAAGATGGGATTCAGCAGGGAATCGGACATCGTCACATCGGCACGCCCGCTGGTCAGGAACTCATACAAGAGGTTCTGACCGCGCAGGGGCGCGTCGATGACCTTGACCTCGGGCAGAATGCGTGCGGCCAGGTCTCCCTGCGCGTTCCCCGTGCCGTAGACGAATGTGTACTCGGAGCTGTTGGCATCGTCCACGGAGTTGATTGGGCTTTCCTCGAGGGTGTAGAGGAGTTGGCCCGATTTGGTGACCACGTTGCTGAAATCGACTGCCTTGGCACGTTCGGCGGTGATGAAGAGTCCGGCCATGACGATGTCCGAAATGCCGGACTGCAGGTTTGCTACGAGAAGGCCGTAGTCGTAGTCGCCGATCTCCAGTTCGACACCGATCGTGTCAGCCAGTTGCTGAGCGCTCTCGACTTCAAAGCCGACCAGGTTACCGGACTCCGGATCCCGGAAGCCCCACGGGGCGGCAATGCCGGTGGCAACGCGAAGGACACCTTCGTCCGCTATGCGCTGCAGCGCCGGACCGGCATCGGCCGAGCAGGCAGCGGCCACCTCGTCGCTGACCGGCGCCATGTGGGAATCCGCGAGAGCAGCATGAGTTGCTGCAAGAGTCAGAAGCATACCGGACAGAACCGTAAGTTTGCTGTTTGCGAGCGGTCTCATACGAGCTTCCTCCTTTCGAGTCGTCGACTTGTTTGCGATCGACCATCGCGCTGTGAGTATGGTTTGGGGGATCGACAGCGTCAAGGATTCGCGGTTTCCGCCGTAACAAAAAGGCATGCAGAAACAAGGATATGGATGTGAATCCGGGGCATGCTGCCTTCGTCGAAACGACTGGTGTATGAGTCGTGTGCTCTCGCGATTCGAAGCTCTCAAGCCCGGGCGGCGATGGCGCGCAGCGGCGCCCCCGTGCCCTTGACGAGCTTCAAGGGGAAGCAGGCCGTCCACCAGTCGCCATTGACGAGACGATCCAGGTTCGTGGTGACCTGCACGAAGGGTACGCCGGCGTGAAGAAATGCCATGTGCACTGGAGTTGTAGGGTCGTCGGGCGGATCCAAACCGACGAGATCGGTGAGCACGTAGGCAGGCTTGCGTGCGGCAATCCAACGCGCTCCTTCGGCGGTGATGAAGGGACGGTGCCAGGTGTAGTCATGTCGGTGGAAGTTATTGGAGTGTCCCGTCCAGATGACGAAAGCATCACCGCCTCGAGGCTCGACGCCGCGGCGGACGAGTGCCTCCAGGTCCTGCGGCGAAATTCCTTCCAGCGGCTTCTTGTGACTGAAGTCGAATACCCGAGCTCGCGCCAGCAGTCCTTCCAACGGCAGCTCGTGAATGGCCGCGCCCTTCTCGTCGAAGTGATAGGGGGCATCCAGATGAGTACCAGCGTGCTCACTCAAGAACATGGATGTGGTCTGGTAGGAAAGCTCTCCCTTGTAGAAGAAGCCCGTGAGATCGTGATCGGCTCGGGTCCAGGTTGTTGGCACCGCACCGCCCAGTGCACTCATTTCGCGGAAAGTGTCGAGGGTGAGGTCCACGATTTCCCGGGGCCGCCAGTCAACGAGGCCCACCGCTCGCAGCAGTGAGCCAGACGCCCCGCGAATCCGGAGCGGCGCGGCGAAGAGGTGCCAGCTCGTCCCCTCCAATGGCTCGAGGTTGCAGAGTTGCTCGACGGTGAGCACCCCTCCACGGTGCAGGATGCGTTTGGCCACGAATCGATCGTCGGAAGGGCGGCCTATGCCGGGAAAATCGGTCGCAACGAGGCCCGCACTTCGGCCCGTCAGCCATTCCGCGCCTTCCGGCGTGAGATAGGGCCGGTTGTAGAAGTAGTCGGGGTTGTTCAGGTGGAGATCGTGGCCGGTCCAGAGAACGGCGGCATCGCCCGCATCCAGTCCATTCCCGGCCGACTCGAGCACCTCGGGACCGATGGGAAAGTGGCGCCCCCTGTCCCGCAGGTCGATCATGTGCGCCGGTCGGATGACGCGATCAAGTGGAATCTGTTCCGCCGAAGCGCCTTGGGGATCGAAGCGGAGGGGACCGTCAAGGTGGGTACCGACGTGGTCTGTGGACAGGAACACGCGGCCTTCCCGGTTCTGGGTGTACTGGTAGAGCTGGCGGGATGCAGCGTGACTCAACCGCACCCAGAATTTGGGGCCCAAGTCTTCTGCGGGCATGCCCTCGTAGAACGGGACCGTGAGATCGACGACGCCGTGGTTCATTGGCGAGTCTCCTCTTCTTGCTGAGTAGTGCCAGGTCGCGACCCGGATGGCTTGACCTGCAGCCGGTACTCCCCGATGCCATGAGAAGTGACATGGTGGCGAGAGGTCTCTGGAGCAGGAGTGCAGTGGAGCTTGCCGCGATGATCCGGGCGCATGAGGTGTCGTGCGTGGTCGTACAGCGTCACATGTATTGCATCCGCTGCTCGATCAGGTCCACGAACGAGGGCTTGAGCTCGATGCCCACCCACCTTCTGCCCAGCTCACGCGCGGCCAACAACGTGGTGCCCGACCCCGCGTAGGGGTCGAGCACGACGTCGTGCTCGCGGCTCGTGATGGCGACGCAGCGCCGTGCGAGCGACATGGGCATCATTGCCGGATGGTCATCGGCGTAGCCGTTCATCCGTTTGAGGGGTTCAGTGGCGATCTCCCACACGCTGCGCAGGCGCCTCCCCCCGGGACCGCGAATCGCGCCGGTGTCGTAGTAATAGTTCTGACCCTTCGAGAGGAGAAACACCGTTTCATGGGCTTTGGTGGGTCGATCGCGCACTGATTCGGGATGTGCGTTCGGCTTGTGCCAGATCACCTCCGCACGAATCCACCAGCCCGCCTCTTGAAGCGCGAACGCTATCCGCCAGGGCACGCCAATCAAGTCCTTCGGCTTCAGGCCTTCCGGCGTAGGCGGCCGGACACCCATCGCACGAGCACGGTTCTTCCGGTCCGGGGCGCGGTATCGCCGGTTTCCCGACGTGAACGCATCCCCCACGTTGAGCCAGACCGTAGCGTCGTCTCGGAGGATGCGTCTGATCTCCTCAAAGGTGTCCACGATGCTCTGGATGTAAGCGGTGAGGGAATCGTCCCTGCCGATCTGATCGTTCACGGCGTAGTCACGCAAGGACCAGTAAGGCGGAGAGGTCACGACCGTCTGTACGGATTGATCCGGCAGGAGCTTCAGCGCATTTGCGGCGTCGCCACACACGAGCACGGACTCTCGGATCGACTCGAACCCTCGGATGTTCGTGTCGTTTACCCGAACGTAAGCTTCGAGGGTGTGGGGCGGCTCTTGGGGGCGAAGGAGGGATTGCTGGCCAGGGATGAGGTCGGGACGGGGCGCAGGCAATCTCACGGGCTCAGGCATCCATGGTCGGTCAGCCGGTGGATTCCCACCTCCGCGGGAATCCACCGGCTGCGATTGTGGCGATGAAGGACGAACGAGCATTCGCCCGCGACGGGTCGGGCGCTCCTGGACGAGCGGGGAGTCGCTGCATGGGGCAGCGTACCCCATCGGATCAGCGCGTCTCAATGAAACGTCACTCGACCGCCTCGCCGGTGGGGAGCATGCGGAACATCCGGCGAACTCGACCAGCGATCGGCCCTCACGCTTCGCCCTCCTCGACGCCTCTTCGGTAGTGGGTATAGTCCGTTCCCGCCACGAAGGGGAGCGACGCGATGGACAGAGGTCTCTGGAGCAGGAGCGCGGTGGAGCTCGCCGCGATGATTCGGGCACGCGAGGTGTCGTGCGTGGAGGTGACGGAGTCGGTGCTCGGGCGCATCGCCGCGCACAACAGCCGCCTCAACGCCATCGTGTCGGATTGTTCCGAGGAGGCGATGCGCGGTGCCCGGGCAAGGGACCGGGAGGTGGCCGCGGGCGCCGCGCTCGGACCCCTGCACGGGGTTCCGGTGACGATCAAGGAGAACATCGACGTCGCGGGACAGTCCACGCCCAACGGCCTCCCCGCGTTCGCGAACCTGATCGCGCCGGACCACTCGCCGCTCGTGCGCAACCTGCTCGACGCCGGCGCGATCATCGTGGGCCGCACCAATACCCCCGAGCTCTCCATGCGCGCGACGACGGACAATCCGCTGCGGGGCCGGACCTTCAATCCCTGGGATGCCGAGGCGTCCCCCGGCGGCTCCTCTGGCGGGGCCTCGGCGGCGGCCGCAATGGGCTTCGGCCCCATTCATCACGGAAACGACATCGGCGGTTCGCTGCGCTACCCCTCCTTCGCATGCGGGGTCGCGACGGTGAAGCCGACCTTCGGGCGGATTCCCGCCTTCAACCCCAGCGCCTCCGCCGAACGCGGCCTCCTCGCCCAGCTCATCTCCGTGCAGGGCGCTATCTGCCGCGAGGTGCGCGACGTGCGGCTCGCCACGAAGGCGATGGCACAGGGCGACCCGCGAGACCCGTGGTGGGTGCCGGTGCCTTTCGAGGGGCCGCGTCTCGATCCGCCCCTCCGGGTCGCGCTCACTACCGAAACCTACGGCTATCCGGCCCACCCCGAGATCCTTGCGGGGCTGGAGCGTGCGGCGGAGCTGCTGCGGGATGCGGGCTATACCGTGGAGCCGGTTGAGACTCCGTCTGCCGGGCGAGCGGCGGACGCGTGGTTCGACGTGCTCGCGAGCGAGATCCTCCACTTTCTCGGTCCGCAGTGCCGCGAGCACGGCAGCGAGACCGTTCAGGGGATTTTCGACAACTACGCGCGCATCGGGAATCCGGTGGACGCGGCCGGCTATCGGGAAGCCATCGCGCAGCGCACCGCGCTGACCCGGGAATGGAACGTGTTTCTCGACCGCTATCCGCTGGTGCTCTGCCCCTTCCTGATGCGTTCGTTGTACGACTGGGACTACGACGCACAGGGTCTCGAGCAACTGCGGGATCTCTTCCGCTCCGCCGTCTACAGCCTCGCGGTCAACTACCTCAGCCTGCCCGCGGGCGTGGTTCCGATCGGATTCGTCGACGGCCGGCCGGCCGGAGTGCAGATCATCGGGCGCCGTTTCCGCGAGGACCTGATCCTCGACGCGATGGAGGTCATCGAGTCGTCGGTCGGCATCCTGGCGCATGCCCTCTGGGAGCGGGAAGGATAGGCGGCTCCCCCGAAAGACCCCGGAACGCATGAGCATTCGGCTGACCCCGGCGGGACATCTGCGCTGGGAACCCGGCGCTGGCGAGGCCGCATCCGCGGAATCGGCCTCCTTGGAATCGTTGCAAAGCGCCTTCCGGGCCGACTGGCGCGAGGCCCTCTTCACCCTGGCCGCCGACAAGATACCGGTACAGGGGATGCCGAGCGTGCGTTACTGGCAGCAGTTCGCGGAGCACTACCTCACCGGCCTGTGCCACATTCCCGAGGGGGCGGAGCGTTTCCATCTCGAAGCGCCCTCTCCCGCGGACTGCGCCCGTTGGGTATTGACCGCTCCACCCATGGCGGGCGGCGAGTACCTGGGTACCGATACCCTGCGGCTCATCTGGGAGCGCATGGACCGGTGGGTACGCGAATCCGTTGCCGGCGCGGGCAGCCTGGCTGCCTTTCTCGAGCATCGAGCCCCCAAATGGCACCAGGTGGGGCGGGTCTGCTTCCACCTGGCCGAGAACCGCGAGGACCCCGCGCGTCCCTTTGCGTTCATGGCGACCTATGCGTCGGGGTTCGGTGCGGCGGGACGTCTGAAGCACCTGCCTCTGCGCAAGGCCCTGGAGCAGTATGCCGGTGTGAGGCAGCGCGGAGCGCTCATCAAGCTGCTCTCTCCGGTGCAACGGGCGGCCGAGGTCTGCGACTGGGTGTCGGAGCTGGTGGACTCCGGCGAGATCTACCGGCCGATGGCCTGGACGGCGGCGCGCGCCTATCGCTTGCTGCAAAGCGTGGAGGCGCTCGAGGAGAGCGGGCTGACGGTGCGCCTGCCGAACTGGTGGCGCAAGCGGCCCCGGCCGCGGGTGTCGGTCACCATCGGCTCGCAGGCGCCGTCCCGGCTCGGTGCCGGGGCGCTGCTGGACTTCGACGTCAACGTGGCCCTGGGCGATGTCTCCCTGTCGCCCGGAGAGCTGGAATCCCTGCTCGACGGCGAGGATGGCCTGGTGCTGCTCAAGGGCCAGTGGGTCGAGGTGGACCGGGACCGGCTCCGCCAGGCCATCGCGCATTGGGAAGCACTGCAAGGGCAGGCCGAAGGCGACGGGCTCTCGTTCCTCGAAGGGATGCGCCTGCTCGCCGGGGCGTCGGCGGACCTCCGGCACGAAGAGCAGGCGGAGGACGAGCGCCAGTGGGTGCACGTGGCGCCCGGCGACGCCATGCGCGAGATCCTCGCGGGCCTGCGCCAGCCGGGCACCCTCGAGGCGGTGGAAGTGGGCGGCGGCGCCCTCCGGGGCACGCTGCGGCCCTATCAGCGCGAGGGGTTGAGCTGGCTGCGCTTCCTGGCGAAGCTCGGCCTCGGCGCCTGCCTCGCCGACGACATGGGCCTCGGCAAGACCATCCAGGTGCTGGCCCTGCTGCTGTGCGAGCGTCACGACGGCGCGGAGGGGCCGAGGGCGCCGTCACTGCTGGTGGTCCCGGCGTCGCTGCTCGGCAACTGGCGCCACGAAGCCGCACGCTTTGCGCCGTCGCTCTCGCTCTGCTTCCTGCACCCGGCGGAGACGGACCGGCAAACCCTGGCGGAGATCGCGGACGCGCCCGAGGTCCGTCTCCGCGATGCCGATCTGGTGGTCACGACCTACGCCATGCTGGTGCGCCAGACTTGGCTGGCGGAGGTGTCGTGGCGGCTCGTCATCCTGGACGAGGCGCAAGCGGTCAAGAACCCGTCGACGCGGCAGAGTCGCTCGGTGAGGAAGCTCTCGGCCGAGGCCCGCATCGCACTCACCGGCACGCCGGTCGAGAACCGCCTCGGCGACCTGTGGGCGCTCTTCGACTTCCTCAATCCCGGCCTTCTCGGATCGTCCTCGGTGTTCCAGGCCTTCGCGAAACGACTGCAGGAACGCGAGGAAAACCCCTTCGCCCCCTTGCGCCGCCTGGTCGGCCCCTACATCCTGCGCCGTCTCAAGACCGACAAGAGCATCATCGGTGACCTGCCCGAGAAGACCGAGACGCTGCGCTACTGTCACCTCACCCGGACCCAGGTCAGGCTCTACGAGCAGGTCGTGCAAGCCATGGAGCGCGATCTGGACGAGCAGTCCGAGGGCGGCATCGCCCGGCGGGGCGCGGTGCTGCGCTCCCTCCTGTTTCTCAAGCAGATATGCAACCACCCGAGCCAGCGGAGCGGGGACGGCGACTACCGCCCCGCCGGCAGCGGCAAGTTCCTTCGCCTGGCGGAAATCTGCGAGGAGCTCGCCGAGCGCCAGGAGAAGGTGCTGGTCTTCACCCAGTTCCGCGAGATCATCGATCCCCTGGCGGAGCATCTGGCGTCGGTGTTCGGGCGCTCCGGGCTGGTGCTGCACGGCGCGACCGGGGTCAGGCAGCGCCGCGCGCTGGTGGATCGCTTCCAGGATGACGACGGGCCACCCTTCTTCATCCTGTCGCTCAAGGCGGGCGGCACCGGCTTGAATCTGACCGCCGCATCACACGTCGTCCACTTCGATCGCTGGTGGAACCCCGCGGTCGAGAACCAGGCCACCGACCGCGCCTTCCGCATCGGCCAGCGGCGCAATGTGCTGGTGCACAAGTTCGTGACCGCCGGCACGGTCGAAGAGCGTATCGATCGGATGATCGCGGACAAGCAGAGAATGGCGGACGACATCCTGACCGGAGACGGCGAGATCAACCTCACCGAGCTGTCCGACGACGCGCTGATCGACCTGGTTCGTCTCGACGTCACCCGCGCGCTGCCCTGAGGATCTCCTCGTGTGGGTTCGATTCGGGACGGCGACAGGTGAATTCATGCGCGAATTGGACCGGGGCGGAAGCGGCGCCGTTCGGATTTCGTGGAGCTGAGTCATGTGGAGGCCCTACGTTCCGGTAGCCGTGCGCCGCGCCCGGGCGCTCCGGGAGATGAATCGGCTTCGCAAGAAGGGCAAGGACATCCAGCCGGTCGAGATCGAGGGACGCACCATCGCGCGGAGCGTATGGGGAAAGCGCTGGTGCAATCACCTGGAATCCTACTCCGACTACGCCAACCGCCTGCCGCGGGGCCGCGCTTACGTGCGCAACGGCTCCGTCTGCCACCTGGAAGTCCATTCAGGAAGCATCGACGCCATCGTCAGCGGATCGGAGCTGTACACCGTCTCCGTCGAAATCAAGGAGCTCGAGGCCGCCGTCTGGAAGTCCATCAAGGCCCGGTGTTCCGGACAGATCGCTTCGATGCTGGAGCTGCTCCAGGGCAAGCTTTCCCGGCAGGTGATGAGCGTGGTGAGCGACCGCGAACGGGGCCTGTTCCCGAAGCCCCGCGAGATCGACTTCACGTGCACTTGCCCCGACTGGGCGACGATGTGCAAGCACGTGGCGGCGGTGCTCTACGGCGTGGGCGGCCGACTCGACCGGCACCCGGAGTCGCTCTTCCTGCTGCGCGGGGTGGATGCAGAGGAGCTGATCGCCGCCGAGATCGCCCTGCCCGCCGGCGCGGCCGGCGACGATACCCTGGCCGATGACGCGCTCGCCGGCATCTTCGGCATCGACATCGATACGGAAGCCGTATCCGATGCGGAAGCTGCCCCGCCGCCCGTGAAGGCGCTGGCCGGGGCGCGGGAGAGAGCGCCTCGGCGTACGAAGGCGCCGGCGCGGACGCGGAAAGGGACGCGCCGGCAGGCCGCTTCCTCCAACCTCCGCCCCACCGGCAAGTCCGTGGCCCGTCTGCGTCGGCGGCACGGTCTCTCCGTGGCCGAGTTCGCGAGCCGGCTCGGAGTGTCGCCGGTCACGGTGTACCGTTGGGAGGCCACGCCCGATAGGCTCAACCTGCAAGCGCGTACGCTGAACGCTCTGACCCGCTTGCATCGACGGACCGTGAAGCGGAAGAAACGCTGATCCGGCTCGCGGGTGGCACGGGCTAGACCACCCGGACGATGCGCGGGCGGGCCGAGGTGCGCCTTGCCAATGTAGCGATGTGCAGCTACATAGGCGCTCATGGTCCCTGCCGTCATCCGGGAACTGAGGAGTCGCTTGAGCGAACTCCTCCGCATGCATCGCCGAAGCGAGGAGGTGCCGGTCACGGGTCGGGATGAAACTGCTGCCTGGCCGCATCAGCGCTCGCGCTCGCCCGAGGTAGTGGCGTACCACGAGCTCGTACGCCGCGCCCGCTCGGGCAAGGTGCGTCTGGGCGCGCCCAATCGTGCAGATCTGTACCCGAGAATGTCCCGTTCCCTGCCGTCCGGTACCGCGAGGCGACTGCTCGACGAAGAGCGGGGCGAGCGGTGAAGCTCCATGCCGTCCGGCACTGTTGTCATCGAACTCGGGTTCGATGTCGTGCCGGCTGACTGAACTGACGGAATGGTGAGAGACGACGTGCAAAGCACCGACTACCTGCCCGTCGGCGCGACGGTGCTCGAAGACACGGTGGTTCCGGCGCGCATGCCGTGGAGCGGCCGGGTCGATCGCGGCGAGTACCTGGTGTTCGTCGATCTCGAAGGGCAGCAGGCGATCGACTTCCTCTGCTTCAACGCCCACGACCCCCGGGAGCGCTACCACGCGCCGAACACCATCAAGATCCCGGGCAATATCTACCTGGGTCTCGGCTCCGTGCTGTGGTCGGTGCGCGCCCGGAAGATGATGACCGTCGTCGAGGACACCTGCGGCGGGCACGACACCATATTCGGATGCTGCTCCTTCGAGCTCGACGACGTGCGTTACGGCGCGCGCAATCCGCGGGCCTGCCAGCAGAACTTCGAATCCGAGCTCGCCCGCCTCGGACTCGACCCGACGCTCGTTGCGCCCAACGTCAACTTTTTCATGCGGGTGCCGGTGGACACCGACGGAAGTGCGGCCATCGTGGACGGATGGTCCAAGCCCGGCGATCACGTGACGCTGCGCGCGGAAATGGACATCCTCGTGGTGATCTCGAACTGTCCGGAGGAGATGAATCCGGCCACCGGCACCGGCCCCACGCCGGTGCGCGCAATCCGGTATCGACTCGGGGAGAGCCAATGAACGCTGCCATCGAAACGGAGTCTGCCTCGGGCTGGGGCATCACGAACGACTACGCGCGCCTGCGGGACGTGCTGCTCGGCAAGCCCGAGTACTACCGGTGGGTGGACGCCGGTCCGATCATTCGGCGGACGCTGCTGAACCAGGAGCGCACCGGGCTGCGTTTCGACCTCCAGGTCGCGATGGCTCAGCACTCGGAGATGGTGAGCATCTACGAGGGCGAGGGCGTCACCTGCCATTACCTCGATTCGGACCCGGTGCTCCACCGCAACTTCTTCGCGCGCGATTCGAGCGCGATGTCGCCGTGGGGAGCGCTCATCTGCCACATGCAGCTCAAGTGCCGGCGCGCGGACTACGTGACCGCGATCCGCTTCTACCAGGAGAACCGCATTCCGATCTGGCGCTACGCCAGCGCCGGGCACTTCGAGGGCGGCGACTTCGTCATCCTCGAGCCCGGCACCGTGCTCATCGGATTCTGCGGGGAGCGCTCGGAGCAGGAAGGCTCGGAGCAGGTGGCTGGTTTCGTCCGCGATGAAGGGTGGGAGGCGATGGTGGCCCCGATCTCGCGCGAGTTCGTGCACATGGACGGGCTCGTGGTGCCGCTCGCTCCCAAGCTGCTGGTGGCCTGCGTCGATGCGATGGAGGAGTGGCTGGTGCGCTGGCTGCGCGGGCGCGGTTTCGAGTTTGTTGATGTGGGCTATGCGGAGGCCAGGAACCTCGGGGTCAACCTGGTTGCGCTGGGCGACGACAAGGTGCTGTCCATGAAGGGGAGCACGAAGCTGAACGAGAAGCTCCGCGCCCTTGGCTTCACCGTCTACGACCCCGACATGTCGATGTTCACGCTCGGCGGCGGCGGGGTGCACTGCCTCTCGCAGGCGCTGCGCCGCGACGCCGCGTAGGCGCAGAGTCGGATACGCGCTGCCGCGCGCTGCGCCTCGGGCGCCTCAGACGCCGGAGGCGTCGAGCGGCAGGGCGACCCGGGTTCCGGTGCGCATCGCCCGCGTCACCGCGTCCGTCCACTCCATGTAGGCGAGCGCGCTCGCAAAGTCGGTGTGGGTGACGGGTTCGATGCCGCGAATGGCGTTGACGAACTCCTCTTCCACGCGCCATCCGCCCTGCTTGCGCTTCGGAATCCTGACGCGCGAGAGGCCGCTCTCCCCGCGCCGTCCCGCTTCGAGCACCATGACGTCGGGACTCCGCACCGGACTCCGTGCCGCCGGGGTGCTGTGCAGGCGCAGGGTGCCCTCGGTCCCGCAGATGTACACCTCGACGGGGGGAAGGTGGCCGGCGACGTTGGACATCCCCAGGCGCAGGTAGCCGCCCTGCTCCATCTCGCAGATGATTTCGACATGGTCGGGGATGCTCATCGCGCGGCGGTGGCCCTCTCCGTCCAGGCGATGGCTCACCACGCTTCGTCCCAGCGCCTGCACGCTGCGCGCGGGGCCGAGCCAGCGCAGGATCGCCTCGTACCAGATTCCCATCGACATGACGTTGTTGCCGGAGACGCCGCGATCCTCGCGCCAGTGCATCGGGGTGTCCCAGGCGGGGAAGTCGCCGTCGCTGATGCGCACGTCGATCGCGATGAGCTCGCCGATGTAGCCCTCGCTCACCATCTCCACGATGGTGCGGTCGAAGGGCAGGGTCATCGGCGAGGGCACGATCTGGGCGATCTGGCCGGGATGGCAGCGCGAGACGTCGAGCATCGCCTGCGCCTCGATCGCGTTCATCGCCATGCGAGCCTCGCAGAGCACGTGCTTGCCCGCCTCCAGCGCCGCGATCGTGAGCGTAGCGTGCATGTAGGGCCAGGTTCCGATGCACACCGCGTCGACGTCATCGTCGTGGATGATCCCCGTCCAGTCTTCGTGCACGTGAGGGATGTCGCAAGCGTCCGCCACCCGGCGCCCGGAAGCGAGGGAACGGTTGGCGACCGCGACTATGTCCACCCCCTTCAGTGCCTGGAATCCGGGGATATGGCGTCGGGTGGTGTTCGCGCCGGCGCCGATCAAGCCGACTCTGATGCGCTGCTCGCTCATGCCTCGAGGTCTCTCCGGGTGATGGATGCTGCGCCGATCTTCGCACGCTGCTGCGACCGGCACACGGGGCGTCGCCCGAAGCGGCCGTGTTTCTGTCGCCAGGGACTGCCCGCGTTCCCGGACCGGGAATATCACTTCGAGACCGGGCCCGCGCGGGCCGTCCCCGGTGGGTTCGCACGCCGGGGACCCTTGCGGTGCTCGAGCGGGATTCGGGCAAAATGACGCACCACGGCTTTCCGCGATCCTCGAGTACAACGCCGGAGGTTCCCATGCCGCGCCGCGAAGGTCCCCTGTCGCGCTTCATCGTGCTCGATCTGACCCGGGTGCGCGCCGGACCCACCGCGGTGAGGCAGCTCGCGGACTGGGGCGCCGACGTGATCAAGATCGAGCCTCCAGAGCGAGCCGATTCCGCGCCGAACCTGAGCGGGGGACGGGACGGATCGGACTTCCAGAACCTGCAGCGCAACAAGCGTGCCGTCACCCTCAACCTGAAGGCGCCGCACGGCCTCGCGCTCTTCGAGCGGCTCGTCGCGAGGGCGGACGTGGTGGTGGAGAACTTCCGCCCGGAGGTCAAGCGGCGCCTCCGCATCGACTACGAGAGTCTGCGCCGCGTGAATCCGCGCCTCGTCTACGCCAGCATCTCCGGATTCGGGGAGGACGGGCCCTATGCGGACCGTCCCGGCTTCGACCAGATCGCCCAGGGCATGGGAGGACTGATGTCGATCACCGGACTTCCGGGTCAGGGGCCGGTCCGGGCCGGAGTGCCGATCGCGGACCTGAGCGCGGGGCTGTACTGCGCCTTCGGCATTCTCGTCGCGCTGCTCGAGCGCGAGCAGTCCGGCGAGGGGCAGTGGGTGGGCACGTCCCTGCTCCAGGCCCAGATCGCGATGCTCGACTTCCAGGCCGCACGTTGGCTCATGGACGGGGAGGTGCCCCCGCAGGCGGGCAACAACCACCCCACCACCATCCCCACCGGCGTGTTCCGGACTGCGGACGGCCACATCAATGTCGCGGTGGCGGGCGACGAGATCTGGCGCCGCCTCTGCCGCGCCCTGGACGCGCGGCATCTGGAAACGGATCCGCGTTACGCGGATGGCGAGGCGCGCTCGGCCAACCGCGACGCGCTCAACGAGGCGCTGGAAGCCTGCCTCGTCCGGCGCGACAGCGCGCACTGGATCCGGGCGCTCAACGAGGCGGGAGTGCCCTGCGGTCCCATCTACCGCATCGACGAGACCTTCGCGGATCCCCAGGTCGAACACCTCGGCATGGCGCGTCCCGTCGACCATCCGCGCCTCGGTGACATCGCCCTCGTCGGTCAGCCGCTGCGAATGAGCCGCGCTCCCGATTCGCCTTACCACGCAGCCCCCGAGCGCGGTCAGCACAACGAGGAGGTGTATCGCGCGCTCGGAGTCGGCGACGAGGAGCTGCGTTCCCTGCGGGAGCAAGGCGTCATCTGAACGCTCCTCGGACCGCGTCCCGCCGCCGGGTGGAGCCGGACAACGGGCGGGCCTTCGGTCGTCTTCGCCCGTGCGCAGGAGCCCGCCGCACGCAGAACGCATACACTCCCGCATCCCCGGGGCCGAGCGCTTCGGGTTCGCGACCGACCTTTCGTTGTGCGGGACTCCTAATATGACTACTGCATTGCCCGATTCACTGATCACCGAGGTATCCGGGGGCGTTGCCACCCTCACCTTCAACCGGCCCGAGAAGCACAACGCGATCAACTACGACATGTGGTGCGGGATCGGCACCGCGATGCGTGCCTTCGAGGCCGACGACGCGGTGCGCGTGATCGTGGTGAGCGGCGCGGGGGGCCGGGCCTTCTCCGCTGGTGCGGATATCTCCGAGTTCGAGAACCAGCGCAACAAGGAGACCCTCGACGCCTACAACCGCGAGACCGCTGAGGGCTATACGGCGCTCCGGGACAGCGGGAAGCCGACCATCGCCCGGATCGACGGCTACTGCATCGGCGGTGGGCTGGGCATCGCCCTCGGATGCGATCTGCGCATCGCGTCGGATCGCTCTCTCTTCGGTATTCCTGCCGCCCGCCTCGGTCTCGGTTATGAGTACGACAGCTTGAAGGAACTCGTGGATCTCGTGGGGCCGGCCGGAGCGAAGGAGATCATGTTCACCGCACGGCGCTTCGACGCCCGGGAGGCGTTCGCGCTGGGGCTCCTGAACCGGGTCGTCGCCCCCGAGGAGCTGGAGGCGACGGTCGACGAGTACGCGATGCAGATCGCCGAGAATGCGCCGCTCACGGTGCGCGCGAGCAAGCGCATCGTGGTCGAAGCGCTCAAGGATCCGGCGGAGCGCGACCTTCCCACGTGCGAGCGCCTGGTCGCCGAGTGCTACGCGAGCGAGGACTACGTCGAAGGCCGCCGGGCCTTCATGGAGAAGCGCCGGCCGCAGTTTCGGGGGCGGTGAAGCGCGGGCCGGCGGGCTACTCGCTGCCGCGTTTCGCATTCAGACGGGCTCAGCGTCCGCATACTTTTCCCCATCCACTCGTCGTCCGCGATATCGTTCGGTTGACTTCTCCTCATGATTGACGACTGTCGATAGGCACCATACAGTCCACCAGTGATCAAGACATTTCGGCACCGCGGCCTGAAGTAGCTCTATGAGCAAGGCCGCTCGTCGAGAGTTGCCCCCGGACACCCCCCGAAGCTCCTGCGGATCCTCACCGCGCTAGATCGCAGTTCCGGTCCGGAGGGCATGGATATCCCCGGATTCCGCCTGCATCCCCTCAAGGGGCGCATGCGGGGACTCCATGCGGTATCGGTTTCCGGCAACTGGCGGGTGACGTTTCGGTTCGAGGACGAAAACGCCGTGGATGTCGACTACTTGGACTACCACTAGGAGCCACTGCCATGGCAATGAACACCCCCGTCCACCCCGGCGCCATCGTTCGCGAGGACTGCCTGAAGCCATTGGGCCTGTCGGTCACCGAAGGCGCGAGGCGGCTCGGCATCGGGCGACAGACGCTTTCCAATCTCGTCAACGAGAAGGCGTCGGTTTCGATCGAGATGGCCTATCGTCTGTCGAAAGCGTTCGGCTCCACCCCCGAAACGTGGCTCGGCATGCAACTGGCCTTCGACCTTGCGCGGTCTCGTCACTTGGAAAGCACCATCAATGTTGAACGAATTGCCGCCGCGTAGGCAAAGAGCATGCGCAGCGCTCGCACTCGATCTGCTCGAAGAAGTTGAGCAGCTACGCCTGCTGCGGCGCACCTCGGGATACGGTCCCGGCAAGGAGCCTTGAATGGGCGGCTGGCGCCGGGTGCCGGTTCAAAGCTAACGAAGCAGCGCGCGTTCCTCCGTCTTCTGCCACGCTTCCCGGTAGCTGCGCTGCCAGGAACGGTAGGGGTCGTTGTCGACCGCATGGTCCCATACCGGGGGCCGGCCACGACTGTTCGCTTCGAAGATCGTGGCGCGGCGCTGAACGCTCTCGGCAATGAGCGCCGGCAGGCTCGCCGCGTCCCATTGCTCGAGGATTTCCTGCTGCAATGCGTCCCGCATCGTGGCGTGGGCGGGATCCTGTGCCAGATCGACGCGCTCATCGGGACCCTCGTAGAGATCGAAGAGCAGGGGCGCCGACTGCTCGCAGTGAACGAGCTTGTAGCGACCGCGCCTTATCATTAGCCACGGGGCCGGCACGCCCTCTCCGCAGTACTCGGCGAGCACGTCGTGTTCTTGGGAATCGCCTCGCCCACACAGGTGTCCCGTGAGGCTCCTGCCATCGACAGGATTCGGGAGGCTGTCCGCCTCGCCGCCCGCGAGGTCCACCAGCGTCGGCAGCAGATCGACGAGCGAGACCGGGGTATTCACCCGTGCGGCCGCAAACGCGTCGGGGCAGTGGAACACGAGGGGCACCCGCTCCGCCCACTCGAAGAAGGTGCGCAGGCCCCAGAGTCCGCGTTCTCCCAGCATGTTGCCGTGATCGGCGCTAATCACCACGACGGTGTTCGGGGCGAAGCGGGTTGCCTCGAGGGCAGCGAGGATCTGCCCGACCCGGTCATCGATGTGGCTGAGCATTGCGAAGTAGGCATGACGGGCACGGCGAACGTGGTCGTCGCTCAAGTCCGTTCGCCCCATGGCGCTGAACTCGTAGAGATGTCGGCTCACCGGGTCGTACTCGTCGACCGGGATCGGCGCTACGCTCGGCATGGGAATATCGCCGTCGTCGTAGCGATTCCAGTACTCCGCCGGCGACGCGAAGGGCGGATGAGGCTGGATGAAGGATACGGTCATGAGGAATGGCTGATCGGCCTCTTCCCGAGCCATCTGGTAGATCTTGTTGACCGAGGTGAAGGTGACCTCGTCGTCGTAGTCGATGCCGAGGCTTCGGATGCAGGGGCCTGCGGCGATCACCTCATCGAGATTCGGATAGTCGGGAAACTCGTCATCATCACCCCGGCCGTAGGACCAGGGTGCCCCACCGGGTTGCGGACTCCACCCGAAGTCCGAGGGCACCACGTCGCTCGTCAGGCGTTCCTCGAACCCGTGGAGCTGGTCGGGTCCCACGAAATGCATCTTGCCGGAGAGAATCGTCCGGTAGCCCGCGAGGCGCAAATAGTGGGCAAACGTGGGAATGCTGGCCGGCAGCTCGCTGCCGTTGTCGTAGACGCCCACCTTTGAAGGCAGGAGGCCGGTCAGCAGGGACGCGCGAGACGGCGCGCAGAGCGGGGCATTGCAATAGGCGTTCTCGAAGACGACTCCTTCCTCTCCGAGCCGCCGCATGTGCGGAGCTTTGATCGTGGTGTTGCCGTACATGGGCAAGGCTAAAGCGCTCATGAAGTCGGCCATGATGATGACGATGTTCGGTTGACCTGTGGCCACGGTTTTCCTCCTTTCAGGCGAGTGACGCGAGGAAGCGGTCCAGCACCGCGTTCAGGGCCTCGGGGCGTTCGAGCGCGATGGCGTGGCCGGCGGTCGGTACGACTTCGAAGCGCGATCCCGCGATGCCCTCGTGCAGTCTCCTCGAGCCCTCGATCCAGGTCTCCTGATCTCCAGTCACAATCGCGGTCGGCACCCTTAGCTCTCCGAGCCGGCTCGACAGGTCGAAGGTTCGGCAAGTCTCGAAGTCTGCCTTGCACACCGCGGCGGGAATGGCGCGAATCTGCTCGTCGTAGGCGTCCCATACTTCCTGTGGGGTTTCCTTCGCGAAGAGATACGTGAGGTTGTCGCGATATGTCGCGTCAGGATCGCGGTCCCAGGCGTCGATGTCCGCCTGTTCGATTACCCAGTCCGGCGAAGAGCCCACTGGCACGAGACCCGAGAGTCGATGGGGGTGGTTCAGTGCAAACTCGACCGCCATCGACCCGCCCATGGAATGTCCGCAGAAGACGAAGGGTGGCATACCGAGGGCATCGGCGAGCTCGGCAAGGAAAGCCAAGTGTTCCCCTGCGCCTCGAAGGACCGGGCCCTCAGAGTTTCCGTGGCCGGGCAAATCGATCGCGATCGGAGTGTGATTGACTTGGAGGTGCTTATAGACGTGCTGCCAATAGGTCGAGCTGTCGCAGGCACCGTGCACCAGGAGCACGAGCTGGCCGCGTGGTTTCGCCACATCGGCTCCCGGCGGCAACGCGTAGTGCACGCGTCGTTTTCCGATTTGTACTGAAGACATTTGTCTGGAGTCCATGAAGCAGCCTGACTATCGGCTTGGGTAAACGGGAATCTTCCTTGAGCCAGGAGGCGTCAGATCGCAATGAATCGTCTTCACGGCGGACCTCCCGCGCGGTCAGATCTCGTGTCCCTTCTCCCTTGGCACCCAATCTTCCGGTGAGCAATGAGCGGGAGACAGGAGCGAATCCTTCGTAATGAAGCTGCGAGTAAGTCCTGAACGTCGAGAGAATGCATCTTCTATGCGGATTTGGGTATTGAAAGCGATGTTCTCAGGCAGTGAATCGAAGGAAAAGAATCCGATTTCTTCGATCTCCGCATTCGGCTTCCAGGAATTCCTGGAGCCCAGGCGAATTCGGTACGAGAGAACAACATCGTTCGGTTCTTTGTAGAGATGTACGTACGTCCCAATGAAATTTTCGACCGTGCCCTCGAAGCCCGTTTCCTCTCGCAATTCCCGCAGTACTCCAGCCAATGGACATTCGTTCTGTTCGAGCGTTCCTCCGGGTGTTGTCCATCTCCTGGAGCCGTACGCCTGCCTCACGCACAGAATACGGTTCTTCGCGTCAAAGGCGGAGGCGAAGACACCGACACTATATCTGTTCATTGCCTGGCAATTCCCGCTGCTGTCGTGAACAGCCGGTGTGCAGAATCATTGCGCTCGGGGCGATTCAAGCCGTGATCACGGTCTCAATTCCAAGGTGCACTGGAGAACTGTCCTACACGATGGTGAGCAGTCGGCGCGGGTTGTCGATGAGGATCGCATCGATCTCGGTCTCGGTGAAACCTCGCCGCCGCATGATGGGGAGCACGTTGCGGAAGATGTGGCCGTAGCCGTGCCCGCCGAATCGGGTGAGCCGGGTGAGCGCGCAGATGTCGTGGGAGATGAGCACTCGGTCGAGGTGGCCGTGGTCGATGAGGGTGCGGATGAGCCGCAGTCGCAGCGCATCGTTCGGCATGTCCACGGAAAGGTCGAAGGCGTAGTAGCTGGTCTCGTGGCCGAAGAGGTCGAACTCCAGCACGCAGCCGCTGTCGGCGAGGCGCAGCAGGCGCTCGTCGTCGAAGACGGTGCGGTCGATATGGCTGATGACGGTGCGGGCGGTATCGCCGCCCTCGGCGGCGGCGAAGTCCGCGACCTCCTGGGGTTGGTCGGGGTGGCGGCCCGGGTGGACGTTGATGGCGGCGCCCGTCTCTCCCTGCGCGAGAATCGCGCCCCGCATCACCCGCTTCTCGAGCTCGGTCCACGGTGACTGGCAGCCGATCTCGCCGATGATGCCGGCCCGGATGTCGGTGCCCCACGCGCCCTTGAGCACCTGAGCGGTGATCTCCGCCGCGAAGTCCTCGACGTTCCGTTCGTGGTTGGCGGGGTCCTGGTGTTCTTCGACGTAGTGCCCGCAGCCCATCACCACGTGCACCCCGGTGCGCTCGGAGATCTCGCGGAGCCGTTCCGGCGCGGGGCTCAAGCCCCCGTTCGAGAGCTCGACGATGGCGCTGCCGCCGGCCTCGCGCATCGCCTTCACCTCCTCGACCATCACTTCGGGCATGTCGAGCACGTAGCTCGGTGCATACTCGATCTCCCCGTAGTTGATGGCCCACACGTTCTCGAGCGTGACCGGCCCCCAGTCGCAGTCGCAGGTCTTCAGGCTGGGAGGGCGGATATCGCAGACGAGGTGCTCGTGCATCAGAGTGGGCCCGAGGGAGTCCGGATCGATCGGACCGCGAACCGTCTGCACCTTGCCTCGAAGATGCTCACGCTGCATGGTCGGCCCTCTCTCTGTCGCCCTGGTGAAGATACGCGGTGCTGGCGAAGCGCATGGATGCCGTGTCAATGCGGGTCGCGAAACTGGAATGCTCGGGGAGAGGCGATCATGCGAGCCACTCCGCGTCCTGGTGCACTTCGATCAAGGTCGGGCGTGGGGTGCGGAGGGCGCGCTCGATGGAATCGCTGACTTCCTCGAGGCTGCCGGGGCGAATGCCTTCACAGCCGAAGGCGTGGGCGAGGAGCGGGAAATCGGGGTTCAGGGAGTCGACCCCGACCGGGGGGATGCCTCGTCGCGTCATGCCGTCGCGGATCTGCGCGTATCCGTCGTTGTTCCAGACGATGATCGGAAGCGACTGGCGAAGCTCTGCGGCCGCCGCGAGCTCGCCCACCGTGAACATGAAGCCGCCGTCTCCGGCGATTGCCGCCACCGCGCGATCCGGGGCCGCGACCTTGGCGCCGACGGCCATCGGCAGGGCGCAGCCCAGAGTGCAGTAACCCGCCGCATGGAACCACGTGCGCGGCTGCTCCACCGGCATGGCGAAGCAGCCCGAGTAGGCGAGCTGTGTCATGTCGGCGAAGATCGCCGCATCTTCGGGAAGAGCCGCACGCACCGCGTCCCACATCGACTGGTGTATCCGTTCGAGGGGAGTGAGCTTCGAATGGCGCTGACGCCTCGCTGCCGCGACCCGCTCCGCGGCGTCTTCGCGGGGGCGGGGGCCCAGCTTCTTCACGGCGCTGAGCAGTGCCTCGAGGCTCTGCCCGGCGTCGGCCACGATGCCGATGTCCGCGGGATAGAGGTCGTTGATCTTCGAGGCGTCGATGTCCACCCGGATGAGCGTTCCGTGGATCGGCAGCCGATCGATGTAGCTGTCCGTCTCCGCGAGCTCGGTGCCGATCGCGAGCACCACGTCGCACTCGGCGGCAAAGGCCTGGGTCGCCTCTTTCACCATGCTGGTGCCGAGGTTGAGGGGGTGGGAGTCGGGCACGATGCCCTTGCCGGCGTTGCTCGGAACGATTCCGGCGCCGACGAGCTCGGCGAGCTCCGCGGCGCTGCCCGCACGGGTTTCCACCGCTCCGCCGCCGATCATGATCAAGGGCCGCTCGGACCGGCACAGCGCTTTCGCGGCGGCCTCGATCGAGGCCGGGTCGGGTGCGCCGTGCTGCGCGACGTTCCGTGCGCTCCAGTCTCCGGCAGCCGGCATGGCGAGCACGTCGATGGGCACGGAGATATGCACCGGCCGGGGGCGGGACGAGGCGAATATCGAGAATGCCTGTCCGACCAGCTCGGGCACGTCTTCGGGGGAGAGCGCGGTGGCGCTGAGCGCGGTCAACGGCCTGGTCACCGCCTCCTGACTGGGGATCTCGTGCAGGCATCCCCAGCCCTTTCCGAGCGTTCGGGTCGCGTTCGCGCTCGAGACCACGAGCACCGGAATGGAGTCGGCGTAGGCCTGTCCCATCGGCGTCGAGGCGTTGGTGACTCCGGGGCCGGTGATCAGGGTGCAGACTCCCGGCCGGCCGCTCACCCGCGCGTAGCCGTCCGCCATGAAGCCCGCTCCCTGCTCGCTTCTCGGCTGGACGTGGCGCAGGTTGCTGTTCGCGATGCCCCGGTAGACGTCCAGCGTGTGCACGCCGGGAATGCCGAACACGGTGTCCACGTCGTACTCCGCCAGCAGGCGGACCAGTGCCTCTCCGCAAGTTACTGTCTTTCCCACCGTCAGCGACTCTCCCTGCCGGACCCAATCCTCGAGGCAGAATATCATCCGGGGGCATGGCGCTCGATGACGTTCGGGGGCGGCGACGGAACGCGTGACCGATATGCCCGCGGCACGTACATTGCGTGCGTCGGGTAGCCGCGCCCGAGTTCCGGGAGAAAGCGTGCCAGGTGCAATGATCGTCAGCTTGCAGCCCGATGCGGTGGAAGCCGGGGCGGAAGTGCTGCGGGCGGGGGGCAACGCGGTGGATGCCGCCCTCGCCTGCGCCTTCGTGCAGACGGTGGTCGACCCGCTCATGTGCGGCGTCGCGGGCTTCGGCAGCATGCAGCTCTACCTGCCGGAGCGCGGGGTGCACGAGATTGTGGACTTTCACGGTCGGGTTCCCGCCGCCGCCACGCCGGCGATGTGGCAGGACCGGATTCTGGGTGAGACCGACGACGGCTTCGGCTTCGTGCTCGAAGGGGCGGTGAACGACCTCGGCTACCAGTCCATCACCACCCCGGGCACGCTCAAGGCGCTCGGTGAAGTGCACGCGCGTTATGCGTCGCTCGGTTGGCAGGACGTAATTGCACCCGCAATCCGTATCGCCGGGGAAGGATTTGTGGTGACGCCGGGAGTGCACGGTTACTGGACCCGCAGCGTGGACAATGTGCCGGGACGGGTGAAGGTCAGCGAACGCCTCGCCTTCAGCGATTACGGTCGTCGCATCTACTGCGACGAACGCGGCGAACCTCTGTCGGTCGGACAGACGGTGCGGAATCCGGACCTGGCGGAGACTTATGAGCTGGTGGCCGCCGGAGGCCCGGATGCCTTCTATCGGGGAGACGTCGCGGACCGGATCGACGAGGACATGCGGGCCAACGGCGGGCTTCTGCGCAAGCAGGATTTGACTGCGTACCGCACCGAGACCACGACGCCCCTGTGGGGCAGGTACCGGGGCCTGGACATCGCGACCAACCGGCCGCCGGGCGGCGGCGTGATGCTGATCGAAATGCTCAACATGCTCGAGTGTTTCGATCTCAGAGGCATGGGGCACAACTCTCCCGAGTACATCCGCACCCTTGCCGAGGTGATGAAGATCGCCACCGCGGACAAGGACGCGCATGTAGGCGATCCTCGATTCATGGAGGTTCCTCTCGACCGACTTACCGACAAGGGCTACGCGGCCGAACAGGCGGCGTTCATCTCGGAGGGCGGCAGGAGGCACGTGGAGAGGCTCGCGCTGCCCGAGTCGTCCGGGACCACCCATCTCTGCGTGGTCGACCGGCAGGGCGCCATCGTCACCATGACGCATTCCTTGGGGATGATGTCGGGGGTGATTACTCCGGGACTCGGGTTCATGTACAACGGGTGCATGGCGGTGTTCGATCCCCGGCCGGGCCGCACGGGCTCCATCGAGCCGGGGAAGTCACGCTTCAGCTCGATGTGCCCCACGATCCTCTTCGACCGGGGCCGGCCCCTGCTCGCGCTGGGCGCCCCCGGAGGCACGCAGATCGCGATGGGAGTGCTGCAGACGATCGTGAACTTCGTCGACTTCGGCATGACTCCGCAGGAGGCGGTGCTCGCACCCCGATTTTCCGCCACGAGCGACACCATCCTGGTGACGGCGCGGATACCGCGTTACCGCTACCGGGAGCTGGAATCCGCCGGCTATCGCTTCCACCGCAGCCCCTACAGCTACCAGATCGCCTCGGTGCATGCGATCGGATTCGATGAGAGTGGTGAAGCGTCGGGGGCCGCGGACATTCCCTACGGTGACGGCATGGCGCTCCGGGTGGATTGAGGTCCGCCTCCTCCAGCGGCCGCCGTACGCTTCATGCAGTGAAGAGGCAGGAATCTTGAATGCCGCCGGCGCTTCGAGCGATCGAGAAGCGGCGCCGACGGCAGCGCTCGCGGCCTGGATTGCGCGAGACGCGCCATCACTCAGCCCCCGCGCCACAATCTGGGCCAGGCACGCGTTGTTCGACTGGCTCGGAGTGGCGCTCGGAGGGAGCGGCGACCCTCTGGTCGATATCCTGATCGACGCCGCCGTGGAAGACGGGGGCACCGGCGAGGCTCGTCTGATCGGCAGGCGTGAACGGGTCTCACCCGCGACTGCCGCGCTCATCAACGGTGCAGCCTCCCACGCGCTCGACTTCGACGACGTGAACAGCCGCATGGGCGGACATCCCTCGGTCACCGTGCTCCCCGCGGTGCTCGCCCTGGCGGAGCAGAGGCGCAGCGGCGGACGCGAGGTGCTCGAAGCCTTCGCGATCGGTTACGAGGTGGCCTGTCAGGTCGGAGCAATGGTCGGCCGCTCTCACGACGAGGCGGGCTGGCACGCGACCGGAACCGCCGGTACCTTCGGGGCGGCCGCGGCGGCGGCGAAGCTGCTCGGACTCGGCGGGGAAGAGACGGTCATGGCACTGGGGATTGCCGCGACCCAGGCCTCGGGTCTCCAGTCCATGTTCGGCACCATGTGCAAGCCCCTGCACGCGGGCCGTGCCGCCATGGGTGGTCTGCTCGCGGCGCGTTGGGCGTCACGGGGATTCACCAGCAACCCCGAGGCGCTGGCGTGCCGCCACGGTTTCGCCGCCACCCACTCCACCACCTTCGAGTTCGGGCCGCTGCCCGGAGCGGGAGGTGCTCTCGCCGTCGAATCCAATCTCTTCAAGCACCATGCGGCCTGCTTTCTCACCCATGCCGCAATTGAGGCGGCGGGTGCGCTGCGGGACCGGCACGGCATCGTTCCGAATGACGTCCGCCTGGTTCGTGTGAGGATTCCGCGCCTCGACTTGGCCGCCTGCAACATTCCCGATCCCCGGACCGGAGCGGAGATCAAGTTCTCCCTCCGGCACCTGCTCGCGATGGTCCTTGCGGGCGTCGACACCGGAGACTCCCGCGCCTACACCGCGGCCACCGCAGCCCGGGAGGACTTGATCGAGATTCGGGACCGGATTGAGCTCGAAGGCGAAGAAGTCGATGCGCGGTACTGGACCGAAGTGCGGGTGCATCTCAGCAACGGGGAGGTTCTAAGGAAGCACGTCAACGTCGGTCGGCCCGCGGAGGATCTCGACCTTCAGTGGCGGCGTCTGCGCGGCAAGTTTCGACGCCTCGCCGATCCGGTGATCGGCAGCGGGCGAGCAGAACAGGTCGTCTCTCTGGTGTCCAGAGTCGAGGAGTCGGACAATCTGCTCCCGTTGCTCGAGACGTGCACCGGAACGTAGGGGAAAGCGCGAGGCCTCCAGGCAGTTTCCTTCCCTGGCGACCCACGGGGCGAAGTCATGCTGTACAGCGCAGAGAGTGGCGACTTCCGGATCATCCTGACCGGAGATTCGATCATCACGCGGAAGCTGTCGGTCTTTCGGGAGCCGGACTTCCTCGAGCTGGTGGAGCTGTTGCGCGGGAGCGACGTCACTGTCACCAACGCCGAGATACTCTTCCACAACTACGAGGATCCCCCCACCACGACCTCCGGGGGAACCCACATGCGTGCCGAACCAGGACTGATCGAGGAGCTCGCATTCCTGGGAATCGACATGGTGGCCTGTGCCAACAACCATGCCTACGACTTCGGCGAGAACGGGGTGCTCACCAACTTGAAGTATCTCGACCAGTACGGCATGCCGCATGCGGGAACCGGGCGTGACTTGAGCGAAGCGCGCTCTCCTGCGTACCTCGATACACCGAGGGGTCGCGTGGCGCTGATCTCCGTTACGTCCTCGGGTCCTCAGGGCATGCGGGCCGGAGAGCAATGGCGTGACGGGAAGGGCCGTCCGGGCGCCAACCTTCTCCGCTACACCACGGGGTACACGGTGGATCGGCCCGTCTTCGACGCGCTGCGCAGGATGAGCAGGGAGCTGGGCTTCGAGGCGCAGAAGGCTTATCGCGCCGCCAATCCCGCGTGGCAGGGGCAGATGCCGGAAGACACCGACACGCGCTTCCATCTGCCCAATCTGAACGACGAGTATCAGTACACCGATCCCAACGGCAATCCCATCATGCTGGGGGAGACTTTCGAGATCCATCACTTCGTCAACGAGGAAGACCGTGAAGGGAACCTTCAGCGGATTCGCGACGCACGCCGCCAGGCGGACTGGGTCATCGTGAGCATGCATACGCACGAGAAGGGAAAGACCGACGACGATCCTTCGAACATGGTGGTCGACTTCGCGCGTGCCTGCATCGACGCGGGGGCCGACGTGTTCTCGGGCCACGGTCCGCATCTCGACCGCGGAATCGAGATCTACCGGGGAAAGCCGATCTTCTACTCCCTCGGGCACCTGATCTTCGAGAACGAGACCGTCAGCAGGGCGCAGTGGGAGGCGTTGAAGAAGACGTCGCTCGGGCCGGAGGCGACGCCGGCCGACTACTACGACGCCCGTTCCGGACGGGAGCATCTCGGCGAGTGGCTGGACTATGCGGCGGCGGCCTTTCGCTGGCGAAACGCGGTGGCGGTGGTCGATTTCGCGGCCGGTGAACTGAAGGAGATACGGCTCTACCCGATCGACCTCGGCTTCAAGAGAGCGCGCTCTCAGCGGGGACGCCCGCTCCTTGCGCGCGGGGAGGTGGCGCGCGAGGTGCTGGAGCTCTTCCGGCGCCTCTCGGCTCCTTTCGGCACCGACGTCGAGATTCGCGAAGAGATCGGGTTGATCCGGGCGTCTCGGTAGCAGGTTCGAGCTCGCAATGCCCCGCCTCGCCGAATCTGCGCTGGAAGCCTTCGCCCGGGAGTTGCTGCGCGCGGCAGGTGCGCTGGAAGGTGAGGCGGAAGTGGTGGCGCGGCACTGCGTCGGCGCGAACCTTGCAGGCCACGACTCCCACGGGATCATCAACATCCCCCTTTACATCGAACGGATGAAGCGGGGGCACATCGTCCCCGGCGCGGAGTTCGAGATCGTCGAAGAGAGCGCGACGACCACCGTCATCGACGGGCACTGGGGCTTCGGCTTCTCGGTGTCGGAACGGGCGATGGAGTTGAGCATCGAGAAAGCGCGCCGCCACCGGGTCGCGGCGACGACGGTGCGCCGCCAGGGACACATCGGACGGCTGGCCGATTACTCGCTGATGGCGGCCCGCGCGGGCATGATCGCCCTGGTCACCGCGGACTCCGGGCGCTCGCCGAAGAGCGTGGCTCCCTTCGGCGGTCGCGAAGCGCGCCTCGGCACCAACCCGATCTGCATCGCGATGCCGTCGAACCTGGAGGGACTCTTCTTCATCGACATTTCCACCGCGGCGGCGGCGGGCGGCAAGCTGGACGTGGCGGCTGCGCGAGGCCAGAGGGTGCCGGAGGGCTGGGTCATCGACGCGCACGGCAACCTGAGCACCGATCCGCGGGCGGTCTCGCAGGGCGGGGCATTGCTCCCCCTCGGGGGGTCGGAGGGCCACAAGGGATACGGCCTCGCGGCGATGGTCGAGATCTTTTCCGGCATCCTCACCGGTCTCGGATTCGGGGTCGAGCCGAGCGGTCGCCACAACGACGGCGTGTTCATGGCGGTCTTCGACGTCGCTGCGTTTCGCCCCATCGAGGAGTTCAAGGCCGAAGTGACGGAGTTCTCGGAGTACCTTCGCTCGACGCCGACCATGGCCGGAATCGAGCGGGTCTACTATCCGGGCGAGATCGAATACCTCCGCACCACGAAGAACCGGCGGGGGGGCATCGAGATCGCCCCCGCGACCTGGGAGCGCCTGACTGGACTGGCCGGCGAGCTTGGAGTGGAGGTGCCCATCTCTTCCCGGTTGCGGCACGCATAGTCGCTTCTGGATACGGCCCCGGTCACGGGCATCCGACCGGATCGGCAAAAGGGCACGCCTTTGCTCTGAGCATGGCAGGTCCTCCGGTGGGCGCTCGGCGTGGTCATGATCTGGCTGCTCGCCTGCAAGCTGGACTTCTCTACTGCGCCCGCGCAGTCGATCCCGGAGCCTGCGGGCGAGCGCCGACTCTGAGAGCGGCGGCGGGGCGGCTGACCCGCTTCGGCCCGACTCCTTACCCGGGCGCGAGCGCGCGCCGGAGCGCATCGACGTGGCCGAGGCCGAGGATCCAGGCCTCTTCGCGCTCCACCAGACGCCGTTCGCGGGCGGAGAGTGATTCGGTGCCGGCGAATAGAGGCGCGAGCCCGCCGTGAGTGTCCAGCCGGGCGAAGGCGTCTGCGTTCACCCGCACCTGAGCGCGGTCGAGAATCTCGTCGTCACCCTTCTGCAACGCGATCTCCCGCCGGAGGAGAGAAGGATAGATCTCGGCGAGCACCGCGGGCGCGTCGGGTAGGTGCAGTCCGGTGTCGAAGGGCCAGACGGCACAGCGCCGCCGTATCGACGGGTCCGCCATGAGTCGCTCGAGCGCCGGCAGACCCAGCAGCATCTGGGATCCGACGGAGCCCGCGTAGGCGAGCTGCCATACGGTCTTGGCCCCCGTGGCATGACGGTCGGCGATGCGTCGCTCCGGAGGGTGGGCGTCCCGCCGGGTGCGCGCCGATGCCTTGTGCGGGATCGCCGGAAGGGACCATGACGGCGGGCGACCCCAGAGCGGGCCAAGACCGGGATAGGAGGCGTTCATCTCTGCCGCGACCTCATACCGGTTGTTGCCGTTGTCCGCCCGGTCCTCGACGCGCTCGGCCAGCCAGTCCCAGAGAGCGAGGCCTGAGGGCCTGCCCGTCAAGTGCCTGGCCACGCCCGCGGGGTAGCCGAAGGGAAAGTCGAAGCCCACCAGCACGCGCCGGCCGGCGTCGAGCTCGTCCGCTAACAACTTGGCGAGGCGGCGGACCGCCTCATGGCGCGTGCGGGCATACTCGGGTGCCGTATTCTTGCCGCCATCGGTCCGGGCGAGGGCCCACCAGATCGAGTCCTTGCCGGGCCGCGCCGGACTGGGCTGCGATCGGGCCGACCAGTCGACGACGATGTGGGTATGAAATAGGGGCATGGTGGTGGGCGTGCCGCACCGATGAGCGTCGCCGCCCCCTGCCACGAGGACCTCACCTGCTCGGCCAGGGTCGTCTTCCCGATCCGTCGAGCCCCCGGCAACGCTACCACCGATGCCTCGGCGAGACCTTGGATGGTGGCCGCCAGGAGTTCGGTGCGGGAAACATATTGTTGCATATCTCATTTATGAGGTGAGATAAGCAACAACAATGGTCCAGTTCGCATGATGTGGAAAGGGCTGTCTCGAAGAGTGCAGACGCGTCGACTATGATGCCGGCTCGCCGAATCGAGCGTCCCTCGCGAAACTGAAGCGTACCCGTGTCGGCCAAGATCGTCTGGCTCTTCGCCTTCATGGTGCTCTACTGGGGCTATTGCCTCTTCTGGGGAGGGCGCTGCGGGGCGCGTGCGAAGAGCGCCGGCACTTTCTTCCTCGCGGATCGGCGGCTCGGGCCGTGGCTCTTCGTGGTCGCGGTGACCGGCACCTCCTTCGGAGGATGGGTCTTCATCGGCTACCCGGGACTCGTGTACCGCGACGGGTTCTCCGCGGCGACCATCGCCCTGGTCGCGGTGGTGATCCCCCTGACCGGAGTGCTGCTGCTGAAGCGCCAGTGGATGCTCAGCCGGCGATTCGGCTACGTCACGCCGGCCGAGATGCTGGCCGACTACTTCCGCGGCGACGCCATCCGCTTCTTCGTTCTCGCGGTGGCGCTGGTCTTCGCCATACCCTTCCTCGCCCTGCAGCTCGGCGCATCGGGCTTCCTGGTAAGCGTCGTCACCGACGGCGCAGTCTCGCGGGACATGGCGATGTGGGGACTGGCGCTCGTGCTTCTGGCCTATGTGACGGCGGGGGGGCTACGGGCCGTGGCCTGTGTCGCCAGCCTTCAGTGCCTCCTGCTCGCAGCCGGCATGATCGTCATCGGACTGATCGCCCTCGACCTGGCCGGCGGCTTCGGAGGGTTGAACGAAGGGCTGGCGCGGCTCGCGGGAAGCGGCATCGGCGAGCGCGGCACCACCCGCGGATTCGGAGGCGGCGACCACGATGCCTGGTTCGCGATCCCCGGCGTGGTCCAGTGGACCGCCGGCCTCGGCCGCGAAGCACCGATCGGAGGATCCTGGACCGGCGTGATGTGCCTCACCTACATGTTCGCGGTCCTGGGCCTTCAGGCGACGCCCGCCTTCTCGACCTGGGCCTTCGCGAGCGAGAGTCCACGGCCCTTCGCCCCCCAGCAGGTGTGGGTGTCGGCGGCCCTCATCGGACTCATCCTGGTGATCTTTCCCACCATCGCGGGAATCGGTGGACGCCTGCTCGGCGCCGACCCCGCGGTCAACGACTTCGGACTGGCCCTCTCCCCGATCCTGCCCGCCCTCGCGCCGGACCAGCAGGGCATGCTCGTGCCGAGCTACATCAACGCGCTCGGGGAGGCCGTGCCCTGGCTGGTCGGCCTCCTCGCGATCTGCGGGGTGGCCGCCATGCAGTCGACGGGGGCCGCCCACATGACCGCAGTGGGCACGATCCTGAGCCGCGACGTCTTCCTCCGCTATCTCGAGCCCGGCGCGGGCGACGGGGGACAGTTGCTGTTCGGCCGTCTCTCGATCGCGACATGCACCCTCCTCGCCCTCCTCCTGGCGAGCTTCGCCCCCGACAGCATGCTGCTTCTCGGAGGGCTCGCCCTGGCGCTGGCCTTCCAGCTCTGGCCCTCCCTGCTCGCGGCGACCTGGTTCCCCTGGATTACCCGTCAGGGGGCGGTGTACGGCTTGGCCGCGGGGATGATTGCGGTCGTGTTCACCGAAGGCATCGGCCAGATCCTGACCGGCGACAACCTGCCGTGGGGGCGCTGGCCGTGGACCATCCACTCCGCGGGCTGGGGCATGGCCGCGAACCTGCTCGTCTGCATCGTCGGCTCCGCCATGACCCAGGACGATCGTGAACGCGCCCACCGGATGCGCTACCACGAGTTCCTGCGCACGCACGCCGCCCCGGCGCCGGGGAGGCCGCGCCTCAAGACCTTCGCCGTCGTTGTGGTCCTGGTGTGGATGTTCTTCGCGATCGGTCCCGGCGCGGTGCTCGGGAACTACATCTTCGGCGCCCCGAGCGACGGTCTCGCGGGCTGGGACTTCGGCACGCCCTCGCTCTGGGTCTGGCAGATCCTCTGGTGGGCGCTCGGCGTGGTCATGCTGTGGCTGCTCGCCTACAAGCTCGACTTCTCGACCGCCCCGGCGCAGGCGATCCCGGATCGCGAGGGCGAGCGTCGGTTCTGAAGGATGAGACGTCGAAGGGTCCTGCTGCGTTCTCTGTGCTTGGCGATGCCGCACACCTGTTCGAGCTGGCGGAAGCGTATCTGGGCAGGAGGCGGCCCGAGGTGAAGTGACAACCCTGTTCCGTGCCTATTGGACTATGCTGCGTTGATCCAGCAGGCCCTCCCTTGTTGTCTGAGCGTGTAGCCCTGTAGTGTCATGGGGCATTGGAGCCACCCCCGAGAGTCCTGGAGAGATACCAATGAGGACTGATGACGTGAGACGGGTTGAGCACCGGGTGCGCAGCCTGATAGACCTAAACGGGGTAGAACTTGGCGAAGAGTTTTTCCCGGCTCACCTGTCCGTAGCCCTCATCGATGCCATATTCACGGCCAATCGCAAGTACGCGCTGGTGGTGCCCATCGTCGAGAGGTATTGCCAACGGTTCTCGCTCAACCGGGTCAGGCGGGATAAGACGACTCTCCCGCCTGTAGGTGACCAAGAGACGCTGTCGGATCTCATTGGCCACTACGAAGCCCTCGGTCTGGACGAGCTGCAAGAGGCAATCTTCAGGGTCCGCTGGCCGGCGCATCCTAGCATCAGGATTTTGAGATCGGAAAACGTCAAACGGGCGGCGGTTAGGCTGCGCGACATTGGGATCGAGACTCTACAGGACATCCAGTCGAGGCGTCCCGAAGAGATCAAGTGCACGCTTAACCCTCTGCCCGGAATCGGCGACCGGACCATACACATGTTCCTCATGTATGTAGGGCACGACGATTTCGTGAAGGGCGACGTCCATGTTTGCCGGTTTGTAGCCGAGGCTCTGGACAGGCCGAGGGTTTCTGCCAAGGAGGCGGAGCGACTGGTCGGCAGTGCTGCGCGGGCACTCGATGTCGCCCCTCGCCTACTGGACTACGCAATCTGGAACTTCGAACGGCATTCCACACAGAGGTAAGCCATGCTGGGCGCGCTGGCTGGCGTTCCAGCGTGAACTCGAGCTCGGGGATATCCTCCGGGCGTCACCGCTCGAGGCATGCGAACATGCGTGCGATGGTGGCAATGCTGTGGCGACCGGCGCCTCTACTCGCCCAACTCCAGTGTGCGAAAGAGCGTTCGGGCGGATGCCTTTCTGGCGGGACTGCTTGTGTTCGGGAACATGCATGGTTGAATAGCTGTCTGGGCACCAACTCGTTTCCACTTCGGCGAACCAGCTACCAGTCGGACCGGCGAATCCTCCGATCCATCAGTATCGCGTACAGGTAGGAGGGGCCTCTCAGGTGCTGTATCGACGCGGTGTTTTCGAGAGGCACAAGTGCGAACGCTGCTTCAAAGTGCGCTCGCGGCAAGTTCTGGTTTGTCCGGTCAGGAACAACGTAGCCTTCATGCGCGACGTAGGTGAACTCTCCACCACGAATTTGGACATAGACCTCACCGGCATGACTCTGAATCCTCGTCCAGACTTCTTCAAATTCTGCCATTCCTCTCGCACTCCTTCGTTCCGGTCTCCATGTGTGGCCGGCACTGCAGATTTTGCATTTGCGGTACCGAAAACTGCATTCCGCCCGGCGGTACGGGCCGGTGTGTCTTCCCCACGATCCACGTCTCGATCGGACTCACGCCTGGATGAATGCCCCGCGCTCATGCGCATCTACGTCGTAGGCCAGCGAGGGCGGACTGGGCGAGACGTGGAGAGGTGTCGTCAGCCCATCATCGGCCAGCGGGCAATAGAGTCTAAAGCGGCTTCAGGGTTCTTTACTTCTCCGCCTCCAGGGCAGCTCTCATGGTCGCGTTTCTGTGCTTCCTTCGAAGGGCGGTACGCAGGTTTTCTTCAATGTCCCCTGTGTCGCTTCGACATCGCCGAATGCCATGTGTGTCCTCCGGATACATGCAATCTTCGGTCTGATTCTCATTACATGCCTATCGAATTTCGTCTGCGCTGCCGATAGCGTTCCCCGGTTGCCAAGCCGTCCCAGGTTGCCGTGCACTACATAACCTCCTCCTCGGCGGGTTCGCCGGCAATCTAGAGCTGCGATGTACCCTCCGTGGCTACGTCGTTCCGGGTGTCGACGTTGGCGTCGGAGTCGCCAGGATCGTCCCAGGCAAAGCGTTTCTGGAAGTCGCGTTTCAGCGCTGCCAAGCGGTTCGCCGGGGCCGTGGTCCTGTCGGGCATTTCGCGGTACTCGACTCCGTGAGCAGCGAACCTTGTTCGCATGAGCCGTTCCAATCGTCGGGGTGTCAGCAAGGATGTGCAGTTCGCGCCCAAAGTTGGCGCGCAGGCGGCGGGCCTGACGAATACCGAATCGTACAACGGTATGGGCGGTAATCGCGCGTCGGTTCTCGCGGGCTGCTTCGGCAAGTATGATTCGGGTCATGCAGTGCGCGGTTGGCTGGCCGCTTCGAACGCGTCCAGCTCGGCATCCTAGTCCTCGAAGAAGGCCTCAGCGTCCACGATGCGGCCCAGGTCCAATTGGTCGGCGCCGGCCTCGATATGTCTGCGTGCGCGATCGTTCTCGGCATCCAGCACCGCTTGCCGGCGCTGAAACGGCCGCACGCACGACCTCGCTGACGGACTGGTACTTGCCTCGATCGACGAGAGAGGTCAGGAACCTGGCCCGTTCGGGCGTGAATGAGATACTGATGCTCTCGTGGTCAACGACAATTAGTTTTACGGGGCGCTTTGCCATGCTGCCGTTCCTCACGCGTCGCTCTGTGCGGCATTGTAGTACAGCCTCCGCATGCGCACCGCATCGGTCGGCTGTGCGCATGGCCGCACGCCACATAACTCCCGCCTACACCGGGCTTGAGCGGTAGTTCAAACATTGAGCAGGGTCTGGGAGATAGCCCGCGCACCCCCGCCGCATCCGCGCCACGCCAGCCCCGGGCCGGTTCCACTCACAACCCGACGTCAAGGTCCGCGCCCAAGCGCCCTCAGACATCACCTGAGGGTGGGGACTTTTCAATGACCACAACTGGGGAAAACTGGATGACCACAAGGGGGTCAATATTCCACGTCGAACAACACGGTGACGTAGCGAGGAGCCTAGAAAATCGCATGAAAACAACCACCTTGGTGCCCCAGACGCGCGAAGACACCGCTCTCTCGCTACGTACATCGCGAACAGGTGCTTCACTCCCTTGAGGCGTCCCGCAATTCATCCAGAAGATCTGACAATCGAAGGTGGTACGCATTCGGCGTACCCGCCTCCGAAAGGCTCTGCCTCTGCAAACGCAGAGCGATGACCAATCCGCATCAAGCCTCCACTCCAGTTGGCAGCGCAGACACAAGGGGCATCGCGCCAACAGGGCTCGAAACACGCGAATGTAGAGTTTCGTTGATTGGCTCCACGAGGCACCGTGAGACGCAAATTCGCCTAGAGACATGCACATTGACACGAATATCATTCCGCATATACTGGACGCATGTACCCACTCATAGGGAACCTGTTATGAGCGACGCGACTAGCGAATTTGAGGCAATCCGCACGGTTCACGGTGCCCTGGAACCACTTGACGATGAAGCGAGGACCCGAGTCCTGGCCTACATTGCGAGTTTATTGGGCATTGATTCTGCAGCCGTAGGTAGTAGGGACACCTCTGAAAGAGGCGACGATGGTGAAGAAGACCAAGGGAGGCATGTCACAGATTCCGTCACACAGATTCCGGAGTTTTCCAGCTTTGCTGAACTGTACTCAAGAGCTAATCCGAACAGCAATGGAGAGAAGGCCTTGGTTGCGGGCTACTGGCTGCAGGAGTGTGAAGGAGGGGATAGCTTTACCGGGGCTGCGGCGAACAAGGAGCTAAACAATATGGGCCACAAACTCTCAAACATCACAGACGCAATCGAGCAAATGAAGAGTAGGAGGCCCATGCTTATACTGCAGCTCAGAAAGAGTGGCACTAGTCGACAAGCACGCAAGCTCTACAAGGTTAGTCAGGAGGGCGTGAACCGCGTAATGGAGATGATTGGTGGATGAGTCACTACTAGCGGCTGTCCTTACCAAGCAGATCGGTCCGAAACTGGCTGTAGAATTGTCCGGTGATTTGGTGAAGATTAGGCGCGATTGCGCTACCCAAACGCTTGAGCGAACCGCACCGGGTAAATTCGTGGAAACATTCGTTCAGTGCCTCCAATACATTGATACGGGCTCCTATGATGCAAAACCTAGGGTGGACTCGTACCTTGCCAACGAAGTCGAAAGGACTTCACTTCCGGATGGATTAAGGATTTGCGCAGCCCGCGTCGCTCGGTCTATGTATACGCTTCGCAACAAACGCAGTATCGCCCATAAGAACGAAATCGATGTGAACAGCCATGACCTGGCTCTTGTTCATCACAGTGCGTCCTGGATTTGTGCTGAACTCCTGCGTCAAGCGACTGGGGTGTCAATGGAGGAGGCAGGTTCGCTGGTCGAGCTCGTGCAAGCACCGGTGGGCACCTTGGTGGAGGAGATTGATGGATTGAGGCTGGTCCACGCAGATGTGCCCACCAAGACGGAGATACTCATCCTGTTGCATAGCTACTACCCGGAAAAGGTCTCCGTTGGGGCTGTTATTGAAGGACTAAGTCGACGCAATCCTGGGACGGTTCGGAACAGTCTACGTGATCTTTACGAGAAGAAACTTACCCACGGAGAAGCGAAGTCTGGCTACAGGCTGACCAGTACCGGTTACGAAGCAGCGGTTGCGGAGATAAGTGCACTACCGAGGTAGCAAGAAGAAGCTGTCAGGCACTTACATGCGTATGGGGGTTAGCGGGAGCACTTGCACCGGGTATCGTGCCATTGGGGCCTAGGGTCTGTTTACACTAATGGTCATGTTTGTGCCAGTGGCACCGACCGCACCTACCCACTGTAGCAGTTCGGCGCGGTCCTCGTACTGGACGTCCATGCAGAGCATCTCCGAGACGGCGTCGCGGTACGAGCACGGCGGCGAGCGTTGTGGAACGAGGCATGGCGGGTCCGTCAGCGGCGATGGAGTGGAGAGGATCGAAGGTCCGCGCCGTCCTCCGCGACTCAGCCTTGCCGGGCGACGCACGCCAACCACCGGCGAGGTGCCCGAAATGCGGCGCGGTTGACCTCGGCGGGCGGCGGGCCGGCGGCGCAGTAGCGGGTGAATCAGTGGACCGCCCCGCGGCCGGGAATGGCGGCTTCGGAGCGCATCGACCGGGCCACGAGCGCGGTCCAGTCCTCGCGCGAGAGACCGAGGCGGTCGTAGAGCCGTTCGGCATCGTCGAGCGAGAGCGGGGGTAGGGCGGTCGGTACGTATCCCGTCATGTCCTCGAGCACGATGCGGATCTGCTGGGGCTTGTCGCCGAGTTTGTCGGCGGGGAGGCATGGATGGGTGGTTTCGGCTTGATATGATATGTGTCGCTGGCCATATGCCTGCCCCCGAAGAGTTATCCGATGACCAAGAAACAGAAGACGTCAGGCTCGGCGAGCAAGGGCTCGAAGCAGGTCGTGAAGACCGGGCGGAGCGCTTCGGGAACGCGATCGCACACCGTGAGTGCGGGCACAAAGACGGGAAGCGTGACACCGACATCGGAGCGGATCATCAAGGCAACGTCGGTGAAGCGCCGCACCGCGATGAGGGTGCTAGTGTAGTGTCCTTAACAAAACGGTTTTTAAGGTGTTTTTAGTAATGCCGATCGGCCCCGACGGACCTTTTCGACGATCTCCTCGACCGTCTTTGTCCACACCAAGGCTCGAGGGTTTTCGTTGTAGCTCTGTAG
>CAYQVB010000154.1:0-75709 GCA_964420925.1 uncultured Ectothiorhodospiraceae bacterium | reverse complement strand
ATACGTCGAGCGCGACCTCGCCGCGTTGGAAACAGAACGCCGCGACCGACAGATCAAGAACCTCCAGCGACAAGCCCGCTACTTCAATCTCACCCTGCTTCCTGCCGACGCCGCTTCCGTCACGAGTTAGTTCCATGCAAGTGTGCGCCGCCTGGCGGGACGCGTCACGCATCAAGTGGCGCAGCAGGCACTCGTTCAGGCCTTCGCGTACCTCGCGGTTGGGATGGCCGAGCCGGTGGCGGGTTCTTCGGCCCCGGGTCTCTTCCTCGGCGATCGTCAGGTATCCGGTCTGGAACAGAAGCGCCTCGGGCGCGATGTCGTTCACGTCGAAGCTCGAGAGCAGCACTGCGCTTGCCATCATGCCCTCGAGGGACACCGCGCTCACTCCGCGTTTGACCAGGGTCTCGATCAGAAACGCCGGGATGCCGATCTCGAACCACCAGGCTCCGAAGCTGCGGCGATCGAAGAGCAGCGGGATGTCGAACGGGTGGTAGACAGATCTCAGCCGGAATCACCCGGGCTCCGACCGCAACGGACTTCCCTTTACGACTCGGTGCGGGAGCGCCAGCGGTACCACCACAAGCGCGCACCGACCCCGAGCCCGAGGAAGGGCTCGGGCGGCAGCCGCTTCGGACCGGAGAGGGCCTGGACATCACGAATCAGAGCGGACTCCGCGCCCATGGCGAACTCGGCGAGGAGCTTGCCGGAGATGGTGCCGCGGGGCAGGCCGATCCCGGCATAGCCCAGGGAGGCGAAGACGCCGCGCTCGAGCCGACCGAAGACGGACGCCCAGTTCCGCGTCATGCAGAAGACGCCGGCCCAGGTATGTTCGAATTGCAGTCGATCGAGCATGGGGAAGCGCCTGCGCAGTCCCCTGACGTGCATTGCGATCAGTCGGCTCCGCAGCGCCTCGCTCAGACGGAAATCACCCCGATAGTAGGTGCCGAGACGAAACAGCATCCGGTTGGAGCGCGTGCGCCGCACCGTCGCGCTCCCGGTGATCCCCCAATCGGGTGCGCCGCTCATCGCGCTCCGCTCGTCTTCCGTGAGCTCTCGCGAGAGGCTCGCACAGGCGATCATCGGGAACACCTCGCGCCGGAGCATGCCCAGCCGGGTAACGAAGGCGTTGGTGGTGAGCAGCACATTCGAGGCGCGTATCGAGCCCTGCGCGCACTCGATCCGCACCGGCGATCCCGGCTCGACCCGGGTGACCGGCGACTCCTCGTACACGTCGACATTGCCGGGCAGGGTCTCCCCGAGGCCACGGCACAACGCCGCCGGGTTGACCAGCACGGTGCGGGGGGTGAGGACGGCGGCATGATAGTGGCGCGTCCCCACCGTGTCCGCCAGAGCCTGGCCCTCGACCCACTCGTACTCCTCGCCAAGCGCGTCGAGCATGCGGCAGGTGGCTCGGAGATGCCTGGCCCGCTCAGCGTCGACGACCGCGCTCAAGTGCCCCCGGGGCGACCACTCGCATTCGATCGCCTGCTCGCGCACGTGGCCTTCGAGCTCGGCGAGCCCGGCGATCACCAGTCGCGAGACACGCCGATTGGTGTCGGCGTCGAACGTCTCGGTGAGGTGCGGGGTGTCGATGATGAAGCCTGCGTTGCGTCCCGAGGCCCCGTATCCGACCCGGTACTGCTCGAGAAGGACGATGCGCGCCTCCGGCGCGAGCTCGGCCAGTCGGCGGGCGGCGGCGAGCCCGGTGACCCCGGCGCCGACCACGACCCAGTCGGCGACCTGCCGGCCCTCGAGGCGCCGGGCCGGCGCGGGCGGCGGCAGAATGGCGTACCACCCCGGGGCCTGGCGCATGTCGGTGAGAAGCGGATCCTGGCCGGTCACGATGCGCTTGGGCCGTTGCCGGACCTCCATCGGCGCCTTCACTGCGGAAGATGCATCTTAGACGGAATACTGGTTTCGATGACCGGGAGCCTTCATGGCCTCGGCCTTTCGGGCGCGCCGTGGCGTGGCGTTCGGTCACCGACCGGGCATCTCTCGATGGCGGAACCCGGTCAATTGAACCTGAATCCCGGGTATGCTCGTCGGCTGAGCGGCGGAGCGCTTCGATCATCGACCTGCGCGCCCGCATGGAGTACCTGACATGAGAGCAAGGAGATGACGATGGAGCTGCCGATCGAGCGCTTTCGAAGCTATCGCGGCTACGAGAACCGCGATGTCCCGCTCGAGGATCCGGAGCTCACCCACGTCGGTCCCGGCACGCCCTGCGGGGAGTACCTGCGGCGCTTCTGGCACGGCATCGCGCTCTCGAAGGAAGTCGGCGATCTGCCGCTCGCGATTCGCCTCTTCGGGGAGGACCTGGTGCTCTTCCGCGATGGAAAAGGACAGATCGGCCTGCTGCACCGCCATTGCTCACACCGTGGCGCATCGCTCGAGTACGGCCGCATCGAAGAGCGGGGCATCCGCTGCTGCTACCACGGGTGGCTCTGGGACGTGGACGGCACCCTGCTCGAGGCGCCGGCCGAGCCCGCCAGCAGCCCCCTCTTCGCCCGGGTCCGTCAGGGCGGATATCCGGCCTTCGAGTACAAGGGCATCGTCTTCGCCTACCTCGGGCCGCCCGCGGAGACTCCGGAGTTCCCCGTCTACGACACCTTCGAGATTCCGGACACCGTGATGGAGCCCTACACCTGCTCCTTTCCCTGCAACTGGCTGCAGGTCACCGAGAACGGCATCGACCCCGTCCACTCCATGTTCCTGCACACGCTCGTAAACGGACCGCAGTTCGCCGACACCTGGGGGGTGCTCGGCGACGTGGAGTACCACGAAGGCGCCTTCGCCGTGTACTGCACCATCGCACGGCGAGTGGGACCGCACATCTGGACCCGGGTGCAGGAGAACATCCTGCCCAACGTCACGCAGTCCGGCGCGGTGCACGGCATGGACGGACACACTCCCCGCTATTTCGGCCGCAACACCTTCTTCCGCTGGTGCGTCCCGGTGGACGACACGAACACCAAAGTGGTCGCGTGGGCGAACTTCGGCGAGCGCACCGACCCGACGCAGTGGAATACGCCGGACAACATCGAGATCCTCGAACAGGGCGAGATCTTCGAGCGTCCGGCGGAGGAGCGCCAGCGGCGGCCCGGAGACTATGAAGCGATGGTGGGACAGGGGCCCATCGTCGTGCACGCCAGGGAGAACCGGGGAACTTCGGACAAGGGCGTCTCGCTCTTCCGTCGCCGGGTCCGCGAGGACATCCGGGCGCTGGCGGCGGGACGCCCTCCGGTGCAGCCGGCGGGCTTCGGCCCCGCGCCCATCCCCACCTGGTCGGGGGACAATGTCCTTCGGATCCCGACCCGCGAGGGCGATGACGACCGGGACCTGCGCGCGGCGACGATGGAGAAGGTCGTGGCAATCTACCGCGACGCGGAAGGCCTGCGGAGCGACGAGCGCGACGCGCTCATCACCGCGGAACTGAAAAGGTTGGAATTCGACGCGACCCCGAGGAGCTGTCCATGATCGCGGTCATCTTCGAGTTCAGGGCCGACCCGGCGCAGCGTACGACCTACCTCGAGCTCGCACAGCGCATGAGCCGACTCGTCGAAGACGCGGACGGCTTTCTCGGCATCGAACGTTTCCAGAGCCTCGCGGACGAAAACCGGGTTCTCTCGCTCTCCTTCTGGCGCGACGAGGAAGCCGTTACCGCCTGGCGCAACACGGTTGCTCATCGCGAGGCCCAGGCAAGGGGGCGGGACGGGATATTCCGCGACTATCGCCTGCGCGTCGCCCGCGTCGTGCGCGACTACGGCCTCGACGACCGCGCACAGGCCCCCGCGGACAGCCGCGCCGCACACGACTGAGCCGAAAGGAGGTCGGCGACGAGCGCGACGCACCCATCACCGCGGAGTTGCAGAAGCTGGAATCCGCAGACTCGACTGAATCAACCCAAGGAGCAATGAACGCAATGAACACGATAGCGCAACTCAAGCAGCAACTGTCGCGAGGCCGGATCGGCCGCCGCGAGTTCATCCGCAGAGCCACCGCGCTGGGCGCGGCGGGCGCGATACCCTCGACCCTGCTGATGGACGCGGCGAGGGCGGCGCCGAGCCGCGGCGGCCACCTGCGGGTAGGCTCGAGTCAGGGGTCCACCACCGACTCCATGGACTTCTCCCTGCTCACGAGCGGCTTCACCCGCCTCTTCTTCAACGGCTTCATGAGCCACCTGACGGAGCTGGATCCTGCGGGCAACCTGGTCCCCGGGCTCGCGACATCCTGGGAGTCCGATGCGGGCGCGACCGCGTGGACCTTCGAGCTCCGGCGCGATGTCGAGTTCCACAACGGCAAGCCCTTCAGCGCCGCCGACGCCGTCGCGTCGATCAACGTCCACCGCGGCCCGGACTCGACCTCCGCGGTCAAGAGCCTCGCCGATCAGATCGCGGACGTGAAGAAGGTCGACAGCCACACCGTGCGCGTCGAATTGAAGGAAGGCAACGCCGACTTCGCCTTCCTGCTGAGCGATGCGGCCTTCGGCATGTCTCCCGTGAAGGCGGACGGCACCCTGGAGTACGGGGTGGGCAGCGGCGCATACCGGGTCGTGGACTTCGAGCCGGGCGTGGTCGCGCACCTCGAGCGCTACGCCAACTACCACAAGCCCGAGCGCGGCTGGTTCGACTCGATGGAAATCCGGGTGATCGCCGACACCACCGCGCGGCAGAACGGGCTCCAGAGCGGCGAGCTCGACATCATCGACCGCATCGATCTGAAGACCGCCCACCTGCTGGACCAGGCCCCGGGCATCGAGGTCCTGGACGTGCAGGGACCCCTGCACGTGGACTTCCCGATGCGCACCGACATGGCGCCTTTCGACAACAACGACGTGCGCCTCGCGTTGAAGTACGCCATCGACCGCGAGGAGATCGTCAATCGCATCCTCCGCGGCCACGGGGTGCCGGGCAACGACCATCCCCTGTCCCCCTCGTACCGCTACTTCCACCACGAGCTGCCGCAGCGGCAGTACGACCCGGACAAGGCGAAGTTCCATCTCAAGAAAGCGGGAATGGAGAACCTGGAGGTCGAGCTCAGCAGCTCCGACATCATTTTCAGTGGCGCGATGGACACGGTGCTGCTCTACAAGGAGCACGCCGCCAAGGCCGGCATCAACATCATCCCCAACCGCGTGCCCCAGGACGGTTACTGGGCGGACGTGTGGATGAAGCACCCGTGGTGCGCGAGCTACTGGTTCGGTCAGCCGACCGAGGACTGGATCCTGACCGTGGCCTACGCCGAGACCTCGAACTGGAACGAGACCTTCTGGAAGAACGACCAGTTCAACCAGTTGCTGAAGGCGGCGCGCGTCGAGCTCGACGAAGACCGGCGCCGGCAGATGTACTGGGACATGCAGGAGCTGATCCGGGACGACGGCGGCGCGGTGGTGCCCAACTTCTCCAACCACGTGCTGGCCTACACCGACCGGCTGAAGCACGACGAGGTGGTCAACGGAACCGGAGACTTCGACGGCTACATGATGCTCGAGAGGTGGTGGTTCGAGGCCTGAGATCGGCCCACCGTGGGAGGCGGCCGCCGGCCCGGGCACGGCGGCCGCAATCGCCTCAGGCGCACCCCGCGCCGGTGGCCTCGGTCTCCATCCGGCAGTAGCAGGAGGACTCGATCGCGACGTCCGCCCTCGCCAGCGCGAGCTCCAGGCGGGGCGCAATCATGGCGGCGTCATGCTCGTTGCCCTGCCGGAGCAGCGCTTCGTGGAGGCCGTGCAGCGCCCAGACGTTCTCCGGGTGCCGGCGCGCTCGGATGACGTTGGGGTCGAAACCGAGATCTTCGCGGTACACCACTTCCGCCTGCGCGACCTCTCCACGTTCCAGCAGCAGCGCGCCGAGGGCGTGCCGCGCCGGCTGCATCCAGCCCCAGGGCTCGTCGTAGGGCAGGTTGTCTTCGAGGTGCACCGCCCGCCGCAGATGCGCGAAGGCATCGTCGTAGTTCTGCCGGCGGTATTCGATCTCTCCGCTCACCATCTCCGACGCAACCGCGAGGATGTCGGGGCAGGTGTTGTTGAAGTAGAGGCGGGTCTCGGGAACCCGGCCGCGCGCGGCCTCGAAGCGCTCCCGGTGCTCTTCCGCGGCCGGGATGTCGCCGGTCGCGGCGTGCGCCACCGCCTGCGCGTAGAGAATGAGCGCGGTGGTCACGCAGTAGAGCTCCGAGTCGCTCGGCAACGGCGTATCGATGATCTCCTGCCACTTCCCGAAGCGAATCAGGGCGTGCACCGTCATCCCGCGATAGCCTTCCAGTATGCTTGCCATTGGAGGGCTCTCGATCCGCAGCAGGGCCTCCGGCAGTGCCGCGACGACTTCTTCGGCGGCTTCCATGGAGGTACGGTACTGGCCGAGAAACATCGCCCCGTAGAGCTTGAAGTGGGCGTTGTGGATGCGGGAGTAAGCGTACATGTTGAGCGCCCCTTCGCGTTCCACGTGCTTGTGGTCGGCGACGAGCGCGACGGAATTGCGCACCACCACGTTGTGATAGTGCCCGCACTGAAAGTCGACGTGGGTGGGCATGTGGTGGAGATGGCCCGAGTCCGGCACCAGTCCGTAGAGCTGATCGCCCGCCCGCAGCGCCTTTTCCGGATGGGGGGACATCTCCATCAAGTGGATGTAGAAGTGCAGCAGCCCGGGATGGGGCGTGCCCTCCTCCTCTTCCATCTGGCGCAGGGCTCCCTCGAGAACCTCCTGCGCCTCCACCGTGCTCGCGCCCTCCGCCGGCGCGCCGGTGCGAAGGTCCCACAGCTTCCAGGGGGTGCGGGTCATCATCGCATCGGCAAACAGGACGGCGATATCCAGATCGCGGGGCCAGGCCCGGTAGGCGTCCCGCATCGCGCACGCATAGTCTTCGACCCATGAATTGAAGTCGGCGGGACGTTCGGGGGAAGGGCAGCGCCGCGCCACGGCATCGATGAGCGCGCGCTCCGGACCGCTCGCGCTACCGCGCCGTACCAGAGCGGCCTGGGCGGCGTCGTAAGTGCCCTTGAGCGCCGGCCCCAGCGCCTTCTCGTCGAACTTCTCCCAAGCCCAGTTGTAGTACGGTCCCAGCGCGTAGGAGAGCCCCCACCAGGCCATCGCGCAGTCCGGGTCCGCCTCCGCCGCGCTCCGAAAGCAAACTTGCGCATCTTCCAGGTTGAAGGAGAAGAGCCAGTTCAGCCCGCGATCGAACCACCGCTGCGCCTCTTCCGATTCGGTGGAAACCTGCCTGCTGTAGGACCCCAGATCGTAGTAGTCGTCCACTGCAACTCCTTCGTTGTTGGCAGGCTGCCTCGGGACATTCTAAATTGTTGTGAATGCCCCGGCCGCCGGAGCTCGAGCATGAAAGCCCGCGGGAGCTTCCCCGGCATGCCCGCATCGGTCCGTGGGATCGGGCAGGGGCTCGACGTCCTGGAACGGACGAAACAGATCGGACGGAGGTGAGCCGTCATGGCCGTGGTGTCTCTCGAACACGTCTCCAAGCGCTGGGGCTCCTTCGTGGGGGTGGCCGAGTTCAACCTGCGGGTCGCCGACCGCGAGTTCCTGGTGCTCCTCGGCCCCTCGGGCTGCGGCAAGACCACCACCATGCGGATGATCGCCGGCCTGGAGGACCCGACCGAGGGCACCATCCGCATCGGGGACCGGGTGGTGAACGACCTGGAGCCGAAGGACCGGGACGTCGCCATGGTGTTCCAGAGCTACGGCTTGTACCCGAACATGAACGTCTACGAGAACATCCGTTTCCCCCTCAAGGTGCGGAAAGTTCCCAAGGACACCCACGACGCCCGGGTGCGGCGCGCGGCGGAGATGGTGGAGCTCATCCCCTTCCTGCATCGCCTGCCGCGGGAGCTGTCGGGCGGCCAGCGCCAGCGGGTGGCGCTCGCACGGGCGATCGTGCGCCAGCCCACGGTGTTCCTGATGGATGAGCCGCTCTCCAACCTGGACGCGAAGCTGCGGGTCTCGACGCGCGTGCAGCTCAAGCATCTGCAGCACGAGCTCGCGGTGACGACGATCTACGTCACCCACGACCAGATCGAGGCCATGACCCTTGCCGATCGGGTCGTGGTGATGAACGAGGGGGTCATGCAGCAGGTCGGCACCCCGACCGAGATCTACGATCGCCCGGCCAATCTCTTCGTCGCGGGGTTCATCGGGTCCCCGGCGATGAACCTGATGGAGGGAGAGCTCGCGGGCGGCACCTTCAGCGGAGCCGGGGTGTCCATTGCCGGCCTGTCGGGTCCGAAGGGGCGTGTGGCCCTGGGATTCCGGGCCGAGGACGCTAGGGTCGTCGAGTCGGACGGGGAGATCGATGCCCCGGTCTACGCCCTGGAGCTCCTCGGTGATGCGACCATGCTCACCGTCCGGGCCGCCGGCACCTTCGTCTCCGTCAAGGCGCCCAAGGACTACCGGGCCGGGATCGGCGACAACGTCTCCATCTCCGTGCCCGCCGGCATCTGCCATCTCTTCGACCCCGAAACCACGGCCCGGCTCGAGGGGCGCTGAAGCGGCGCAGGCGCGCCGGAAGCGGGAGTACCCACATCGATGGCCACTTCCCTGGATGTCGCCCGCAAGGCGGGGGTAAGCCAGTCTGCCGTGAGCCGGGCCTTCACTCCGGGCGCCTCGGTCTCCGAGAGCATGCGGGCCCGGGTCCTGAAGGCGGCGGCCGAACTCGGCTATCGTCCCAACGCCCTCGCCCGATCCCTCATCACCGGGCGCAGCCGAATCATCGGCCTGGTGGTCGCGTATCTCGACAACGGATTCTACCCGGTCGCGCTCGAGAAGCTGTCGAAGGCTCTGCAGGAACGAGGGTACCGCATCCTCATCTTCATGGCGCCGCAGAGCGCGGACAACGTCGACCACGTTCTCAGCGAGATCCTCGATTACCAGGTCGACGGCATCGTCCTCGCCTCGGTCGCGATGTCCTCGGACCTCGTGGCCCGTTGCGACGCCGCGGGCGTACCGGTCCTGCTCTTCAACCGCACACAGGACGACCGGCGCTTCTCCGCAGTCACCACGGACAACCGGGACGGGGGCCGGAAGCTCGCCGAGTTCCTGATCGAGGGACGCCACCAGCGTATCGCCTACATCGCCGGATGGGAGGGGGCGTCCACCCAACGCGACCGCGAGGCGGGCTTCCGCGAGGGGTTGGCGAACGCAGGTGCTGCGCTCTTCGACCGCGCGGTGGGCGACTACCGTTTCGAGGGGGCGCAGGCCGCCGCCCGCCGGATGTTCGCGGGCAAGCCGCTCGCCAAGCGCCCGGACGCGATCTTCGTGGCGAACGACCACATGGCGATCGCCGCCATGGACGTGCTGCGCCACGAGCTCGGCCTGCGCGTGCCCGAGGAGGTCTCGGTGGTGTCCTTCGACGACGTGCCGCAGGCCGCCTGGCCTTCCTACGGGCTGACCACCGTGCGCCAGAGCGCGGCCCGCATGGTCGAGGCGACGGTGGAGGCGCTGATGGCGCGCATCGAAGCCGGGGACGAGACCCCGCGGCGGGTCGAGATCGAAGGAGCGCTCATCGTGCGCACTTCCGCGCGGGTCCCGGAAGGGTACGGGGGATGAAGGGCTTCGACCCGTCTCCGCCACGCATCTATCGCCGGGAGGGCGCACCATGACCCGGATGTCCACCACCCACTCCGGGCCAGGTGGCGGGCGTTTCCGGAAGTCATGGCATCTGCCTGTCCCAGCGGCGGACTTGCGGAATCAGGCCGCCGTGTAGCCCCCGTCCACGTTCCAGGCGGCGGCGGTGACGAAGGACGCCTCGTCGGAGGCGAGAAAGAGGATCACGTTCGCGATCTCCTCGGCGCGGCCAAGGCGTCCCATCGGGTGACGCTCGGCGAGGCGCCGGTGGCGCTCCGGCTGCGCGGTGATGCCCTCGGTGAGCGCGGTGTGGACGAAGGCCGGGCACACCACGTTGACCCGCACCCCCTCCCGGGCGAGCTTGAGGCCGAGGTCGCGGGTGAGCTGAATCACCCCGCCCTTGCTGTGCGGATAGGGATTGAAGCCATCCGACAGGCCCAGCTCCGGCGGATAGCCCCGCTGACCCATGACCGAGGCGAGGTTCACGATGGCGCCGCCTCCGCGTTCGCGCATCGCCGGTACCGCCGCACGGCACATCAGCAGCGTACCCTTCAGGTTGACCGCCATCACTCGTTCCCACGCCCGCTCGAAGTCCTCGTCCTCGGGCAGGTTGCGCCGGGTGATCCCGGCGGAGTTGACGAGCAGGTCGAGCCCGCCGAACGCGCTACACGCCGCCTCCACCGTCGTTTCACAGTCCGCGCGCGCGCTTACATCGCCAGTAAGCGTCCGGCACGGAAAGCCTCGCGCTTCGAGCTCCCGTCCGCGCAAGGCGAGTCCATCGGCGTCGATGTCGCAGAGCACGACCTTCGCGCCTTCCGCCGCGAATCGCTCCGCCGTCGCCGCGCCGATTCCGGATGCGGCCCCGGTCACCACCGCCACCTTGTCCTGCACGCGTCCCGGCATCATCCGCTCCCTCCTCTGCGCACCGCTACCACCGCATCCGGCAGCGCAGGCCGGCGCGCGCCACCCTGCCATGAGCGCCTCGTTGATGGTCTCCGGCTTCGGGATGGGGCTCCCCGAACAGGAAACCGCGCACGGGAGCTACTTCCGGAAGCTGCCCTGGACGATGCGATCGATGACCATTGCGCAGACGAGGATCGCGAGGCCGGCGAGCACGCCCTGACCCTTCGCCGCGTACTGGAGCGCAACGAGCACGTCGTAGCCCAGGCCCTTGGCGCCGATGAGGGATGCGATCACCACCGCGGACAGGCAGAAGAGGATGGTCTGGTTGATCCCCTGCATGATGCTCGGCCTGGCAATGGGAATCTCGACATCCTTGAGGATCTGCCACTTCGTCGCCCCGAAGGCGAGCGCGGCTTCCTTCACGTCCTGGGGAACCTGGCGCAGACCGAGGTTGGTGAGGCGCACCACGGGCGGCAGACCGAAGACGATGGAGGCGATGATGCCCGGAGGCTTGCCGGTCCCGAAGAAGGCGATTACGGGGATCAGGTACACGAACGCGGGCATGCTCTGCATGAAGTCCAGGATCGGCCTCGCCACCGCAAACGCCCGGTCGCTGCGCGCGCACCACACCCCGAGCGGAATCCCCACCGCGACGCAGATGAAGGCGGCGGTGCCGAGCAGGGCCACCGTCGCCATGCTCCGCTCCCAGTATCCGAGAATCGCCAGGTAGGCGAGCGCAGCGGCGGTGAAGATGGCGACGCGCGGACCCGCCAGGCGCCAGGCGGTGACCACGATGACCGTCATCACCACCGGCCACGGGGTCTTGACGAACACCGTTTCCAGCCCCTCGAGGACCACCCGGATTGCCTTCGAGATGCCCTTGAAGAAGACCGCGTAGTTCGCGGAAGCCCAGTCGAAGCTGCCGTCGATCCGGGAAGCGACGGGATCGTGGTAGTCGGTGCTCGACACCGGAAAATCCACGACGAAGGCAGGTGGTTCCGGAGCGGTAAAGCGGAAAACGGTCACCCCGTAGGCCGCAACGAGGAACACGATGGCGCCGAGCATGCCGACCACGGAGAATCCCGCCTGAATGCGCCGATCCGCTCGCCATTTCGAATAGCGCTTCTCGTAGAGGTGATTGGCCCAGGCGCCTTCGAAGAGCTTGACGAGCAGCAGACCGATGAAACCCGCCGAGATCAACAGGGTGGCGGCCCCCTCGGCCTCCGCGAGCTTCTCCTTCGCCTTGACGATTGCGCCCGCCAGATTGTCGGCGTTCTTCTGAAGCGAGGCGGCCCGATCCGTCTTGCCCTCGTCGGTCGCCTTCTGCACCTTGCCGAGCATGCGCTCGTGGTTGCGCTCGAGCTTCTCCACCCGCGCACGCTCCTTGGCGCCCAGGTCACTCCACAGACCCTGACCGAGCGGGACGAGGGCGAGAAGCTCCAGGATGGCGAGCAGGCAGAGGATTCCCCACATGCCGCGGGCGCCGGCCCAGAGCGGCCCGGCGAGGGCGGCCGCCCAATTGAAAGACCACACCGGCCGGTGCGCGGACTGGATTCGCGTGAATTGCTTTGCGTAGTAGGCGCCATTCACCCCGCAGAATTGCTTGATCGACTCGCTGAGGTCGAGGGTGGAACCCGGCGACATCGCAGCCGGGCGGGCGGCGCTCTCGGGGCGGGTCGCCATTACGCGTCATCCTCGCGCCGGAAGCGGCCCTGCACGATGCGGTCCAGGATCATCGCGCAGAAGAGGATCGCGAGTCCCGCGAGGAGGCCCTCTCCCTTGGCCACGTACTGGAGCGCGACCAGCACGTCCTGACCCAGGCCCTTCGCCCCGATCAGGGCCGCGATCACCACCATCGCGAGGCACAGCAGGATGGTCTGGTTCACCCCGGTCATGATGCTGGGCGCGGCGAGTGGAAGCTCCACTCCCGTGAGCACCTGGCGCTTGCTCGCACCGAAGGCGTAGGCCGCCTCCTTCACGTGGTGGTCCACATGCATCACCCCAAGCGCGGTCAGGCGCACCACCGGCGGCATGCCCACCACGATGGTGGCGAGGATGCCGGGGACCTTGCCGGTCCCGAAGAACGCGATGATCGGAATGAGGTAGACGAATGGCGGCAGGGTTTGCATGAGATCGAGCACCGGCCGCACCACCGCGTAGGTACGCGGACTCTTCGCGCACCAGATGCCCAGAGGGATACCCATGACGACACAGAACGCGGCCGCCGCGCCCACCAGGGCAAAGGTCACCATGGTGGTTTCCCAGAAGCCGAGAAACCCGAAGTAGGCGAGCGCGGCCGCACAGAAGATTGCCACCCGGAGGTTCGCGACCCGCCACGCCACGATGAACCAGAAGAGCATCACCACCGGCCAGGGCGTGCCGACGAGAATGAGCTCGAGCACATTGAGGAAGCCCTGCACGGTGGCGGTGATCCCGTCGAAGAGGCCCTGCCCCGCCACCGCGCTGCGATCGAACCAGTCCTCCAGCACGGTGGCGGTCGCCGCGTAGTACTCGTTGCCGATGGGTACATCGGTAATCCACGGTTCCGGCGCCGAGGCGGTGAATCGGTACAGCGTCGCCGGATACATGACGAGGATGAGCACGACTCCGACGAGCGCGTTGACGGGATGGAGACCCGAGGGCACCGTCTTGTCGGTGCGCCAGCGGGTAAACTGCTTCTCGTAGCGCGAGTTTGCGAAGAATCCGGCCGCGACGCGCAGGACGAGAAAGAGGACGGTTCCGACGAGGACCAGGGTCGCGGCTCCCGCCGCGAGGCGCTCCGCCTCCAGCAGCACGCTTTCCGCGGCGCGGACGAGGTTGTCCGAGCTCGCCTGAAGGGAGTCCGCGATACTGTCGCCCGCGCTGCGGGCCGCCTCGGCCTCCTCGGCAAGCTCCGACGCCTTCTCGCGCAGCTTGCCCGCCTCCGCAACCTTGCCCGCGCCCAAATCCCCCCACAGCCCGCGTCCGAGCTGCACGAGAGCGATCAGCTCGAGGATCACGAAGAGCCAGAAGAAACCCCAGACGCCCCTCGCGGCCGCCCAGAAGGGGCCGCCGAAGGCCGCCGCCCAGTTGAAGGACCAGACTCGCTCCCCGCTCGACTGGATACGGGTGAAGTGGCCGACGTAGTAGTCGACGCCCTTGCCCGCAAAGCGGCGGATGGCGGCCGACTGGTCCGCGCCGGGGAGAGAAGTCTCGGGAGCGGGCGGGCGATTGGGGTCCGGAGCCGGGGTGGAATCGGCGGCGGCGGACACGCTACTTGCCTCCCTGGATACCCAGCAGCAGGCGGTCCTTCGATACGACGCCGATGTCCCTGGCCTCCCGATCGGTGATGACGATGGGATGCTCGGTGGTGATGGCGAGGTCCACCAGCCCGTCGAGGTCGGTGTCCTCGGAGGTCCGCAGTGCCTGAGCCAGGTCCTCGCCGGGTTTCGTCCGGTACTCCGCGATCGGCTCCATGATCGTATGGGCGAAGACCAGCTTGAGCTTGGAGATGTCCTTCACGAAGTCACGCACGTAGTCGTCGGCGGGATGAGTGACGATATCCTCGGGCGTCCCGATCTGGACGATGCGCCCGTCCTTCATGATTGCGATGCGGGTCCCCAGCCGGATCGCCTCGTCCAGATCGTGGGTGATGAAGAGCGTCGTCTTGTGCAGTTGCTCGGAGAGCTCGAGGAACTGGTCCTGCAACTGGCGGCGGATCAGCGGATCGAGGGCGCTGAAGGGCTCGTCCATCAGGAGCACGTCAGGATCCGAGGCGAGTGCGCGGGCGAGCCCCACCCGCTGCTGCATGCCGCCGGAGAGCTCGGTGGGAAAGCGGTCCTCGTAGCCGTCGAGCTCGACCATGGAGAGCATGCGCTGGGAGACCTGCCAGCGGCGGAGCTTCGGTTCGCCGCGGATCTCCAGCGGATAGGCCACGTTGTCCCGTACCGAGCGGTGCGGGAAGAGGGCCATGTGCTGGAAGACCATGCCGACCTGCCTCGCCCGGACATCACGCAGTTCGGCCTCCGAAAGACCGAGCACGTCCTGGCCGAGCAGGGTGATGGTGCCCGCGGTCGGCTCGATCAGCCGGTTGACGTGGCGCACCAGGGTCGACTTGCCGCTCCCCGACAGGCCCATGATGCAGAAGATCTCGCCGCGCCGGACGTCAAAGGAGACATCCGCGATCCCGACGACGGCGTCGAAACGCTCCAGGACTTCCGGCTTGCTGAGATCGTGGCGACGAATCTGGTCCACGACCTCCTCGGCTCGATCGCCGAAGACTTTCCATACGCCTTCGAGCACGATTGCAGGAGGATCCATGGTGCTTCGCTTTCTCTAGCTGAAACAGTCAGCCTCGCTCGGGCAGCCCTGCGTTGGGTAACCCGCGCCCAACGGTGTGACGTCGGTGCAGGAGCGTTGGACAGAAGGACCGGAAGAAAGGCGCGGCGCCCCCGCCCCACCCGGGGCTGCGGGGAACCCGCGCCCGCCTCCGCCCGGGGGAGGAGCGTGCTCCCCCGGACTGACGATTGATGCCGACTAGAGCCAGCTATCCACCAGGTCGGCGTTCTCCTCGACCCACATCTTGGCGAGCTCCGCCGGATCCTGCTTCTCCACCGTGATGGCGAAGACCATGTCGCTCACCTGAGCGGCGTCCACCTTCAGGTTGCTGAGGATCTGAGCCGCCTGCGGCTGGTCGGTCTCCAGCGCCTTGGCGTAGTGGATATGCAGGTAGGTGTCGGACCAGGCCACCGGGGCGCTGGATATTTCGAGCCAGTCCGCGGCGTCGGTGGGCTGGGTGACGTTCCACTTCTCGGGATCGTGCGCCGGCTCCTTCAGCACCGTCAGGTCATGGAGCCCGAACATGTGGTGCGGAGTCCAGCAAACGAACACGTGGGGACGGTCCTGAGCCACTGCGGCGTCGAGCTGCGCCATCGCCAGGGTCTCATCCATCTCGATGAGCTCCAGCGTCTGGTCGTAACCGTAGCTCTTGGCGCGGATCTTCTCGACGTTCGTCGACGCCCAGCCCGTCGCACCGATCCAGATTTCGCCCCTGCCGTCTCCGTCGCTGTCGAAGAGCTTCGCGATGTCTGGATTCGTGAGGTCGGTGATCTCGGTGACGCCGTGCTTCTCGGCAGTCCCGGTGGGCACGCACATGCCCTGGAACGCGATCACGGCGTTGGGCGCCTTCACCACCGTGCCTTTCTGCTCCACGTAGGTCTCGAAGAGATTCTGCTGGTTCGGCAGCCACACTTCGGGATGCACGTGCATGGTGCCCTTGTCCATCGCCTCGAAGACGATGGGATTCGTGGCGTTCTGCAGCTCGACCTCGATGCCGAGGTTGTCCTCCAGGACCACCTTGGCGACATGGGCCATGGCGGTCACCGACACCCAGTTGGGAACGCCGATCACCACGTCCGCAGCCTGGACGCTGGCGCACATCGCCAGCCCGGAAATGCCGGACAGGACATACTTGTTCAGTCTTCTCACCACTCCTCTCCTCTCTGTTTCAGGCGAGCGCGCAGCATATACCGAATCGCCCTTGGCTGTACAAACCGGGTTGCCGCGCTTCCCCGGCGAGCCCGAACAAGGACTCCAGGAGCCCTCGCCGTCAGCGCCCCTGTCCCATCTTCGCTTCCAGGCGTTCGACAAAGCGCATCATGGGAAAGCTCATGAGGTAGTAGAACACGGCGGCGAGCACGAAGGCGTGCATCGGCAGGAAGCTCGACGAAGCGAGATCCTTCGCCCGCAGCATCAGCTCCGGCGCCGCGATGATCGAGCAGAGGGCAGTTTCCTTCAGAAGACCCACCGCATAGTTGGCGATCGGCGGCAGCACCACCCGGGTCGCCTGCGGCATGATGATGTACCGCATCGCCTTCGCAGGCGTCATGCCGACCGAAAGCGCCGCCTCGAGCTGGCCACGGTAGATCGCCTCGATACCCGCGCGGTAGATCTCGCCGACATAGGCCGCACCATTGATGCCGAGCCCGATGATCGCGGCGGTCACCGGATCGAAGTCGACGCCTAAGTCCGCGAGACCGAAGAAGATGATGAAGAGCTGAACGAGAGCCGGAGTTCCCCGAAAGAAATCCGTGTACACGAGCCCGATCCACCGGAAGAGGCGAAACGGGGAGATCCGCAGCAGCGCCACCACCAGGCCGAGGGCCAGCGCTACGATCAGGGCGCCGATCGTGACCTTGATGGTCATGCGCGCCGCGCTGAGCAGCAAAGGCAGGAAGGTGGTCAGGTTCGTCCAGAAGTCGCCGGAGGAATCGAACATGGCGGCGGTCCGGAGCGGCTATCTGTCCAGAATCTGGCTGAGAAAAGCGCGAGTTCGGTCGTGGCTCGGCTGCGAGAACATTTGCTGGGGCGGGCCTTCCTCGACGATGTTGCCGTCGTCCATGAAGGCGACCCGATCCGATATCTCCTCGGCGAAGTGGATCTCGTGAGTGACGAGAACCATGGTGCGGCCTTCTTCGGCGAGAGCGCGAATCACCTTGAGCACCTCACCGATCAATTCCGGGTCGAGGGCGGAAGTCGCCTCGTCGAAGAGCATCAGTTTCGGCTGCATGGCCAGGGCGCGCGCGATTGCGACCCGCTGCTGCTGTCCGCCGGACAGGCGTTCCGGATAGGCGCTCGCCTTGTGGGCCATGCCGACCTTCTCGAGCATGTCGTGCGCCCGCTGCTCGGCTTCCTCCTTGCTGAGGCCCAGCACCCGGCGTGGCGCGATCGCGGCGTTGTCCAATGCGGTGAGGTGTGGAAACAGGTTGAAGCGCTGAAACACGAATCCTATTTCGGCGCGCTCCTGTGCGAGCTCCCGGTCGCTCAGGTGCACGAACTTGCCGTTGACCTGCTTCTCCCCAATCAGCGTATCGTCGATGTAGATGTGCCCCGCGCTCGGTTTCTCGAGGTAGTTCACGCAGCGCAGCAGGGTGGTCTTTCCGGAACCGCTCGGCCCGATGATGGAGAGCTTCTCTCCTCGGTCGACGTCGAGATCGATGCCCTGGAGAACCTCAAGGGAACCGAAGCTCTTGTGCAGGTCGACAATTCGAAGCAGGGGCTTCATTCGTGCGAAGTCCTCAAGTCATTCCCGGTCGGCGCCAGACTTCGTCCGGTTCGGTTCCGTTCTTGTGACCAAAGAGGTTTCATCTTGGGAAAGGCGGAGGTCATTGTCCTTGCCTCATCGTCATCTTCGATCACGGTCAAGGTGCGCAAATGTCCCGTGTCATTTTCCCGAAGCGGAGATCGATCCTCGTGAGCGTTCGTGCGTCGATCGATCGCGTTCTCCCGTGCGCAGGAGCAGGAAACATGCGCGCATTGCGACATGCCGCAATCCAGCGACGGCTGCTTTGCAAGGTCTCGCGCGCGACCCGGCACTCCGGATCGGCCGGATCGCGCGCGGTCCGGCGATCAACGCTTAGTAGCAGTGCTCCGCAGTCGGAGACACCCAGCCCTCCGGCCGGTCAACCCCGATTCTTGGGTTGGGATCGGGCGGGGTGAACCAGCTCGGATCTCCCGTCCCGAACCGGACTCCTTTTTGGGGCACATCCATGGCCATGGTACCTTTGCTGGAGACGTTTGCCCGCGTCCCGTCACTCCTCGAGGGGCTTGCCGATGAGCCGATCCGTGCCGCTTGGTGTCTTGGTGCACTACCCCTGCTCGGATGACCAGCCTATGGCGGAGTCCGAGTTCCAGCTCGTGCCGACGCTCTACTTCATTCCGCCTCGTTCGGAGGGGCGGCGGAGGCAGAGAAACTGTGTACCATGATGAAGGACGGAAACACGAACCGGTGTCGGAACGTCGGAGACGGCAGCTCGAGGCCTGTGCACGAACTCGTCTGGCATTGAACGAGACTGAGTCATGAAGCTGCGCGAAGGTGATAGCTGGATGCCCGCCGACGAGTACGGCCGCTCGCTCGCCGGACTGGGCGTGAATCTGCTCGTCCCCGAGATCGACCGCGCCCTGCACTTCCAGACCGAGGTCCTGGAAGCGCAAGTCGTGTACGCGGATCCGGACTTCGCAGTGCTGCGCGGCTTCGGAGCGGAGTGGATGTTCCACGCCGATCACACCTACCACGATCACCCGCTTCGCGGCAGCCTCACCCCCGAGCTGGCGCGCGGCGTCGGCATCGAGCTGCGCCTGCACGGCTGCGACCCCGATGCGGCCGAGCACCGCGCCCGGGCGCTCGGTTTCACGGTGTTCGCCGGCGCGATGGACAAGCCCCACGGCTTGCGGGAGGCCTATCTGCTGGACGCAGACGGCTACCTGTGGGTACCGGACGTGCCGATTGCCTAGCGCGCCGACGGAGCGGCACGTCAGCGCCCTCAGAGTCCCCCGAGCAGCACTCCGCAGTCGTCTACCCGGCAGTCGTGCCCGAGGAGGAGCAGGCTGTGCCAGAGGGTGGCCTGGTTGCCGGAGACAACGGGGCACCCGATCGACGCCTCGATCCTTCCGATCACCGGGAGGGTGCTGATCGCGGTGTCGGGAATCAGGAGCGGATGCGAGCGCGGGGACAAAGCGCGATGGAAACGCACCACTTCCCGGTGGATGTCGAGCTCGGAGGACTGGAGCTCGTCGTCGCAGTCCAGCGACACCATCGCCGCGACGCCCACTCCCGCTTCGTCGAGGAAGCGGAGGAATCGGTGGGTGGTCGGCGCCGGGTAGGCGCTCACCACGTCCACGGTGTCCGCGCCGAGCACCCGCACCGCCTCCAGCATCGCGAGCGAGGTGCTCGTCGCCGGCCGGCTCGCGGCCCGCGCGATCGCCGCGGCCTGGGCGCGCGACCAGTCGAGTCCTCCGATGAAGCTCGCGCAGGTGCAGGGCCAGGCGACGAGATCGCAGCCTGCCTCCGCCAGCTCGAGCGCGGCGGCGACCAGCTTGTCCTCGCGGCCGGTATCGAAGACCGACTCGAGGTTGTGGCGGCCGTCCGCGGTGCTGAACGCCTCGACCGTATGCACCTCCGGAAAGCCGAAACGGTGCATCCACTCCTCGTAGTGGCGCGTTTCGGGATCCTCCACCCTGCCCGCACCTTCCCCGATGACCTCGGGGATGATCAGTCCCAGGAGTTGCTCCTGCGCTTGCGTTGCGCCCACTGGAGCGGCCCGCCGGGTGGCCTCAATCCGCCTCGATGAACATGGTTTCCCCGGTGGCGCCGGCAAACCAGACGTCGCGGCAGGCCTCGGCGAACTCCTCCAGCGCCTCGAAGGAGGTTCCGGTCGCGAAGAGCGATCCGGGGAGGATGCCGTAAGGGCTGATGAGGCTGTTGCCGCGCTCGTAGAAGAACGCGAAGTCGAGGAGCCGGCCGTCCGCGTCCGGGGTGAGATCCTGACCCGAGAGCGTGTTGCCGCCCGCAAACCCTCCGGTATGGCGGGCGCTCACCGGCACGAAGAGCAGGTCGCCGGGTCCGGGATAGATGCAGGTCCACTCCTGCGGCGGCTCGGGATCCGGCAACGACACGAGCACGTAGATCTCGTTGTTGGCGTACTTGGCATGGTAGACCTGCTCCTCTACCGGCAGCATCCGGGCCACCGCCGCGCAGGTCTCCGGCGAGCGGTCCCAGCGCATCCGAAGGCGAACGCTCGCGCCGCGCTGGCGCAGGCCGAGACGGATGAATTGCGGTTCTCTGTCGCTCATGCTCATTTCCCCGTTGCTCGTGGCCGATTGGCCGACCGCTCTCCCGCGGCCGGCGCGCCGCAGTATACGACGCGAGCCCGTGGCGCGGTGGTGCATAATCCTTTCATGAATTCCTCCTATGACGTGGTGATCATCGGCGGCGGGGTGACCGGTGGCTCCACCGCGTGCTTTCTGTCGAGCGAAGCAGGCTTCTCGGGATCGGTGCTCGTGGTCGAGAAGGACCCGACCTACGAGCACGCGCCTTCCTCACGCTCCACCGGCGGTTTCCGCCAGCAGTTCTCGACTCCGGAGAACATCGAGATCGGCCTCTTCGGCGCCCACTTCTTCAAGAACGCGGCGCGCTATCTCGCGATTGACGGCGAGGCGCCGGACATCGGCGTGCGCGAGGGGGGCTACCTGCTGCTCGCAACCCCGGAGGCGTTCCCGATCATGGAGCGCAACAACGCGACCCAGCGCGCCTGCGGAGCCGACATCCACTTCCAGGAACCGGCTGCGCTTCAGGCGCGCTTTCCGTGGCTCCATCCCGCCGGGCTGGCCGGGGGATTTCTGGGATTGAGCAACGAAGGCTGGGTCGACCCCTGGTCCCTCGTCCAGGCCTACAAGAGGAAGGCGCGATCCGCAGGCGTCGAGTACGTCGCCGACGAGGTCGTCGAGCTCGAGCGCCGGGACTCCCGAGTCGGGTCACTGCGGCTGCGCGATGGGGGACGCATCGAGGCGGGCGCCGTGGTCAACGCGGCGGGGGCCCGGGACGGGACGGGGCTCGCCGCCCAGGTTGGAGTCGAGCTTCCGATCGAGCCGCGCAAGCGCTGCACCTTCGTGTTCGAGTGCCGGGAGGAGATCGGCCCCGCGCCGCTCACCGTCACCCCGAAAGGGGTCGCCTTTCGTCCCGAGGGCCGCGGGTTCATCAGCAACACCGCCCCGCCGCCGGACCGGGACCCGGTGAGCGAGGACACCGAGGTCGACCACTGGATCTTCGAGGAGATCGTCTGGCCCTCGCTCGCGGAGTGGATCCCCGCATTCGAGGCGATCAAGGTGACCAACTCGTGGTGCTGCCACTACGACTTCAACACGCTCGACGAGAACGCGATCATCGGCCGCTCGCCGGAGGTGGAGAACTTCTACTTCGCAATCGGCTTCTCGGGGCACGGACTCCAGCAGTCGCCGGCGATCGGGCGCGCCCTGAGCGAGCTCGTGACCTACGGCGAGTACCGCACCCTGGACCTCACCCGCTTCGGCTACGAGCGCGTGACGCGGGGCGAAGCCATCCTGGAGCTGAACTGCTGGTGAGCGAGTCCGGCACACTCACCATCGCCCGCATTCCGCGCGCATGTCCTCCACGGGCAGGTGGATGTCGAAGCGTTCCCGGATCCGCGCGTCGACCTCGGGCGAAAGGGTCTGCGGGTAGTGGGTGGAGAGGATCTCGCGCACCCGTTCGTGCGCGCGCTGGAAGATATCCCGGCTTCCGTCCTCTTCCCACACCGCCGGCGTGTTTCGATCTCCGAGCTCGGGGAAGAGATACTCGGTCTGCATGAGACCGAGCGTCTGCTCGTGCCCGAGAAAGTGGCCGGGGCCGGCCACCGCCTCTTCGATCACGGGCACCGAGAGGGTGTCCTCGGTCACTTCGATGCCGCGCAGCACGCGCAGGATGTTGCCCATCATCTCGTTGTCGATCGCGAGCGCTTCGTAGGAGCAGGCGAGCAGCGCCCCCTGCATGCCCGCCGACTCGTAGACGAAGTTCGGGCCGCTCATCCCCACGAGCAGATTGGTGATCGCCTTCTCGTATCCGGCCTGGTTGTCGGGCACCTTGGAGTCGGTCATGCCGGCCGCGACGCCCGAAGGAAGGCCGTACCAGTTCGCGATCTGCGCCGCGCCGGCGTTGAGCAACGCCTCCTCCGGACCGCCGCCGGAGAAGGCGCCGGTGCGCAGATCGGACGTGAAGGGCCAGTTGCTGAAGATGACCGGATGGCCCGGCCGCACGAGGTTGATGAGCACCAGGCCTCCGAGCGCCTCCGCCGTGGTCTGCACCAGGGTTCCGGCGAGCGAAGCGGGTGAGGTGGCGCCGGCCTGCGCCGCGATGATGAGGTTCACCGGCATCCCGTTGCGCGCCGCCGCGACGTTCACCTCGCTGTTCTCGGGCGCGAACTTCAGGGGAGGCACGATGGCGGTCGAGTGCACCTTGCAGAAGGGACGCTCCGCGAATCGGCCTTCGCCCCCGAGCATCATGTCGAACATCTCGATCACCGGAGCGACGTTGCCGGCGTCGTTGAAGCTCACGCCGATCGGCTTGGTGGTCGAGGTCGCGGTGGCGTAGGCCATGTTGATGTCCATCGCCGTCCAGTCTTCGATCTCCGCCGGCACCACGGTGCGCGAGTACCAGGAGAGGTTCGAGAGGCGGTCGACGAGGCGGCCGAAATCGTAGATGTCGTGCAGGGTGGAGGCGCGGTAGCGACCGGTCTCGAAGTCGGGAACGCTCACCGCGGCGCCCGCAGTGCCGAAGTGCACGCGGGTGCTCTCGATCTGCATGTCGCGCCCGGCATCGCGGCCGTGAAAGACGAAGGAGCGGCAGGCGCCTGCGAGTATGTCTTCCACCAGGGCGCGGGGAAACTTGACCCGCCCTTCCTCCGTGATCTCGCAGCCTCGCTCCGCGGCGAGCTGGTAGAGGATGGGGATTCCGTCGCCCATGCCCACTCGCTCGAGCACCGTGAGCGCCGCATCGTGGATCCGCTCGATCTCACGGGTGCTCAGGGGACGATAGAGATCGACTTCGACTCCGCTTCGAATGACTTGGCCGACATCCTGTAGAGCCGCTTCCCGCGCGCGCTTGCGCATGGCGCGACCCCGCCGCCCCCCTTTCGGTCTCTCTTCGCTCATCGTGGCCTGCCCTTGCCCTTCGAAGTTAAGGTCCCCATCGCGCCGACGCGTTCATCGTAGCGCGAGAATAGCGCAGGCTGGCCTGAACTCCGACCCGCGACGGATGTATTATGTTCATTCGGAAAGTCAGCGGAACCGGGAGACGGATTGAGTTCAGAGACGCCGTCGAGAGCGGCAAAGCGAGGCGATTCCCGGGCGGAGGAAGGTATCCGTGAACGAGCGAAGGGGGCAAAGGCGCGAAGGAGCAGCCGGCTCGGCGGCTTGCGGGAAGGTCGAGGGCCTGATGAAGCACGCACCCGATATCCATGACGAGGTGGTGCGTCCGTCGACCATCGTTCGCCGAATCATCGGGAAGGAGCGCCTGCCCGGGTTCGTGAAACGTCGCGACGCGCCGGGCCTCGCGTTTGCGGCGGCGCACCTCGCCCTCCTGGGAGTGAGCGGGTGGGCGCTCTGGAGCGTGCTGGGCACGGTGTGGGCGATCCCGGCCACCATCGTGCACGGCATCTTCATCGTGCACCTCTTCGCTCCTTTTCACGAGTCGACCCACTACACCGCGTTTCGCACCCGCTGGTTGAATTCCGCCATGGGCTGGATCAGTGGACTCCTGCTCCTGTTGCCGCCCACGGCGTTTCGCTATGAGCACACTGCCCACCACAAGTACACCCAGGATCCCGAGTTCGATCCGCAGATGATCCCCATGGGTGAGTCTCGATGGGGTTTCTGGTACTACGCGAGCGCCATACCCTATTTTCGAAACACCGTGGCGGAACTCGTCCGTCATCCCCTCGGTCGATTGAGCCCGTCAGAACGGCGCAATGTGCCCGCAACGCAGCATGGCACGATCCGGCGAGAGGGCTGGATCTTCTGGAGTCTCTACGCAGGGGTCGCCGCGATATCCGTCCACTTCGAGTCCTGGTTGGCGGTACAGCTCTGGCTGCTGCCCCGAATTGCGGGCGAGCCCTTCATGCGCATCATCCGAATGTCGGAACACGTGGGCTGCGAGCGGGTCCCCAGCATGCTCCGGAACACCCGCACCGTGTACACCACCGCGCCGCTGCGACTCCTCGCCTGGAACATGGCCTATCACACGGCGCACCACGCAATGCCTCAGGCGCCCTTCTTCCGGCTGGCGGCACTCGACGCGGTCATGCGCGAGCACATCGCGGAAACCCGCAACGGATACGTCGACTTCGTACGCACCCACCACCAGCGCATGGCGCAATAGCCGCTCCATGTGACTCGTGGCGAGCAGGAAGAGCTCGCCGGGGTGCCGACATTGGGGCCTGCGAGATGCCGAGGGGCGGGCGATCTTCAGACCACGATTGCCGGCAATGTGCTGACCGTTTCGCGACGTTCCCGCTGACGAAAGCGCAGCGTCGGTTAGTATAGGTTGCTTGGATCGAATGCCGGCAGATTCAACAGTGAGTGCGAAGTCGAACGAATCATTGTCTCTCGAAAAGCTCTTCAACCCGCGCTCCATCGCCATTGTCGGCGCCTCGAATCGGCCGGACGCATACGGGTCCATGGTGCTCGACATGCTGATGGAGTACCGATGCCCTCTTCCCATCTATCCGGTGAACCCGCGACGGACCGAGATCAAGGGGATGCGCTGCTACCCCGATCTCGCTTCAGTTCCCAAGCCGGTCGATCTCGCCTACATCGCCCTGCCTGCCGCGCTCGGCGCCGACGTGCTGGAGCAGGCGGCGGAGGCCGGCGTCGGCGCGGTGGCGATTCCGGGCAGCGGCTATGCCGACGGCGGACCGGAAGGCGAAGCCCGGCAGGCACGTATCGTCGAGATCGCGAACCGCCACCGTATTCCGATCTGCGGACCGAACAATCTCGGTTTCGTCAGCAATCTGGATCGAGTAGTCGCCTGGCCTACTCCCATCGCGGACGTCGACGACAACGCTCGCATCGCGCTCATCACCCAGAGCGGCTCGGCCGGCATTGCGATATCCCAGGACCCTCGCCGGCTCGGGCTCGCGTACATGGTGAGCACGGGGAACGAGGCAAACGTCAATGCCGCCGACTACCTGGATTACTTCGCCGGCAACGAGCGCGTGGACGTCATCCTGGTGTACCTCGAGACTCTGCGTGAGCCCGACAAGTTCGCGCGGGCGGCGGAGAAAGCGATCGCGGCCGGCAAGCGGATTGCCGCGGTCAAGGTGGGCAGGAGCGAGAGCGCGCAGCGCATGGTGGCGGCGCACACCGGAGGCATCGCAGGGGAAGACGCGGTCTACGACTCCTACTTCCGCCGGCACGGCATTCTGCGCGCGGAAGACCTCGATGGCCTCGTCGAGACCGGCCTGCTGCTCGCTACGATGTCGCAGGCGCCTCCCCGCGGTGGCGTAGCGGTCATCACGGTGTCGGGAGGCGAAGCGGCGCTTGCCGCGGATCTCCTGGCCGAGAAGGGCGTCCTGATTCCGGACTTCGGCCCCGACACGGTGCGCGCACTCAAGAGCGCGTTCCCCCCCTTCGCCACTCCCCGCAACCCGGTCGACGCCTATGGGCTCGGATGGGATCGCGAGCGATTCAACCGGATCGTGAAAGCGGTGCTCGCCGATGACGCCATCGGCACCGTGGTGTTGTGCATGGACACTTTCGCGTCGGGAGTGGAATCGACGATGGGCGAGGAACAGGCTCAAGTTTGCGTCGAGGCGGTGGGCGAAACCGAAAAGGCCGTCGTGTTCGTCAACAACATGAGCGCCGGCGGCATGAATCCTGATGTCCAGCGGGCTCTGCGTGCGGCGCAGGTTCCCGCTCTGCTCGGCATGCGCGAGGGCTTGAGCGCGGTCGCGGAATGGCTGCACGCGGGGGCGCGTCGAAAAGGCGTCCGGGAAGACATCCCTCCCCTCCCCTCGTCGCAGTGGCGCGCGAGGATCGAAACCACGCGGGAAGAGGTGGATCGCTTCGCCCTCCTCGCCGAGGCGGGAGTGCCGATGGCGGAGACCCGCGGCGTCGACTCGGCCGACGAAGCGGTGGCGCTTGCCACCGAGCTCGGCGGGCAGATCGCGCTCAAGGGCAGTGCTCCGGGCCTGCTGCACAAGAGCGAGCACGCGCTGGTCGAGATCGGCCTCGGGGAAGAAGATCGGATTCGCGATGCGTTTTCCGCGATTGAACGTCGCCTGAACCGGGCGACGGAAACGAACGGCGAAGGCAGGATCCTCGCCCAGCGCATGGCCGGCCCCGGGGTGGAGCTGATTCTCGGGGCGAGGCAGGCGGACGCCTTCGGCACGGTGGTCGCGGTGGGGGTCGGCGGCACGCTGGTCGAGGTCATCCGCCAGGCCAGCATCCGCCTCGCGCCCATCGATCGGGATACCGCGATCGACATGCTGGACGAGACGCCGGCGGGCCGCCTGCTCCGCGGAGTGCGGGGCCGCGGCCCCTATGACCTCGAGGCGGCGGCGGACGCCGTCGCCGCGTTCGCCCGCCTCGCCCACGCGGCGGGCGACGCCGTGAAAGCGATCGAGATCAACCCTCTCATCGTGCTGGAGCAGGGCAGGGGCGTGCTCGGAGTCGACGTCGTGTTCGAGCATTGAGCGAGCGGAACACCGCGATGTCCCTCCCTCCCCCATCCATGCGGGCCGTTATGGGCGGTGCCTTTGCCGGGGCGCGGGCGCCTTGAAGAGCCTCGCCGGATACCTCCTGCTCGCAGTATCGGCCGCAGCGGCCTGCGGCGCGCTCGGCTTCCTCTACGGGTCGCTCTGCGCAATCCTCGCCGCCACGCCGGAGAAGATCGAAAGGGTGCGCCACACCGACTGCCGGCTGTGGGCGCGCGCGGGGCCGATCATGGCGGCGGCGGTGATCGTGGGGGCGCTGTTCAACGAGCACGTCTGGTACGAGGCAATCGTTTTCGGAGCGGTGGCCTGGGCGGCGGCGGCCTCCATGCGAGGCGGAATCTACTGGTCGACCACCCGGCGCCTTGCCAGGGCGAGCGAGTAACGACGTGCTCGCGAACGTGTTTCCCTTTCTGTCGTGGATTCGCGACACGGATCGCTTCACCCTGCGCGCGGACGGCATGGCCGGGATTACCGGCGCCCTGGTGGTGCTGCCCCAGGGCGTGGCCTTCGCCACGCTCGCCGGCATGCCGCCCCAGTACGGCCTGTATGCGGCGATGGTGCCGGCAGTGGTGGCGGCGCTGTTCGGATCCTCGCGCCACCTCGTCTCGGGACCGACTACCGCAGCCTCCATCGTGCTCTTCACCGCGCTCGCCAACCTGGCCACACCGGGAAGCCCCGACTACATCCGCCTCGCCCTGACCCTCACCCTGATGGTCGGCGTCTTCGAGCTCGTGCTCGGCCTTGCGCGTTTCGGCTTCCTCGTGAACTTCATCTCCCACTCGGTGATCGTGGGGTTCACGGCCGGCGCCGCCATCCACATCGCCGCGAGCCAGCTCCGGCACTTCCTGGGGATAGACATCCCGGCCGGACTGCCGGTTCACGAGACCCTCCTTCAAGCGGCCGAGAAAATCGAACACGCGAGCTCTCCAGTGGTGCTGGTCGGCGTAATCACGATCATGGTGGGCATCGGTGCAAAGCACGCCTTCCCCCGCTCCCCGTACCTGGTGACCGCGATGCTCGCGGGAGGATTCACCGCCCTTGCCCTGAACATGGTGCTCGGCGCGGACGAGACGAGGATTGCCACCGTCGGCGCGCTGCCCGCATCGCTTCCCCCCCTTTCCACGCCGGACTTCGCGCTGGGAACGATCAAGGAGCTCGCCCCCACCGCGCTCGCGGTAACGCTCTTCGCGCTCACCGAAGCAGTGTCGATATCACGTTCCCTCGCCGCGCGCTCCGGGCAGCTCATCCACGGCAACCAGGAGTTCATCGGACAGGGACTCTCCAACATCGCGGGCAGCTTCTTCTCGTCCTACGTCGCCACCGGCTCCTTCAACCGCAGCGCGGTCAACTTCCAGGCCGGTGCGGTGACCCCGCTCGCCGCCATCGTCGCGGGGCTCGCCCTGATGGCGGTGGTCCCCGCGGTGGGACCGCTCGGCGCCTGGCTGCCGAACGCGACCATGGCCGGCATCCTGTTCGTGGTAGCCTGGGGACTGGTCGACTGGACGGAAATCAGGCGCATCCTGCGCGCCAACCGGGGCGACGCCGGAGTGCTGGTGATCACCTTCCTCGCCACTTTGCTCCTCGAGCTCGACTTCGCAATTCTCCTCGGAGTGCTCGCCTCCCTGATCGTCTACCTGCACCGCGCCTCGCAGCCGAGCGTGCTGGTGCGGGTGCCGGACTCCCGCTCGCCGCGGCGCCAGTTCACCACCGACGCGAAGCTGCCCGAGTGCCCCCAGCTCGCCATCGTGCGCATCGACGGCGCGCTCTTCTTCGGCGCGGTGAGCTTCGTGGCGGAACGACTGCGCATCGTTGGCCGCCGGAGCCGGATGCAGAAGCACCTGCTCGTCTTTGCGCGCAGCATCAACTTCGTCGACGTGGCGGGGGCGGAGCTCCTCGCCCAGACCGCCCGCGAGCGCCGGCGCGCGGGCGGCGCGCTGTATCTGACCCACGTGAAGCCCGAGGTGGACGACACCCTCGAGAAGGGCGGCTACCTGGATACCATAGGCCACGAGAACCTGTTCTCGTCGAAGAGCGAGGCGATCCACACCATCTTCGGCAGACTGGACCACCAGGTGTGCCGGAACTGCCGCGCGCGCATCTTCGAAGAGTGCCGGTCCATCCCGCCACCCGATCCCTGACACGCGACTCCCTCCACGTCACGGACGCGGACGCGGAGCTGCCGGCAATTGCACGCCCTCGCTTCGCGAGTGGGTGAGGTTTGCGGGCGAGCCGCCGCTGCTGGCCGCCGGGCGAACGGGAGAGCTCAAGCTCCGTGGGTGATTCGTTCGAAGAGGTCCCGAAACTCGTCGTGCACGATCGGCCCGAACACCGGGTCTTCATGCTCGGCAAAGGCGCTCACGATAACCGCCCAGTCCGCGTCCCGCAGAGCCCCCCCCGCCCCGGGGAAGGCCCGTTCGTCCTCGACGTTCATGTGGTAGCGCAGGAACTCGCAGTAGTCCCGGGTCCGGGTCTCGATCTCCTCCCGCGACACCATCGCGCCATCCACCACATGGGCCAGAATGTCCGCGAGCGCCTCGCCTTTCTCGGCCAGCCCCCGATGTTCACGCCCGAGCGTGCTCGCCAGAGTCCGGGCGCTTTCGTCGTACTCGATCCAGCGCCTGAACATCAGGTCCTCGATGGGATGGTGCGTGTGGTCCGGATACCGGGTCATGTACACCATGATGTCGCGCATCAGCTCGAAGTCGGCAACGTCCCCTTCCTGCACTTGCGCGAGCTCCGAATCGAGGAGATCGAGCAGCAGGCGCATGTTTTCGTGGTCCCGAGCCAGTTGCTGCAATACCGGCGGTTCCATGGACCCTCCGCAGTGGATGGAGCGCCACCGCCTGCGGCGGGACGCCCCTGACGCCGAAGAACTCTAGCCTATGCGCCGGACTCGGGGCTGTCCACCGCTCCATTGAATCGGGTCGCTTCCACCTCCGCAGCTCACCCTTCGATTCGAGTGAAGGGATCGCGTCAAGGGCAGACGCAGACGACGCCGGCAATCCGGCTGGTGTTCGGGGTTTCACGGCGGAAAAGCGAGACAGGAAACGTCGAGTCGAGCCTCGCCACGACACGGACGCATGGCCCGGCCGAACATGGATGAATGACGCTCGCTTACAATCGGACAGCGAAGGATCGATCGATCCGACGACGAACCGGGCTCCCACAACGTGAGCAGCCAATCTCCCCGCGACTCGGACCTCGACGAAGTGCGCCGCGCACAACTCGCCCTCATGGAGCGGGAAGCCGTGCTCAGCGCGGTGCTGGATACCGCGGTGGACGGAATCATCACCATCGACGGACGAGGCATCGTTCAGTCGGTCAACGCGGCAGTGGAGAACATGTTCGGCTACACGGCGGAGGAACTGCTCGGGCACAGCGTCAACAAGCTGATGCCCTCGCCTTACCGGGAAGAGCACGACGCTCACATCGAGCGCTATCTGCGCACGGGCGAAGCGCGAATCATCGGCATCGGCCGCGAAGTGGAGGGGCAACGCAAGGACGGCAGCGCCTTTCCCCTGGAGCTCGCGGTGAGCGAAGTCGAGTTTCCGGGGCGAAGGCTCTTCACCGGCATCGTGCGCGACATCAGCGAGCGCCGGCGCATGGAGGAGCAGGCCCGGCTGCGCCTGCGCGAAGCCGCACACACCTCTCGCCTCCTCGAGCTCGGAGAGATGACTTCCGGTATTGCCCACGAGATCAACCAGCCGCTCGCCGCGATCACCGGCTACGCGGCTGCCTGCATGCGCATGCTCGAATCGGAAGCGCCCGACATGCCGCTGCTGGTGGATACGCTGGAGCAAATCCGCAACCAGGGGCAGCGTGCCGGAGACATCGTGCAACGGATGCGCCAGCTCACCCGCAAGGAGGAGATCGAGCGCAACCCGATCGATCTCGGCGCCGCGCTCGAAGAAGTCCTGGTCCTGGTCACCCATGAGCTGCGAAGCGCCGGGGTTCGCGTCACGCGAGAGCTGGACCGGCACCTCCCGCTGGTCGACGCCGACCTGGTGCAGATAGAACAGGTGTTGCTCAACCTGGTACGCAACGCGATCGAGGCGATGTCCCTGCAGCCGGAAGGGTCCCGCACCCTGGGGTTGCGCACCTACGCTGCAGGGTCCGAGGAAGTGGCGGTAGAGGTGAGCGACACGGGGTGCGGCCTGGACGAGGAATCGCGCGTGCGCATATTCGACACCTTCTACACGACCAAGGAGTCGGGGGTCGGGGTGGGACTGTCCATCAGCCGGACGATCATCGAGGCCCACGGCGGACGCCTCGGGGTCGCCTCGGAGCGGGGACAGGGTGCGACCTTCTCGTTGACGCTCCCGACGGGATCCGCCGCATGAAGGAACGCCCCATGGTTTTCATCGTCGACGACGACCCGGACGTTCGGGACAGCCTGTCCCGCCTCGTGCGCGCGGCGGGCTTCGAGGTGGAGTGCTTCGAGGGCGCCGATGCCTTTCTCGCCGACTGGCGAGAGGACCGCCCCGGCTGTCTCGTCACCGACATCAGGATGCCGGGGATGACCGGTCTCGAACTGCAGGAGCGCATGAGGTCCGAAGGTTCTTCGATTCCGACCATCGTCCTGACCGGTCACGGCGACGTTCCGGGAGCGGTCCGTGCGCTCAAGGGCGGAGCGCTCGACTTTCTCCAGAAGCCCTACGAGCCCGACGTGCTCCTCGTGCGCATTGCGGAAGCGCTCGAGGAGGACGCCCGAACGAGAAAGGCGAGAGAACGGGCGGCGGAGGTCGAGGCGAGGCTCTCGCAGCTCACGCCGCGGGAACGAGAGGTCATGTCGCTGGTAGTCGAGGGCAAGGCGAACAAGGTGATTGCGATAGATCTCGGCATCAGCGAACGGACGGTCGAGCTTCACCGTGGCCGAGTGATGCACAAGCTCGGCGCGCGCTCGGTGCCGGACCTGATACGCAAAGTGGGCCTGGAGGCAGGTTCGGGCACTCTCGATTGACACACGTCAATGCACAACGTGCGGCGTTGGGTTCCACTGTACCCCAGGGATCGCCACCGGGCTCGAGCGCGATGCGTCCTCCCCACCTCTGATGCAAGAGCCGTCCGCCGCCGTCTACATCGTCGACGACGATCCCGCAGTGCGGTCGGCGCTGAGCCTGCTCGTGGGCACCTGCGGCTGGAAGGCGAAGCCCTACGCGTCGGCGGAAGAGTTCCTCCAGGGCTATGCCCGGGAACGGCCGGCCTGCCTGCTGCTCGATCTCAAGATGGAGGGCATGAGTGGAGTGGAGCTCCAAGGGCTGCTCAACGCTTTCGACGCCGAGCTTCCGGTGATCGTGATCTCCGCGTTCGCGGACCACCCTCTCGCGGATCGCGCTCGCGAGGCCGGCGCGCGGGAAGTGTTGGGAAAGCCCTTCCGCGACTCCGATCTCATCGACGCGCTAAGCGAAGCCCTCGGCGCGCAAGTGCCGAGAACACGATGAAGGGACGCGGTACCGCCCGGCGCACTCCATGAACCCGGTGGAGACGACGTGGTGTCCACACTGCGAAGCGGCGGAAAGGAAAGCGCAGTTTTTCTTTCCGTCGATTCCGATACCGGGAGGTGATGGTATTTTTCGTCGACCGTGAGTCGTTGAAAAATGAAAGCGGTCCGGAACCTGCGTTCTCGGACCGCGAGGCTTGAAAGTCACGGATGACTTTTCTTTCATAGCGCCGAGGGGCGGGTATCGACACCCGCCCTCGGGGCCGAAGCGTTCAGGCTTTGGGCACCCAGCCCGCACACCATCCGTCACGGGCCACCAGCACGTTAAGAAAGATGGCGCAGGGTCCCCACTCCGCGCCCGTCTCCTCCGTGTAGTGCAGGCAGTTGGCGCAGGTCTGGTCGGGCGAAGGGCGGTTCGCCTGCGTCGCGTCGTGGGTGTAGCTGAGCGCAGCCGCGGTGGGATCGCTGGGGTCCAGCTTGTCCTGCGCCGCAGCGCCGGGGCCGAGCAGCAGTCCGGCGGGAAGCGCGAGCGCGGCGCACCCGCCCGCGCAAACGAAACGACGACGACTCCGACTCGGAAGGCCAGTTCGCATGTGAAGCTCCTTCGATTGTTTCAGGCAGTCCAGGGACGACAGTGTAACCGTATGGGGAATCCCGTATGGCTCTTCTCCGGTGCGGGAAGACAGTATGAGGCGTACCGGCCATCGCGGAGGAAAGATGCGAAGCAAGGCGGAGACGCTTCCAACAAGTGTGCTGCACGATGGTTGCAGCGACTGCAGACAGTTTCCGGATTGCCCCATCCGCCACGTCTCCAACGGCGAGGCAGAAAGGGTGATCAGAACCGGCTCCCGGGTACTGGGAAAAGGCGATCACGTGTTTCGTACCGGCGATCCGGCGGAGCACCTGTACTTTCTCAAGTCGGGGGCGCTGAAGGCATATCTTCTGTCTCCCGCGGGCGAGGAACAGGTCGTCGCATTCCACTTCCCCGGTGATCTCATCGGCCTCGAGTCGATGGGATTCGAACGCGAGGCACTGTGCGTCGAAGCCCTGTCCGTCTGCCGCACCTGCACGCTGCCTCGTAACGAGCTGGCCGAGCTCTGTGCCCGCTCACGCTCGGTCATGCGGCACTTGCTCGTGCAGGCAAGCTGCCGCCTGCGATTCGATGCATCGCTGTTTGCCCTGCTCGGGCGAAGAAGCGCCGAGCAACGGGTAGCCGCCTTCCTCCTCGAGCTCTCGCGCCGCCTCGCCGACCGCGACGCTCCCATCCGTAAATTCGAGCTCAAGATGACGCGCGCAGACATCGCAAGCTATCTCGCACTGGCGGTGGAGACGGTGAGCCGGGTCTTGACGCGCCTGCAGGACAACAGCGTCCTGGAACTGGAACGCAACCGCCGGGTTTTCATCGCCGATCTCGAAGCAATGGAAGCAGTTGCCGGCGATACTCCGGCGAGGTCGGCGCTCTGGCGCACCGGCGATCGACCCCACGAGACCGGAAGAGCCGCCGGCCCGCCCCACGGCTTCATGTCGTGAAGACGCTCCAGTACCGGAAGGGCGGGAACTCAGCCGCCGGTCATCAAGTCAATCGATAAGGCGCAGTGGTCCGGATGGCGGCCCCAGCGCGGAATCTCGCGGAAGGAGCCGGAGACCCGCATCGTCTCGGCGCCCTCGCCGAGCACGAAGTGATCGATGAACTCCCGGAAGCGCGGGTCGCAACGAGAGGCACGGCCCGCGGTGGGGAGCTCGAGCAGCGCTGGCGGAGGCGATAGCGCGTTCCATGCCCAGTCGCCCGGCGCGGCGAGGCGGCGGTTGAAGTCTCCCAGCACCACGAAAGCCTCGCGCCGTGCGCGGCGCGCCTCGATCCAGGCCTCGATCACGCCAACCTGTCCCCGGAGAAAGGCGCAGACGTCCTCGCGTTCCTCGTCCCCGTCCTGCCGGTTGCCCCAGCACCCCGACTTGAGGTGCACCGAGAGGAGCCGGAGATTGTGGCTTCCCCGGGTGACCGTGATGTCGGTTCCCCAACGCTCAAAGGGGTCGCCGCCGCCCAGCTCGGACACGTCCCGGTGGCGGCGATACGTGATGCCCCGGCGAAGGGCGAAGCCGGTCGCCAGGTGGCCGAGCCTCTGTCGCGGGCGATCCCAGCAGGGGCGACCGGGGTCCGCGGACGGACGCGAGGAGACTTCGACGCGCCAGCGCGACCGGGGGAAGACGCGATATGCCGCCGCTTCGTTCTCCACTTCCTGGAACGCGACGACGTCGGCGCCCAGTTTCTCCACCTGTCGCGCGATCGCGTCATAGTCTCTTTGGCGGCGCGGCAGGCAGCCTCGTCCGTTCGTATCGTTCAGATGCTCGAGGTTCCACGTGACGACTCGAAGATCGCCCGCGTGGCCGGCCCCGGAAAACAGCGCCAGGATGAGAATGGGCAGCCAGAAGAAGAAATGGGCCAGGTGCAATGTGCTCTCCGGCGCCCGGTGGGGGATGAAGCGGCCTCACTCGTTACCGAAGAGGCGGGCGATCTCGTCGCGGGGGAATTGCGGCAAGGGCCGCCGCCGGCCCGATGCACCCTCCAGCACGCAGCCTTCGGAACGCGCCACCACCTCTCCGATCCGGGAAGCGGCAATTCCGCTCTCGTCGAGCGCGGCGACGATGCCCTCCGCGGCATCGGGAGCAGCCGCGATGAGGAGCGCGCCCGACGCGATGAGCCCGAGCGGGTCGAGGCCGAAGTGCCGGCACAGCGCGCGGCAGGGCTCGAGTATCGGCAGCGCGGCCTCATCGACCCGCACGCCCGTCCCGGCAGCGCGGGCGAGCTCCCACAGGCTGGTGGCGACGCCCCCTTCGGTGGGGTCGTGCAGCGCGTGCACCCCGCCGGCCGCAATCGCGCAGTTGGCGTCCGGCACCACACTGATGCCGGGATTGTGGAGCATGGCGGCGCAGCGATCGAGCTCCACCGCCTCCATCGTGCCCGCGAGCTCCGCACGCTTCTCGCTCGCGATGATTGCGGTCCCCTCCACCGCAATGCCCTTGGTGAGGATGAGGGCGTCACCGGGGCGGGCGCCGCTGGTGGAGAGACAGGCGTCCGGGGCGACCTCTCCGAGCATCTGGCCCACCACGATGGGCCGGTCGAGCCCGTAGGTGATCTCGGTGTGGCCTCCGCACAGGGTCACGTCAAGGGCGGCGCAGGCATCGGCGATCTGGGCGAAGATACGTTCGACCAGCGCCGAATCGGTGCGCTGCTCGGGCAGCAGCAGGGTGGCGAGGAACCACTTGGGGGCCGCTCCGCAACACGCGACGTCGTTGGCATTTACATTGACGGCGTACCAGCCGATCTCATCGGTGGCGAAGGTTATGGGGTCGGTCTTGGCCACCAGGTAGCGATCGCCCATGTCGACGATCGCCGCGTCTTCCCCCGCTCTCGGGCCGAGAACCACCCGCGGGTCGGGACGGGAGTGGCGTGCGAGCAGCTCATCCAGCAACTCGGGCGGCAGCTTGCCGGTTGGCAGCAGGGACGCTGGCATGAAGGACTCGGGAGATACGGCGGGGTCTGCCCGCGGGGTCGTGAATGTAAAGCAGGAGTGGACGGCCCGCGAGGGTACCGAGGACGCACTCCCCCGTCCGCGGCGTGGAGTCGACATTCCGTCATCCGCTGGAAGCGGGAAGTCGAGAAAACGGCCCCCGGGGGACTCGCGTCAGGTGAGCATCGAGTGCCCACTCACTGGTTGATTCAATTCCGCGGTATCCAGTCCGGGCCGCAACGTGAATCGGCCCGAGAAGAGTTCGCACCCGAGATTGGGCCGTGTGCTCGATCGGGCTTAAGCTTGGGTACTCCACCGATACACACCACGCCTCGAAGGAGACGATATGGCCGAAAGCAGCGCCGCAACCACTGATGCAATGTCACCGGAGGAACGGCTTCGCGCACTCGCGATCGAGCTCCCTCCGGTTCCCGCCGCGGCGGGCAACTACGTCCATGCGGTCGAGGCGGGCGGCCTGCTCTTCCTCTCCGGCAAGGGGCTCATGACCGAACCCGGCCGGGTCGGTGAAAGCCTCTCGCCGGAGCAGGCCTATGAGCATGCCCGCCGCACCGGCCTCATCCTGCTCTCGGTGATGCGCGAGGCGCTCGGCTCGCTCGACCGGGTCGCGCGCATCGTCAAGGTCCTCGGCATGGTGAACGCGGCCCCCGACTTCGGAGACCACCCTGCCGTGATCAACGGCTGCTCGGATCTGCTCGTCGAAGTGCTGGGTGAACGTGGCAAGCACGCCCGTTCCGTGTTCGGCACCGGCTCCCTGCCCGGGTGCGCCGCGGTCGCCATCGAGGCGATCGTGGAGGTCGCGGCGGAGGACTGAGCGGCGGCACGACGCGCCGGCCGCCCCTTCGTTCGCCTCGATCCCGCCCTGCCGGCCTGCGGCCACCGCCGGGAGCGCCGTGAGCTCAGGGCACCGCGTCGATTCGGCCGGCCTTCACCAGGTTGCGCAGCGCCTCGCGCTTGCTGAGCGCGCTCATGCGGTGGCCGTTGGCGACGACATAGTCCGTGACTCCGTCCGGATCGGTCTTGGCGTGCTCGCGCAGCGCCCACCCGATCGCCTTGCGCAGGAAGAACTCTCGGTCCTCGATGGAAGGCTCGATGCAGAAGTGGAGGAGATCGACATCGGTCGCGTCCTTGAAGCTCAACTGGCAAAGGATGGCGGTGCGACGCTTCCAGAGGTCGGGCCCGCGGGCCCAGGCTCGCATGCGGCGCGTCATCTCCCGCGGATAGCTCGAGAGAAGACCGCCGACGAGGCGGACGGCGATGGCGTCGACGTAGTCCCACCACGCCCCGTCGACCACCATCTCTTCGTAGGTGGGCAGCGCTTTCAGGTTCCGATAGTCGCGATAGATCCGGAACCCGGCGAGGTTGATCGCCGCGTAACGCTCCTCTCGATACTGCGCGCGCCGCCAGAGAGCGAGGACGGTGTCGAGCCAGCGCGCCTGAGTGTCGAGCGGATGGGTGGTGAAGACTTCGCGACAAAGCGCCCGCAGGGCCGGAGTCTGGACTCCGACATAGGGCATCTCCGACTTCATGTACGCCTGCATTCCCGGCGCCTTGGCGGGATCCGCCCGCTGCTGGAGTCCTGCGTGCAATGCACGACAGAGCGCGGCCGAAGGATAGACGCGGGACCGGTGCGCTCGGATCCTTGCGCTGCGTTTCGTACTCATCTCTGCGCTTCGAAGCCGGAGGAATCAACCTCCCCCCACTTCCCCGTCAACCTCCACGAGCGCGATGCGGCCATGCGATTTCACACTGAACACCACGCAGTCGGCAACGCCGCATGCCCTGCTCCGTTCGAGGCAACAGGATCGCTGAAGCGCCTGGTGGCTCCACTTTGCGCGGCGGACGAGGGCCGTGGGACCCCGTTCGTCAGAAGGCCCGAAGCCGCGCCGCGTGGCGCTCGAGGTTCTCGAGCCCGAGCGGCGTCGGGCGCATCGCCGGGCTGCGATCGTGCACGGACCCGAGGCCCAGCCGGAGAGCCGCGAGCCGCTTGCCGTAGCAGAGCAGCGTATCGAGGGATTGCATGAGAAACACGAGCAGGGGAAGAAGATCCCGATACAAGTCTTCCGCCCTCTCCTTGTCTTCCGGCCCTTCGTCGCACATGAGGTCGAAGATTCTCGCCTGGACATCGGCGCTCTCGACGCCCGGAATCATCCCCGCGCATCCGGCGCGGAGGTTGTCGGTGAGCTCCAGGCCGCCTCGCCCGTTCAGGATCCGAAACGCCCCTTGCGTCTCTTCGACGAGCCGCGCGACTTCCAGAGCCGCACATTCCGCCTTCACCGCCACCACGTTGGGGTGGTTGCGATGCAGGGCCGAAAGTCCCTGGTTTGACAGTCCGATGCCGATGTACTGGGGCGCATTCTGAACTGCGAGCGGAAGCTCGGACCCCTCGGCAACCGCGCCGAAGAAACGGAGGTACTCGGCTTCGGGCATGTTGCGTACCGGGGGCGGCTGCAGGATGGCCCAGTCGGCGCCGGCCTCGGCGGCGGCGCGGACGAACGCGACCTGGCCCGCAACGTTCGGTTCGGAAACCGTCACCGCGAGTGGCAGCCGTCCGCCGAGGTCATCGGCCGCCCAGTCGAGGAGCAGGCGGCGTTCGCGCAGATCGAGCTTGTTGACTTCGGTGCCGAGCCCGAGCACCGCGACCCCGTGCACGCCCGCCTCGACGCAGAAGTCCACCTGGCGGCGCATGGCGCCGCGATCGAGCCCTCCGTGTTCGTCGAAGAAGGCGTAGAGAACGGGATAGATCCCGCGAATCTCTTCTGTCTTCATAGCGCCTCGCCGCTCCGCACCCGTGATCGGTTGAGCCAGTGGATGCCTGCTACCAGTAAGGGAAGAACGAGCAAACGCCTTCTTGCATTGCCGCCTGACTTCGCCTCGTCCGAACACCAGCGGCTTGTGGACAGGCGGTCGCCTCAGAGCCGGATCGTTCCCTGGAGCGACATGGTGCCCTTGAAGGCGGTATAGCCGGAGTCCACGACGTGGATGCCCCCGGTCATGTAGCGCGCCTTGTCCGAGGCGAGGAAGACCGCGAAGTGCGCGATGTCTTCCGGTTGCAGGATCGGCATCAGGTGCAGCTCTTCGAGCTTGGCACGCTCCTCCGGCACACCGAGAAAGCCCGCCTGGTGCGGGGTCTCCACGAATCCCGGACACACCGCGTTGATCCGCACCCCCTCGGGAGAGATGCCGGCGGCGAGCGAGCGGGTGAGAGACACCACGCCGCCTTTCGCCGCCGTGTAGGCGTCGATACCCGCCTGCCCGATGAGCGCGTCCACGGTGGCGGTGAGAACGATGGAGCCCGAACCCTGCTCGAGCATCTTCAGCGCGGTGTACTTGGCGCAGTAGTAGGTCCCGGTGAGTACGAGATCGATGATCTGCCGCCAGATATCGTCGTCGAGCTCGGTGGCGCGGTTGTCGTGCTTGTTGATGAGGGGCACGCTCACCGCGTTGTGGAAGAGCGCGTCGATCCGCCCGTGGCGCGCGCTCGTCTCGTCCACCAGGTGCCGGACCGATTGCACGTCGCGGACATCGACATGCTGGAACGCGGCCCGGCCACCGGCTGCCGAGATCTCCTCGGCGACCCTTTCGCCGCCTTCCCGGTCGATGTCGCCGACGACCACCTCCGCACCCGCCTCCGCCATCAGCCGTGCGCCCGCGCGACCGATGCCGGACGCCGCGCCGGTCACGATGGCGATCTTGCCGCCGAGCTCTCCCATGAACCTCTCCCTCTGCCCTCGCCCTTCCCTATGGCTCAGGGGCGGTAACGTGTCAACCACAAGGCGATCAACGTGGACCCCACCGTCAACACGATGATCGTGGTGCCGATGGCGTTCACTGTCGGGCGCAACCCGGTTCGAATGAACCCCCACACGAAAGTGGGCAGGGTGTTGCCGCCGCCGATGTTGAAGAAGGTGATGACGAAGTCGTCGAGCGAAAGGGCGGCGGCGATGAGCGCGGCGCCGATCACCGTCGGCCGGATCATCGGCAGGGTCACGGTGACGAAGGCCCGCAACGGGGAAGCTCCCAGGTCGCGTGCGCTCTCGAGCACCGCGTAGTCGAAGCTCACCATCCGCGCATAGACCACCAGGATTACGAAGGGCTGCGTGAAGAGGATGTGGGCCATGATGACGGTCCCGAGCCCCAGAGGCACTCCGACGCGCACGTAAGCCGTGAGCAGGGAGACCGCGAGCACGAGCGGGGGCAGCATCAGGGGCAGGCAGAGAAGCGCGATGCCGAGGTTCGCCCGCCGAACGGGGAGGCGAGCGAACCCCATCGCGGCCATGGTCCCCACCAGGGCCGAGATCGCGCCGACCGAGCCGCTCACGATCAGGCTGTTCTGGAAGGCGCCGCCGAACTGACGGTGCTCGATCATCGCCTCCCACCACTTGAGTGACAGGTGATTGATGGGAAAGGCGCTCATCCCGCGGTCGGTGAACGAGAACAGGATGACGAGGACCAGCGGCACGAGCAGGAAGAAGACGAACACCCCGCCCACCGTGCGCCACAGCAGCGTCGCGGCGGGATTCATCGCGGCCGCCACCGGGTCATCAGGAGATTGGCGAGGACGAGGACCACCAGCGCGCACCCCAGGATGGTGATCGCCATCGCCGCGCCCAGGGGCCAGTTGAAGAACTTGCCGAACTGGGTCGCCACCATGTTGCCGATCATGACCACCTTGCCGCCCACGAGGAGGGGCGTCACGTAGTCTCCCGCGGGCAGGAGAAAGCAGAACACGAACGCCGCCATGAAGCCCGCCCGGCACTGCGGAATGACGATGCCGGCGAGCACCTGCCACGGCCCGGCACCGAGGTCGCGCGCGGCTTCGAGCGCCACGTCGTCGATTCCTCGCAAGCTCGCGTAGATCGGAAGGATCGCGAAGGGCAGCAGGAAATGGATCAGGGTCACGACCACCGCGCCCGGACTGTAGAGCAACGCGGTCAGGGGCTCCGCGATGATTCCGAGGGTGAGCAGCGCGGAGTTGAGCACGCCCTCGTTCCCGAGGATCGTTTTCCAGGCGTAGATCTTCATCAGGTAGCCGCCGAAGAGGGTGGTCAACGCGACGAGCAGCAGCATCGTCCCCCAGCGGCCCGCCTTGAAACGGGCGATCCAGGCGTACACGAACCCGAGCACGGTGGTGGCCACCGCAACCACGAGCGCCATCTCGAGGGTGAAGACCAGGATCTCGGGATAGCGATCGAAGGTCTCGAGATAGTTCTTCGAGGTCAGGGCGGGGGTCAGCTTGTAGCTCTTGACCTCCCAGAAGCTGATCACGAAGAAGTAGAGAAAGGGCGCAATGAAGAGCACCGCGTAAATCGCAGCCGAGGGCACGATCAACAGGCAGCTCGCCCGGCGGCTCTCCACCGTCAGCGATGCCTCCCGCCGACTCCCGTTTCACCCGTGGCGCACCGTGGCCCCCCGCAGAAGGGCCACGGTGCGCCTGGCCGGATGGTCACGCCGACTTGAAGCGCTCCCACTCCTTGACCCAGTCGTCGAAGGTGGCGTGCGTGCCGTCGTCCTCGAGCGGCGGGAAGGTGTAGAAGGTGGCCTTCTCCGCGAAGCCCGCGGGGTCGTCATAGGGGTAGAGGGCACGGGACTCCGGATCCAACTGCTCGATGGCCGCGGAGTTCACGATGCCCTGCACGAACTCGGTGCCGATCTTGAGCTGGGCGTCCACGCTGATGATCTGATTGCACAGGGCGTGGTCCACTTCCCAGTTCGGCGCGTCCTTGGCCACGCAGTAGCTGTCCAGCCACGCGAAGGTGCCCTCCTCGGGGAAGGTGTACTCGACGACCGCCCCGGCATCGGCCGCGAACTTCTTGATCGCCTCCCAGCCCCCGTAGGTCACGACTACGTCGCCGCGCGACAGGGCATCGGAGAGCTCGCCCCAACTGACCGCGACCATGCGCAACTGCTTCTCCTTGAGACGGATCATGTAGTCGACCGACTCCCTGAGCTGCTCGTGCGTGATCAGGGTTGCGGATTCCGCATCCGTCACGATACGCGCCGCGAGCATGATGTTGCCCAGCGGATCGTCCATGATGCCCACCTTGCCCTCGTACTCCGGCTTGAACAGGTCGTGCCAGGAAGCGGGCGGCTCCGGGATCGCGGCAGGGTTGTACATCATGGGGGAGGAGCCCCAGGTGAAGGGCACGCCGTAGAGAACTCCGTCGACGTTGAGGTTCATGTCGTTCAGGAAGAGGGGCATGACGTCCTTCAGGTTGGGCACCATGTCGCGATCGATGGGCGCGATGAGATCGGTGCCCGCGAGTAGCGGAACGTAGCCCATGTAGGGCGTGACGATGTCGACGGTTCCCACGCCGCCCGCTCGCAGCTTGGTGACGATCTCGTCGTTGTTGCCGATATAGGTGGTGGCGAGCGATATGCCCTCTCGATCCATGAAATCGCCGACGAAGAGAGCTTCGTCGTAGCCCTGCCATCCCAGGAAGACGACATCGCCCGCCTGCGCACTGCGCATTCCGACGCCCATCGCGGCCAGGCCGGTCGCGGCGAGAAGACCGGCATTGAAAGTGCGGCGCGTGACCGGCGCCATGGTACGTACCTTGATCAATCCTGACTGGCTCATCTTTGCCTCCTCATGCTCTTGCAGGCTCCATCACAAATGTCTCGTCAATCGGCCTCGGCCGGGCGATACGGCACGTACTCGCCCGCCCGCCGGTACGCCTCGTGGTAGGTGGCGAGCTTGGCCTCGTCGACCTCGACCCCCAGTCCCGGCGCCTCGATCCGTCCCCATTTCGGGCCGTCGGCAATGGGTATGCGCTCGGTGAGGATGTCGTCCACCATGAACTGCGCGGTCTGCTGATGGCCCTCGCACGCATTGGGTACGCACAGCATCATGTGTTGCCCGGCCGCGGCGGTGAGGCCGAGCTCGCCGTGGGTATGCTTGCACACCAACTGGCCTTCGAGATGCGCGAGCTGACACAGCGTGTGAAAGCGGCGCAACGAGCCGACCCAGTAGCTCGAGAAACACAGGTAGTCGCAGCAGCGGCTCTTGATGATCCGTGCCGCATCGGCTTCGCGCCACAGTCCCTCGTTCACGCACAGCGGGGGCAGTCCCGGGCCCCGCAAGTCGGACATGTTCTCGATCGGATCGATCGAGACCGGGGCCTCGACGAAATCGATGTCGAAACGCGCATGCCACTCCTCGAGCGTCTTGCGCGCCTGCGGCATCGACCAGCTCTGGTTGACGTCGAGCCGGATCTTCGCGTTCGTACCGATCGCATCGCGCAGCGCCTCCAGCATCGCCGCCTCGGCCGCCGCGTCCACCCCGACCTTCAGGTAGTAGACCGAGTAGCCGCGTTCGATGCCGTCGCGCCCCTGTTCCGCCATCTCCTCCGGCGTTCCCCAGCGCAGGTAGTAGAAGTAGTCCACCTCGTCGCGCAACGCGCCCCCGAAGAGGCGATAGAGGGGCTGGCCGCACTCCTTGCCGCAAAGGTCCCAGAGCGCCATGTCGACCGCGGCGAACGCGAAGTTGCCGGTCATCGCCTGGAACTGCCACCCGCCGGAAATGAAGACGTCGCGGTAGATCGCTTCGCTCTGCCAGGGATCGCGGCCGAGCACGAAGGGGGCGGTGGCCCGGATCGCGCTGTCGATGCCTGCGGTGTCGGCGGCAGTGCAGCTCTCTCCCCAGCCCACCAGGCCGTTGTCCGCACGGAGCTTGACGATGACGTCGCTGACCCCGTCGCGGTCGACGATCGAGCTCTCCTCGCTGTGCCGGTAAGGGATCCTGACCGGGAAGGTCTCGAGGCTCACGATTCTCATGCGATGCCCCCGCGCGCTCAGCCGGCGAAGGGAACCTCCGGGATTCCCTTCACTCCGGGGTCCAGCGCGAAGATGCCCCCGGACTGGGGCTGCTCCCGCAAGTCCTGCTCCGAGACCATGTAGCGGGCCGTCGTCACATACAGGACGTCGAGATCCTCGCCGCCGAAGATCGCGCTCGTCACGAGCTGACTGGGTATCTTCACCATCCGGTCGATGCTGCCGTCCGGCGCCCAGCGCACGAGGCAGCCGCCACCCCACCGGGCGTTCCAGATGAATCCTTCCTCGTCGATGGTGGAACCGTCGCCGGCGCCGAGAGTCTCGTCGTCAGCCTTTGCGAAGAGCCGGCGGTTCTCGATCCCGCCCGTCTCGATGTCGAAGTCGTAGGCGTACATACCGACGAGGGTGTCCGCGAAGTACATGACACGGTCGTCGGGGCTCCAGGCGAAGGTGTTGCTGATTCCGATCCCGGTGTCCATGCGATGGACCGACAGATCGGCGTCGATGCGGTACAGATTCCCGGTGCTGGCCGTCAGTCCCTTGTCGCTCCCGTCGGGGTGGAGGTTGTTCTGCATGGTTCCGAGCCAGAAGCGCCCCCGCCGGTCACACTTGCCGTCGTTGGAGCGGTTCAAGGGCAGGTTCGCTTCGGGCTCGACGAGGCGAACGTGGCGATCCTTCTCCGGATCCCAGGCGTCGATGCCGCCCGTCGTCGCCAGAATCAGGCCGCCCTTCTCACGCATCGCCATCGAGGCGACCATTTCCGGCATCATCCAGGTCGCCTGTTCTCCGGTGGAAGGATTCCAGCGGTAGACGGTGTAGGACGGCACATCCGTCCAGTACAGGCATCCTTCGTCCGGCGACCACGCCGGCCCCTCCCCGAGCCACGCCTTGCAGTCGACGACGCACTCCGCCCCGCTCATCACTCCCAACTCGCTCCGGACCCATTCGGGCGCGCGAAGCTTACATGAAATGAAGCGGGCGCAATGGGGGCTTGCGCGTAGTCCCAAGGCCGTTTCTCGCTGGAGGCAAGGCAAAGCCCCTCTCCCGGCGGGAGAGGGGAGAATGCCCGCAAGCCTCTCGACTTCGAACAGTATGAAACGCCCCCGGCATCCTTCTCTCGGACGCCCGGAGCAACTTCCATTCCGCCCGCCCCGAGAGGGGGTACACTGTTTTCCAATGGTTGGCCGGTGTCGGGGAAACAGCGAAAGGCCCCGGGAAGCCGGCGCAAACGAGGGTCGGAACGGGCGGCATGCAACTGACCACGGAACAGCTCGAGCGCTTCCACCGCGACGGATTCCTCGTCATCGAGGGGCTCTTCGACCGCGACGAGGCGGATCGCCTGCGCGCCCGGCTCCCCGACCTATTCTCCGAAGACACCCCGGCCAACATCCGCGAGAAGGCGAGCGGCGAGGTGCGCACCGCGATGGGGCTGCACGAGCGCGACGCGCTCTTTGCTGCGCTGGTCCGGGACCCGCGCCTGGTCGAGCCGGCGGAACAGTTGAGCGGCGGGCCGGTGTACATCCAGCAGGTCAAGGTCAACGTCAAGAGCGCCTTCAGCGGCGAGGTCTGGCAGTGGCACTACGACTTCGCCACCCACCACAGCGAGGATGGAGTGCCGGAGGCGCACGCCCTCAATCTCCACGTATTCCTGGACGACGTGAACGAGTTCAACGGACCCCTCTACTTCATCCCCGGTTCGCACCGGCGTGGCCCCGCGCCCGCCACCCTCGACACCGAGACGACCAGCTACCCCTTGTGGGTGGTGGAGCCCGAGCACGTGGCCGAGCTGGTGGAGCGGGGCGGCATCGTATCGGCGACCGGACCCGCCGGCACCGCCCTCATTTTCGGCGACTGCCTGGTGCACGCCTCCCCGAACAACATGTCGCCGTGGGACCGACCCATCTTCTCGGTGATCTACAACCCGGTGTCGAACGCGCTCACGCGTCACCGGCGCCCCGACCACATCCACCATCGTGACACCCGTCGCGTCGAGGCATCGAGTCCGGGCCAGCGCTACGACCGGGCGGGAGGTTCGGACCTCGGCAACCACTCCAGGCCGGGAGAGCCGCGCTGATCTGATGAACGATCCTCACGAACGGGCCGCGGCGACGAGCCACTCCGCTGTCGCGGGCGCAACTTCACCTGCGGACACGCATCTGCGCAGGAATGGCAAATCGGGGGCGCGACACCGCGCTCCGTCATTCCCGCGCGAGCGGCAATCCACGCATACCACCGAATCAAGGCAAGCTCTCTGCACGCGGGGAGCACGAAGGATCACGCCGTCTGCATCACCTGAAGCTTTCAGGAGGTTTTCATGAGTTCCAGCGACTCTCCCGAAATCCGCGTCGACCGGCCCTACGTCGGCATCCCCTCCTTCCTGCGCGCACCGATCTGCACCGACATCAATGCCCTGGACGCGGACATCGCGGTGGTCGGAGTGCCGACCGACGAGGGTTCGCCCTTCATGGCGGGCTCGCGCTTCGGGCCGCGCGCCATACGTGAGCACTCGCTGCGCTTCTGTGCGGGCGGACGCGGCTACTACAACCCGGAAACGAAGCGCATGTACCTCGACCACGAGATGCAGCACCGCAGCATCGCGGACATCGGCGACGTGGACGTGCTGCCCACCAACGTCGAGAAGACCTTCGACAACATCACCCGCACGGTGCGTCGGATACTCGAGAGCGGCGCAATGCCGGTGGTGCTCGGCGGCGACCACGCCATCACCTACCCGGTGGTCCGCGCCTACGACGAGCCCCTGCACGTGCTGCACTTCGACGCCCACACCGACTACGCGCCCTTCATCCACGATCTGCGCTTCACCAACGGGCACGCCTTCCGGCACATCAAGCCCATGGCCCACTTGCAGACCCTGAGCCAGATCGGGATCCGCAGCCTTCGCCATTCCGAGGACATGGTCAAGGACTCGATCGACGACGGCAACCGGGTGGTCACCATGAGCGAGTTCCACGAGATCGGGCCGCGGGGCGTGGCCGAGATCGTACCCGAGGGGGACCAGTGCTACGTGAGCATCGACGTCGACGTCCTGGATCTCTCCCTCGTGCCCGGCTGCGTCTCGGCCGAGCCGAACGGCATGAGCTACGCGGAGCTCCGCGACACCCTGAAGGCGATCGCCCGGCACACCGAGATCATCGGCTTCGACTTCGTGGAGGTGAATCCCCAGCTCGACGTCGGCACCGGCATCACCGCCTATCTTGGCACCCACGTCGTGGTCGAGTTCCTCGGCCACATCTGCGAGCAGCCCTGGTGGATCCGGCGCCGCGAGGCGCGCGCCGTGAAGAGCTGAAACCTCGGGCTCCGCCCCGCCATTCGCCGTGCTTACGGCTGCGAGCGGTGGGAGTCCGCGTCGGATTTCCTCCTGTTGTAACAGGTGTCAGGAGTTACGAAGACGTTACTCAATCCCACGAGCTCGCGATTAGGCACTGAAGCGGTCGATGCCGAGCTCGCGGACGAGTACCAGGTCCTCCTCCGACATCGGGCCGATCGAGATCCCGGTTGCGTCGGCGACACGCACCATGCGCTCGAAGTTGGAGATCACCCCCGCGGCGTCGACCAGGGCCTCGGCTCCCATGGTGTTGGCGAGCGCCTGCCGCGCCGCCTCGCAGTCGGCTGCGCTGCCCGCGACCACCGCCTCGGCAAATTGCACCAGCGCTGCGCCATGGGGAACGCCGCTCTCCACGTCGCCATCCATGACCGCGGCAAAGTCCACCGATTCTTCGTGGGTCCGGCTGCTCTCACGGAGCATGCTGGTGTGCCACGCGGTTCAGTAGTAACACTGGTTGAGCGCAGATACCCTGCCGGCAAGCAGCTCCGTCTGAGACTTGGTGAGAGCGCCGCCGCGATTCACGCCCGCCTTGCGCACGTTCGCGTTTGCCAGATTGTGGACCGCCGATAGGTCCTTGAGTGTGCGCACCGCATCCGGCACCAGGCTCATGGCCCGGATTACATTGTCGGTGCGACCGGAGTGCCACAGATCCGCCTCCGGAGTTCCCGCGTTCTCGGACGGCACCATCGGCACCCACCCTTCGTCGGTCGCGAGGCGCGCCGGGCGGTAGCCGCTCGGCGCGCCGGCAACGGGTTCGGGAAGGGGACGCAACGGGAGGCCCATCGCGCGACAGAACGAATCGACGCTCGCGAGCGCGGCCACGATACCGACGATCTCCACGTAGTGTCCGTCGGTGAGCCCGGAATCGAGGCGCCGCCGGTACCAGGAGCGGGTGAGGCGGGCCGCGTCGGTGACGATGCGGTGCACCGCTTCCACCGCCGCTTCCGGCAGGTCGGAGACCCGCTCGTGATGCCCGGTGACCCCGGCCGGTGAGAGCGCCGCTTTGGCCGCCCGGCAAAGAGCGCAACCCGGCGCGGCCCGCGCCTCGCGCGCAATCGCAACGCGCTCCGCTCCCGTCCACCACGCACCGGGACGGGCGAGACGTTCCCAGAAACGGTTGTGGACCTCCGCAAAGTCGGGGCGGATCGAGTACCTGGAATCGGAGTAGGAAATCGTGGTCACGGTGTCATTCTCCACTGGCGTGCAATCGCCGGCAGCGCATTGTCTTTGGTGCATCGCCACTGTGGCACATTGGCATTCGGGCAAGGCGGGCAGTGGCGAAGCTGCCGACGGTCGCTCGTGTATTCCCGCTTCATCGCCGCAGTTGAGACGGGTGGATTCCGCCTTCGCGGGAATGACGCCATCTCCTCCCGACATCGCCTGCCGTCTTCCCTTGATTCGCGGGAATCCACCGGCTTGGCCGATCAAGGATGCGTGAAAGCGGGAGTCCGAAACAAGCACGAGGCATGGCGACTGTGTTCAGCCTGCGGCCCGGGCTTCGGCCGGGGCGCGCCACGCCTGGAGCAGCGCCGCCTGGCGCTCCCGCACGCAGGCGAGGTGCTCCGCCTTCACGTGGCCGTAACCCCGGATCCCTTCCGGCAGCGAGGCGATGCCCACCGCGAGGCCGTGGTTCTCGTAGTCGAGACCACGGCCAAGCTCCCGCACCGTCGCCTCGTACTCTTCCACCAGGCGGCGTTCGGTCCGGCGCTCCTCGCTGCGGCCGAAGGGGTCGAGGCGGGTGCCCCGCAGTTTCTTCAGCTTCGCCAGCACCCGCAGCGCCCGCATCATCCAGGGTCCGTAGCTCCGCTTCCTCGGGAGCCCGGTATCCGGGTCGCGGGCGGCGAAGACCGGCGGGGCCATGTGGAACTCGAGACGGATGTCGCCCTCGAGGTGGCGTTCGAGCTCTGACACGAAGGCGCCGTCGGTGTAGAGGCGGGCCACCTCGTACTCGTCCTTGTACGCCATCAGCTTGTAGGCGTAGCGTGCCACGGCTTGCGCAAAGCCGTGCTTGCCCGCGGCCCGCCGGGATTCGGCGCGCCGCGCCTCGGCCACGAGCGCCCGGTAGCGATCCGCGTAGGCCCGGTCTTGGTAGTGGACGAGATCCTCCGCGCGACGCTCCATCAATGCCTCGACGCTTGCCGCCGGAGCGTCCCGCGCCGGCATCGCGCGCTCCGGCGCCGCGATGGCGCTGACCGCCGCAAGGTCCACTGCGGCGCGGCGTCCCCACCGGAAGGTCTCCCGGTTGCTCTCCACCGCCACCGCGTTCAGCTCGATGGCGCGCTCGATCCCGGCCGCGCTCACCGGAACCAGGCCCTTCTGCCAGGCGTAGCCGAGCATGAAGAGGTTGGTGGCGATGGAGTCGCCCATGAGGCCGGTGGCAATCCGGGTGGCGTCGAGGAGGTCGACCTGCCCTTTCCCCGCCGCCGCTTCGAGGCGCGCGGCGATGCCCCGGCTTGGAAACAGCGTATCGGGATCGCGGGTGAAGTGCCCGGTGATCGCCTCGTGCCGGTTGACGATCGCGCGCGTGTGCCCCCTTGCGACGGTGTCGAGGGCGAGGTCGCTGCCCGCAACCAGCCCGTCGCAGCCGAGCAGGAGGTCGGCGGCGCCCTCGTTGAGGCGCACCGCCTTGATGTCCTCGGCCCGTGCGGCGATGCGCAGGTGCGAGGTGACCGCCCCGCCTTTCTGCGCCATGCCGAACTGGTCGACGGAAGAGCAGGCCTTGCCTTCGAGGTGGGCGGCCATGGTGATCATGGCGCCGACCGTGACCACCCCGGTGCCCCCGATGCCGGTGACGAGGATGCCGTAGGACTTTCCTTCGAGCGAAGGCGGTGAGGGCTCGGGTAGCTCTCGAAGGTGAGCGGGAACGCGGCCTCCCGCCGTGACCCGGCGCGGCTTCGCCCCGTGCACGGTGACGAAGCTCGGACAGAATCCCTCCGAGCAGGTGAAATCCTTGTTGCAGGAAGACTGGTCGATGCGGCGCTTGCGCCCGAACTCCGTGTCGAGCGGCACCACCGACATGCAGTTGGACTTCGCGCTGCAGTCGCCGCAGCCTTCGCAGACCCGCTCGTTGATGAAGAGGCGCCGCGGCGGATCCGGCATCTTGCCCCGCTTTCTCCGCCGGCGCTTCTCGGCTGCGCAGGTCTGGTCGTAGATGAGCACGCTCACTCCCGGACACTCGCGCAGCTCCCGCTGCACCCGGTCGAGCGCGCGACGGGGCTCGATGCGGGTACCGGCGGCAAAGCGGTCCTGCGCGCCTGCATACTTCTCCGGCTCCTCGCTCACCACGACGATCCGGCTCACTCCCTCCGCGCGCACCTGTCGCGAGATCCGCATGGGGTCGAGCGGCCCGTCGACGGGCTGGCCCCCGGTCATCGCCACCGCGTCGTTGTAGAGGATCTTGTAGGTGATGTTGACGCCGGCCGCGATGCAGGCGCGGATCGCGAGCAGGCCGCAATGATAGTAGGTGCCGTCGCCGAGATTCTGGAACACGTGAGGCGTATCCACGAAGGGAGCCTGTCCGATCCAGGTCGCGCCCTCCCCACCCATCTGGGTATGGGTCAGGTTGTCGCGCTCCATGTAGGTCGCCATGTAGTGGCAGCCGACCCCGCCGTGGGCGCGGCTGCCCTGCGGGACCCGGGTGGAACGGTTGTGGGGGCACCCCGAGCAGAAATACGGCAGACGGGTGACGCTGAGCGCGGCACGGGAACGCCGTTCGGCCTCCTTGGCATCGAGGAAGGAGAGGCGTTCGCGCATGCGCTCGCTCTCGTGGAATCGGCCGATGCTGCGCGCCAGCGCGCGAGTGATGGCGTCCACCGAGAGCTCGCCCACCTCGCTCAGCAAGGGCGCGCCGTTCTCGTCGCGGCGTCCGATCACCCGCGGCCGGCGCCCGTCCGGCAGCGCGTAGAGCGCATCCTTGACCTGCGTCTCGATGATGCGACGCTTCTCCTCGACCACCAGGACCTCGTCGAGGCCGTCCGCGAAGGCACGCAGGCCCTCGAGGTCGGCGGGATGGGGCATCGCCACCTTCAGCACCCGGATCCCGAGCGCGGACGCCCCCGCCTCGTCGAGCCCCAGGTCGCGGAGCGCCTGCACTACGTCGAGCGCCGCCTTGCCGCTCGACACGACCCCGAGGCGCGCCTTCCGGGCGTCGACGAGGCGGCGGTTCAGGCGGTTCGCCCGCGCGAAAGCGAGCGCCGCGCCCATCTTGTGGTGGCGCAGCCTCGGCTCCTGGTTGGCCCATGGATCGGGCAGCCGGATGTGCACGCCGTCCGGCGGGAGCTCGAAGTCGTCCGGCTCCACGATGGACGGCCATTGCGGATCGTCGATGACGATCGACACCGCGGTGTCGAGGGTGTCCGCCACCGTCTTGAACCCCACCCAGGCCCCGCAGAAGCGCGAGAGCGCGAAACCGAAAAGCCCGTACTCGAGGATCTCCCTGACGCTCGCCGGATAGAGCACCGGCATCATCAGGTCCATGAAGGTCGGCTCACTCGTCGCGGGCACGTCGGAGGACTTCATGCCGTGGTCGTCGCCGACCACCGCAAGCACTCCGCCGTGCCGCGCAGTCCCCGAGAGGTTGGCGTGGCGGATGGCGTCGACGCTGCGATCGAGGCCCGGTCCCTTGCCGTACCAGATCGCGAACACCCCGTCGAAGCGGGCGCCGGGGAAGAGATTGATCTGCTGGGTGCCCCAACAGGCGGTGGCGGCGAGGTCCTCGTTCACCGCGGGCTGGAAGTGGATGTCGGCCCGGTCCAGGAAACGTTGCGCGCGCCACAGCTCCTTGTCCGCGTTGTGCATCGGCGAGCCGCGGTAACCGGAGATGAAGCAGCCGGTACTCAGTCCCGCACGCCGGTCGCGCGCCTTCTGCATCAGCGCGAGGCGCACCAGGGCCTGGCTGCCGGTGAGGTAGAGGGCGCCGCTCTCGCGCTCGTAGCGATCGTCGAGGCTTGCGGCGGCGAGCGCCATCAGACGGTCACCTCCATGCGCTTGGCCACCTCTTCGTACATCACCTCGGTCGCCCCGCCCCCGACGAGATGGGCGCGCGTGTCGCGGGCCATGCGTTCGATGGCGCACTCGCGCATGAAGCCGAAGGCGCCGTGGAAGCGCTGGCAGGCGAGGATCACGTCGTTCACGAGCTCTCCCCCCCAGGCCTTGGCCATCGACACCTGCGCCACGCAGTCCACCCCCCGAGTGTCGAGCCACGCGGTGTGGTAGACGAGGTGGCGCAGCCCCTCTACCCGCGCGCTCAGGGCGGCGAGGCGCTGGCGGATCGCCTGGCGGTCCCACAGCGAGCCGCCGAATGCCTTGCGCTCCCGCGTGTACTCGAGCGTCAGCTCGATCGCCTTGCTCGCCTCGCCGACATTGATTGCGGCCGCGACCAGCCGTTCGTTCTGGAAGTTCTTCATGATCTCGTAGAAGCCCCGGTGCTCCTCGCCGAGCAGGGCGTCGGCGGGCAGACGGGCGTCCTCGAAGACGAGCTCGGCGGTGTCGGAGCAGAGCCAGCCCATCTTGTCGAGCTGGCGCGCGACCCGGAATCCGGGGGTGTCGCGCTCGACGATGAACATCGAGGTACCCCGCGAGGGCTTCGCCTCCGGGTCGGTCCGCGCCGCGACGAAGAGCAGGTTCGCGTGCACGCCATTCGTGATGTACACCTTCGAGCCGTTCAGCACCCAGCCGTTTCCCTCGCGCCGGGCGCGGGTCCGGATCCCCTGCACGTCCGAGCCGGCATCGGGCTCGGTCACCGCTACCGCGGTGACGATCTCGCCGGTGACGATGCGCGGGACGTAGCGCGCGAGCTGATCGGCGCGGCCCGAGTTGATGAGATGGGGCGAAGCCATGTCGGTGTGCACTAGCACCGCGATTGCGAAGCCGCTGTAGGTGGAGCGTCCGAGTTCCTCCGCGAGCACCACCGAGGCGAGCGCGTCGAGCCCGCTGCCGCCGTGCTCGACCGGGCAGCGCATGCCGAGCACCCCGAGGTCTCCGAGCTTGCGGAACACCTCCCGGGGAATCTTGCCCGCCGCCTCCCAGTCGCCGGCATGGGGGATGACCTCTCGTTCGACGAAGCGCCGCACCTGCTCGCGCAGCATGCGGTGCTCGTCGGCAACATGGACGGAATCGTGCACCTCGCGTCTCTCACCGGCGGAGCGCGCGGCTCCATGGGGCATTCTAGCCGCAGGGGCCGAGGACGACAGGAATGGGACGGGGGCTCGAATGACGTAGGCGATCGTCCCTTTCGCGGGACCGAAAACCCGATCCGGGCCCGGGCGGCGCCCGCCTGAGCTCGCGAGGCGAGTCGCAACCCCACTTTGGAACGCGTGAGCGTAGTGTCCGCGCTCGGCCACTGAGGCGTTTTCCCGGCAGCGGTGCGCCGAGCTCCGTTCAGAAGCGGGAGAGACGGCAGGACGCGAGCACATCGACCTCGTGTTCCCTGACGATCTCCTCGACGGCCAGCCGGCCCATGACCGGCGCCATGACGATGCCGGCGTGCATGACCGCGAGGTAGAGGTTCGGCACCGAAGGCACGAATCCCACTATCGGCATGCCGTCGGCGGGCATCGGACGCCAGCCGGTCTCGGCATCGAGAAGCTCGACGCCTTCGGAGCCACGGAAGTGGCGGCGCAGCGTCTTCAGGACTTCCTCGGCGAGAGCGTCACGCGCCTCTCCTTCCGCGTGGTTCTCGGCCACGAGCAGTCTGCTTTCGCCGCCCTCCCGGACCTCGACCTCATCATTGCTGATGATCCGCCGGACCAGCCCGGATGGCGCGCGGAAGCGCAGCAGGAGCGCAGGCGACACGGAGACCGGCAGGTGGATGCCGACGCCGGCGCACAGCGCAGTCGAGCCGGTGCCGGCGGCAAGCACGACGACATCCGCCTCGAGCGTGCCGGTCTCCAGCCGGACGCCCGCAGCTCGGCGATCATCGAGATCGAGCCCGGTGACCGCGCCGTGGGTGATCAGTCGTGCCCCCTTCTCGACCGCCGCGGCGACGAGGGTCCGGGTCGCCGCGACCGGGTCGAGCGCACCCTCGCCGGGCGCAAATGCCGCCACCGGAGGCGGAACGGCCAGATTGGGCTCGAGAACGGTGATTTCCTGCGCGTCGACGAGTCTGACCTCGTAGCCCCAGGCCGCGTGCTCGGCGACCATCTGCTCAGACTCCGCCGGATCGGCCGACCAAGTGAGGGCGCCGCTCCAGTTCACCGGGAGCGTGCCGGCGAGCTCCTCTTGCAGCCGATGGTAGTCGCCAATCGCGAGGTTGCGCAGCCGAGCGTAGTCCGCGGCGACGCCGTGCACGACGTTGATCCACGCAAAGGACCGGGACGTCGCGCCCGAGGCCGGAAGCGCCTCGTCGATGAGCGTCACCCTCGCGCCGGCCGCGGCGAGGTGGTAGGCGAGCGAGGCGCCGACGATCCCCGCCCCGACGACGATGACCGAGGGGCCGACCCTCAATTGCATCCGCCCTTCGTGGGGCCGCCCATCACCCGATCGGCCAGCGCCCCTGCGGAGTGTTCGACAGGATTCGACACGACCTCGTCTGCCTCGAACCGCACATGGTCGGCATGGATACACCAGCCACTTCCCCGGGCGCAACGGGGACGGCGCGTCGTGCCCGGTGCCGGCCGCTCTTCCCGGCTCAGGCCTGCTCGATCTCGATGAGGGTCCCGCAGAAGTCCTTGGGGTGGAGGAAGAGCACCGGCTTGCCGTGCGCCCCGATGCGCGGCTCCCCGTCGCCGAGCACGCGCGCTCCGGCCGCGGCGAGGCGGTCGCGGGCGGCGAGGATGTCGTCCACTTCGTAGCAGAGGTGGTGCGTGCCGCCCCCGGGATGGCGGGAAAGAAAGCCGGCGATGGGGGAGCCTTCGCCGAGCGGCTCCAGCAACTCCACCTTGGCGTTGGGCAGCTCGACGAACACCGTGGTCACCCCGTGCTCGGGCAGAGGCACGGGCTCGCTCACGGCGGCGCCCAGGGTGTCCCGGTACACCGCGGCCGCGCTCTCGAGATCAGGCACCGCGATCGCCACATGGTTCAGCCTTCCGATCATGATTTGCGCACCTCCGCTTCTCGGCGCGGCCCAGCGACGTGCCGGATCCGAGGTGGTCACCCGTCGATGTCGCGCACACCCATGAAACCGGTGCACATCAGTCGACCAGGCCGTCGACGTCGCCGGAACTCTAAGCCCGCTTCGTACCGACTTCCAGAATTCCGGCGGGATTCGGGGAGCCCGGAAGCAGAACGCCGGCGCGGGTGCTATGGGAGCCGGCGACCTTGCTTTATCCTCCGGCCCCGCTGATGACCCCGGCGTGCGTGCGAGCGGGGCCGGGCATCCCCTGACAGGACGAGAGGAACGGCGATGGTGCGCGAATGCGATTTCCTGATCATCGGTGCCGGGATCGGGGGCACCTCCTGCGCGCACTGGCTGGCGCCGCGCCACTACGTGATCGTGCTCGAAATGGAGGAGCAGCCGGGGTACCACACCACCGGGCGTTCGGTCGCGGTGTACACCGAGGCCTACGGGCCGCGCATCATCCGCGCGCTCGCCATCGGGGGCGGCGATTTCTTCCGCAATCCGCCCTCCTCCTTCACCGAGGTGCCGCTCGCCCGGCCCCACGGTTTCCTCTTCATCGCGCGGGAGGACCAGAAGCCGGCGCTCCATGCCGCGTTGGAGGCGGTGCAGCTGCTCTCCCCGGAGATCCACGAGATCAGCGTTCGCGAAGCCCTAGACATGGTGCCGGTGCTCCGCCCCGACTATCTCGCCGCCGCCATCCACGACCCGAACACCATGGCCCTGGATGTCGACGCCATTCACCAGGGCTATATTCGCGGCCTGCGCCGCGCCGGCGCGGAGATCGTGACCCGGGCGCCGGCGGAGTCCTTCGAACGCCGCGGGGGAAAGTGGCACGTCCGGACCCCGGCCGGAGAGTTCGCCGCCCCGGTGGTGATCAACGCCGCCGGGGCGTGGGCGGACGTGGTGGCGGAACGGGCGGGTGCGCGCACCGTGGGGCTGCAGCCCAAGCGCCGTACCGTGATCGCATTTCCCCTGCCGGAGGGAGTGGACGGACACTCCTGGCCGGTCGCCGTCGACACCGAGGAGGAGTTCTACTTCAAAGTGGACGCGGGGGTGGTGCTCGGCTCGCCCGCCGACGAGACCCCGGTACCGCCGCAGGACGCCCAGCCCGAGGAGATCGACATCGCGATCACCGTGGACCGCATCGAGCGGGCCACCACCATGAAAGTGTCGCGCATCATTCGCCGCTGGGCGGGTCTGCGAAGCTTCGTCCCCGACGGCGTGCCCGTGGTCGGCTACGACCCCGACCTCGAGGGTTTCTTCTGGTGCGCGGGCCAGGGCGGGTACGGCATCGAGACCTCCAACGGCATGGGGAGAAGCTCCGCCGCGCTCGCCGCGGGGGACTCGTTGCCGGAAGACCTTCGTGCGCTGGGCGTCGAGGAGGCCGATCTGAACCCCGCGCGACTGCGCGGGTGAGCGAAGGGGGTCATTCGGCGCCGAACTCGGGCGGGCGCTTCTCGATGAACGCACGCACCGCCTCGCGGTGGTCGCGCGTCTCGTTGGTCATCGACTCGTAGGCGATGCTCGCGTCCATGAGGGCGTGCGCGACCTGGCGCAACCCGATGTTGACCGCGACCTTCGTGTAACGGATCGCCGCGGTGGCGCCGGCCGCGAGGCCGTCGCAGAACGCATCGACCCGCTCGTCGAGCGCTTCGGCGGGTACACAGTGGTTGATGAGCCCGATCTCGGCCGCCTTCGGCGCGCTCACGGGATCACCCGTGAGCAGATACTCCTTGGCCCGCGCGAAGCCGATGAGTTGCGGCCAGATAAGCGCGCCGCCGTCCCCCGCCACGAGGCCGATCTTGACGTGCGGATCGGAGATGCGGGCATTTTCGGACGCGAAGATCACATCGCAGAAGAGCGCGATGGTGGCGCCGAGCCCCGCCGCGTGGCCGTTCACTTTGGCGATTACCGGTTTCTCGCAGTCGAGGAGGCCGAACACGATGCGCTTGGCTTCGACCCGCACCCGCTCCCATCCGGCCCGATCGCTGCACAGCCCTTCGAGCCACGCCATGTCCCCGCCCGCGGAGAAGGCCCTTCCCGCTCCGGTGAGCACCACGATGTCGCTTTCGTCGTCCAGCGCGATGTCATGGAAGACCCGGGACAGGTCGTCGTGCATCTCCCCGTCCACGGCATTGAGGGTCTCGGGACGATTGAGGGTGACGGTGAGAATGCGTCCCCGCCGGGAAAACGACAGTCTCCGGTACGCTTCGAAATCCATCTGAACGTTCCTCCAGGAGGCGGTTGAGAAACGCAGTTCTTCGACTGCCGGTTCCGGCACGGCGATGTGCCGGCAACTTTCGTGGGCCCGATGTCGATGAAGAATGAAAGCGGTCCGACAACCGCATTCCCGGGCGGCGTTATCGGAAGAGTCATGAATGACTTCTTCCACTTCCCCCTAAAGGGGAAGTCGGCGCTGGAGATCGTCGAGACGCCGCCGCCGCTCCCGGTAGTCGGGTATCTCGTCGCCCACCATCTCCCAGAACTGCGGTGAATGGTTCATGTGCCGGAGATGGCACAGCTCGTGAACGACGACGTAGTCGACCAGGGTGCCCGGCACCAGCATCAAACGCCAGTTGAGGCTCACGGTCCCGGTACCGGAGCAACTCCCCCACCGGGAGCGCTGGCCTCGAATCGTCAATCTCGACGGTCGAACCCCCAGCCGTGGCGCGAAGTGCTCGATGCGCGCCGCGAGGCGCCTTGCCGCTTCCCTTCGATACCAGGATTCCAGCAGCGCACGCAGGTCCCCTTCGTCGAGCGACGCCGGACTGACCCGGAGCACCGTCCCCCGGCGCTCCACCCTGCCTCGCCGGGGCCGCGAGCCGTCGAACAATTCCATCTGCGCGCGCGGGCGCACTTCGAGACGCAGCGATTCGTCCTGCAGGGGAAGGCAAAAGCCGGTGACCAGACGAGGCCGCTGCGCGAGCCTCTCGTGCACGCCCTCCAGGGTCCGCACGACCCACTGGGCGTTCTCGCGCAGCGCGTTCCGCGCCTTCGACAGGCTGAACCGCCACGGCGCACGCACCTCCAGGGTCCCCTGGTCGTTGACCAGGATGTGCACGTGCCTCCGGCGCGGCACGCGCTTGAAGATATAGGACACGTCGAGCGCACCCAGCCGCACCGCGTCCTGGCGTTCGATAGTGGCTCCCAAGGGCTGTCTCCTGCATCGTCGGCGGCCCTGCGGACCACCGAACGCGACGCCCACGACAATCGCGGCGGGAGCGGAGAGGGTAGCCTTCCCACGAAAAATCTTCCATGCCCGGGACTCTCCGGAGCGGGCATTTGACGCTTCCGGGTAACTTGCCCTGACTCGTCGTACTGCGTGCGGGTCGCGTTGGGAGCACCGCTTGGGTCAGCGTGAAGTGGTGGTCCTGTCCGCGACGCTGTGGGTGCCGGACCTGTTGATCCATAAAATCCAATCTGGCGAAAAGCCACTGCATGTTTCCAACAGATCTGCCCGCTCGCGTCTTCTTCCGGCGATCGTGGGCGGACTCGCCTCGCAAGGAGTACTCTCATGAAGATCGCTTTCATCGGGCTCGGCAACGTGGGTGGCAAGCTCGCCGGAAGCCTGCTGCGCAACGGCTTCGATCTCACGGTGCGCGACCTGAATCGGGACGCCGCGCAGCCCCATCTCCATCGCGGCGCGGCCTGGGGAGAGTCGCCCGCATCGATGGCGCGTGCGGCGGATCTGATCATCACCTGCCTGCCCAGTCCCGCCGCGAGCGCGTCGGTGATGGAGGCCGAGGACGGCATCCTGGCCGGAATCCGCGCCGGCGCGACATGGGCGGAGATGAGCACCAGCGACGAAGCGGAGGTGAAGCGCCTCGGCGCCTTGGTCAGGACGAAGGGCGCGCAGCCGCTCGACTGCCCGGTGTCCGGGGGATGCCACCGCGCCGCCACCGGCAACATCTCGATCTTCGCGGGAGGCGAACGCGAAGCCTTCGAGCGCGCGTTGCCCGCGCTCTCCGCGATGGGACGGCGCATCCTGCACACCGGAGGACTCGGCTCCGCCTCGGTGCTCAAGGTGGTGACGAACTACCTCTGCTCCGTGCACCTCGCTGCCCTCGGAGAGGCGATGATGATCGCGAAGCTCGCGGGCATGGATCTGAACACCACCTACGAAGCGATTCGGATCTCGTCGGGCAACTCCTTCGTGCACGAGACCGAGAGCCAGGTCATCCTGAACGGCAGCCGCGACATCAATTTCACCATGGACCTCGTGGTGAAGGACATGAGCCTCTTCCAGGCCCTGGCGGATCGCCACGCCGCACCGCTCGAATTGTCGCCGCTCGTGCTCGGAATCTTCGAAGACGGTCAGAAGCGCTACGGCTCCCGGGAGTGGTCTCCCAACATCGTGCGCCGCCTGGAAGAAGCATGCGGCGAGCGCCTGCTTGCTCCCGGCTTCCCCGCCGAGATTGTGGACGCCGAAGCGGAGGCGCCAGGCCACGAAGTAGTGGTCGAGCGGGACGACGGCGAGACCGCGTAGCAGGAAGGGTTCGCACGGGAGTTCCGGTCCGCCCGCCGTGGCGGATGCGCATCGGCAACCACGCCTTGCGGGCCATCGCGGGCGGCGGGTCGCCGCGCGGTTGGGAAGAAATCGGGAGCATGGAATCCCGCACACCAGGGGAATGACGCCAAAAGGCGTCCGGCGTCTCCTCCGACCTTCTTTCGATGAGAATGAATCACGCCAGATCAATGGATTACGGGTGGCCCAGCTGTGCCCTGGGGCCCGCGCGGAGGCAGGGAATGCGGCGTGGCGGAACCCGAAGGCTCAGGCTGCGGTATCGATCCAGATCGTGACCGGGCCGTCGTTGACGAGGTGCACCTGCATCGCGGCACCGAATCGTCCCTTCTGAACCGGCACCCCGTGCCCGGACAACGCGTCGCTGAAGAGCTCGTAGAGCCGCTCGCCCTCCTCGGGGGCGGCGGCGGCGGAGAAACCGGGACGGTTGCCGCGGCGGGTATCGGCGGACAGCGTAAACTGGCTGACGACGAGCGCCGCCCCGCCCACGGCGCCGGCGGAGAGATTCATCTTGCCCGCGTCGTCTTCGAATATGCGAAGTGCCGCCACCTTGCGCGCGAGCTGACGGGCCTCCTCATCACGGTCGCCCCGCATTGCACAGACGAGCACCAGCAGGCCGGGGCCGATCTCGCCCACCACCTCGCCCGCGACCTCGACCCGGGCCTTCGACACGCGTTGGATCAGCGCCCGCACGTCGCTTCGGCCCCGACCCGCGTCACTCGACGACGTAGACCTGCGTGTGCCACATCAGGTTGTCCCGACTGAAGACTCGCCGCAATCCGCAGCGCTCCAGCCATCCGTGCACCGAGCCCGGGTCGTGCACGTAGCTGCGAAAGTCCGAGCCGAAGACCCGGTAGCCGAGGTTCCAGATGCGGTTCGAAAGCAGGCTCAGCCAGTGCCGGCGCGGGTACACCAGCGCGAGCGCGACGCGGGTGTGTCGTGCCGCCGCGTCCAGCATCCCTTCGGCATCGGGATAGCAGCACACCACCTTGTCGAGAAGGGTGAGGTCGGCGGTGTCGAGCTCCGCCTCCATTTCCACAAAATCGCCGAGTCGATATTCCACCCGCTCGTCGAGCGCCATCGCCCGTGCGCGCTCGCGGGCATGGTCGAGCATCTTGGGAGCGAGGTCGATGCCCAGCGCGCGTACGGCACCCCGTTCCAGGAGCGTCTGGTGCAGCACGCCGACGCCGCAGCCGATGTCGAGCAGGGTCCGACCCGAAAGGCCCAGCCCATCGAGCTGTTCCAGCATCTCGCGCTGCATGGAATCGGGACCCATGCGCCGGTAGCGAAAAGCGTAGAGCTTCGACAGGAACCCGAAGCACTGCTCGTACGCACCGCTCCGCCGGGAACAGCAGTTCAAGGCCTTCGCTCCGCGCGTTGATTCGACGGGACGAGACTACGCACCATGGGGCGTCGAGGCGGTGGAGCTCACCCGGCGGACCACGCCTTGGAGCGCCTGCGGGTCGGATTCAACCTTTCTCTTCACCGGGCGGCGGCCAGCGATTGTCTATCGAATCTCGGAATCCTTCGAACAGGCCTTCGAGCCTGGCCACCCGCTGCTCCACTCCCGTCAGCCGTGCGCCCATCTCCCGGATGTCCACACGAAGGTCGCGCATGTCCGCCCGAATGCCGTGCATTCCGGCCAGGGTGAGGATGCCGAGAGTCGCTCCGACTCCCAGTATCGCGATGAGCTCCGCGGAAAGCCCCCTTTGTGTACCGGCAACTCCCGAGATTGTGCCGGGCAAGCGTGATTCCGACTGAGCATCCAATTCTCGTGTCCTCCATCCTGGATTCTTCACGGGCCATCTTGTACCTGCTTTCCCCATCGGGTCAAGCAGCGGTGTGCGGTCCGGGCCGTCCTGCCGCGAGGCTGCGACCGGGGTAGACTGACACCCACCTCCATGAGTCATCGAATACCCTTTCCGGCAGGTGCACGCGGGCGTGGCGCCCCACGGGTGTCGTTACGTCCCAGGGCGCGGCCTTCGATGGTCGCACGAAGCGCATGCCTGCGCCTGCGTTTCCTGCCACGGAGCAGCGGCCCCTACAAGCGGACAGGCGATCCGGTGCGCACCGGCGAACCCGAGCCGGAAAGGCGCCGGCAGGCAAACATCGACCCGCGAACCCCGGGGGCTGCGAAGAGGCCGGGAGATGGCGGATGCCGGCGATCCTGATCGCCGGCTGCGGTGACGTCGGGGGCGAGCTCGCGAGACGACTGCTCGCGGACGGGCACGACGTGTACGGGTTGCGCCGGCGCGTCCAACTCCTGCCGGAAGGCGTGCGACCGATCCCGGGGGACCTGCGAGACCCCCACAGTCTCCGAAGGCTGCCGGGCGAAATCGATGTCCTGTGCTACACCGCCTCCGCCGACCGGCGCTCACCCGAGGCGTACCGCGACGCCTATGTCGACGGCCTTCGCAATGTGACGCATGCCATTGCCCGCAAGGGCGCCGCTCGACGGGTGCTCTACGTGTCGAGCACCCGGGTGTATCCGCAGAACGACGGCGAACGGGTAGACGAAGACTCCGAGACGGGAGGGGGCGACATCTACGCCCGGGTCCTGCTGGAGGGAGAAGGGGTGGCCCGAGAGTCCGCGCCGTCTTCGGTGGTGGTGCGATTCGGCGGCATCTACGGCCCCGGCCGCACCCGCCTCATCGACCAGGTGCGCAAGGGCGGGCCCTGCGCTGCGATGCACTACACGAATCGAATCCACCGGGACGACTGCGCAGGCGTGCTGCGCCACCTGATGCAGTTCGAGCGCCCTGCACCCGTGTACGTCGGCGCCGACCACGAGCCGGCCACCCAATGCGAGGTCATGGACTGGATCGCGGAACGGCTCCGGCTGGCTCCGCCCGCTCGCCGGGACGGACATCAGGCGACGACCGGCAAGCGATGCGACAACGCTCGCCTCGTCTCGAGCGGTTACGCGTTCGAGTACCCCAGCTTCCGGGAAGGCTACGGCGCGGTGGTCGCGGGGCTCAGTACTCCAGGCGGGGATTCACCCGGTTGCGCAGGGGCTTCCCGGCGATGAACCTCGCCATGTTCTCCATCACCAGGTCCAGGGTGCGCGGCGTGTAGTACTCGGAGTCGTCGGAAGAGCAGTGCGGGGTGATGATCAGGTTGGGGGTGTTCCACAGTGGCGAGTCTTCGGGCAGAGGCTCGGGGTCGAAGACATCCAGCACCGCGCTCATCTCGCGCCGTTCGAGCTTCTCGCGCAGCGCCTCGTAGTCGACGACGCCGGCCCGGCTGTAGTTCAGAAGACCGGCGCCGGGTTTGAGCCGGGCGAGCTCCTCGCGCCCGATGAGATGCCGGGACTCGCTCGTGCAGGGGGCGCTCACCATCAGGAAGTCCACCCTGGACATCAGCGCCGGGACTGCGTCGGGACCGTGCATCTCGTCGACGTAGCGGTGCGGACGGGGAGTCCGACGCACTCCCAGCACCCGAAGCCCCGCGCCCTTCGCCCACTTCGCGACCGCTCCCCCGATGTGGCCGACCCCGAGGATCATCAGGGTCTTGCCGCGGATCCGGCTGTTGAAGAACTTGCCCCATCGACCCTGTCGCTGGGCGGCGACCATCTCCGGAACCCGGTTGTTCAGCATCAACAGCGCCATGGCCGCGTACTCGGTGGCGCGCTCGCCATGCACACCTCTCGAGTTGGTGAGCACTGCGCCCCGCGGCAGCCAGTCGAGCGGCATCAGGTGGTTGACGCCGGCGCCGTGGGCGTGGAACCAGCGCAGGCGGGGGGCGCGCCGGGCGAGGTCGTCTGGTGGGACGCTCCAGCCGAAGAGCACGTCCGCGGTGTGCAGCGCCTCTTCCACGCCCTCGCCGTCGTAGCCCATCGTGATCTCCACCCGAGCCGCGACTTCGGGATGACGACGACGCAGCGCCTCGATGCGTTCGGGCGAGGCGTGGAACACCTCGCCCAATCGCGTGACGTTGTCGATGTGGAGGTGAACCTTGCGGGGGCTGGACATGCCGACATCTCCGTCGAGCTCGAGGCGGAACGCAGTCTATCACCGGAGCCCGGCCGGCCCTTTCACGCCTGGCGCCAGATTGACCCTTCGGTCGACACGCCGGAAGATGCGGGTTTGAAGCCGCTCGCCAAGACCTCCCGGAGGAGTTTGCAATGCCCATGGCGCAAAACCTGTTCGACCCCGAGATCTACCGCGACGTGCGCCTGCCCTTCGAGCAGGCGAGGTCGATGCCGCCCTGGTGCTACACCTCCGCCGAGTTCTTCGAGCGCGAGGTCGAGCGGATCTTCCGCCGAGTGTGGAACTTCGCGGGCCGCGCCGACGAGGTCCCGACCCCGGGGGACTACTTCACCCTCGACATGTTCGGCGAATCCGTCATCATCGTGCGGGGAAGGGACCATGAGGTCCGGGCCTTCGCCAACACCTGCCGCCACCGCGGCACCCGCCTGCTCAAGGGGCACGGCAACTGCCGCGTGATCTCGTGTCCCTACCATAGCTGGGCCTTTGCGCTCGACGGCGCCCTGCTCGGCGCACCGGACATGGAGCGCACTCCGGGATTCCGAAAGGAGGACTATCCTCTCCTCCCGGTTCGCCTCGAAGTGTGGGGAGGCTTCCTGTTCGTCGCGCTTTCGGATGAGGTTCCGCCCTTCGAGGACTATCTCGGCAACATCCGGGAGAAGTTCGCTCCCTACCGCTTCGAGGACATGGTGTGCGTGCGACGCAAGACCTACGAAATCGAAGGCAACTGGAAGCTCTTCGTGGAAAACGCGATGGAGGACTACCACACCGCCACCGTGCACCGGCAGTCCATCGGGGTGCAGAACACGGTGCAGGAAGAGGCGACCGGGGAGTGGGACGCAATCCACATGGAGAGCGACTCCACCATTGCGGTGCTCCCGGAGGACGACACCACGCTGCCCCACATCGAGGGACTGACGGGGAGGCCGGCGACGGGAACCTACTTCACCGTGATCTATCCGCAGACCTTTTTCGGCACCACCCAGGACTGCATGTGGTGGCTGCAGTCGCTCCCCCATGCCGCAGACCACACGACGGTGGTGATCGGCTCGTGCTTCCCTGCCTCGACGGTAGCTCGCCCCGACTTCGAGGAGCAGGTGGCGAAGTACTACCGGCGATGGGACAAGTCCCTGCCGGAGGACAACGCCATCACCGAAGAGCAGCACGCGGGCCTGCGATCCGCGTTCGCGCGCCCCGGGCCGCTGTGCTGGCGCGAGCCGGTGGTGCACGCGCTCGACAACTGGGTCCTCGACCGCGTGCTGGACTGACGCGGCCCTTTCGGGCCGCGGACCCAACGCCTCTTTCGCGGGGCAAAGAAAGGCCCCGGACGCCGCTCGCCCGGGGCCTGAGAGGCCTAAGCCTCTTTGGTCATCGCGCCGGCGAGCTTGGCCGAGATGAACCCGAAGAGCGCCCCGAGCACCATGGACACGATGAGCAGCACCAGCGGGTTCTGAAAACTTCCCGACGCCAGATTGGCCAGCGGTCCCGTGCCCGCCTCCGCATCGGTGGCCTGATGCAGCGAGTAGGCGACGGTGGAGGCGTAGCCATAGACGTTGGCGGGAACGACGGAGAGCGGCTCGATCGACGCCACGATGACCAGCAGAAACACCGTGACTCCAACGACGATCGCCGGCCACACGGTGCCGAGCGATGCAACCGGTACGTTGACGATGATGAGCAGCGCGATCCACGCAATGACGATGCCGTAGATGTTGCCCGCAATCGTCTTGGTCAGCGCCTTGTCGTCACCGCCGGTGTGGAAGAAGCAACCCCAGGCGACGAACCCGGCCCAGACGAGAACGAAGCCCGAAAGCGGACTGAGAGCCAGGAACGCCCAGATGGCGCCCAGGACCGCAATGCTCAGAGATAGTGAAAGGAGCTGTGGCATGGTTTTCCCCCTCGTTCGATTCACTCGAATCACACATAAGCGCACGCGCACGCGAACTCCTCGGGGTCGCCTCATGCTCCCCCGGCATTCGGTCGGAACGGGAAGCCAAGCACTCCAATGGGCATTCGGGATGCCGGTGCCGAATCCAAAGGAGCGCGCGTACGCTGGTGTCCACCCGGTCCCCTCCGTGGCACCTGCGATTCTTGCAGGTACCGCCCTCCGGCTCAACGCGAAGGTGGGGTCCCGGCCAGATCGTCGAGAATCGGGCACTCCGGTCGATCGTCTCCCTGACAACGCTCCACGAGATGCGTGAGCACCGCCCGCATCCCGTCGAGCTCCGCCAGCTTGCGCTCGATTCGCGCGAGGTGCTCCTCCGCCACGCGCTTCACGTCCGCGCTCGCACGGTGCCGGTCTTCGTAGAGCGCGAGCAGAGCGCGGCAGTCCTCGATGGTGAAGCCGAGCGAGCGGGCCCGGGCAAGGAAGGCAAGCTTGTGGACATCGGCTTCCGAGAAATCGCGGTAACCGTTCACGCCCCGATGGGGGCGGATGAGGCCGATCTCCTCGTAGTAGCGAATCGTCTTGATCGGCAGTGCGCTGCGCTTCGAGACGTCACCGATGTGCATGTTCGAAACCCTCCACGCTATTCAGCCATCCCCGGCAGCCTGAAGACGTCGTCGAGATGTCATGCCTTTCCGTGGGGCAACCGGCAAAGGCGCGCACCGACTCGCCCGCGTCCACCCGAAGCGGCGACCCGTCCCGTCACCGTAGAGCGGGCACGATTCAGCCGTCGGAAACCCCGGAGCTCGGCGCATGCCGAGCGAGGATAATCGCTTCCAGGCGCGCCAGACGCTCGCACACGTCCTCAGCCCCAGATGTCTCCGACCGTGTACCCCTCCGGGAAGGGGTCCGTCGGATCGATGACGTACTGCGAGAAGCCCGTGATCCAGGCCTGGCCGCTGATGGTGGGGACCACCGCGTGATACTGACCCACCCGCGTCTCCCGGATGAGGCGACCGGTGAACACGGTGCCGAGCACCCCTTCGTGGTGGAAGTCCTCGTGCAGGGCGAGCTCTCCGCGGGCGTGCAGCGCCGCCATCTTGGCGCAGGTGCCGGTGCCGCAGGGGGAACGGTCGAGGGCGCCGGTCCAGGTCTCCGGCCGTTCCCAGTCCAGCGCCCCGGTGGACACGATGGCAGCGTTCTTCAGGGTGGCCCCCTCCCGGGACGGAGGTCCGGAGAGCACACCGATGGTGATCCCTTCGATTTCCGGATTCTCCGGATGCACCACGGGTAGCTGCTCGCGCGCCGCCGCCTTGATCATCTCGCCCACCCGGGCCACCTCCCCCGCCCGCTCCGGGGTGAGCTCGAGGCCGTGCCGCGTCGCGTCCGCAATCACGTAGAACATGCCGCCGTAGGCGACATCGACCTCGACCGAGCCGAGGTGAGGCACCTCGATGGTTCGGGCGACGTGCACCGCGAAGGCCGGCACGTTCTCGAAGGTGACCCGGCGCACCCTGCCGTCCTCGACCACTGCCTCCACTTCGATGAGCCCGGCCGGCGTCTCGAGCTTGAGCCGGGTGAGCGGCTCCGAAGCCCGCACCATGCCGGTCTCGATGAGCGCGGTCACCACGCAGATGGTGTTGGTGCCCGACATGCCGGGATACTCCACCTGCTCCATGATCACGAAGCCGGCGTCGGCGTCGGGGTGATTGGAGGGCAACACGAGGTTGCAGTTGGCGGCGGGATAGCCGCAGGGCTCGCGCAGCATGCGCTTGCGCAGCCCGTCCGCCCGGGTGGCGAGATAGCGCATCTTGTCGAACATGGTGTCGCCGGGCACGTCGAGCACCCCGCCGACGATGACCCGGCCATGCTCCCCCGCCGCGTGAAGATCGACGGCGTGGATCATTCGCGACAGTCGCATGCGTCCCCAGTGCTACCCCAGGTAGGCGCGCTTGACGTCCTCGTTTTCGAGCAGCTCCCGGTTCGATCCCGCGAGGGTAATCTCCCCGGTCTCCATGACGTAACCGCGGTCCGCGATCTGCAGGGCCATGAACGCGTTCTGCTCCACCAGCAGCACCGGCACGCCCTGGTCGCGCACCTGCTGCACCGCGCCGAAGACCTGCTCCACCAGCATCGGTGCGAGGCCCATGCTCGGCTCATCGAGGAGCAGCACCCGGGGCTTGGACATGAGCCCGCGCGCCATCGCGAGCATCTGCTGTTCGCCGCCCGAAAGCGTGCCCGCCACCTGCCCCATGCGTTCCTTGAGCACCGGGAACATCTCGAGCACCCGCTCGCGCGACTCGACGATGCCGTCCTTGTCCTTGCGCACGAAGGCGCCCATTCCGAGGTTCTCCTCGACCGTCAGCCGCCCGAAGATGCGCCGTCCTTCCGGCACCTGCACGATGCCCATCTTCACGAGATCGTGCGGCATGATCTTGCCGAGCGGCTGGCCGTCCAGGCTCACCTCGCCTTCCGCGACCGGGAGCACGCCGCTGATCGCGCCGAGCGTCGTCGTCTTGCCCGCTCCATTGGCGCCGATGAGGGTGACGATCTCGTCCTTGTCCACGCTGAGCGAAACACCGTGCAAGGCGTGAATCTGGCCGTAGAAGACATGGAGGTTCTGGACGTCGAGGACCGCCATCGCACTCACCCTGCCACCTGGACATCGACGTTCGCGGTGCCGAGGTAGGCCTCGATGACCTTCGGGTCCGCCTGCACTTCGGCCGGCGAGCCCTCCGATATCTTGACCCCGTGGTCGAGCACCGAGACCCGGTCCGACATGCCCATCACCACCCGCATGTGGTGCTCGATGAGCATGATGGTGATGCCGAACTCGTCGCGCACCCGCATGATGAAGCGGGTCATGTCCTCGCTCTCCCGCGGATTCATCCCCGCGGTGGGCTCGTCCAGCATCAGCAGCTTGGGCTTCGTGGCGAGCGCGCGCCCGATCTCCAGCCGGCGCTGCTCTCCATAGGACAGGTTGCGCGCGTAGATGTCGCCTCGCCCTCGCAGCCCGATGAAGTTGAGGAGGCGTGTCGCCTCTTCCGCCGCCTGCGCCTCGTCGTTCCGGGTGTGGCGGGTGTTGAACACCGCTCCCCACCAACGTGACTTGAGATGCATGTGCATGCCGACGAGCAGGTTCTCCATCGCGGTGATGTTTCGGAAGAGCCGGATGTTCTGGTAGGTGCGGTTGATGCCGGCCTTGGCCACCACGTCCGGAGTCACCCCGTCGATGCGATGGCCACGGAACCAGATCTCGCCGCCGTCGGGCTGGTAGAACTCCATGATGCAGTTGAACACCGTGGTCTTTCCCGCACCGTTGGGTCCGATGACGCTGTGAATGGAGTGCTCGCCGACTTCCAGGTCGAGGGCGTCCACCGCGACCAGCCCACCGAAACGCTTCGTCAACGCCTTCGAAACGAGAATGGGCTCGCTCATCGCGGCGGACCCTCCCGAGAAGGCGCTGCCGCGGTCTCCGTCTCCGCCGCGAGCTGCGCTTCGACCGCGGCCCGAGTCTCTTCTTCGAGCTGCATCTCGCGCCGCCTCGCAGCGGAAGGCCACAGCCCGGCCGGGCGCAGGCGCATGACCGCGACAATCGCCACGCCGTAGAAGAAGAAACGGTACTCGCCGAACTCGCGCAGCAGCTCCGGCAGGCCGATGAGCGCCAGCGCCCCCACCACCACCCCGGGCAGGCTGCCCATGCCGCCGACGATGATGAGGGCGAGCACGTTGACGGAGATGATGAGCTGGAAGCTGTGCGGGTAGATGGAGGTGAGCATGGTGGCGAAGATCGCACCCGCGAGCCCGGCGAAGGCTGCGCCCAGCCCGTAGGCCAGCAGCTTGACGTTCACCAGGTTGATGCCGAGGGCCTGGGCCACGTCCTCGTCGTCGCGGATCGCGGTCCAGGCCCGGCCGAGACGCGAGTTCTCGAGGCGGTACGCGAAGTAGGCGGCCACCGCGGCCGCCCCGAGCGCGATGTAGTAGAGCTCGATGGGGTCGTCCACGGCGGCGCCGGTAAAGAGGTAGGGAGGCGGGATGTTGAGCACCCCCTGCGCTCCCGCGAGCACCGGCGCCGCGAAGTCGGAGAGGACCAGGACGCGCACGATCTCGCCGAGGCCGAGCGTCGCGACCGCGAGGTAGTCACCGCGGATCTTGAGCACCGGAATGCCGAAGAGCACCCCGACGAAGACCGCCATGATCACCGCCATCCCCATCGCCCACCACCAGTTGAACATCGGGAACCACTCGATGCGCTGCCCTATCGCGTAGGGGCTGTCCGCGGTGAGCAGCGCGCAGGTGTAGGCCCCGACCGCGTAGAACGCGACGAATCCGAGATCGAGGAGTCCCGCGAGCCCGATCTCCAGGTTGAGGCCCATCCCCATCAGGATGAAGAGCCCGATGAAGAGCAGTACCTGCCCGATGAAGTTGCCCGCGACCAGCGGGAAGAGGATGAGGACGAGAATCAGGAGCAACGCGATTCCGCTTCCGCGCAGTACTCGTTGTTGGCCCGGCGGCAGTGCGACGAAGCTCTTCTCCAGACGGGCGCGCTTCGCATCCCACACCGCGACGACCGCCGCGGCGACGAGGCCGATGGCCAGCGCTCCTTGCGGCCGCAGCCCGTCCCAGGTGAAGAACCACTCGCGTATGGGATCGAGAACCTCCTGCTGGGCGAGGAGCTGGATGAGCTCCTGGAACACCCCGATGGACGCCATCCATACCAGGGCGTAGATGATCGGACGCCGGGTGCGCGGCGAGAGCCGGTAGAGCAGCGCGCCGAACGCGCCGGCCAGTGCTCCGGCCACCACCAGAACCACCACGCCGAGCCCGAGGCCCAGGCCCGAGGTGAGCATGTCGTAGAGCTGCGGTGTCAGCGAGATGAACATGAAGCGCAGCTTCACCATGCTCATGATGAGAGGGAGCACGGAGAACACCCCCCCCGCCACCAGGCCCGCGCCCGCACCGAGCAGGCAGGCGACGCCGTGGCGCTCCTCGCCCGTCTTGCGCACCACCTGGACCCCCGCCCACATCGCGAAGACCAGGAGCAGGGACTGCCCCAGGGTAAGACCGCTGGGATACGCGGCATCCTCCGGCAGCCAGGCGACAATCCATCGCTCATGGAAGAGATAGAGGATGCCGACCAGGGCGGCGAAAATCCCGGTCGCGCCGAATGAGATTCCCGCGATGACGGCGTGGCCGAGCGGGGTGCGCTCCTTCTCGCGCTCGCGGTAGCTCGATGCGATGACGTCGAATGCCATGGCGACTACCTCAGGCGCGCTGCGTCGCGAGCCGCTCGCCGAGGATCCCCTGCGGGCGGAAGATGAGCACCATCACCAGCATGGTGAAGGCGATGAGGTCCCGGAGCTGGTAGGGCGCCCTGATCCCGACGCCGTCGAGGAAGAGCGCCGGTCCCACCGACTCGACCACCCCGAGGAAGAAGCCCCCCAGCATCGCGCCCGGCACGTTGCCGATCCCGCCGAGCACCGCCGCGCTGAACGCCTTGATGCCCGGCAGGAATCCGGTGAAGTAGTAGATCTGGTTGTACACCATGCAGAAGAGCACACCGCCGATGCCGGCCATGCAGCCGCCGAGCACGAAGGTGAACACGATGATCTTGTTGACGTCGATGCCCATCATCGCCGCCGCGTCGCGATCCTCGGAGACCGCACGCATCGCGGTGCCCATCTTGGTCTTGTTGACGACCAGGTAGAGTGCGCCCATCGCGGCGAGCGCGATGAGAATCACGAAGGGCTGCGTGTAGGGAATACCGAAACCGAAGATCTCGATCTCGCCCTCCAGCCACACCGGATCGGGGTAGGCGCGGACCGAAGAGCCGTACATGCCCCGGAAGGAGTGCTGCAGGAAAAACGACGCCCCGATCGCGCAGATCAGCGGAGCGAGGGTGCGTATGTGGCGGAAGGGCCGGTAGCAGATGCGCTCCACCACCAGCGCGATCACACTGCAGGTGATCATCGCCAGCCCCATGATCAGGATCATGGAGATGACCGGATTTGCGTCCAGGAATCCGGATCGGTACAGCCCGTTGGCGAGGAAGTAGGAGGTGAAGGCCCCGCACATCATCACGTCGCCGTGGGCGAAGTTGATGAGGCGCAGGATGCCGTACACCATCGTGTAGCCGAGCGCGATGAGGGCGTAGACCCCGCCGATCATCAGCCCGAACATGAAATTGTCGAACCATTGCTCGCCGGTGTAGCGCCCCTGGATGAGGGTGCCGATGGTGCCGCCCACCACGACGAACACGATGAGGATGCGCATCCCCCACAGCACCACGTCCACAAAGGTGATGCGCCTCAGCGCCTCGAGCCGAGCCGCCATGCCTTCGCTGGGAAGTGCCGCTGCCATCGCTGTCTCCTGCCTCGGAGGCCCTGTGCCCGACTTCGAGGTCCGTCAGTGATCGCCCGTTCGAGGACGCAGGGTGGCTGCCCCGCCGATGCAATCGCCCGATTGCGAACGGTGACCGGGCCCCTGCCCTGAACGGATCGAGGGGGATGGGCGACTCACCGCCCATCCCCCTGTGCTGGACCGTTTACGCCCCCGTCAGGGTATCCGGCGCCGGTCTGCGCCCCGAAACCTACGGGTAGATTTTTCTCGGGTTCGTGCCGATGTCGAAGGTCGCAGGATCCGGATCCGTGATCTCGTAGACCGCGAACGCGAACCCGGCGCAGTCACCGTGCTCGTTGCACTCGATCGGACCGCCCATACCGGCGAAGCCCTCGGTCTCGAACAGGGCGTCACGCAACGCCTTGCGCCCGATGTAGGTGTCGCCCTTGTCGTCCTTCACCGCGACCTTCTCGATCGCCATCATCAGGATCGCCCCCGCGTCGTACGCGTTGACATGATAGGCCTGTGTGGGATTCTCGCCGTACTTGTCGCGATAGGCCTGGAGCATCCTCGGGTAGTCGGCACCCAGCGCATCGGCGGAGGTGTTGTCCACGCTGGTGAAGCGCAGGCCTCGTGCCGACTCGCCCGCCGCCTCGTAGAAGCCGGGGGTCATCGCGGTCGGTCCCGATATGACGATGGTGTCCTCCAGCCCGGAGATCTCCTCGACCTGGCGGGTAATCTGCGCCGCGGCGGCAACGAAAATTGGGTAGTAGAGAACGCAGGGCGTATTGGTGGCGACACCGGTCAGCATGGGACGCATGTCGACGTCGGTCGGGGTCACCGCCTCCGCGGCCACCACCGTACCGCCGAGCATCTCGAACTCCTTCTCCGCCACGCGCACGAGCTGCTCCGCGTAGGGGCTGCCGTCGTGGACGGTGGCGAGCGTCTCGCACTCGAGCACGTTCTTGAAGTAGGCGGCGTCGCCTGCACCCTGCGCGAGGTCGTTGTAGATGGTGCGCAGGTAGCCGTGGTAGCCGGGCTTGCGATCCGGGGCGGTCAGCGCCGGAGCGGTGGTGGAGGTGCCGATGTTGACGATGCCCGCCTTCCACAGGATGGGTGCCCCCGGAGTAGCCGAGCTCGAGCAGTCGGGGCCAACCACGGCAACGATGTTGCGGTTGGACGCGAGCTTGGTCGCCGCGATCTGGCCACCTTCCGCGTTGCACTGTCCGTCTTCCGCGACGAGCCGGATCTTGTGGCCCACCACCTCGTTGTTCCAGTCGTCGAAGGCGAGCTCCACACCGCGCTTCTGGTCGAGGCCGAGACCCACGTCGGGCCCCGAGAGCGTCCAGTAGCCGCCGATGAACATCGGGGCGCCCTTTCGGATCTTGACGACGCCGATGTCGTCGGTCACGGGTCCCATGGTCTCCGCCGCGAGCGCCGAGGTGGCGCCGACGACCAGCGCGGACAGAACCCACGCCATTCTCGTGAGTGTTCTCATGATTTCTCCTCCTGATCAGGTTTGCCGTACGGGCGGGCACACGGGCGGCAATGTACATGGCCTCTGGCCCGCCAGTGCGGCGCGGAGCTTAAGTCAGCGAGTCAGGTATGTCGAGTCGGGTGTGTCCTCGCCCGGCCCCTGGTGGAACGCCGGCCACGAGGAATCAGCGCTCGCGGATGCGCCTGCGGAAGTCCCGCTCGCTCTCGCAGTGGAGCGCCGCCGCAACGACAACGGCCACCGGCGATTCGGCGAATGCCGGCACGTTGGCCGGGAATCCGTCCGAAACGTCGATACCCCGTGACGCAAGGATTGCGCACACCATCCCGGCCCGGCCCCTCGCCTCACCCTCCACCCGACCCTTCTGCCGGCCTTCCGCCCGGCTCTGGTCCCGCAAGGAACGCAGCAGGGGGTCGTCGTCCGGCTTCGTGCCTTCCCGAGCCCCCAGCGTGCGGCCCACGCCTTCGAGGATTGCGTGGGTCTGCGCCGAGGGCGCAGGCTCGTTCATCGCGTCGTGGATGGCTTGCGCCGTCCAACCGGGGAATGCCCGGCTCACCGGCGAGCTCCGGTAGACGCCGCGCTCGAGCAGGTGGATCGTCAGCCCCGGCGGACGACTCTCAGGGCAACTCGGCGCACGCCGGGCCGGCACCTCCACCCAGAGCTCCGGAAAGCCCCACGACTCGTACAGCCGCAGCTTGCCCCGGCGCACGTCCGTAGTGTGATCCACCTCGAGCACCACGTCGGGGAAGTTGTGCTCACCCACCCGCATCGCTTCGGCGTTCACCAGGTCCACTCTCGTCGGATGCAGGTACACCGTCTGGTCCGCCTGCATGATGCGCCGCGCAGCACCGAACGCATCGCAGAGCAGCAGGTCCATCGCGCCGTAACACTCGATCGCCGAGCCGCGCACGGCAGCGATGCGTTCGACGAGTCTGGCCAGGCGATGCGAGGGCGCTCGTGGGTCGGACTGGCCGGTTCGCGCACCATCCAGGCGGTCTGGAGCTCGGCGTCCCACACCTCCATGCGCCCCTCGTAGCGGCGGAGCTCCTCGTACGACATGGGGACCGCCGTGCAACCGGTAAACTCGAGCTCGGACGGCGTTGGCTCCGCGTGCGGCGCTTTCGCCTGCGGCATCTCCGGCTCGCACGGCTCGGCGTCCGGTGCTTTCATGCGGGCCATGCCGGCATCGCAGGCGCTCACAGCCCTCGACTCGGGCGCAGACATCCAATTCTCGCGGGCTCCTCTCACTCGGAAATCTCCCGCACTCGGTGCGAGCCCTCGGCGCGAATGCCGATGGCGTAAGGCATGGGCGTCGTCTCGTTCTCCGGCAACGGGGTTTCGCCCTTTTCGTCGCCCATCTGCGCCACACTGGCGAGTCCGTTCAGGGTTGCGGCACCCGCCACCGCCTCGACGTCGCCGCCGTAGTAGTCGAACCAGGGGAGGCCCATTTCCGTGTAGAGCTTCGCCGTCAGCGGTTCGGTCGGCGGACATTCTCCGGTGATCGCCATCCACTGCTTGGAATTCGCGATGGTGACGAAGCACCGGCTGCCGTGGCGCTGGTCCCAGGCATCCAGACCATGGGGATCGTCATAGACCTCCTGCTTCATCCGCCCGCCGGGCGCGAGCCCCATGGACATCGGCGCCGAGTCGGCCACCATCGCCGGGGCGGCCCAGCGGTACTCGAAGCTTTCCTCACGAAGTGCGTGCAGCGCCTCGTAGCGCTCCCGTTTCATGGGATAGGCCACGATCTGCAGCCCGCCATGCAGAGCCTCCCCGGTGAGCTGCTCCTCCACCGAGTAGCCCTCTCCCAGGGGCATGGCGACGAACTGGCGGATGAGGCCCTTCTCCACGCAGTATCCGTCGAGCCAGGGCTGCTCCGGCACGACCACGTAATCCTGCGGATCGCGGTTCAGGTGGTCGACCCACGCATCGCCGGTGACCGCACAGATCTTGCCGGTCGCGATCTTCACTGCAAAGGGATAGCAGGAGGCGGTGAAGCTGATCCACAGCGCCTCCGCCTGGTGCATGGGCATGATCACGCCGCCGCGGCGGCGCCACACCTCGGGCAACCGGGTTGCGTAGTCGTCCAGGTGTCGCAGGGGAAACTCGCCCAATCCAGGCGGCAGGAAGTAGGTCCGCTCGTCGTCCGGAATGCGCAACGTGCGCTGGAACTCGACCGAACAGCGTGCGGCCCGGTGGACCTCGGGGAATTGGAAGTGCAGCTCGTTTTCCATCAACTCGATCATGGGGCGTTGTCTCCTTACCAGTCTCCGTCTCGCACCTCGCGCACCACTCGCAGTACAGCGTAATCCGGCGCATCCCTGAGCTGCCGGATCAACTCTGCGAACAACTGGGGCCGTTTGCGAATGATGTCCTGGAGATCGCGGGAGACCTTCCCCGCCAGCGCCAGGAGGACATCCGGGTCCTCTCCAAGCTCCCCCGCCAGACGGAGCGTCGCGGCCTCCGATGGAGGCGCTGCCTCGCCGCGCTCGATCTTGCTCAGATAAGCCGGCTCGAGCCCGATCCGCTGCGCCACCTGGCGCAGCGAGTAGCGACGGTCCTGCCGGCGCAGGCGCTCGCGGCGCTCTCTGACGACATCTCCAAAATGATTCATGTGTCCTACATAGAACACACTCGGAGCAATGTCAAGATTCGACTTGACTCGGTGTGCATTCGGCCTGCCCCCTGCCACGGAGAGAATGGGGATACGCGCACCGAATCGTAAGCGATGGAGTGGACGCCCCCTTTCCCACGGCGTCACGATGCGCCAAGGAAGAATCGCACGCGGTGTGCATTCAGGGGATAAGGGGAGCGTCCATGAACAACGTTAGCAT
>CAYQVB010000153.1:0-50015 GCA_964420925.1 uncultured Ectothiorhodospiraceae bacterium | reverse complement strand
TCGAGCGGGCGGTACTCGATGCATCCCCCGCCGTCTCCGAAGCGCGCCTCCGCTTCCGAGAAGAAGCCCGCCGAGATGTCGGTGTACATGTAATCGAAGCGCCCTTCGGGAAGCTCCGGCAGCACGGCCGCGGTCGCGGATCCCGTGCCCGCTCCGATCTCGACCACCCGGAGCCGCCGTCCCGGCGGGAGCGCGTCCACGAGCGTGCGGACCGCCTCGCTCAGCATCTGGTTCGCCGCTCGCGCCACCGGCGCCCGCAGGTAGAGATCGGCCGCAGTCGGCTCTCCGCTGCTGAAGAGGAGGGTCAGGGGATCGGCCTGCCCCCGAAGCACGTCGGCGAGCGCGCCGCCGGAGCGCCGGAACAGCCCGATCTCGGTCAACCCGTGAGGATAGCGCTCCGCCATCCGCTCGGCGTGGCCCTCCGGATCCGCAGGAATTGCCGCAGGCCACGGATCTTCCGATCCCGACCGCACCACGAAGGCGTCGTCCGCCTCCTCCAGCACTCCGGCCCGGGCCGCCATCTCGAGCATCCGGCGGAAGAGGCGCTCGTGGTCCACGACGACGTTCAGCTCCTTGCGCAGCGCTTCGGGCCGCACGCTGTCCCCGACCTTTCGGACCCATCCCAGCCGATCCAGGTTGGCGATCGCGAAGGCCTGCGACCACCGCTCCAGGTCCGCGAGCAGGGCGTCCCGGCTCCGGGGGTCGACCCCGGCCTCGCGCAGGTAGTCGGGAAGAAGGCGGGCGCGGGCCTTGACTTCGACCGGCTCGGGAAAGAAGTCCGCAGACTCCATTCCCGGCGGCAGGGCGCGTTCCTGCCACTCTACTTCGTAGAGCAGCTCGTCGATGCCTTCGACCGACGAGAGGAGCGCCGCCCGCGTGGCCCGCTTGACGGCATAGCCGCTCAAGGCCCCGATCGGAACCCCGTTCGGATCGTACAGGCGCAAGTCTCCACTCTGGACCTCGGGCGCAACGCTCGACTCCGATTCCGAGTCCTGCGACGCCGCTCTCATGCGCACGTGGCAGAAAAGTCTTTCGGGAAGCCGCCCAGCCAGCCAGAAGCGTTCCCAGGCGAAAGGCAGGTAGGTCGTCTCGCCCTGCGACCCGCCGAGTCCGCGGGCCGCGCCCACAACCTGGAAGCAGCCGTCGAGCAGGAGAGGATGAAGGTCCAGATCGCTCCGTCCCACGACTTCCGGGAGAGAGATCTCCGCGAGCGCCTCTCCGGGGCCGCACCAGATTCTCCCCAGAGTGCGGAATGACGGACCCAGCTCGATGCCGGTGCCCGCCCTCGCGCGGTAGTAGGTCGACGGGTCCAGCGGAGCAAGGCCCGATGCCAGGCTCTCGAGGTCGATCCGCGACCCGCCCTCCGCGGTGGGGGCACCGGTCGTCACGCGTCCCTCCACGTGGATCGTCCATTCCTCTCCACTGCCTCGGCTGAACACCCGAACCGGGCGGGTCATCGCCGAATCGGGAGCGCCGAGCAGCACCTGCACGGTCCGGCCGTCTTGCTCCGGCCCGTCCCCGCTTCCCGGCTCCGAGAACACGAGCGGGTTGTGAAGCTGCATGTCCTCCACCGCCACACGGCCGCTTCCCTCGGCAAGCGACGCCGATGCCGCCATGGCGCCGTAGAGCGCACCGGGCGCCACCACGCGGCCGAACACTCGATGGTCGCCGAGCCACGTCGGCTCGGTGGAGAACACTTCGGTCTCCCAGGAGACCTCACCGCTGGCCGACTCGTGCCGCACTCCCAGCAGCGGATGACCGGTCGTCCGATGACGCCGTTTCGGCGCCTCCAGCCAGTGGCGCTCGCGCTGGAAGGGATAGTCGGGCACCGATATCCGACGCCGGGACTCTCCCGCGAAGAGCCCGTCGAAACGGATCGTCAGGCCCGCCTCGTAGGCTCTTGCAATCGCGTCAGAGAACTCCTCCTCCGCTTCGGACCCCTGCCCGATCGCGGATGGCGGAGAAAGGCTCGGGATGGCTCGGGGCGGAGGCGCCGAGTCCGGCCAGACCGATGCCGCCATCCGGGCCAAGACGGGGCGAGGGCCTATCTCCACCACCAGGTCCACCCCGAGCTCGGCCATGGTCCGCACCGCGCCGGCAAACGCCACCGGCTCGCGCGCGTGACGACGCCAGTACGCACCGTCCAGCTCTGTTCCCGGCTCCACGACCCTTCCGGTAACGTTGCTGATCACCGAAATGGACGGGGGATTGACGACCAGGCCGTCCAGCGATGCCTCCAGGGCGTCCAGGGCCGGCTCCACCAGGGCGCTGTGGAAGGCCCGGGTCGTGTTCAAGCGCCTGACCCGGACGCCTTCGGATTCGAGACGCTCCGAGAGGGCTTCGATTTGCGCCACCGGACCGCTGACCACCTGGTGCAGACCATTGTCCGCCGAAACGCTGACGCCGACGCCCGCTCCCTCGGAGTTCAGCGTCTCGACCGCGGCCGCCACCCGGGCGGGTGGCGCGAAAATCGCGGCCATGGCCCCCGTTCCGGTGCCGGACAGCAGGGTGCCTCGCGCCTCGGAGAAACGCATCCCGTCCTCGAGGCTGAAGACGCCTGCCGCTTGCGCCGCCGCCAGCTCCCCGGCGCTGTGTCCCACCACGAGGGCGGGCCTGACGCCCACGCTCGACCACAGCGCGGTGAGCGCGCATTCCAATGCGTAAAGGGCAGGCTGCTCCCACGCGGTGTCGCTCAGATCCCTGCCGGCACCGCCTCGGCCGAACATCACGTCGAGAAGAGAGGCCCCTCTCTGCTCCCGGAACACCGCCTCGCATGCGTCCAGGATCGCTCTGGCCACCGGTTCCCGTTCGTAGAGATCGAGCCCCATGCCGGCCCACTGGCTCCCCTGCCCGGTGTAGGCAAACGCCACTCGGGCCGCTCGCCCCGGCGGACGCGCGCCGTCGGCCGCTTCCTGCACCTTGGTGAGCCCTTCGCGCAACGACTCGAGGTCATGGAACACGATGCCCGAACGGTAGTCGAAGTGGCTCCGGCCCACCGACGCCGTCCAGGCCATGTCGGACAGCAGGGCGTCGGCGGCGCCGGCCGTCGACAGCTCCCCGGCGCGTTCGGAAATCCATTGCAGATAGCGCCCGGCAAGATTCCGGAGCGCAGGCTCCGTCTTGCCGGAGAGAGGCAGCAGGCGGGACGCACGCGGAGCGGGCTCCGGTTCCGGCGGGCCGGGATCGGGAAGGGCGGCGGGCTGAGAAAGCGCTACCCGCTGCGTGGAGCCCACGGGCCGATAATCCCCATCGGGGGAGCGCGAACGGCCGCGGTACTCCTCCAGCAACATGTGGGCATTCGTTCCGGAAATCCCGAAGGAGTTCACGCCCGCCCGTCGCGGCTGTCCGCTTCGGCACGGCCACTCCGTCTCCTCCGTCGTCACCCTCACCGGCAGGCGCTGCCAGTCGATGCCCGGGTTGGGATCCCTGAAGTGAAGGTGCTTCGGTATCACCCCGGACTTCACGACCAGGGCCGCCTTGATCAGCCCGGCGACTCCGGCCGCCGCTTCGAGATGGCCGATATTGGTCTTGACGGATCCGACGAGAAGCGGGCGATCGGCCTCGCGCGCCCGGCCGTAGACCGCGGCCGCGGCGTTGAGCTCGATGGGATCGCCCACCGTGGTCCCGGTGCCGTGCGCCTCCAGGTAGTCCACCTCTGAGGGTGCAACTCCGACCTGGGACAGGGTCGCTTCGATCACCTCCACCAGCGCGGGCGTATTGGGCACCGTCAACCCCGCGCTGGCCCCGCCGTGGTTGACCGCCGCGCTTCGGATCAGCGCCCAGATCCGATCACCGTCCGCTTCCGCTTCGCGGAGCCGCTTCAGGATCACGACGCCGCACCCCTCGCCCCGCACATAGCCGTTTGCGGACGCGTCGAATGCCTTGCACTGGCCGTCCGGCGACAACATCATCGCATCGGCGCGCAGCTCGTACACGCGGCCATTGAACATGGCGTGGACGCCGCCCGCGATCGCCAGATCCGCCTTCCCCTGCTGGAGATCCGCCACCGCGTCGTGGACGGACACCAGGGACGATGCGCAAGCGGCGTCCACCGCCTTCGCCGGCCCCATCAGACCCAACACGAACGAGACTCGGCCCGCGGCGCCGTTCATGTTCGTACCGCTGAGGGCATAGAGACACCCTGCCGCCTCGGCCGGCCGGGCGGAGTCGAGGACCAGCATTCGGTATTCGTCGGTGCTGATTCCGGTGTACACGCCGGTCCGGCTGCCCTTGAGCCGATCCGGATTGATCCCCGCATCCTCGAGCGCGTGCCAGCTCGTCTCCAGCATCATCCGCTGCTGGGGGTCGAGCAACTCCGCCTCCACCGGCGAAATCCGGAAGAAGGGAGCGTCGAAGCGGTCGATGTCGTCGACAAAAGCCCCGTAGCGGCAGGCGTCGCCCCGCACCGCGTCATCGGGAAACATCTCGGCCGCGCGGCCGGAACCTGTACCGGGGTCGACCTCGGACACCGCGTTCCCGCCTGCTTCGAGCAGACGCCAGAAGGCCGGCAGGTCCGGCGCACCGGGAAACCTGCATGCCATGCCGACGATGGCGATGGGTTCGCAGTTCCCGGGCCGAATGCGATCTTCCTCGCGCGAAGCGCGTGGGGTGTGATTCTCCGCCATCGAGCCCACCTCCTGATTACCGGCAGCAGTCCCGATCCGGTCTGTTCACCGGTCGGGTGCATCGTTTTAACTGTAGCTCACGGCCGATGTAAAAGCCGAGAGCGAGGCGGTGCGTTTTCCGATTCCGCCGCCAATTCACTTCCGGTCGCCGGGCGGCGCACCGGCACCCTTCACGCGGACGGTCACGATATCGACGTCATGATACTGCTGGTGGCGCACCGAAGACGCGAGGTGCCTGAGGATCCGAAGCGACACCTCTTGCTCGATCGGTGCTTCGTCGCTCAGTTCCCCAAGCAGGGCCATGCGATCCTCGAGGTTACCCTCGCCGGGCGCGACGACGAACTCGAGAACGACGCCGTCCTCCTCCTCGTGCGCCGACAGGCGCAGGCGACGCCGTTCCTGCGCCTCGCCGGGCTCCTGCTCGCGGATCAGTGTCAGCAGCGTCTCTTCGGTCACGGCATCGAGCCGTTCGGCCATCGACGCGTCTCCACCGCTTCGGGTCGCGAAGGCGCGCAGGAACTCCCGGATCTCCGGCAGGGAGGAAAGATCGAAGCGGGTTTCGATCCGGCTTCGCCGCGTCTTCGACATCCCCATGAGCAGGCTCATGAGGATCGCCGCCAGGCCGCCGCTCGTCAGTCCGTTGCCGAACAGGCCGCCCGCGAACTCCGAGACCTGGCCGGGGAGAATCATGTCGTTCTGGAAGCCGACGCCGACCCAGAACGCGACGCCGACCACGAGGCCCTTGCGAGCATCGAGCCCGTCCTGCACGACGATCTTGATGCCGATGAGGAAGAGCATCGAGACCAGGACCGTGAGGTACGCGGCGACGACCGGACCCGGAATCGCCACCACCGCCGCGAGCGCCTTGGGCGAGAATGCGAAGGCGATGAAAACCGCTCCCGTGCACACTCCCACGCCCCGGGCCGCGACTCCGGTGAGCTCGGTGAGCGATGCGCCCACCGAATAGGTCGTGTTCGGCACCGTTCCCGCGAGGCCGCAGACCAGGTTGCTCACCCCATCCACGTTCACCGCGCCCTGGACCGCCCGGAAGTCGAGCGCACGCGGCCCGCGCCACGACACGCGCTGGACGGCGACCGAGCTGCTGACGGTGCGGACGGTGCCGATCATGGTGACGAGGAGGAATGCGGGGAGAAGCGCCCAGAATGCGGGCCCGAAGTCGAGATCGAGTCCCGGCCATTCGGCTCCGGGAAGGCCGATCCACGACGCGGCGGCGACGCCCGCGGTATCGAAGAGGCCCAGGACTGCCGCGATTGCCGAACCGACGACGATGCCGACAACCGGAGCCCAGAGGCGCAAAGCCGGCCTGCCCTTGAGCGCTATGCCGATGATGACGAGCAAGGTGGCGAGCGCGCACGAAGACACAGCGAACCCGGTGTGTCCCGGCGGCGCGCTCGCGACCATGTCGAACACGGCCGGCATGACCGAGACCGGGATCAGCATGATGATGGTTCCGGAAACGGCCGGAGTGAGGACGCGCCGGAACTGCGCGAGCCGCGCCGCCAGCCCGAACTGGAAGAGCGCCGAGACGACGACCAGGGTGGCGAGCATCGCCGGACCAATCTCCAAGAGCGCGATGATGCAGACTCCGATGAAGGCAGCGGAGCTGCCCATCACGAGCACGTGCCCGCCTCCGATCCGGCCGATCCGAAGCGCCTGCAACACCGTGGTCGCTCCGCAAATCGCCACCGCCGCAAACACCGCCCACGTCACGTAAGCCTCACTCGCTCCGCCGGCCCGCATCACCACCGTCGGAAACAGGATCGGAACCGCGACCGTCAGCAGGGCGAGCTGCAGGCCGAGTCCGAAGGCCAGCGCCGTCGGCGCCGCTTCGTCCGCCTGGTACCGAAGCCCCGAACGGGAGTCAGCGCTCATTGCGCTTCCTGGGACCCGGGCGGCGGGGAATGAGCCCATTCGTCGCGGGCGTGTTGATCGGGACGGATGAAGAGCAGGTTGGTGGGACTCACGGGCGCGTTGCGCGGCATTGCCAGCGTGCATTGTATTTCGTGGATTCCCGCGTCCGCGGGAATGACGGGAGCGACCGGAGTGCTGCGAATCCCGGGAAGGATGGGAAGTGACGAGGTAGTGACGGGAGGTGGCAGCCGGCCTGACCTTCGTCATTCCCGCAGAAGCCTGCCACGGACTGGTTCCCGGTCCCCGCTGTCGCGCAAGGAACATCGAGGCAGTACGCGCGTTCGAGTCGTTTGTTCCCGTCATTCCCGAGCGAGCGGGAATCCACCCGAGACGCCGAACGGGGGGATTTTCCATGCCAGCGGGAGTACATCACCGAAGTGATTTCCCCGTACGCGGAGTCGCACTCCGTCCCGGACGGCGTTCGGCGCCTACAGCTCGCGTGTGGTATGGAACTGGATCTCCGGCCAGCGCTCCCGGGCGAGGCGTAGCGCCACTCGGGAGGGAGCGAGATAGGTGAGCTGACCCGCCGCGTCGCGAGCGAGGCGGGACTCGTTCCGGGCGCGGAAGCGTTCCAGCTCGGCGGCGCTGGTGCCGGTCACCCAACGTGCCGCGACAACGTCCACCGGATCGTAGCTGCTCTCCACGCCGTACTCGTGCCGGAGGCGGTAGGCCACGACTTCGAACTGCAGCGCGCCCACCGCGCCGAGGATGACATCGTTGCCGGCGAGGGGCCGGAACACCTGGGTGGCGCCCTCCTCGCCGAGCTGATCGAGACCCTTCTGCAACGCCTTCATGCGCAGGGGATCGCGCAGCATCACGCGCCGGAACAGCTCGGGCGCGAAGCTCGGGATGCCGGTGAAGCGCAGGCGCTCTCCCTGGGTGAACGTGTCTCCAATCCGAATCGTGCCGTGGTTGTGGAGGCCGATGATGTCACCGGCAACGGCGTCGTCGGCGCGGGCGCGTTCCCGCGCCATGAACGTCATCGCGTTCGAGACCTGCACGGCCTTGCCGGTGCGCACCTGGTGCAGCTTCATCCCGTGTCGGTAGCGCCCGGAGGTCGCGCGCAGGAATGCGATGCGGTCCCGGTGTTGGGGGTCCATGTTGGCCTGGATCTTGAACACGAAGCCGGTGAAGCGTTCCTCGTCCGGCACGACCTCGCGCTCGAGCGTGGGCCGGGCGACGGGAGGAGGCGCGTTCTCGACGAAGCAGTCGAGCAGCTCTTGCACGCCGAAGCTGTGCAGGGCGGAGCCGAAGAACACCGGCGTCAGCGCGCCTCGGAGATAGGCGGCGCAATCGAAATCGTGGCTGGCGCCGCGCACCAGCTCGATCTCCTCGCGCAGCGCTTCCGCGTCGGACCCGAGGCGCCGATCGAGCTCCGACCGGTCGATGCCTTGCAGCATGTCGTCCTCTCGAATGTGGGACTTGCTGGCGGGCGCGAAGAAGCGCACCCGATCATCCGCCAAGTGATAGACCCCCCGGAAGCCCCGGCCGCTGCCGATCGGCCAGGTGACCGGCGCGCAGCGGATACCGAGCACCTCCTCAATCTCGTCGGTGAGCGAGAGCGGATCCCGGCTTTCCCGGTCGAGCTTGTTGATGAAGGTCATGATCGGAGTGTCGCGGAGACGGCAGACCTCCATCAGGCTGCGGGTGCGCTCCTCGACCCCGCGGGCGCCGTCGATGACCATGAGCACCGAGTCCACCGCGGTGAGCGTGCGGTAGGTGTCCTCGGAGAAGTCCGCGTGGCCCGGGGTGTCGAGCAGGTTGACGATGCTGTCCCGGTACGGGAACTGCATCACGGAGGAGGTCACCGAGATCCCCCGCTCCTTCTCGAGCTCGAGCCAGTCCGCGGTTACCGTGCGGGCCGACTTGCGCGCCTTGACGGTGCCCGCGAGCGCGATCGCCCCACCGTAGAGCAGCAGCTTCTCGGTGAGCGTGGTCTTGCCCGCGTCGGGGTGGGAGATGATCGCGAAGGTGCGCCGGCGAGCGATCTCCTCGGCGAGTGGGTTCATGGCGATGGCGCGGGACGGGAGGTCAGAGGCGCGCGATCTTATCGGGGCCGGCGCGGGCGAGGTAGCGTGGAGAGCGTGCCCGCCGTAGGGGAAAGTGGGAGGCTCGAGGCCGCGCTCCGGAAGCGCATGAGAGCCCCCGCCCGGCGGGGGCTCTGAGTCACGGCCGCCGGATCGGCTAATCGCCGGTAACGGCCACTTCGAGGGGTCCCGCTACTCCGCCGCTTCCGCGAAGAAGGCGCCCGCGTAGCAGCCCCGGGACACGAGGTTGCCGACGAATCGGTCACGGAAGCTCTCGTGCACGGACTCCGTGACGCACGGGTCATCCACCAGCGCCTTCGTCCATGCCGCGACGAGCGGGAACCCGTCGAGCACACCGGTGTTCGCCTTCTCCTCCACGATCGCGAGGCGGTGGAGGAAGGGCGCGTAGGCCGCGTCCACGAGCGAGATCGCGTCGCCGTTGAAGAAGGGGCCGTCGTTGTCCCGCTCGTTCGCGATGGCCTCCTCCAGCTTGGCGATGCGCTGGCGCGCCGCGGCAAGGCAGCCCGGCAAATCCGCCTCGCTCTCGCACCAGAAGAGGTCGTAGACATCGTCGGAGAAGGTGGGGACGAAGTCGGTCCACGCCCGGTTGCGGGCGCGCTGGACAGGATCCCGCGGATGCAGCGGCGGATCGACCGTCTCCTCGAGGAACTCGGCGATCGCGTTCGACTCGAAGAGCGGCGTGCCGTCGACGACGAGCACCGGGACCTTCCCGTGCGGAGAGATCTCCAGGAACCAGTCCGGCTTGTCGCTGAGGTCGATGTAGGTGACTTGGAACTCTACGGTCTTCGCACGCAAAACAATCACGGCGCGCTGGACCCAGGGTCAAGTCACGGAGCTGATGAGATGATACTTGCTCATGGTGTTCGGTCCTCTCAAAGAAGGTCCGCCCCACTTGACCGGGGCGGACGCGAGGGCGGCAGGATAGCGCGATGGGGTATCCAAGACTACAGTTGTCGAAGGCTCGACAATCAAGGAGCGAGGAGCGTGGCCACCGTCAGATTCAGCGTTCCCGATGACGTGATGGAAGCCTTCGACGAGGCCTTCGAGGGCCACAACAAGAGTGTTGTCATCGCCGAGCTCATGCGCGAGGCCGTCGAGCGGGTTCGGCGCAGGACGCGGAGCCAGACCGCCATCCGGGAGATCCTGGAGCGCCGCCGCAGCAGACGATCCGTTTCGGACGAAGAGATCCATTCGGCGCGGCAGGAAGGGCGTCCGTAGTTCTGGCCTCGGAGAGGCTCGGATGCCGCCTCAGAACAGCGGTGGCGCCAGATCTTCCGGGTCCTTGGCGGTGACGGCCCGCAGCCCCTCCACCAACCGCGAGATGTCCTCGTCGTCGTTGAAGAAGCCGGTGGAGACGCGGAGCGCTTCGGGATCGTGCAGGTTGCGCACGACGATGTCGGACTGCTCGAGTTCCGCGACCACGCGCGCGGGGTCGTAGCCACGCAGGGCGAAAGTGATGAGCCCCGAGCCGGCGCCCGCCGGAGTCACCATTTCAACCTCCGGAATCTCCAGCAGCGCGCCGCGCGTGCGCTCTGCGAGCATGGCGACGCGGGCATGAATCCACCGCCATCCCAGCTCGTTCGAGAGCCATTCGAGGTTCGCGGCCATCGCCTTGACCGCCGGACGGTACACCGTGCCCACCTCGAAGCGCTGCGCCCCGGGCGCGGGCATGAAGTTGCCGCTCAGATCGTAGCTGGACGTATCGACGAGGCTGAAGAACCCGATGAAGGTGGGTTCGAGGAGCGCGAGACTCTCCGCGCGAACCCACAGGGCGCCGATCCCTTCCGGTCCGCACAGCCACTTCTGGGCCGGCACCGCGTAGAAGTCGACTCCACTGGATCCGAGCTCCAGCGGAATCGCGCCCGCCGACTGCGCGCCGTCGACCAGAGTGAGCACGCCTCTCTCGCGAGCGATGGCGGCGATGCACTCGATCGGCATGCGAACGCCGGTGTTCCAATTGACGTGAGAGATCGCGAGCAGTCGCGTCCTCGGTCCGATCGCGCGACCGAGTCTGACCGCGATGTCGTCGGATGAATCCTCGGGACCGACGTCGACCACCTTGACCACCACGCCATGTCGCCGCTTCTGCACGTAGAGCGGCAGGAGACCGCCCTCGTGCTCGGCGCTGGTGGTCACGATCTCGTCACCCGCCTGCCAGGCGAGCCCGTTGGCGACGATGTTGATGCCGTCGGTGGTGTGGTGGGTGAGCGCCACCTCGCTCTCGCTCACTCCCATCAGGGTGGCGAATCCCGTGCGCACCCTCGCGATGTCGGCCAAGAGCACGGGAAAGTTGCTGAAGGTGCCGCGCCCGGTCTCGTACTCGAAGCGCCCGCCTGCTTCCAGCGCCTCCTGCGTGACTCGCGCGAGCGGCCCCGCAGTGCCGGTGTTGAGATAGGCCTTGCGGCCGGTGACCGGCATTTCGGCGCGCGCGCGGCGCACCTTCTCGTCATCCCTCATGCACAGGCTCCCCGTTTCGAAAAGCGCGCATTCTAAGCGGGAAGCCGCCGGGGCCGTGCGTCCGGGTGCAATCCCCTACGCTTCCCCCTCCAGCGCTTCGTGCACGAGGCGGTGGAAGTGGTGCACCGCGTGTTCCGAGATGCCGCGCTCGTCGGGAGCGTAAATGAAGCGGCCCTGGTTGTAGGAACGAGAGCGCAGGCCTCTTTGCACCGATTCGCAGAGGTTCTGATCCTCCACTATCAGCACCTCGTTGAGGTAGCGCCTTCGCTCGGACTCCTCTTCGGTGCCGGGGAGTGCATAGCGGTCACCACTGAACGAGGCGTGGTCGATACCGTGGGGCAGAATGCTCGCCACCGACAGGCTCGCGGTCCCGGGCAGCATGTTGATGGTGGTGGTGGGCCACAGGAACCAGAACATCCCGCGCTGCACCTGCTCTTCGCTCGGGACCCGGTACGCGCTGTTCTCTCCCCTCACCTTCGGCCCGCGCTGCACCGACCACCAGCGCCCGATCTCGGTCTGGTAGGCCGACATCTCGAAGAGATCGCAGAAGTCCGGATGCGCCTTGTCGCAGTGATAGCACTCGAGGAAGTTGTCGACCACCACCTTCCAGTTCGCCGCCATCACGTTGCTCGTGCTGAAGGACCAGCTCTCGGCCGGGCGCAGATCGTCGATAAAGGGCACATCCTCGCGAAGGGATTCCTCGATCCCGTCTGTCACCGAGGCCAGGGGTTCGGCGTCGTTGTCCAGGTTGACGAACACGAAGCCGCAGAACGACTCTACCCGGATCTGCGGGAGACAGAAATCGCCGTGGTCGAAGCCCGGCACCTTGTGCGCGTTGCGCGCGTGACGCAGGCTGCCGTCGCTGCGATAGGTCCAGGCGTGGTAGGGACACACGATGGCGTCGACGCGGCCGCGGCCCTCGAGCAGCTCGTGGGCGCGGTGCCGGCAGACGTTGTAGAAGCCGCGCAAGGCCCCGTCCTCGCCCCGCATCACGAAGATCGACTCGTCGGCGATCTGCTTGGTCAGGTAGTCGCCCGCTCTCTCGAGCTGGGAGAGGTGTCCGACGTAGTGCCAGTGGCGGTAGAAGATCGCCTCCTTCTCTCGCTCGAATACCTGCGGGTCGAGATAGAAGCGCGCGGGTAGGGTATGGGCACGCGCGGGATCCGTGTGGAGGGCGTGATCGAAATCGTCGCGCAGAAGATCGAGAGCCATCGCTTCAAACTCCGTTCAGGTCAAAGTCACTTTAGGGTTTCAGGCGTTCCGGCCTTCGAGGGCGTGCATGACCGCGCTGCGGTCCACGGCGCCGAGCAGCCGATCGTCTTCATCGACCACCGGCACCGGCGTGTCGGTGGCAGCGGCGTGGGGAATGAGGGCATCGAGCAGGGTCCCGGGCCCGACGCAGGGCCGCCGGCGGGCGACACTCTCGGCCCTTGCGCCGGAATCGACAGACTGGGCGTCGCCGAGTTCGAGGGTGCCGAGATACTCCCGGCCGGAGCCCACCACGAAGGCCGCGGGTGCGCCGCCTTCGCGCATGCGGGCAAGGGCCACCGACACTTCCTCGGTGGCGGAAACGGTCACCGGCGCGGCCTGCATCACGCGCCCCGCGGTCAGCACCTTGTAACGCGGCACGTCCTCGGTGAAGTCGCGCACGTAGTCGTCCACCGGGGTCGCCACCACGTCCTCGGGGGTGCCGACCTGCACGAATTCCCCGTCCTTCATGATCGCGATGTGGTCCCCCATCTTGATCGCTTCGAGGAAGTCGTGGGTGATGAAGATCATGGTCTTGTGGACCACGGACTGGAGCTTCAGCAGCTCGTCCTGCATCTCCCGTCGAATGAGCGGATCGAGGGCGCTGAAGGGTTCGTCGAAGAGCATGATCTCCGGGTCCACCGCCAGCGCCCGGGCAAGGCCGACGCGCTGCTGCATGCCGCCGGAGAGCTCGCGCGGGTAGTTGCGCTCCCAGCCGTTCAGGCCCACGAGCTCCAGCACTTCGCCCGCCTTCTCGAGGCGTCGCGCCTTCGACAGTCCCTGCACCTCGAGCCCGTAGGCGACATTGTCGATCACGCGGCGATGGGGGAAGAGGCCGAAGTGCTGGAACACCATGCTCATCTTGTGCCGGCGCAGGTCGATGAGCTGGCCCGCATTCATTGCCACGACATCGTCGCCGTCGATGAGGAGGTGTCCGGCGGTAGGTTCCACGAGGCGCGATATGCAGCGCACCAGCGTCGACTTGCCACTCCCGGAAAGTCCCATCACCACGAAGGTCTCGCCCTGCTGCACCTCGAAGGAGACGTCCTTCACCGCAATGACGTGGCCGGTCTGCTCCTGCACCTCCTTGCGCGAGAGCGAGCGGTCGAGGTCGCGCATGAGGCGCTCCGGGTTGTGCCCGAAGATCTTCCACACCCCCTCGCAGGTGATCTTCGGTGCGTCGCTCATCGCCTCCTCCCCCGGGCGCGCCCGTCCTTCCGGAAACGGGTCGCACGGGCATGTCCCAGACTCGCGGTGAGGATCATCGGCGGGCCGGCGCGGCAAGTCTACCCAGGCGCCGGCAATGGCTCAGGTCGAGATCCCTTCCGTTCCCGGATCCCTGCTTGTCGGCACCGGGCGCAGTCGGGCTTGCCCCGCGCGGAAAAACGGTTGCAACGATGCGGGTTCGCCCGCTGCACTCAGCGGGCTCGAAGAAGTCCCGCGACCCGAAGGGCGACCCAGGATAGCTGCGATGACCTCGACGCCGAGCACACCCTCATTCCTCGAAGCACTGCTTCGAGATCAGCAGTGTTGATGACGCGAGCACCGGCACTGCAGCGTCACCAGCGCACCGCACCGCGCAGCATCAGGTTGTGCTCGGCTCTGTCATCGCTACCGGTTTCGTGCCGGGTGCCTTCAAGGCTCAGGCTCGCGGTCGGCGCGAGCTGCCAGCGCGTACCCATGCGCCACGACCGCGCGCCTTCGCTCTCGAGCACGAGCCCTGAATAGGGCGTCACCACCCCGAGGCCGGGTACCATGCCGAAGCCGTAGCCAATCTCCGCGCCCATGCGCCCGGCCAACTGGTCGGTCCGTGCCGCTCCTGCAATACCGTCGCTCTCCCACATCCGCTCAACGCCGCTTTCTGACTGGCCCCACGCCGGGCGCACGCTGAGCGCAAGCCCCCGGCCCGCCGCGCCTGGAGCGATTCGCACCAGAGCGCTCACACCCCACTCCTCGTAGTCGCCGCTATGGTGGAGCAGGGTTCGAGCCCGGCCCTCGATGGTCAGCCCCGACGCCGGAACGGCATAGCGCAGTCCACCCCCGACCTCGAGGCTGTTGCCGGTCTCGCCGTCCCCGCCGTCATGCCGCAGGCCGAACTCGAGCGAGGGAGTGAAGGTCGCCCCCGAGGCGAGTTTCTGGACGTGGCTCCCTTCAAGCATCAGCCGCTGTCGGCTGGTATTCAAGGTCATGTTCCGAAGAGTCCCGGAGCCATCGACATCGGCCCACGTGAAGGCCGTCTCGGCCCTGAGCCGCAGGCTCGTGGTACCGCCTTCAATCACCCCTTCGCTGGCCACCAGCGGTCCGCTCACGCCCGCCGCGGCCATCTGCTGCGTCAGGTCGCTCGCTTGCGCGTCCGCCGTTTCGTCGTCAACCTCGACCTCACCCCAGCCATAGCCGGCGGTGGCCCACAGGTTCATGCCCCCCGCCGACCGCCAGCCCACGTAGGGGTGGATGCTCGTCAGGGTGCTCGTGAACTCGCCCGTCAGCGCGTAGGAGTCCGTGTAATCCACCGCCCCTCGCGAGTGCGCGAGCGACATCCCGGCCAGCAGGTTTTCGCTCAGCCGGGTGTCGACCCCGAGGTTGCCGCTCACCACGTCGCCATCGTAGTCCAGAGTCTGCGGGTTGCCGCCGGAGAAGTTGCGGTAGTTCCCACTACCCCACAGCGCCAGGTTTCCAATCCGGCCACCGCCTCCGTCCGCCGCCGCGTTGAGCGGCAGGGTGAACGACGAGCCCGCAAGCAGCCGGCCGGGATCCAGCGTACCGTCGGCAAGCGCCTGCCCGTGCGACAGCACGGCATCGGATAGCGTGGAGGCGCCGCCGAAGCTGAAGCCCATAGCCGGCGGAGCGCTGGATCCCGCCTGCTGGATGCGGTCCGAGACGGCATCCACCGTGCCGGCGGCCATGGCCCGCATGACCTGAGGCAGCACGGACTCCACAGTCGTGTTCTGGCGCTCGGCCACCACCTCGGGCGAACTCAGGTAAACGCCCGACGCGATAATGAGGTTGGTGCGGATTTCGGTCCCGTCCATCGTCGTGGTCGTTCTGACGAACTGTCTCGCATAGCCCAGCTTGGGAACATCGGCGCTGTCGGTGTCGTCGGCGGGATTGTCGAAGTGATAGCGCCAGAAGCCGCCTTCCGGACTGCTTCTCGCCGCGGCAACGAGCTGGTCGTAAATAACCTCTCCTGTGACGACGTCCCGGGTTGTGCCTCCATATCGAAGCTCCAGCCTGTCCGGAAACCCGCCGTGGAACAGGACCAGGTTGCTGTTCCCGTCCACCATGTAGATATACACGGAACCGTGTCTCCAGGGACCGTTCGGGTCCCGCAAGGCAAGCCTGGCTTTCTGGAAAGCAATTCTGGATTCCGCCGTCGAACGCACGTTTACCTGGGTCCCGGCGATGAAGCGCAACGCCTCCCCGACAAACGCCTTCAGGGTCTCGCGGTCCACCACATCCCTGGCGGTGACGGTTGGACTGCCGTAATCGATCTCCTCCTCCTCCAGGTGCGATGCGTTGAGGTCGAATCCCGCGAGCAGCACCAGCGGGCGCCCCGTATTGACCGAGCGATAAGCGCCGGCATAACCGGACACCCCCCCGGTCAGATTGAACGAGCCATGCGGCTCGCTTTCCAGGTGGGCGAGGAGCATGGACTGTGCGCTGGCCCTGGTGGCAGGGTCCGCGGAGCGCAGGCCCGCCAGAACCGCCGCTGGGGTGCGCAACGCCCGGAGAATGCCTGCATAGATCGAAGGATTCAGCTTCCCGGCCGAAAGGGACATGTTCTTTGCATGCAAGTACACCCGTCCGTCGGAGGTCAGCGTCACGATGTACGTGGAACCGGAACGCCATGGACCGCCTTCCTGCCGGATTCGGCATCCCGAGTATGCGGTTTGCTGCGGCGTCAGTACCTCGGAGCCCCCCTCCTTGGCCTGCCTTATTGCGGCCAGCGTGAATTCCTCCAGAGTGGCGCTGCCGTCCTCCACCTGCTGTGCCGTCACCGACGGGTCCGCAGGACGCTCCACGCCGGCAGGGAGTGGACATTCGTCCTGCGCCTGCGCCAGGGCGTCGTGCGACATGAAAAGGACGCCAACCAGCACGAGGAGGCCAACCGAGAGCAGGCCGTTCAAATGCGTCCTGAAGCCGCACGCGGGACCGAACTGAGATCGATTCGAATCTGAAGGGCGGCGGCGGAGTCGGCTGCTCGGCTCTCGGTTCATCATTCTTCTCCTCGTTTGCGCTTCGGTACGAACGGCTGACAAATCGCGGAGGCTGGACACCGCCCCGTCACTCTGGCGGACATGCGGCGTCCGGGCTCGTCGGTGCGCGACGCTCGAGCGTGTTGCTCCGGGGCTGCGCGAACTGGAGCAGCACGACGACGCGGAGCATGTTATCAGCCCGAGCAACCCGCGTCTCTTCAGGACCGGTGGTCGCGCAGCACTTACAAGGGACATGACGTTCTTCATGCAGATCCCTCCATTCGTCCACAGCGTCATGAAGAAAGTGGTGCAGCAGCTCACGAAGCAAGCGAGTCCGCGGTGAGGCTCAGGATCTCGAACATCAGCACCGAGGCCACGTGCGCAGTGATCTTGTTCGGGCTGTCCTTGGTCGGCATCAGGCACACCACGTCCCCGCCGATGATGTTCTTTCCCCGCACGCATTGCAGCAGGCGCATGACCTCGTCGATGGTGAAGCCGCCCACTCCCGCCTCCAGGTTCGCCACCGCGGGTGCGATGGTCGGATCCAGACAATCGAGGTCGAAGGTGATGTACACCGGCGCGTCGCCCAGGCGTTCCACGATCAGCTCCATCGTGCGCTCGGGACCGAGCTCGCGGTAGCGCTGCATGGGGATCAGCTCGTAGCCGAGCTCGACGCTCGGCTGCCACCAACTGAGGGTGCGGGGATTGCCGCGCATGCCGATCTGCACGCTCCGGGTCGCGTCGATGAAGCCGTCGCGCACCAGGTAGGCGGCCCAGTGCGCGGCCGAGCGCTTCGCGCCGAGAAAGTGGGGGATCTGCTCGTAGGCGTCGGTGTGGGCGTCGAAGTGCAGGAAGGCCGCCTTGCGCCCGCCCGTGAGCTTCGCCCCGGACCCGGAGATCCCCTGCATGATGCCGCCGGTCACCGAGTGATCGCCGCCCACCGAGACCGGGCGCACCCTGGCCTCGTCGATGTCCCGGTAGAACTCGACGATGCGGTCGATGCAGCGTTCGTTGTCGTTCGCCTCGGGAAAGGGCACGTCACCCAGGTCGTGGATACGACAGGCCTTCCAGGGATCGATCCCGAACTTCATGTGCACGCGTCGCGACATCGCAGACACGTCGCGTACCGCACGGGGCCCGAGGTGCTGGTCGCGCTCGGTGGTGCCGTTGCCGGTACTGTGCGGCACGCCCACGAGCGCGATGTCGCAGTTTCGGGGATCGGGATCCACCTTGCATCGGAAGAGCGAGGGCACTCCCCACCAGTAGAGTCCTTCGAGCATCATGGCGTCGTCGGGGGACAGCTCTTTCATCTTCATGTCTCCGGTTCGCGGGTCCGGCCGCGGCGCGCGGCATTGTAAGTTTCCCTCATCTCGAGATGCGCCCCCCGGGGGAAACTTCACGCGATTCATCGCGTTCGCGGACCGCGGACGGTTCCGGAACTCGAATCGAGCGTGCAATCGGGCCGGGACCGATTTACGCTGCGCTCCGCCGAACATCCCGCCTTCCCTCCCGGCGCCCTTGGTTGCATACGCATCGTGATCGACATCAACGTCTCGGAGGCCGCGTGAGCGCGGCTGGAACGTCCCGCCCTGCCGGCGCCGAGAAAGAGGCGCGGCTCACGATCGCCTTCTCCAATCTCGGGCACGTCTACACCCACATGTTCACCATCCTGTACGCGAGCGCCGTGCTGCACCTGCCGTCGGTGTTCGGGGTCGGCTACGGCGAGCTGCTGGAGCTCGCGAGCTTCGGGCTGGTGCTCTTCGGAGTGGGGGCACTGCCCGCGGGCTGGCTGGGGGACCGATGGAGCCAGGTCGGGATGATGGTCATCTTCTTCATCGGACTCGGGGCGGGCAGCCTCGTCACCGGCTTCGCGCCGGGGACCGGCGCGCTCTTCGTCGGCCTCAGTCTCATCGGCCTCTTCGCCTCCATCTACCACCCGGTCGGGATCGCGTGGCTGGTGGCCTGCGCGCGCAAGCGCGGCATCACGCTGGGCATCAACAGCGTCTTCGGCGGAATCGGCAGCGCCGCGGCCCCGATCTTCGTCGGAGTGATGATCGACCACGTCTCGTGGCGGGCGGCCTTCGTCCTCCCCGGCATCGCCTCGCTGCTCGCGGGGGCCGCACTGTGGATCGCCTGGCGCCGCGGCGCGATCCGGGACATACGCGCGGACCGCACTCCACCGGCGCGGCCGGGACGGGGGGCCATGCGCCGCGTGTTCATCGTGCTCACCCTGACCATGGCCTGCAACGGATTCATCTATACCGGCCTGACGCACACCATGCCCAAGGTCTTCGAGACCGGCCTCTGGCCATCCGTGACCGGCAGCTACACCGAGCTCGGCCTCTACGTGGGGGCGGTGATCGCGCTGGCGTCGGCATGCAGCATCGTCGGAGGCTGGCTCGCGGACCGCTACTCCGCGCGCACGATCTACGTGTCCTGCTGGCTCGCAACGGTGATCCCGCTCTTCGTGCTGACCTCCACGTTCGGTACCCTTCTGCTGGCGGTCGCGGCGCTCGCGATGGCCTTCAACGCCGGCTTCGCCGCAGCGGAGAACATGCTCGTCGCCCACTACACGCCGTTTCGATGGCGCTCGCTCGCCTACGGGGCGAAGTTCGTGCTGGCGCTCGGCATGGGCGGTCTGACCGTCACCGTTGCCGGTCGCACCTTCGAGGCGACGGGAAGCTTCGATCTGCTCTACGTGCTGTTCACGGGAGCCGCGCTCGCCGCTGCCTTCGGCGCGATGATGCTTCCGGGGCGGCGCGCCACCGCGCCGCCGGTCCCGGCCGGTGCCGCGCCTTCATGAGGAGATGGCCATGCTCTACGAGCTTCGAATCTACACCGCCTGTCAGGGCCGGATGCCCGACCTGCTCGCCCGCTTTCGGGACCACACCCTGCGGATCTTCGAGCGCCACGGCATGAAGAACGTGGGCTACTGGCTCAATACGGTGGGTGGGCGCAACGACGAGCTCTGGTACCTGCTCGCCTACGAGAACATGGCGGCGCGAGAGGCGGCGTGGGCCGGGTTCATGGCCGACGAGGAGTGGCAGGCGGTGCGCGCGGAGTCGGAACGAAAGGGCCCTCTGGTGCAGTACGCGGAGAACCGCTTCATGACGCCGACGGACTTCTCACCTCTCGCCTGATCTGCCCGCCATGGACGAAGCCGATCTCCAGGTGCTCCTCGAACGGGTCGGTCTCGATCTGAGTCCGGAGGAGCGGGAATGGGTCCGCCGGGCCTTCGAGGGCTATCGGCCCCAGATCGAAGCGCTGCTCGCTCTCGACCTCGAGGGCGAGGAGGTGGGCACCGCGTTCCTGCCCGGGGGCGCCGAGGACGCTCGCGAAGAATGAGCGGCTCCGCCGAGCTCTGCTACTTCTCGATCGAGGAGGCCGGCGCGCAGCTTCGCGAGGGCGCCCTCTCGCCGGTGGAGCTCACCCGGGCCTACCTGGACCGGATCGAGGCTCTCGACGAACGCCTGCACAGCTACCTTCACGTAGCACGCGAAGGGGCGCTCGAGAGCGCCCGCCGCGCGGAGGCGGAGATCCGGCGAGGCGAATGGCGCGGGCCGCTGCACGGCATTCCGGTCGCCCTCAAGGACATCTTCGACACCGCCGGCGTGCCCACCACCGGAGGCTCGCGCATCTACCGGGATCGGATCCCGAAGCGCAACGCCACGGTCAGCGCGCGCCTCGAGGCGGCGGGCGCGGTTCTGCTCGGCAAGCTCACAATGAGCGAGCTGGCGATGACCGGGCCACCCGGGTTCGGCGAGGAGGCCCGCAATCCCTGGAACCTCGACTGCGCGCCGGGCTGGTCGAGCAGTGGCTCGGGGGTGGCGGTCGCCGCCGGCCTCTGCGCGGGAGCCTGCGGCTCGGACTCCGGCGGCTCGATCCGCTTCCCCGCCTCCTACAACAACCTCGTGGGCCTGATGCCGACCTACGGAAGGGTGAGCCGATACGGCGTGATTCCGCTCACCTGGTCCATCGACCACCTGGGGCCCATGACGCGCTGCGTCGAAGACGCGGCGCTGATGCTCGGCGTGATCGCCGGACACGATGCGCGGGACCGGACCAGCTCCCGTACGCCGGTGCCCGACTACCGGGCGGCGCTCCGGGAGGACGTGCGCGGGTTGAAGGTGGGCGTGCTCCGGCAGGGCTTCGACGGTGCCGAGCCGGAAACGCGGGCCGCGGTCGAGCGGGCGATCGCGGAGCTCGAATCGCTCGGCGCAGTAGCGGAAGAGGTGCGGGTGCCCCACTTCGAGGAGATGCACATCGCCAACAGCATCCTCTACCTCTCGGAGGACTTCGCCCTCTATCGCGAAACCCTGCAGAGGCAGTCCGCGCAACTCAGCCAGGTGTTCCGCATCTACACCTACATGGGCGGACTCTTCAGCGCCGAGGAGTACATCCAGGCCCAGCGCCTGCGCAGCCGTACCCGGCGCGAAGTGGCCGCCCTCTTCGATCGGGTGGACCTCCTGGCGCTCCCCGCCGCGAGCGGTCCCGCGAAGCCCCTCGCCGAATTCGACCCGTTCGCGCTCACCAGGCCCACGCGCTCCGCGCCGCTCGAGATCTTCAACCTCGCCGCTTGCCCCGCCCTCTCCGTCCCCTGCGCCTTCAGCACGGGCGGACTACCGATCGGATTGCAGCTCGCGGCCCGGCCCTTCGACGAAGCGGGACTGCTGCGCGCGGCGTACACCCTCCAGCAGCACCTCGGACTGCATCTGCGGCACCCCGACCTGTAGGGCGAGCGCGGGAAACGCCGGTCGCCTTCCCGAGCGCAGTCAGGCCCCCACGGTGTGGAGCATGACGCGCAGGGAGCGGGCGAGGTCTTCCTTCTCCTGCGCGGAGAGATTCCGGGTCACCTCTCCTTCGAGGGAATTGAAACGGGGAAAGATCTCTCGCATGGTCGATGTTCCCAGTTCCGTCGCCTGCACGAGCACCCTCCGGCGGTCGGCGGCGTGGGGACGGCGGGTCGCGAAGCCCAGTCTCTCCAGGGTCTTCACCACGCCGGTCAGGGTGCTCTTGGAGATTCCCGATTCCTCTGCGAGGGCGTGGGATTCCTTGGGTCCCCACACCCACAGCACCCACAGGACCGTGAAACCCGAGAAGGAGAGGTGGTAACGGCCGAGCAGGTTGCGCTCCGTGTAGTTGCGTACCGCGTTCGCTACCCGGAAGACGTTCGACACCACCGCGAAGGCGTCGACATCGATGCCCAGACCCTCGACCCGCGCGCGAGATTCGAGCTCCGCGCGGGTGAGTGCGACCTCCCGGTCTCTGCTCATGTGCCGGTGTCTCCCATTGTGGCGAGATGGTTTCGCACGAGCGTGGTGCCGCTTCGCCAGGACATCGCGACCTTCCGCCAGTAGCCCGCGATCAGTTCACGGGGCTCGAGCCGGGTGAGCTCCTCGACCGCTTCCGGGTCGGTCCGGTACTCGAGCGTGAGCATCCGGCCGGAGCAGTGCCAGGGCACGGGCGGCAGCAGGGAGGCGCGACCGCTGCGCGTGCTCGGGAACATGAATCCCTCGAGGGACAAGCCGGACCCTTCCCGGAATCGCGACGATTTCTTGTCTTTCGTCTCCACCGATCCTATCGTTTGGGACCTAACGATTTCAAATCCGAGGATGACCCATGAGGGAGTACCGGCGAATCCTGCTCGAAGGACAGCCGAGCGTCGTGAAGCGGAAGGGAGAACGGCGCCACGCGAAGGGCGGACGTTCGGTCGCGATGGGGGTCGAGGGGCTGGGGAGGCTCGAGAACGAGCTCGCCCACGGTCCGGCTCCGATGCGCGTGGGCTTCGGCGCCCAGCCCACGAGCTCCGAGAAGGTAATATCCACTGCGCTCGGCGGCGACTGGGAGTTTCGCGGCATCCGGGCGCCGCGCGGTCCCGGCGTCAGGCACTACGAGAGCCGCCTCGACGACTGAGCCGTTCAACCCTTCAGGAGATACTCGATGTTTCAGATACCCTTTGGCAGCGGCTGGCACGACAGCCTTCAGTATCACGCCTTCTGCGAGGACAAGGTGTTTGCGGCGCGCGTCTTCTGGACCCGCTCACTGTGGCACCACTCGGCCTGGGTATACGACGGAAACGTGGCCGAGCTGGTCAACAGCGCCGAACCTCTGAGCCAGAGCGCCGCGCCGCATGCCGATCTGCGCGGTCCCGACTTCGAGCTGTCGGCTCCGGACGAGGCGGTTTCGATTCGTGCCGGCAGCGAGCTGTCGATGACCCTCAGGCCCCGGCACACCATGCACGGCCCGTCGGCGATCGGGCCCGGTCTCCACCATCCCGACATGGAGGCGGAAGTGAGCTACCGGGGCCGGTCCCTGCGAGGATTGGCCTATTGCAAGCGCTACGACTTTCGTGGCGATCCCATCGGGTACTGGGGATACCGATTCGTGCAGGGTACCGTCGATGACCATAGCTGGTCGCTGTGGACGGCTCAGGCCACCTTCGGATTCCACAATCACTCCTACTTCCGGGTCATAGACGCCGACGGCGTAGTGCACGAGGCCGGCATTCCGGACTCCTGTCACCGGGACAACCATGCCTATGGCGTGGTCGACGGCGAACGTTTCGATGTGGAGCTCGAAGAGCTGGGGGTCTGGGACACCGTGCTGCGCTCATCGGAAATGGATTCGCTGCTGCGGCAGCGCTTCTGTCGGATGACCGTGCATCGAGGCGCCGGCTCGGAGACGGGTTACGCGATCAACGAGTTCTGCTCCGGAACCCTGCGATAGGGCGAAGCTCGCACGCGGACCCACCGGGGGATAGTCGAAGAGCCGTTCCGCGTAGGATCTTGCCTTGCCGGCCAGCGCAGCAATCCAACACAGATTTAACGGCATTAACGGAAAAGCTGTTAACTCCAGAAAAGTTGTTAAACACGAATCCCCATCCGTAAACGAGAACATCTGAAGCAGCGAGAACCAGGTACCTGCTACCACTCCACCCATCGACCGTGGGCGCTCCTCGCAGCGGACAACAGAAGCGTCCCCTCGCGCGCAGCGTACCGAAAGAGCGTCAATCGATCATGCTCGGCCGAAACCTCATACACGGGCCGCGCTTTCGAGACGGACTGAAGCAAACGCGCGAATGCCGCACGCGCACTTTCGGAAAACTGATTCAGCGTATGAGAATGGACTATGCACAGTGCGGCGGACTCCGGAGCCTTCTCGATGAGCTGGGGCAGCAACACCAACGCATCGCCGGCCTCCACGCGCGCTGGTTCCTGCAACCACACGCTCCGCGCGGCGGCCAGCCGCGCCATGCGATCCGCATGTTCCGGCCAGATCAGGGCTTGAAGCCATCGATACGCTTCGTCCTGCCCGAGGTCGATGGGAGACAGGTCGATGCCCACGCGGTATGCGACCTTCGGAAAGTGCGCCGGAATCTGCGGCATCGTTCCTCGACATTCGCAGTCGATCCGAACGGGCGAGCGCCCGGATCCAAAGCTCGAACCGTCGGAGTAGCGATAGTCGAATCGATCCCACAGCAAGTTCAAACCCGCGCTCGCGCCGACATCGATCAAGGCGAGATCCCGACCCGCGTCGAGAGCGACCACGCCGAACGCGGGCATCAAGGACGAGCACCGTGAAACTTCATTGGTCTGCACATTGCGGGTCCGGACGATCTCCACGATGGCGTCGCTGCGCCTGCGGCAGTAACGGTCGAACTCCCGTGGCAAGGCGGGCGGGGGCTTTCCGCCTCGGGCCACCTGCCGGTAGATCCCGGCGAGAGCCTCCCGGGGTTCATCCGCCAACAGGCGCTTGATTGCCGCGAAGAACAGGTTCGGAATCGGTTGTCCCGCCCGACATTCGCGAGCCAGGGCGAGAAGCACGCCGCTTCCGGCGACATGGCGGGAAAGCGTGGCGTAGGCAGGCGAATTGCTGCTCTCCCCTGAGCCGATCGGGGCGCACTCGACTCTCGCAAAGGAGTCAAATCGAGCGGCGAGCGCCTCGTCGCTACGGAGCGTGGCGTCGAGTTCTACCTGATGCAGCACTGCGTCCATCCTTCCCTCCGCCCACACGCATACCGTGCGCGACCCACATCGAGAATGTATTGCGAGGGCGAGTTCACCGAGGCAAGGGGAGCGCGGCCAGGGCTGCGGCACCGAACACCGGCGGCCGCGACTGGCCCGCCCTCTCACAAAGGGCCGGGCCCACAAGATCCACTCACGCGCGTTCGAAGCCGCGCGCCAGTTCCCAGTCGCTCACCATGCGGCGACCCGCGTCACGCTCCCGCCGCCCGTGCTCGAGCAGGTGACGATGCACTGCGGGTCCGAAGGCTCGGACAACGACACCGGAACTTTCGAAAGCCTGCACTGCCTCGGTGAGGTCGCCCGGTAGTGTCGGCGCATCGCTCTCATAGGCGTTCCCCGTCGTCGGCGGCGGCAGGGCGAGCATGCGGTCCACACCCTCGATGCCGGCGGCAAGCAGCCCGGCGAAGCTCAAGTACGGATTCGCGTCCGCGCCCGGAAGCCGGAACTCGAGGCGTGCCGCCCCCCCGCCGCGCACCACGCGCACGAGCACCGAGCGGTTGTCGAACCCCCAGCTCGCGTTCGCCGGTGCAAAGCTGTCCGGCTGAAGGCGCCGGTAGGAGTTGGCGAAGGGCGCATGCAGAAGACAGAAGTCGCCCGCGTACTCGAGCAGGCCGGCGACGAAGGCCGCCCCGGGGCCGTCGGGACGAGGAGCATCGAGCCCTTCGAGCAGCGGATTGCCTTCTTCGTCCTCGAGTGAGACGTGGACGTGGCCGCCCGAGCCCACTCGTCCCGTGCCCCACTTCGCCATGAATGTCGCGGCGAGGCGTTGCTCGCGGGCCAGCGCCTTCACCAGATGCTTGAAAACCGCGGTGCGATCGCCCATCGCGAGCGGTGCAGCCGGGGGAATGTTGATCTCGTACTGACCCTCTCCCCCCTCACCCTGGGTGTTTTCGCAACCGATGCCGGCTTCTCGCATTGCGGCGCGCACCGAAGAAAGGAAGCCCTCGGCGAAGCCGGAAAGCAGGATGTCGTTGTCGGCGTGGAGGTGGTAGTAGGGCGGGAGGTGCGCGTAGCCTCGGCGAGCGGCGCGCTCGTAGGTGGTGCGAAAGAGGTAGAACTCGAGCTCCGCCGCAATGCGGGCCCGGATCCCGCGCTCCGCCAGCCGCGCCGCCTGCACTTCGAGGATGCGTCGGGGCGCCTCTTCCATTTTTTTCCCGTGCATGTCGAGGGCATCGGAGAGGGCGAAAAGCGTCGACGGCTCGGTGGCGAGCCGGAACGTCGCGTCCGCGCAGGGTTTGAGCAGGCCGTTGCGAAAGCCGGTGTGGTAGCCGGTGACCGCCAGGTCGGTGTAGGGAACGTTGTCGATACCGGTGACGAGGTGGAAGTTCGGCATCGACAACCCACGCTCCTGAACCTCCGCCCAGCGCTCGGCGGGAACCCGCTTGCCGATGAGGCGTCCGAAGTGGTCGGGCACACAGACCGCCACGACCTCGATGTCCGGCGACAGCGCCTCGTTCATCGCGAGAGCAGCCCCCCGTCGACGGTCTGTGCGCTCCCGGTGACGTAGTCCGCGAGCGGTGAGGACAGGAACACACAGACCCGTGCGACCTCCTCCGGGGTCGCGAAGCGCCCGAGGGGGATCTCGTCGGTGTATGCCTTGCGCACCGCCTCGGGCGCGAGGGAACGCAGCTCTGCGATCCCCGCCATCGCGTCGACGATCATCGTGGTCTCGACCTCCCCGGGACAGACCGCGTTGGCGCGCACCCCGCGCGGCGCGAGCTCGAGCGCGAGGGATTCCATGATCCGCAGCACCCCCGCCTTGGCAGCCGAGTACGCGCTCCAGAAGGCGCCGCTCTTGAGCCCCGCCTGGGAAGAGATGAGGGTGATGGCGCCGTGGTCTTCGATCCGACGCGCGGCCTCGCGGCCGACGAGGAAGGTGCCGACGAGGTTGATGTCGATGACCCGGCGGAACTCCGCGAGCGACTGCTCCGCCACCGACCCCACCGAGACGATGCCCGCCGCGTGCACGACATCGTGCAGGGGCCCGCCGCGGACCGCCTCGCCGAAGGCGTCGCCCACCGAGACCTCGTCGCTCACGTCGCAGGCGATGCCCCCCGGACCGGGCGCCACATCGACGCCGACACACTCGGCGCCGTGGCGCTCGAACTCGCGACAGATCGCGGCGCCGATGGCGCCGCTCGCACCGGTAACGAGGGCCCGCCGCCCCTCGAGCAGTGATCTCTCCGACATCGGATTCACCAACCCGCGCAACCGGAATCAGGTTTTCCGGATCCCCGCTTCCGCGGGAATGACGGAAGACGCGTGGGAATCCACGAAAAACACGGAGTCATGGCAAGTTCCACGGCGGCGTGCACCCGAAAGTTGCGAACGGTTCTTCGCCAGGCTGCACGGGGCTCTGTCGACAAAGGATGGATCGGGGTTGAAAGGGATGGGCAGGTGCGATGGCCGTACCCGGGACCGGTGATTCCGGGTTCCCGGAGACCGCTATGGTATCAGCCCCCTCCCACCTCCAGCCTGCCTCCGACTCCCGCCGTCCGCGCCACCTGCCGGCGCCGCGCCTCGCTCGCGCTCGGTGACTTGGACACGGCCATCGCGTTCTACCCCGGCGCGTTCGGCCGCGAAAGGGCCCTCGGGGAAGCCGGCCTCGAAGACGACCCCTGCCGGGTGCCGCGCTTGCCCCACCCTCCCGCCTTTGTATGATGCGCTCGCCAGCAGGAAAGGCGGCCGGCTCCACGCACCTGCCGCCGAACGCACCGCTGCGCGTCCGATCGACAACCCGCGTGAGGAGGACCATACGATGACCTGGGATTCCACTCTCAACCGACTCGCCATGCAGGCCGGAGGCGCCCTGATGCCGCGCCGCCGCTTCCTTCAGGGCAGCGCCGCCGCCGCGCTCGCCGGCGCCGGACTCACCCTGCCCGGGACGGCCGGCGCGCTCTCCCGCGACGAGATCGCGGCCGCCACCGGCGATGTCAACATCCTCGCCTGGGAAGGCTACGAGCCGGCCGAAGCCTTCACCGGCCTCGATGTCGAGGTGAAGCGCTCCTTCATGGCCCAGAACGACGACACCATCACCAAGACCACGAACCCGGGCGACTTCGACCTGATGACCATCTTCCAGGGTCAGCTCAATGCGCTGGTCAAGCTGAACCGCATCCAGCCCATCGACACCTCGCTGCTTGCGCACTTCGACGACCTCTTCCCCTTCTTCCGCCAGGACGAGGCCTTCCGGCGCAACGGCCACGTGTACGCGGTGCCGATCGCCTGGGGTCCGATCCTCGTGTGCTACGACGAGGAGAAGACCGACAAGCCGGAATCCTACGAAGACCTCATGCGTCCGGAGCTCAAGGGCAAGATCGCAATGGTGGACGACGCCTACGCCGGCATCAGCACCTTCGCGCGCTGGGCCGGCTACCAGGAGGCGAACCGCCTCACGCCCAAGCAGCTCGACGAGTGCATCCGCTTGGCGGCCCGGCTCAAGCCCCAGCTCCTCGCCATCGCGCCGAGCTACGGCGAGCTCCCCGCCATGTACAAGCGGGGCGAGATCGCGGCCTCCATCGTCGACATCATGAACACCGTCGCGCTCGCCCGCGCCGACGGCCGGAAGGTGAGCGCCACCGTGCCCAAGGAGGGCGGCATCAGCTACGTGGACTGCTGGGAGGTGGTCACCGGCGCCACGAACCTCGCCGGCGCCTACGCGGTCATGGACGCGACCATCAGCCCCCACGGCCAGGCGGTGATCGGCAACTACACCTTCCTCGGCATGTGCAACCCGAAGGCGCTGCCGGACATCCAGGCCGACATCAACGCGCTCTACCCCTACGACGACCTCGACGCCGCCTTCGAGCTGGCTCCGCTCTACGGAGGCGCGCCCGTCGACAGCGAGGGGGGAACGCTCGCGACCCATCCCGAGTGGGTGCAGCGCTGGTCGGAGTTCAAGTCTCTCTGATCGCGCCCGCGGGCGAACGCGGCACATGGGCGAGAGCGGGCAGGGGCCCGACGCGCGCGGCCGGGTCGACATCGACGGCGTCACCAAACGCTTCGGCGAAACGGCCGCCGTCGATGACGTATCGCTCGAGATCGAGCGCGGCGAGTTCCTGACCCTGCTCGGCCCGAGCGGCTGTGGCAAGACCACCCTGCTGCGGATGGTGGCAGGGTTCGAGGAACCCTCGAAGGGGCGCATTCTGCTGGGGGGTCGGGATGTAACCTGGGATCCCCCGGAGCACCGGCCCGTCAACATGGTGTTCCAGCGCTACGCGCTCTTTCCCCACCTCGACGTGGCGGGCAACGTCGCCTACGGCCTGGTGGCGCGAGGGATGCCGCGCGAACGGGTGAGCGAGCAGGTGGCTTCGGCGCTGGATCTGGTCGCAATGTCGGAGTTCGCGCGCCGCGCGGTGCAACAGCTCTCGGGTGGACAGCAGCAACGGGTGGCGCTCGCCCGCGCGCTCGTGAACCAGCCCGAGGTGCTGCTGCTCGACGAGCCTCTCGCCGCGCTGGATCTGAAGCTCCGAAAACGCATGCAGGTGGAGCTTCGCGCCATCCACCGCCAGCTCGAGACCACCTTCGTGTACGTCACGCACGACCAGGGCGAAGCGCTCACGATGAGCGATCGGGTGGCGGTGATGGACCACGGCGTCATCGCTCAGGTCGGGGCGCCGGAAGAGATCTACCGCTCGCCGCGGAGCCGATTCGTGGCGAGCTTCGTGGGCGAGAGCAGCTTCGTGCCGTGCAAAGTGCATGAAGCACAGGGCGACACCCGCATCGTGGTGCCGGAGGGCGGCAGGCGCCGCGTGGCGGCGAGAGCGACGGGCGAGGGTCATCGCACGGGAGAGGCCGCCCTTCTCGTCCGGCCCGAAGCGGTGACGTTCACCGCGGCCGGCGAAGGTCTCGTCGACGGCCGGGTCGAGGACATCATGTTCACCGGCGCGATGACCCGCTGCATCGTGATGTTGCCCGGCAATGTGGAACTGAGAGTCGATACCGCGAGGGTAGACGGCCTCGACGTCGGCGACGAGGTCGGCGTCACCTGGGCCGAGGAACACGCGGTGGTGCTGGACCGGGCGGCGTGAACGATCGTCTCGGGCGGTGGCTGCCCTGGCCGGCGAGCCCGCTCGCGCTCTACCTCCTCGCGCTGCTCGCCGCTCCCCTCGTCGCGCTCGTGATCACCAGCACCTGGACCGCCGATCTCTTCTCGGTGTCGCGCGACCCGACGCTCGCGAACTATCTTCAGCTCATCGAGCGTCCGCTCTACGTCAAGCTGATCCTCAAGTCCTTCCGGATCGGCCTGACGGTGGCGCTGGTGACGGTGCCGATCGCCTTCATCGCCGCCTACGCGCTGACCTTCACGCTCGGACGATGGAGCGCGGCGGTGCTCGCGCTCTTCATGGTCTCGATGCTGTCCTCGTACATCGTGCGCATCTACGCCTGGAAGGCGATCCTCGGGCCGAGCGGCGTGATCAATCTCATGCTGATATGGGTGGGCGCGATCGACGAGCCGCTCTCCTTCCTCCTCTACGGCAACTTCGCGATCGTGGTGACCCTGGTCCACATCCTCATCCCGCTCGCGACGCTCCCCATCTACGCCGCGCTGCAGAACGTCGACCGCCAGGTGCTGGAAGCGTCGCGCGATCTCGGCGCGGGACCGCTCTATACCCTGCTGAACGTGCTGATACCGCTCGCCATGCCCGGCCTTGCCGCCGCCTTTCTCGTGTGCTTCGTGCTCGCATCGGCGGACTACGTGACCCCGCAACTGGTCGGCGGGCCGGACGGCGTGATGATCGGCCGGGTGATCGCGGACCAGTTCGGCTTCTCCGGCAACGCGCCGCTCGGCGCGGCGCTGGCGATCACCCTGCTCGCGGCCTTCGCGGTAGCGTTCGCGGTGCTCGCAGGGGCGGGCCTCGTGGCGCTGCGAACCCTGCAGGGGCTCGCGCGGCGCGGCGCGGCCTGGGGCCGACAAGGTGGAGTGGTGAGCCGGACGCTCCGGCGGGCGCCCTGGATCCACATCGCGCTCGGCGCGATTCTCGTCTTCCTCTACACCCCGCTCGTCATCGTCGTCGTGGTCTCCTTCAACACCTCCACCGCGGGGATCTTTCCCCTCAAGGGGCTGACGCTGGACTGGTACGCGAAGCTCCTCGGGGATGCGGTCTTCCACGACGCGATCGAGGCGAGCCTCATCGTGGCCTTCTCCACCGTGGCGATCACGCTCGCGATCGGCGCCCCGGCCGCCTTCGCGATCGTGCGTCGCCGCTTCGCGCTGCGCCGCACCCTGTTCGGAATGACGGTGGGGCCCCTGGTCCTGCCCGGCATCGTGATCGGCGTCTCGCTGCTCTCGGGGCTCGGCGTGCTCGGGCTTCGCACCGGCATCGGGTCGGTCATCGTCGCGCACGTGCTCTTCTGCCTGCCCTTCCTGGTGCTCGTGCTGCGGGCGCGGCTCCTGGACTTCGACCGCCAGGTCGAGGAGGCGGGCCGCGACCTGGGATCCTCGCCCGCCCGGGTGCTCCGCACGGTGACGCTGCCGATCATGGCCCCCACCCTCATCGGCGCCGCGATCCTGGTCTTCGGCATCTCGCTCGACGAGTTCGTGATCACCAACTTCGTGATCGGCGCGAACGCCACCATCCCCACCATGATCTGGGGGATGATGCGCATCGGCGTCACCCCCACCGCCAACGCCCTCGCCGCGCTCATCCTGAGCGCGTCGCTGCTTCTGGTGCTGCTCTCGACGCTGATTTTCAGAGGCCAGCGGAGCCGCGGCCTCGCGGGGCGCGTCAGGTAGCCCCTCCCCATCCCTCCCGGTTTAGCCGGGGATGATCGGAGCCGATGCCTACAACTGAATCGCGGGCCCGCGCTTCAACTCCTGCGCGCGAGGGTCCACTTCGAAGCCACCGGACTCGAGTGCGGTCACCCCGAGCAAAGGCACCGAGTCCGCATCGCCGTACACGATCGTGCCGCCGACGACTTCTCCATGGAACTCGATGTCGGCCGTCGTGATGTCCAGCTCGCTCTTGCTTCCGTCGGCGAGGGTGTACTCCCGGCGGCCCTTGGGAACCAGGCCGATGGCTTCGAGGTGCGTGCGCGGGACGAGGGAGTCGAATGCACCGGTATCGACCAGGAATTCGCCCGTCCAGGTTCGTCCGGGATCGGCAGGGTTGCGGATCGTCACGTCAACGTAGGTGGTACCCATGATGGTTCTCCTTTCCAATCGGGTCTGGTCACTATCGCCTTATCGTTGGAAGCGTACATCGCGACGCGTCCCGCTGCCATCTGTCGGAGGAGGCTCCGGCTTCCCCCGCTGCGTGCGTGTACGTAGTCCTCGAGAGCGACGGCGCATAGACTTGGCGCTCACTTCCGCCTCCGGGATTGTCCGAGAGCCGGATCGGGGCGACATCAGCTAGCCGCGGCCGAGAAAAGCGCTCTACTCGACCGCCGACACGTGGATGGAAGGAGGAGACTGAATGAACGTGGGCATCAATCTGGCGAGCGCCCGGCTCGGGGCGGAAGCGGTGGCATGCAGCGATGAGTTCTTCGCCGCCGCGTCCCGGCTGATAGACGATGCGGAACCGGTGTTCCATCCCGATCGATTCGACGACCACGGCCATTGGATGGACGGATGGGAGACGCGGCGGCGAAGGAGCGGCGGCTTCGACTGGTGCGTGGTGCGCCTCGCCGCGCCCGGACGCCTCCTGCGTTTCGAGCTCGATACCCGCCACTTCACGGGCAACCACCCGCCCGGCGCCGCGCTCGACGGAGCGACAGGCGAAGGGTATCCGGCCCCCGACGCCGACGAATGGAAGCCGCTGACCGCGTACTCGAGTCTGGAGGAAGATACACGGCGCTCAGTCGAGTGTATCGACCGGAACACCGTCTATCGCTGGGTGCGTCTTCGCATCTACCCCGACGGCGGGCTCGCGCGGCTGCGAGTCATCGGCCAACCGGAAGTCGAGTGCGCGCCCGGCGAGCGGACGGAGCTCTCGGCATTGCTGAACGGCGGACGCGTAGTGGCGGTTTCCGACGCCCACTACGGAGACCCGGAAGTCGTGCTGAGGCCGGGACGCGGCATCAACATGGGCGACGGCTGGGAGACCGCTCGCCGGCGGGCACCTGGCAACGAGTGGATGATCATCGCGCTCGGAGTGCCCGGAGTGGTGGACGAGATCGAGATCGACACCGCGCACTTCAAGGGCAACTACCCCGACACGGTGTCCGTGCAGGGAGCCCAAGCGTCCGGCATGCCCGAAGACGCACTGGTGGCCCAGGCGATGTTCTGGCCGGAGCTGCTGGCCGAGCAGCCGATCGCAGCGGACCGGATTCACCGCTTTTCCGTTGCGGCAGGCGCACCGATCACGCACCTCAGGGTGAATTGTCACCCGGACGGCGGAGTTTCCCGCATCCGCGCGTTCGGGACGCGCCATGGTGATTGAGCCGCAGCGGCTCTGCCGCGAGGCATTTGCACCCTTCGGCGACGTCATCGACGCGGCGTCGCACCCCCGCCGCTTCGAGATCAACGAAGGCTTCACCACCCGGGTGCACGATCTCTTCGAACCTCAAGTCCTCGGTCATGGTGGACGCCTGCTCGTCAACTTCTTTCTCGGCCGCCCGCGTCCGCTCGAGGCGGCCATGCTCGAGCGGCATCCCCTCGGCAGCCAGGCCTTCATCCCCATCGACCCGTACGACTGGTGGGTGGTGGTCTCCTCCACGCCGGATGTGGCGGACGTACGGGTCTTCCGGGCCCGCGGTACCGAAGGCGTCAACTACCGCGCCGGCACCTGGCACCACCCGCTGCTGGTGGACCGAGCGCAGCGCTTCCTCGTCATCGACCGAGGCGGCGAGGGCGACAACCTGGAAGAGGTCGCGCTCGCGACGACCCTGCGCTGGGTAGCTGGCCGACAGACGTAGCGTCTCGATCAGCGGCTCCTCAACGCACCGCGGCTTGCGTGGCCCCCGTCCCGTCACCGCACGCTCGCGACATCGGTCCTCGCGAAGTCCTCACCGCCGCTCCGCCTGCTTCGGGAGGGAGCATTCAGGAATGCGATTCGCGCGCGCCTTCGAGTCGTCCAGGACCGGCATCCGTCGCGCCCGAACGGCAGGGCCACACGTGCGCAAATCCACTACGATACGCGCCCCGGGATCCGGCGACGGGGTCCGTTGCCGCGACCTGTCACCTCGAGCACGAGCCGCGCGAAAAGGAGATTCATGGCCGAATCAGGGACACGTTACCGGGTCGGGGTGGACATCGGTGGGACCTTTACCGACTTCTGCGCCTTCGACGAGCAAACCCGGCAGGTGCACGCGCTCAAGGTACTCTCCACCCCGGAGACGCCGGGACGCGAGGTGATCGAAGGGCTGAGGCAGCTCGAGGAGCGCTTCTCGGTCTCCCCGGCGGAGATCGGCTACTTCACCCACGGCACCACGGTGGGCGTCAACACTGTCATCCAGAAGAAGGGGATCCGGCTCTGCCTCTTCACCACCGAGCACTTCGTCGACGTGCTGGAGATCGCCCGGCTCAAGATGCCGGATCCCTACAATCTCAAGTCGCGCCGGCCCGACCCCCTGGTGCCCAAGGACCGGGTGATACCGGTGCGCGAGCGCATGCGCAGCGACGGCCGCGCCGAAACTCCGGTCGACGAGCGAAGCGTGGCGGAAGCGGTCACGCGCGCCCGCGCGCTCGGGGCGGAGGGAATCGTGATCGCCCTCATCAACGCCTACCGCAACCCTGAGCACGAGCGGGAAGTGGTGGCGCTGGTGCGCCGCTTCGCGCCGGAGCTCGCGGTGTTCTGCTCGAGCGAGGTATGGTCGATCGTCCGCGAGTACGAGCGCACCGTCACCGCGGTGATTCACGGGTACGTGCAGCCCCGCGTGAGCCGCTACCTGGGCTCTCTGCAGGCGGCGCTCGGCGAGGCCGGAGTGCCCGCGCCCGCCCTGGTCACCAAGTCGAACGGCGGGGTCATGAGCGCGGAGCAGGGCAAGACCGCCTGCGCGCAGATGCTCCTGTCCGGCACGGCGTCCGGAGTCATCGGCGCGAGCCACGTCGCGGAGCTCGCCGGCTTCCCGAACGCGATCAGCTTCGACGTCGGCGGCACGAGTGCCGACGTCGCCTTCATTCAGAACGCCCGCCCGCAGTACGGCATCGGCGAGATGGTCGGCGGCTACCCCATCTACATCCCGAGCGTCTCGGTGACCTCGATCGGCGCCGGCGGCGGCTCGATCGCGTGGGTGGACGATCTCGGTACGCTCAAGGTCGGCCCGGAGAGCGCGGGCGCGGACCCGGGTCCCGCCTGTTACGGGCGGGGCGGCACCCGCCCCACCCTCACCGACGCCTTTGCGGTGCTGGGCTACGTGGGCGCGGTGGACATCGGCTACCGCGCGGTGCAGGTCGATAGCGAGGCGGCGCGCCGCGCCGTGGACACCCTCGCGCACCCCCTCGGGATGTCGGTCGAGGACGCGGCGGAATCGATCCTGCGCATCGCGGTGTCGGGCATGTACCTCGAGGTGAGCAAGCTGATGTCGGCCTACGGCGTGGATCCCCGCGACCATGCGCTGCTCGCCTTCGGCGGCGCGGGGCCGATGACCGCCTGCTTCCTCGCCGACGAACTCGGCCTGCGCGACGTGGTGGTGCCGGCGACGCCGGGCGTGCTGAGCGCGCTCGGGGGCCTCATCGCCGACCTCAAGAACGACTTCATCAAGACCGTGTACCTCGACCTCGATGACTCCGGCGCCGCCGGATCGATCCAGGAGGAGTTCGCGGCGCTCCGCGCTCGAGGGTCGCGCTGGCTCCATGATGAACAGGGCTACTCGGGGGAAGCGCAGTTCCTGTGCTCCGCCGACATGCGCTACCGGGGCCAGTCCTTCGAGGTCGAGACCGACCTGGACCCTGGGGCGATAGAAAACGGCAATCTGGAAGCCTTCGCCGACGCCTTCCACGAAGCCCACCAGAGGCTCTACTACCACTCGGACCGGGAGGCGCCGGTGCAGGTCATCAACCTGCGCCTGGTCGCGCTCGGACGCACGACCAAGCCGGTCTTCACCCGGGAGGCGGAACGTGAGGGTCGAGCGAAGCCGGAGCAACGGATACCGGTCCACGCGGGAGGCCGCCAACAAGAAGTGCCCCTCTTCCTGCGCCGGCGCCTCCAGCCGGGAGACCGCATCGAAGGCCCCGCGGTGGTCGCCCAGGAAGACACCACGGTGTGCGTGGCCGCCGGCTTTGCCGGTCGGGTGGACGGCTACCGCAACCTGCTGCTGCAGCGCGAACGCGATTGAACCCTTACCCGTGAGGTCTCATACACAATGACGAAGAATGTTCGTGGATCGTGGATTCCCGCTTGTGCGGGAATGACGTGGAGTGGCGTTTGGGAGCATCTCGTCATTCCCGCGGAAGAGGGAATCCACGAAAAACAAATGGTTATGGGAAGTTCCGTTCAAGTGGAAACCAACGAGCCCGGCTTCGGTTGCGCCGGATTGGACAGGCATCGATGAGTGTAGACAGCGTCACCCTGCAGATCTTCGCCAACCACTGCTCGGCCGCGGCCGAGACGATGGCCCGCACCCTGCTGCGCACCGCCCATTCGACCTTCGTGCGCGAGAGCGAGGACTTCACCATCGGCATCGTGACGCCCGCGGGCAAGACCTTCGCCTCGCCGTTTGCGCTCGGCGCGACCTGGTTCGTGGGACTGGACTACGCCAACGCGCTCTCCCTCATCGACGAGTACCACGAGGGCGACATCTGCCTCACCAACGACCCCTACAGCGGCTTCGTGTGCACACACTCCCCGGATGTGCACCTGTGGAAGCCGGTGTTTCACGAAGGCCATCTGCTGTGCTTCGTGGCCGGCCACATCCACAACACCGATGTCGGCGGGGCGGTGCCCGCGAGCCTCTCGCGCACCCTGACCGAGGTGCACCAGGAAGGAATCCGCATCCCGCCCACCAAGCTCTATCGCCGCGGGGAGCTGAACGAGGAGCTGCTGCGGATAATCCTCACCAACGTGCGCATGCCGGAGCAGAACTGGGGCGATCTGAAGGCGTTGGCGGCGGCGATGAACACCGGTGAGCGGAAGGTGCACGAGATCGTCCGGCGCTTCGGATCCGACACCTTCCGCCAGGGCGCGGAGAACCTTCTCGACTACGCCGAGCGCCAGGCCCGCAACGTCATCCGCAGGATCCCCGACGGCGAGTACTTCTTCGCCGACTACATGGACGAGGACACCGCGGGCGGCTATCCGGCCCGGATTGCGCTGAACCTCGTCGTCGACGGCGAGGAGATCACCTTCGACTACTCGGGCAGCGACCCGCAGCTCGCCTCCTCGATCAACATCCCCACCGGCGGCGACGAACGCCACGTGCTGATGATGGTGGGCCTCGTCTACGTGCTGTACACCCTCGACCCCACCATTCTGCGCAATGCCGGGCTCGCGCGCTCGAGTCGCTGCATCCTCCCCGAGGGCTCGATCGTCAACCCCCAGTTTCCAGCCGCGGTGGGCATGCGCAGCCTCGGCACGGTGCGGATCATGTCCACCATCTTCGGCGCATTCGCCCAGGCCCTGCCCGACCAGCTCCAGGCCGGACCGGGCGGGGGCGGACCGCTGCTCAACGTGCGCACCACCGACAACCGCACCGGCCGAAGGGTCATGGCCAACATCAGTCCCATCACCGCGGGGGCGGGCGGCAGCGCGGAGGGCGACGGCACCGAAGGCAACGGGGCGAACCAGGCCTTCTTCAAGAACACGCCGGTCGAGATCAACGAGGCGGAGACTCCGATCAAGATCCTCGAGTACTCGCTCTCGCGGGACTCCGGGGGCGCCGGCCGCTGCCGTGGCGGTCTCGCGACCTCGATGACCTTCCAGGTCTTCTCGCCCCACACCGTGCTCACCGCCCGCAACCGGGACCGGGTGCGCTTCACGCCCTGGGGCATCGCAGGCGGCGCGGCGGGCAAGTCCTCCGCCTTCGTCCTCAACCCCGGCTCCAACCACGAGGTCGATCTCGGCAACACCGATGTCGTCACCGTCGACCCGGGGGACATCGTGCGCATCACCGCGGCCGGGGGCGGGGGGTATGGGCCATCGTACGAGCGCCCCGCAGAGCAAGTGCTCACCGACCTGCGCCGCGGCTTCGTCTCGGTGGAGGGAGCGGAGAGAGACTACGGGGTGGTGATCCGCGACGATGCGATCGATGCCGAGGCGACCGGGCGCCGGCGCGCGGAGATGGCGGATCAGGCCGGCGACACGTTCTTCGGCCACAGCCCGGGCCGGGTCGCCTTCGAGACGCGGTGGACGCGCTCAGCCTACGAGCGGCTCCACGAACTGCTCTGGCGCCTTCCCGTACACTGGCGCTTCTACGCCAAGCACCGGATCTTCGAATCGGTCGAGGCGACGGTGGACGAGGGCGAAGCGGCGAGCGAAGAGATACTGGAGGGAGCTTACGCACGCCTGCTCGAGCAGAACCCCGAGCTCGGTCATGAGCTGGCCTCCGCAGGGTGAACCAGAGAGGCCACGGCATGAAGCGCCCGGCGCTCGAGTCTCTTGTCGGTGAAGTCTCATGCAAAGAGGGCGAAGATGGTTCGTGAGCCGTGGATTCAGCCCCGCTTTCGCGTGAGTTTGGTTCCGGTTAGGCCGGGTTGGGGCGATCAGGGCGAGGTCGATTCCGCCCGCGCTGCGGCGAATGAGGGCAGAGCGGCTCGATGAATGAAATGCACGTGAGCGGCATCACCGTCTACCCGGTGAAATCCTGCGCGCCCGTTGCGATGGAGCGCGCCGTGGTCGGCCCCCGCGGACTCGACTTCGATCGGCGCTGGATGCTGGTGGATGCCGAAGGCGAGACCCTCACCGGGCGGGAGTTCCCGGCCTTGCTCGAGGTCCAGGCGGAGCTCCAGGAGGGAAGGCTCATCCTGCGCGCACCGGCGATGCCGGAGCTCGAAGTCGGGGGACCCGACGAAGGAACCCCTCGCCGGGTGTTCGTGTTCGAGGACCCCTGCGAGGCGCTGGGCTGTGGCGCCCGAGTCGACCGGTGGTTCCGGGACTATCTCGGAACGGAGTGCCACCTCGTGCACATGGGCCGCGACTGCCGGCGTGCAGTGACCGCGGAGCGGGGTGGCCGGCCGGGCGACGAGGTGAGCTTTGCCGACGAGTGCCCGCTCCTCCTCACCACCGAGGCGTCACTCGCCGATCTCGATGCGCGTGCCCCGATAGAGGTGACGATGGAGCGCTTCCGGCCGAATCTGGTGGTGCGGAGGGCGCCCGCGCCCTACGACGAAGACCACTGGCGCCGGGTGCGCATCGGCGGCATCGAGTTCGACTGCGCGCAGGCTTGCCGGCGCTGCGTCTTCACCACCATCGATCCGGAGAGCGGGGTCCGCGACGAGCACCAGGAACCCCTGCGTACCCTTTCCACGTACCGCCGCTTCGGCGCCGGTGGCCCGGCCTTCGGCATTCACCTCATCCCGCGAGGCGAGGGAGTCGTCCACGCGGGCGACCACGTGGAGGTAGTCACGCGAGGGTAGCAGGCGCTCGTTGCCGCTCCCGTGCGGCGGCGGGGCCCACTCTCGCCGGGACGCGGAAGCGCCAGGGGAGTCGCGCGAAAGCCGGCTCCCTCGAGCCGGCTTTCGCTTGACCGGAATCGTTCCTGGTCCGGAAACGCCATCCGTGGCGTGTCCGGTACTGCCCGCCCCCAAGGGGACGGGCTGGCTGGTGGGGTTGGGTTTCCGGGCTAGCCGTGGCGGTCCTCCGCCGCCTTCTCCGCGCGCAACGCCACCCAGATCGGGATGATCAGGCAAATGACGGCAACCCAGAACCAGAACAGGGCTCCACCGCCGAAGAACGTGTAGAAGGCGCCGGCGCCTTCCCACGATTCGATTGGACTGGAGTTGAACATGAGTGAGTCTCCTTCGATTCGGTCGGGCGCCTCAGAGGTTGGAGGCCATGCCCTCGGGGTACGCCGTGTTCTCGACCTCGACGTCCATTCCCATCTCCTGAATCGGCTCGCTGGCCCGCAGGACGCCGAAGCCCTTCAGGATCATCGCGAGCACGTAGCCCGGAATGAAGCCGAGGGCGACCATCACCAGCATGCCCATGAACTGGCCGCCGAAGGTGATGGTGGGAACGGCATCCGAAAACTGCGGATAACCGCCTGCAAAGATGCCGACCCCCAGCACGCCGACGATGCCGCAGGTGCCGTGCACCGACACCGCGCCGACCGCGTCGTCCACTCCGAAGCGCTCGATCACCTTGGCCGAGGCCGGGCCGATGATGCCGCCGAGGAAGGCGAGCGCGAAGGTGAAGCCCGGATAGTAGAGATCCATCCCGGCCGCGACCGAGATGATCCCGCACAGGGCCCCCGACATCACCCAGAAGGGATCGCGGGTCATCGTGTAGCCGCCGATCATGCCGCCTGCCACTCCCATGAGAGTGTTGAACAAGATGGTCGACAGGGTGGTGGGCATCCCGTAGATGTTGGTCCACTGGCCGGTGCCGCCGTAGATCACGCAGCCGCCCAGGAAGCCGAAGAACCCGACCACGATCAGCATCAGGCCGACCATGGTCATCGGCAGGCTGTGGCCGCGGATGACGTTGGCGGAGCCGTCGGGGTTGAATCGCCCGACCCGAGGACCGAGCGGAATCAGGATCCCCAGGGCGAAGAAGCCCGAGATGATGTGCACCACGCCGGACGCGCCGAAGTCATGGTAGCCCCACCTGGTGACCATCCATCCGTCGGGATGCCATCCCCAGGACGCGGACAGGATCCACGCCACCGAGCCGAGCACCACCGCGAGGATGAGGAACGAAGAAAGCCGGATGCGCTCGATCACCGAGCCCGACATGATGGATGCGGTGGTGCATGCGAACAGGGTGAAGGCCCCCCAGAACACGCCGGTGGCGTTGTCCTGCAGGTTCGGCCCCATCCACTCGCTCCAGGGCACCCCGTACTGGCCGGCTTCGAAATCCGGCACGAAGCCGTTGATCATGGCCAGGTAGATCCACCACCCGAACATCCAGAACGTCGGAATCATGAATGCAAACGCGAGGATGTTCTTGGTGCCGGACGCGAGCACGTGCTTCACCCGCGACGCGCCCATCTCGTACATCATGAATCCCGCGTGGATGAGAATCATGATCGCCGTACACCAGTAGTAGTACACCTCCAAGTTAATGGTGGTGGTCATGGCGATTGCCGCCTCGAGTTCTTCAGGCGTCATATCTCCCCCCTCGTATCAAAGTTGAAACGCCGCGCGCCGGCCGCACCGTCCGGGCGCCCCCTCACAGGCTGCGGCGCGCCCTCCATCACCTGCATAGGGCGCGCTAGGGGATTGTACTTAGAAACGCACCCCTCATGCGACTCTCAGGGTGCCGATTCAGGGCTCCTTGTCGGCTTTCCGAGGGGAGGCGAGTTGCTCGCGTTCACGGGCGAGGCGCGCCCGACGGCGTTCCGCGATGGTGTCGAATCCTGCCTGACGGGCGCGGGCGAACCACTCCTCCACGACGGCGAGGCGCCATGGCGCTTCCGGTTGCCGGGGCGCCCAGTCGAGCGCACCCGCGGAAGGGAGATGCGGCGCTTCGCGCTGCGAATCCTCGCCGCGACGAATGGGAATCAACTTCGAAAGTTCGTCCACCGCCAGGCAAGATAGCAGCCCGCGCCCGAGTCCTGCCAGCCACGGGCGGCCCCGGGCCAGGGGCATTTCACGCTGGCCGAACCTGTGCTGCCAACGAGAGCTACACGGCCTCGGGTGGATTCCCGCGGATCAAGGGAATGGCGAGAAGCAGTTTCCGTCATTCCCTTGATCCGCGGGAATCCACACAGAACAACGAGTCAGGGCAAGCTCCCTGGAGGTGTGGCTCTGGGTCTCGGTGCAGACGCACGGCGCCCGCGCCTCGTTGCCCAGGACGACCCTTCCCGACCCCGCCGCAAGACCGCTCGAAGCGCGCTGATGCGGAGTACACTCTCTCGCTTCCCCTGTCGGACATATCCTGCCCGCAGCCACTTCACACACCGGTTCAGGGGCTTGGCTACGCACGCCAACGCCTTTCATTGACGAGGAGCGAACACCATGCGCAAGCGCGGCAAAGCCCTCAGGCACCCCTACGGCGCCTACGACAGCGCGCGGGACGGTCATCCGGACGAGGAGCTCTGCCGGGTGGGGCGCGGAACCCCCTGCGGCGAGTACCTGCGCCGATTCTGGCAGCCGGTGTGCGTCGAGGCGGAGCTCGGGGACCTTCCCCGCGCCATCCGCATCCTCGGCGAAGACCTGGTGGCATTCCGCGACGGCAGGGGCCTGGTCGGGGTGTTGGAACGGCGTTGCGTGCACCGCGGCACCTCGCTCGAATTCGGCAAGGTGCAGGAGCGCGGCATCCGCTGCTGCTACCACGGCTGGCACTTCGATGTCGATGGCCGCATTCTCGACACTCCCGGCGAGCCGCCCGGCAGCTCGCTGCGCAGGCGGCTGTGCCAGGGCGCCTACCCGGTGGAGGTGTGGCGCGGTCTGGTGTTCGCGTACATGGGCCCGCCCGAGGAACGTCCGCCCTTTCCGGTGTTCGACGCCTTCGAGCACGCCGGAGCCACCGGCGTCATGCGGGTGCGCCACTCCCCCTGCAACTGGCTGCAGGTCAACGAGAACGAGACAGATCCCATCCACCTGAGCTTCCTGCACACTCGCCTCTTCGGCGTGCAGTTCGAACCGGTGTACGGAGAGATACCCACCATGGAGTGGGTGGAGACGCCGACCGGCATGATCTACGTCACGGTGCGGCGTTGGGGCGACCACCTGTACCTGCGCACCAACGACATGCTGCTGCCGAACGCGGTGCGGGTCGCCGGCATCAACGACGCGGAGAGCGAGACCCTCTTCGACCGGCGGGGCAGCGCGCTCTCCTGGGTGGTGCCGGTCGACGACACGAACTGTTTCAGCATCGGCTGGAGCGACATCGACAAGGAGTTCGCGATTCCCGGCCGCGATGGCTACGTGGATCGCCAGTTGCGCCGCGGCGGCTACGTCGTCGGATCGGGAGATGTCGGCCAGACCGGCGATCCCCCTTACGAGGAGCGCCAGCGCGCGCCCGGGGACTGGGACGCCTGGGTGTCGCAGGGCCCCATCACTCTCCACTCCCGCGAGAACCTCGCCTCCACCGACCGAGGCGTGCTCATGTACCGCCGCCTCGTGCGGGAGGGGGTCCACGCGGTGGCCGAAGGCAGGGCACCCAAGGGGCTCCACTTCGACGGTTCGGGGGAGCGCCCCACCTACTGCAACAACACGGTGGCGCAGGTTCCGGCGCCTGCCGCCACGGAAGCGGACCTGCGCCTGCGGCGCGCCTTCGGGCGCGAGGTGACCAGGCGCATCCTCGCCGGGGAGTACTCCAAGACGGAACCGGGCTGCGCCGACCCCCGGCGCCTCGACGAGATCCGCCGCGCGCTCGGCTGAAGGCGTGACGCTCCCGCCCGCGTTCCGCCCGCGGAACGCGGGCGCCGACTACGTCATTTCGCCGCAATCACCATGACTTCGACCTTCCAGTCGGGGGTGGCGAGCGCGCTGCACAGCCCGGCGCGGGCGGGCGGGTTGGCCGGATCGATCCAGGCATCCCACACCTCGTTCATGGCCGCGAAGTTGCGCATGTCGGTGACCCAGAGCTGAGCCCATAGCACCCGCGACTTGTCGGTGCCGCATTCCCCGAGCAGCCGGTCGATCTTGGCGAGAATCTGTCGGGTCTGAGTCGTCACGTCGGCCTCGGGGTCGTCGGCGACCTGGCCCGCGAGATACACCAGGCCGGCGTGCTCCACCGCCTGGCTCATCCGGGGTCCGACGTGATGGCGTGTGATTTCGGTCATGTGAAGTGCTCCTCCGGGTAGTCTTTCAGTGGGTTTCGTCGGGGCCCGGCGGCACCGGGCCGCTGGGCGCGAGAGCGCCGTCGGCGTCGTGATCTTCATCGCCGGTCAGCGGCGGACAGAAGACGCTCAAGACGTGCATGTCCTCGTCTGCCCGGACAACGTGGCGATCCTTGAGCCCCACGAGGTACATCGTGCCGAACGAGAGCGGCCACTCCTGCCCACTCTCCCGGTCGGCCACCCTCCCCCGTCCCCCGATGACGAGATTGGCCTCCCAATGGTGCTTGTACCAGAGGTCGGCCCGGGCCCCTTCCTCGAGTTGAACGTCCGAGAGCGAGAAACCGACCTGGTCTTGCTGCGTCAGCATGCGCAGCGTGCTCGCCTCGCCGTTGGCCACCACCTTCTCGTGTCCCGCGTCGCGAAGCGCGCCGGCGTCCACCACGAAGAGCTGCCCCAGGCCGGCCGGCACCTCGCCCGTGGGCGGGTAGGCGCCGTGCGCGTCGTGGGTCTCGTCGCCCCGCAGCGCCGGGCAGAACACGCTCACGAGGCACACGTTCCTCTGGTCTACGAGGCGATGCCGGTCCGTGGGGCCGACGACATAGAGCGACCCGGCGCGCAGGCGCCAGGTGTCGCCGCGATCCAGATCCTCGAGCGTCGCTTCTCCCGAGACGATGTAGTTCGCCTCCCAGTGGTGCTTGTACCAGAGCTGGCGCCCGTCGCCGGACTCGCTCACGTTCAGGTGCAACGAGAATCCGACCCGGTCCGCCGCGGTCACGTAGCGCAGCGAGCGCACCCGGCCGGAGTCGACCACTATCTCCCAGCCCCCCGCCTGCCGATCTTCGATGGTCCGAACGTGCACCGTCGCCTCCCCCCGATCCGACTGCAACGCCCACAGCGGCCGCAGTCTGGTGCGACAACCGACGGCGCGTCAATCGGAAAGCGCTCGCGCGCGCAACACGAATCGCCGAAGCGCACTCAGATTGCGAAGGGGAGCTCACGCAGCGCCGCCGACCGACACGCCGACACCGCGCAATCGTGCCTGGCCGCAGGGTCGCAGGCGACCTCGTTCAGGGCATCGATTCGTTCAGTGTGATCGCGATCCCCCGGCGCCCGAGTGGGGGAGCAGTTTGCGTTGCGCCTTGGGTTCGACCACACGAACCGCATGCGTCGGCTGGAGCTCACCGGCCACTACTCGATTCCCAGCACCAGTCTCGGCAGCATCAGCGAGAGGTCGGGAATGAAGGTGACGATGAGCACCATCGGGAGGTGTCCCAGGGTGAGCAGCTTCATCGTCGGCACGACGTACTTGTCGAGCGTGAGCTTGCTCACCCCCGCCGCCATGTAGAGCATCGGCGCGCAGGGTGGCGACACGTTCCCGAGACCGAGGTTGGTGCCGACGATCGCCGCGAAGTGGATGGGGTGGACACCGACTTCGGTCGCCACCGGCAGCAGGACAATTGCCGCCAGCACGCTCCCCGACACGTCGTCTACGATCATCCCGATCAGCAACAGGATCACGTTGATGATCAGCAGCACGAGAATCCGGTTCTCGGTCAGCGCAACCAGCGCCTCCGCCACCTCCTTCGGCACCTGCTGGAGAATCATCGCGCGGCTCATCACGAAGAGGAAGAAAAGCACCGCGACGATCGAGCCGGTCGTGATCGCGGCCCGGACAATGGTCGACGGAAAGTTGCGCAGCGTCAGTCCCCGGTAGAAGAAGAACCCGACGAACACCGCGTAGACCAGCGCGATCGCCGCCGCCTCGGTCGGGGTCGCGATCCCGGAGTAGATGGTGCCGAGGATGATGACCGGCATCAGGAGCGCCCAGAACGCTTCGGCGCCGGTCTTTCCGATCTTTCGCACCGCTTCGCCAACCGGTATCTGCTCCTCTACCTTGATGGTGTCGACATTGCGCAGGAACAGGAAGTTCAGGCCGACATAGACGAGCGTGAGGATGGCGCCCGGAATGACGGTGGAGAGGAACGCCGCACCCACCGACAGCCCTCCGGTCACCGCGAACACGATCATCGGAATGGACGGCGGAATCATCAGTGCGAGAACCGAAGAGCATGCGACCAGCGCCGTCGCATGGCCGGCCGGGTAGCCTTCCTTGACCATGCGCGGAATCATGATCTGGCCGATTGCGGCAATCGCCGCGGAGGATGATCCCGAGATCGCTCCGAACAGGGCACAGGTCACGACGGTCACCGCGCCGAGTCCGCCCTTGAGCCTTCCGACGAAGGCGTTGACGAAGTTCAGCAGGCGGTCGGAGATGCCCCCCTGCGCCATTACCGTGCCGGCCATCACGAACAAGGGCAGCGCGAGCAGTGCGAAGCTGGAGGTCGTCTGGTAGCCGAAGGGGATGAGGAAGGACACGTCCGAGCCGGAGGCGATTCCGAACACCAATGCGCCGAGACCGAATGCGAACGCAATCGGCATCTCCGCCAGGAGCAGGACGACGATCAGGGCCAGCGATCCGATGAAGACGAGCATGGCTATCCCTTCCCCGTCGTGCGCAGATGCGACCTCAAGTCCAGGAACTGGTTGAGCGCCTGGAGCACCATGTAGGCCACGGTTCCGGTGAACCCGAAGATGAGGGAGGCCGACCACCATCCCTTCGGCCAGCGCATGTAGGAGCTCAGCCGCCCGGTGCTGATCTCGAACAGGGCGTACCTGATCGCGTAGTACCCGAAAATCACACAGGCCACGATGCCGAGCAGCGTCATGACCAGACGCACGGCGCGCACCGTGTTCTGCTTCGTCACGACCATCGTCAGGATGCCCCCGTGGATGTGTTCTCCGTTGCGGGTGACGTAAGCGACGCCGAGGAAGTAGAACCAGGCGCCGAAGAGCAGCGACAGCTCCTCGATGCCTACGAAGGGCGAGGCGAACACGTAGCGCAGCAGGACCTGCGTGAACATGAGCACCGCGAGGCACAGGCCGAACACGATGATGAACACGTAAAAGATGCGTTCGAAGATCGCTTCCACCGCCACCAGTCTCCGCATCCCCGGTCCCAGCTCTCCCTGCGGGATGGCAGTGAGATGCGGAGGCGGCTTGGGCGCGGCCAGCTCGGGGTCGTAGATGAACGAGTCCGCGCCCACCGGCGGCCGGGAACGCTGCTCGGATTGACGTTCCATTGCGGCGACTCCCGATTCAGGGGGGGCATCCGGGCGCCGACGAGGCGCCCGGATGCCGTACCCGGACGGTTCGCGGGCAGCCTTACTGGATTCCCACAACCATCCGAATCTTGTCCATGATGTCCTTGCCGACCACGGCTTCCATCGCCGGCCACTCCTTCTCGTAGACGATCCGCTTGGCGGCGGCCATCTGCTCGTCGCTCAGATCGACGACGTTGATGCCGGCATCCCGGGCCTTCTGCAGGAACTCTTCGCTCTTGCGCTCCGCCTCCTCCCAGGACCATGCGATGGTCGAATCGGCCGCGACCTGCAGCGCGTTGCGTACATCGTCGGGCAGTCCGTCCCACCATCCCTTGTTCACGAGCCAGAAGGCGACCTCGAAGTAGTCATTGGTCAGGATGTTGGCTTCGAGCACATCGCGCAGCGTGTAGGTTTCGACCGCGGTCGAGAACGAACGCGCATCCACGGTGCCGAGCTGGAGCGCGGTGTGCACCTCGGCGAGCGGAATGGGGACCGCCGCGAATCCGAGGTTGTTGAAGCGGTCGACCGCAATCGACAGTCCGGGCACCCGAATCTTCATGCCCGCGGGTTCGTCCGGATAGTTCATCGGAAGCTTGCCGACTCCCTTCCTGATCACCACCGAGCCGAAGTCGGTCGGAATGATTCCCACGGCGTGCAGGCCGAGGTCGCCCAGCATGTCGTTGTACACGTCCAGCATGCCCGCGCCCGGGCCGTAAAGGTTCTTCGCCTCTTCCCAGTTCGACACGATGTAGCCGAGATAGATGAGGTCCAGGCGCTTGTCGAAGTCCGACGACGCCCAGGTCAGGGTCATCGGAACGACGCCCTGCATGGACTGCTCGAACAGCGACACCCAGTCTCCGAGATCACCGCCCGGGTGATAGGCGATCGAGACTCCGGCGTCTTCTCCCACCTCGGCGATGAAACGTTCCGAGAGGGCGTGGAACACGTGATCGGTGTTCATTGCATGGGCGAAGATGAACTTCTCCGCCGCATTGGCCGGCATGGTCGTGACGCCAAGGGCGATTGTCGCCGCGGCCAGGCCGTGAACGAGCGGCTTTCTTAGTGGGTTTTGCATGACTCTCTCCTCTTGCCAAATGGGCTGTTGACGCGATCCCCAGGAGCGCCCGACCCTTGGGGCACCGGCTAGACCTTGACGTAGACCTGCCCGTCTTCGGTCTTTACCGGATGAGTGTTGAGGTCGACGCAAGGCGGTGGCGAGAGAACCTCGCCCGACCGGATGTCGAACTGGCCCTGGTGAAGGGGGCACTCGATCATGTGGCCCGTCAGGAGCCCCATCTCGAGGTGCTGGTCCTCGTGGGTGCACAAGCCATCGGTGCAGTAGAAGCCGTCTACGGCCTTGTAGATGGCGTAAGTGCGGCCGTCGTGGTCCCAGCGAATGAGATCCTCAGCGTCGATATCGTCGCAGGCGCATGCACGGATCCATTCGGCCATGGTGAAACTTCCTACCGACTGAAGACCGGTCGCACGTCGAGCGCTTCGAGCAACTTTTCGTGCTCGTGCGGCAGCATCGACACTGAGGTCTGCGCATCGGGATAGGTGCCATTCGTCACTGCGGACCGGTACTCGCCGAGGGCGCGACGGCGCTCGTCAGAGAGGATTTCCCGAATCGACCGAAGATCGGCAAAGGCTCTGGCGTGGGCGGGAGGCCGTTCGGACTCTCCGCAGAGGTCCACGAGAAACAAGAAGATGACGTCGCCTGCGGATCCCGCGCCGATCGAGTGAGTGACCAGCTTCGAGCGGGGGGCGATCACGGCGAGCGCCTCCGCCGCCACGCACTCGACCTCCGCCGCGTAGGCGCCGGCGTCCTCGAGCCGCCGGAAGTCCTCGGCAAGCTCGATCGCTTCGTCTGCCGTCTTGCCGATTATCCGCAGGCCCCCGCGCTGCGTGGAGAGCCTCGGCACCAAGCCGAGATGACCCTGAACGGCCAGCCCCTCGCCGGCCAGCATCTCGACCATCGCCAGACTCCGCGGCGTGTAGACCGCATCGGCTCCCGCTTCGGCCGCGGTGACGGCGGCGCGCAGGATGTCGTCGGAGGTCTGGTGAGCGGTCATCGGGAGATCGGCGATGGTGAACGTCTCCGGAGCACCGGCCCGCACGGCGGGAAGATCCGCATCGGACGTGTTCAGCACATCGATACCCACCTCCGCGCAGGCCGCCGCTTCTTCCTCGTTCGCCGGGCAGGTCTGACAGAGGGTGACTTTGCCTTTGAGCGCAATCATGTCGGCCACCGTCAGGTTGCGCCGGGCCGGTCTGCCGCCGTAGGTATAGATGCGCTTCACTGCATCGTCGCCTTTGCGATCTTCGAGTAGGCGCCGCCGTCGCTGACCATGTGCGGCGCCTGACGGATCCACGCCGCCTTGGTGTTGCGCCCGAGCGAACGTCGGACTACGACCCAGAGAAGATCGAGGTTTGTGCGCCAGAAACCCGGGTCCGGCTCCGGGGTCTGGTCGGCTACCGCCTCGTGCAGTTTCGGCAGGGCATAGAACGGCACCTGTGGATACAAGTGGTGTTCCACATGGTTGTTCATGTTGAGATAGAGGAAGCGACCGACCCGGTTCGTTCGAAACGTTCGCGTGCTCTCCATGATTGAGGGCGAGTTTTCCTGCATCTCCGCGTGCTGGATGATGTTGAACATCAGCATGATCGGACCGCCGATGAGCCGGGGGAGCACGTAGAACCAAAGCGGCCACGTGAATCCCGCGGCGATCAGGCCGGCGACAGCGAGATACACGAGCGAGAAAATGCGCGCGTTGCGCGTCATCTTCGGCAGCTCCGCCGGCGGCGCGACCTCCCGCATCAGCTTCGTGTAGCGCCGGGTAGCAAGCTGCCACAGGACCCGGAACTGGAAGCGGTGCAGGGACAGGCCGCTGATGTCGTAAAGCCAGCCCTTGAAATCGAGCGGCGTGTCGAACGGCATCTGGCTGTCCAGACCCACATACCAAGTGTGAGTGTGGTGGTTGGTGTGCGTGTAGCGTCGGTGCAAGGGCTCCTCGCCGTAGAGGAGCGAGGTGAACCAGAAGACCGTCTCGTTCAGCCAGCGCGTGCGGTATGCCGTCCCGTGCGCCGTCTCGTGGCTGAGCGAGTAGGTCGGAACCGTCAGTACGACGCCGTAGACGAAGATCGCCGGCCACACCCAGGCGGTCCCCAGGCTGAGCCAGACAAGGCCTCCGGTGAGGGCCATCGCCACCGTCCACGCAGCGAGATAGGTCAGCCCGGGGCGATCGCTTCGGCGCGCGAGCGATTTGAGCTGCCGGCGCTCGATGCGCACGCCGGACGACGCCGCGTTGGTGACGATGCGCTTCATGCCCCGGTCCGGCGACGTTGATTCGCGACCTCCCGCATGCCCGCTCCATTGCGAGGGCGCGATTCGGGCTTCGGTTGCTGCGTCCATGAGCGGTCGCACCTAGTGTAGTGTCGCGAATTAAATAGTGTATATTCTATTCAATGGAGTTACACTGCCCGGCGTCGGGATGAGGGAGGAGAACCGATGCGCGTGGCGCCAAGAATCGTGTTGTCGAAGCAAGAGCAAAGGACAGTGGAGAAG
>CAYQVB010000152.1:0-11346 GCA_964420925.1 uncultured Ectothiorhodospiraceae bacterium | reverse complement strand
TGAAGCAGCTCCTCACCCTGATCGAGCCGGTGGCGATCCTGTTGATTGGGGGGTTCCTCGGGGTCATCATGATCGGGATCATCCTGGCCATCACCAGTGTCAACGACATCGCATTCTGAGAATTCGGCCCGCGGTCTCCGCCGTTGCATTCGGCGCCTGGCGCGGGCGGGGATGAGTGACGGGCTCACCCGTGGTCCCCGCCTTCGGCGCAAGGTGCGAGTCGGCCGGCGCGGCGAGCCTGCGCGTTGTCCTCACCGCTTCGGGCGCCATGCGCGCAGCGGCCGGAGCGACGGCTTCACCCTCATCGAGCTCATGGTGGTGCTGGTCATTCTCGGCCTGCTGGCGGGGCTGGTGGGGCCGAGGCTCTTCGGCCGGGTGGACCAGTCCAAGGTCCAGACCGCCCAGACGCAGATCAAGATGCTGCGCGGTGCCCTGCAGGCGTACCGGCTGGACGTCGGGCGCTATCCCTCGAGCGCCCAGGGGCTCACCGCCCTGATGAAGGCCCCGTCGGAGGTATCCGCGTTCTGGAGCGGCCCGTACCTGGAGGACAAACTGCCGCTCGACCCGTGGCGTACCCCGTACCGGTACGAATCTCCGGTCGACAACCTCCAGGGCTTCGCCCTCTGGTCGCTTGGCGCCGACTCCGCGGAGGGAGGCGAGGGCGTCGATGCCGACGTCGGCTATCTGCCGACAGAGTAGCTGCTCCCGGTTTCCGGCCGGTTCCCGTTCCGTCAGGGTCGAACTTGACGGGGCCTGACCACGATACCGACTTCACGATTTGCTCGGATTTCTCTCGAGCGGAAGGGAGGCAGCACTCTCCGTGCCAGGAGGCCGACAGCAACCGCAATCGCAAGGGAGATGGCAGGGCGCAGGCGTTGGGTGCCGGCGTCGGCTGCCTGCCGGAGAGTCGCCGCGCGGGGTGGGAGTCGACGCCGGAATTTGCCGTGTGGGGATCGATGGACTACGATGCCCCATATGGTAGATGAGGAATGCCCGAATGGCGATCGATGTCCTCGACAAGGCGCCGAGACCACATTCCGGCGTCATGCCGCCGGTGCCGGTTCACCCGTCGGGTGAAACCGCGAGGCCCGTGCAGCGGGATGCGGGACGTGCAGCGGCAATGACGAACCCGACGGGCACCCCCGCATCCGACGCGGCGAGCTTGCGTGCTTCCGGCGCTTTTCGCGCGCGCTCTCTCCCCACCGACAACGCGAGGGCGTTGCAAATGGTGCGCGACGGGCTGCCATTTTCGACGCTGGAAGGTCTGGTCGGTGTGCTCGGTGTGCCGCAAGGGGAAGTTGCAGGCATCCTCGGCATCCCCGCAACGACGCTGAGTCGGCGAAAGAGGAGTGGAAGGCTGACGCAGTTGGAGTCCGATCGGCTGATGCGCATCGCGCGTCTGGTGGAGATGGCCCACGGCATGATGCAGGGTGACGGAGCGGCCGCTCGACGCTGGCTGATCGCACCGCATGAGCTTCTGGGAGGTGCAAGTCCGCTCGCGCATGCCTCCACGGAAATCGGGGGGCGGGAAGTGGAGCAGCTCATCGGCAGACTTCGCCACGGTACGTTCAGCTAGTGATCACGGCGTGGCGCCTGGCAGCGCCGGAGTACGCGAGAACCGTCGAGGAAATGATGTCCGGTGAGGGCGCGCTCCGATTCGGCGGACGTTGGAACCACCCGGGGCGCCCCGCCGTGTATCTGGGCGGCAGCCTGGCGTTGGCCGGCATGGAGCTGCTGGTCCATCTGAAGACTTCCGATGTGCTGAGAACCTACCGAAAGATGCCCGTGTACATCCCCGAACGACTGGTGATGCACATCAGGGAGGAGGAGTTGCCGAACGATTGGTCGGAGTCCGGCCTGCATCCGACCACGCAGGACATCGGCGACGGTTGGCTCGAAGCTGCGGAATCCGCCGTGCTGCAAGTGCCGAGTGCAGTGGTCTTCGGCGAGACCAATTTCATCGTCAATCCGGAACACCCCGACTTTCGTGAAATCCATGCGGGACCTGTCTCCGACTTCCGCTACGACAGGAGACTTGCGACTCCGGGACGGTAACGCCCGGCAAGGGCGCGCCGATTCGCCACTCCGGTGGCGATCGAGGCATCATGCACGTCGACGCCCCCAGTGAGCGGGCGCCCTGGACAGGACTGCGGTCGGGGCGCATACCCATACACCCATGGACAGAACGCAACGGTCACCGCCATGTCCCCGAGACGTGTCCCGGCGCCATGGCCGCGGACGGAATGCGAGACACCCAGGGCGACCAACCGGCAATCCCGGACTGGAGCGCCGTTGCCGGTCCGGCATCGGCTCGACTCGGGGCCGGACCGCAGCGACGGGATTCACCCTTCTGGAGCTTCTCGTCGTCCTCGTGCTGGTGGGCCTCGTCACCACGCTCGCGCTCCCGAACCTGGAGCGGCTCCAGGGGGCCGTCACCGCCAGCACCGAGCGCGACTACATCCTCGATCAGCTCGCAGGTCTCGGCCGCGAGGCGATGCTGCGGCGGAGGGCCTACGTGGTCTTCGGGTCCGGCGGCGCGCCGGAGGCCGGATTTCCCGGGACGGCGGAGGAAACGGCGGACGCCGGGGCGCTGCGTCCGCGCAACGGATCGGCCGGGGACGGATTCGGCCCGCAGAGCCACGAGCGCTACGCCATCGACCTGCCCGACGGCTGGGAGATCCGGCTCGACGAGCCCCTCGTCGTGTACGCGAACGGGCTCTGCCTCGGTGCCGGGCTCGCCCTGTATCACCGGGGAGCGGAGGATGTGCGGGTCGATCTCGAGCCGCCGTATTGCCGGGTCGCTCCCGATGCGTAGGGTCACGCAGCTCGGCACCCGGCCGCAGGGTTCCATCGGGCCCGGCGGCACCGCCGCCGCACGCCGCGGTCCGCGCCCGCGGGTGTCCCGGCAAGGTTCGCGCCGGTGCCGATCAGGGTGCGGAAGTGGTCGCCGCGGTTCGCGCGCCCGCGCCTCCCAGCAAGGCTTCACCCTGCTCGAGACCATGGTGGCGCTGGTGATATTCGCCGGCGCCGCGATGGCGCTCTACGCGCTGTTCAACACCAACCTGATCGCCCTGGCGAGGGTCCACGACGTCTCGCGCCAGGTGCCGGCGGTGCGCCATGCCATCGAGCACCTGGCGAACGTCAATCCGCGCGAGCAGGGCGACGGAAGGATCGAGCTCGACGGGCTGGACGTCGCGTGGACCGCGACGCTGGTGCAGCCGCCCCGCCAGAGCCAGACCGTGACCGGAGGCCGCGGCTACTACGAGATCGGCCTGTACGAGATCGAGTTCACCCTGCACGACCGTGACCGGACCCTCGGCACCTGGCGGATGCGCTCGGTAGGGTACGAAAAGGTGCGGAAGCCCGAGCTTTGAGTCTCCGTCGCGCCATTTCCGGAATCCCCCAGCCGCCCGAATGGTCCCGGCTGCGACCGCCCTCGGGGACTCCCCCCCTGGGAGCGCGGGCGTCCCGCCCGCCCGGGCCGGAGGCCCGCCATGGACGACACGCCGCAGGCCCACGGTTGTTCAAGCAGGCGGGACGCCCGCGCTCCCGGGGAACCATTGCGCGCTCCCGTGGACCCGGCCCGCGCCTCGTTGGTCGGGCGTCGGCCCTCGGCCTGACCCTCATCGAGATGCTGGTGGTCCTGGTGCTCGTGTCCCTGCTCGGCACCCTGCTCATGCAGGGCACCGGCTTCTTCCTCGGAAAGTACGCCACGGTGAAGCGCGTTCACCGCGATGCCTCCCTCGCGGCGCTCCGCCAGCACTGGTTCATCTCCACCGTGCAGGCGATGGTGCCGTCGCGCGTCGAGGCGAGGCGGTTCGCGGGCGACGCCTCCTCCTTCGAAGGCGTCACCCTCCAGGCCCTGGCCGCGGAGCCGGGCCTGCCGGTCCGCGCCCGCTGGTCCATCGAGCCCGACGGCGCGTCGGAGGCCGTCCTCTATACCCAGGAGGACCGCGAGTCGTGGACGGTGCTCGCTTCGGAAGACTCGGAAGACGAAGGGCTCACGTTCCAGTATGCGGACTCCACCGGAGAGTGGCACGGGCACTGGCCCATCGCGAGCGGCGACGCGGATCCTCCCCGGGAACGCATTCCCCGCATGGTCCGCCTGGTCTCGAGGGCGGGCCGCGCCGTGTGGCTCGCACGCACCGACCTCTTCCCCGAGCCCGTGCTCAACTACCGGGAGGACCTGTGAGCACCGCGCGCCGACACGCGGAAGGCTTCGTCCTGGTGGCTACCCTGTGGGTGCTCGCCGCGCTCGCGATCCTGGCCGCCTACATCGACGGCGTGGTGGCGACCGACGTCGAGCGCGCCGTCGAGGCCCGGGACTGGCTGGATTCGGAGCTCGACCGTCGCAGCACCGAGGCCACCCTCGTCTACCTGCTCTCGACCGGACGCATGAACTTCCGCGGCCTCGTCCTGGAGGAGGAGCAGCGGTTCTCCCACGACATGCCGGAAGACGAGCCACTGCCGGACCATGGCGACGGCGAGCTCCGCGTGGCGGGCGAGGTCTACGCAGGCCCCGGCGGCACCCGGTTCTCCGTGCAGGACGAGGTCGGCCTCGCGTCGGTCAACGCGCCGAGCTCTCCGACATTCGCGGCGCTTCTGGAGCGCGCGGGCGTGGCGCAGTCCGACACCGAGCGCATCGTGGCCCGCGTCGAGGACTACATCGATTCCGACGACACCCTCACCCTGAACGGAGCGGAGCGCCACGACTACGACCAGCAGGGCGAGCCGCCCCCGCTCAACTGGATCATGTCGAGCCCCCAGGAGCTCGCGAGGGTCCTCGGGGTCGGTGAGCTGCTCACTCCCGCCCAGTGGCGCCGGCTCTGGCCCGCGCTCACCATGCGTCCGGTGTTCGGCTACAATTTCAACACGATGCGGCCCGAGATCCTTGCCGCCGTGCTCGGTCTCGACGAGCAGGGGGTTCGGGACACGCTGGTGGAACGCGAGAAGCGCTCGATATCCCGACTGACCACCCTCGCCCTGCTGAGTGGAAGACACCTGGACATCGACGAGATGGAGCTCCGGACCCTGCCTTCGCGCTTCCTCAGGATCTCCATCTGGCACGAGGGCGACGGCTCGCGCATTCTCACCGGCATCCACCTGACCCCGCTCGGCGAATCGGTTCCCTGGCGGAAGGACTACCGGTACCTCGAACCCATACGGGCCAGTCACGATTCGGGAGCCCCTCGTGAAACTCCTCCAGCGGTTGCGACGGCTCTTCTCCAGTAAGCGCAACGTCATCCAGACCCGGAGCGCGACGGCGCAGCTTGCCGGAGGGTCCCTGCACCCGCACTGGATCGTGGGCCGCGATCTGTGCATGTACCGCCGCGAGGACTTCGCGACCGTGCCCCGCGGCAAGCGCCGCTCCGCGCTCGCGCTCAAGCTGCCGGTGTGGAGCCCCTTCGAGCGCACCGGGCACTACTGCGTGTGGTCCGGCAGCACCGCGATGGTGTGGTTCTGGGACGAGGACAAGGTCGGTGCCGGTGCCGGCTCCGATGGTTCCGACTCTTCCTCCGATGCTTCCGATGCGCCCGACGCCCCCGACCCGCCGCAATCCGGAACCGAAGCACGCCCCGCGACCGGCCTCCGGGTGCTCCCCGAGACCGTGTTCCACGCGAGAAAGCCCGACGGGCTGCACCTGCAGCGATGCCGCGAGGGAGTCGAGCTGCAGTACTGGTGCACCGACGTACTCGTGGACGCATTCTGGTTCCCGGATCGTCCGGACCGGGACAGTCTGCGCTCGTTCATCGACCGCCAGGCCGGCGGTGCGGAGGCGCTGCAATCGAGCAAGCTGGCCGTGGCCGGCGGCGAGCTTGCGCCCGAGCCGTGGCGCGTCCCGCTCGCGCCGGGCGAGTGGCTCGAAGCCAACGAACGCACCCTCGTCGCGGCCTGCCTCCTGGTGCTCGCGCTGGCCGTCGCCTGGCAGGAGGCAAGGTTCTGGAAGATCCACCACCTCAGGAGCTCGGCCGCGGAGGAGCTTGCACGCATGCAGGACGAGATCGATCCCCTGCTCGCCGCGCGGAACGAGCTCTTGACCCTGCACCGCACCAATCGCGCGCTCTCGGCCATTCTGAGAGAGCCGTCGCAGGCCCGTCTCATGGGGCTGGTGGACCGCGCGATCCCCAACGCCCAGGCGCGGTTCCGGGAATGGCGCTACCAGCAGCGCGAGCTCAAGGTCGTGGTCGAGGATCCCGATCTGGACCCGATCGCCTACGTCCGCTCCCTGGAGGCGGAGCCGCTCTTCGACCAGGTGCGGGCGGAGCCGGTGCGCGGCGACGACCGGCTCCAGATCACGTTGCGGGTGCGGGTGTGAACGCCTTGCGCCGAGCCCTTCGGCCCGTGGCGGCGGAGCTCGCCGGCAACGCGCGCCTGCGCTGGGGCGCCTGGCTGATTGCCGGCATCCTTCTCTTCTGGTGCATCCTCGTGCAGTCCGACCGCGTGTCCGCCGTGCACGGCGAGTACGCGGCCGAAGCCGGACACCTGGTGAAGGCCAGGCGCCTAGTCGAGCGCCAGGATTGGCACGAGCGGCTCCAGATCGAGCGCGAGACGTATCGAAGGCTCGAGACGGCGCTCTGGGAGGCGAAGACCGAGGGGCTCGCGCAGGCGAAGCTCCAGGCCGCGCTGAACGAAGCGATCGAGGGTCTCCATCTCGACAATCTCCGGATCCGCTCCGGGGTGAGCCAGCCGGTGCCCGACGTGCCGGGGGTGTGGCGCGTGCAGACCCGGCTCGACGCCGCCTACCGGTCCGGCGTCGAGCTCCAGGTGCTCCACGCCCTGGCCACGAATCCGAAGAAGATGATCGTCGACCGACTGGACCTGCGCCGGCGCAGCCGGCGGGATTCCTGGATGACCCTGATGCTGTCGGCGTACTTCATCGGGGTGGAAGTGGAGCCGGGGCAATCGGGCGAGGGATCATGAACGCGTCCGAATCGAAGCACCACGCCTCGCTCCGCCACACCCCAAGGGCGCTGCCGTGAACGGCGCGTTCCTCGACCGGCGCTGGTGGGGCGGAGCGCTGCTCGCCTGTCTCGCCGCCGTGCTGGCCGCGCTGGCGATGCCCGTATCCCTTCCGGAGGGGAGCAGGGCGACGGATTCGCTGAGCGCTCTGCCCGAGGACACGGCGGAGTCGGCGCCCGAGGATCTAGGTGCCTTTCTGGACAGTCGGCGCTGGGGCGCCTCGCTGCGAGAGATCATGGAAGCCGAGGCCGAACGGGCGAGACAGGCCAGGGAGGCCAGGGAGCCGCGGCCCGCCGTCAATCCGGTCCTCGCGAATATGGGCTTCGTCGGCCTGATCGTCACCGTGGGCCGGAGCGAGGTGCTGCTGGAGTCGCCCGAGGGAGGAGTGACCCGATTCGCGCCCGGCGACGCCCTGCCGGACGGGCGTACGCTGGTGTCCGTGACCGACAACAGCCTGACCCTGAAGGGCGAGAATCTGCACGAGGAAGTGCTGACGCTGTTCCCGCCAATCAGGTCGGAGCCGGTCATCGGCGACGACAGCCCCCCGGGGGACGGCACAGACAGCGGCAAGGCTCGACCATGAGTGAGTAGCGGATTCGGTGGACGCTCGACGACACGACCGCCGAAAGTCGAGACGTACTCTACGAGACTCCTTCGAGCCGGGCCTCCAGTCCCGCGATGCGTGCGTCACGGGCGGCGATGTCCTCCTCGAGGCGAGCCTTGGTCGCCCGATGGGCGGCGGCTTCCTCGCCAAGTCGCGTCTCCGTCGACCGGCGTGCTGCAGCTTCCTCGTCAAGCCGGGCCTCCGCTGCCCGGCGGGCTGCAATTTCCTGCTCTATCCGTTCGCGCATCTCCTCGTGGGCCGGCAGGTCTTCCCCGCTCTCCGGGTCGTGAATCCGCAGTCTGCCGCTTTCATCCTGCCGCACCTCGAGCCCGAGCGCTTCGCTGCGCAGGCTGAGCCCGCCGTCGACCAGGGCGACGCACGGTAGCGACCGGTACTCGCCTGCGTGCAGGCGAAATCCCTGCAGGCGCGGAGCGAGCCAGTCCCCCGTGGGGTCGAACAGCCAGTACTCCCTGACGCCGAGGGAGGCATACACCTCGCGCTTGCGTCCCTGGTCTTCCGCGCGAGTGCTGCGCGAGGTGACTTCGAGCACGAAGTCCGGCGCCTTGGGCTCTTCCCAGAGCTTGTACGACATGCGCTTGTGCTTCGGCGCCCCGACGACGACGAATACATCCGGAGCGACCACGGCGCGGGGGTCGCCTTCCTTGAAATACAGGAACATGTCGCCGGCGACGTAGACCTGCGCCTGGTCGAGAAAGTGGGTACGCAGCACCGTGATTGCGTAGACGAGGGGCTCGATCTGGTATTCGCTCTCCGCCAACGGCTGACCATCCGAGCAGGGGTAGTCAATCGTGGCCGGGACTGCGGCGGGCGGGTTCATTGCCGGGTCCTCCGGTGCGACGCGCCGGCGCGTCTCGGGACATGTCGTGTGACGGTACCATAGTCGTGTTTCCCCGGTGGAATGGGACCGGGAGAAGGTTCGCAGGCGATCGACAGTCACCGATAGGGCCGTGCGCCGCCCGCGGTGTAGGACCGGGGCGCGATCGCCGTCCAACCCGGCGTGACCTTGACCGGATTGGTGGCGCGGTGGCACGGTGTGGCCGGTGGCGGCCGGCTCGTCGAGCGGCCGGTCGAAGGCGGTGCGGTGCGTGCCGTCCATGACATCGGGGGAGGCGCCCATGGCCCAGTCATCGTCGTACGCGTTCCTCGCGCGGCAGCGTCATGAGGCGTCGCGGCCTTCACCGGCGGTGTACCTGCACCCGGACCGGGCGCGGTTGGCGGGACCGGGCATCGACGTGGACACGGACCCGCTGCCGCCCCCCGGCCCCGACGAGTGACGGCCGGTCCGGGGAGACTCGCCCCTTGGTCCCGCGGATGAATTCCCTCCGTCTCCGCTTCGTTCCGACCCTGCTGGCCGCGTGTCTGGCGAGCGGGTGCTCGACGGTGGAAGTGGAGCCGTTTCCGGAGCCGCTCCGACCGCCGAAGCCGCTGCCCGCGGAGACGGCCGGCGTGGAAGAGGCACCCTCGCCGGCGGAGGACGCCCGCACCGGGCCGCGCACTACACGGGCGCCGGGGGTGATCATCCAGCGTACCGTCGCGGAGGGCATCGCGGATCGCCTGGGCGAGGACCTCACCGGCGAGCCCGTTCGCGTGAGCTTCCACGACGTGCCGCTGGTCCCCTTCATCAACGAGGTCTTCGGCGAGGAGCTCGGGATGTCCTTCGTCATCTCCCCGGGCCTGCGGGAGAATGCGGACCTGGTGACGCTCAAGCTCACCGAGCCCCTGCCGCCCCGCCAGCTCTTCGCCACCGCCCGCCGGGTGCTGCGCGAGTACGGCGTGGACGTGCGCGAGGTGGAGGAGGGCATCCTGAGCTTCGCCCCCAGCCAGGAGATCGCCTCGCGCGACGTGCCCCTGCTCGTCAGCGGCCGGACCCTGCCCGAGGTGCCGGCGAGTCATCGCACCATCTTCCAGTTGGTGCCGCTGAAGGTGGTCCGCGGCCCCCAGGTCAGGGGCTGGCTGCTGGAAGCCTTCGATCGGCAGGGCCTCAAGATTCTGGAGGACCCCGACCGCAACGCCCTGCTGTTCAAGGGCAGCGCGGACACGATCGCCCGGGCCCTGGCCATGGTCGAGGTGCTGGACCAGCCCCTGCTGCGGGGCCGGCACGGTCTCGTCATCGAGCCGTTCTTCATGCAGGCCGGCGACATGGCCAATGCGCTGAACATGATCCTGCAGGCCGAGGGATACGCATCGAGCGTCGGCGCCAGAGTCGGCAGCAGCGTGGTTCTCCTCACGCTCCAGACCGTGGACAAGGTGGTGGTGTTCGCGGTGGACGAGCGCACCCTCGATCACGTCGAGGCGTGGGCCGTAGCGCTGGACGCCAGCCGCAAGGACTCCATCGAGGAGGCGGTGTTCACCTACGAGGTCAGGAACACCCAGGCCGAGGAGCTGGTCGAGACCCTCAACCGGATGCTCGGCGCGGTCGTGGGCCCGGCTGCGCCGCAGCAGCCGGGAGAGGAGCGCGCGAGCGAGGCCCGGACCGAGGGCGCCGAGTCGCGCGAGAGCGACGGGCGGCTCCCGCGCGAGACCCGGCGGCCTCCAGCCGCAGGCCAGGCCGGCGGCCGCATCGTGGTCGACCGGAACCGCAACATGCTGCTCTTCCGCGGCTCCGGCAAGGAGTGGGCCGAGATCCGGATGGTCATCGAGCGCCTGGACCGGGCCGTCCCCTCGGTGCTGATCGAGGTCCTGATCGCCGAGGTCACGCTGACCGACGAGGAGCGGACCGGGTTCGAGTTCCTGCTCCGGGGTGCGCTCGGCAGCCGCGGGCTCAGAGCCGGGACCCAGGGGGGGCTGGGAGTTGCCGCCGGGGGGCTGTCCTTCACCCTCGACAGCGCCGGCCAGACCCGGGCGGCACTGAACCTCTTCTACAAGGACGATCGGGTGGTCATCCGCTCCCGGCCCCGGCTCCTGGTCAAGAGCGGCGAGACCGCGAGCATCGACGTGGGCAACGAGATTCCGGTGATCACCCGAATCACGGACAGCGATCAGGAGATCGAAGGCACCACCAACGTGCTGCAGGAGGTCAGCTACCGCAAGACCGGGGTGCAGCTCGAGATCAAGCCCCTGGTCCAGGCGAACGGGCTCGTGGACCTGGCGATCTCCCAGCAATTGAGCGAGGCGAGACCGTCCGCCGACACCAGCCTGGCGGGGTCGCCGACCATCCTGAACCGCCAGATCAGCACCAGCCTCACGCTCCGCGACGGCGGCTCGCTCCTGATGGGCGGCCTCATCTCCGGCAATCAGAGCGGAGGCACGACCGGCGTGCCGGTGCTGGGCCGGCTCCCGGTGCTGGGACACCTGTTCCGCACCGACCAGGTGCAGGAGGACCGTACGGAGCTGATGGTGATGGTCACGCCCTACGTGATCGCCGACCACGAGGAAGGGTGGGAGCTCACCCGGCGGATTCGCGAGCAGCTCGACCTGCACACCGAGATTCAGCGCTGAGGCGGTCCGGCTGAAACCTCGAGTCGGGAGGCGACATGAGCGCAGCATCGTCCGATGCCCTCGGTACAGACCGCGCCCTCGGAGGGCCTCCCTGACCAGGGAGATGAAGGCCCCGTGGTGCTTACATCCCCCACACGGTGATGGTGCGATCCTCCAGGCGTTCTTCGCGGCGGAAGAGCTTGTCCTCCCACCGCTTCCCTTCGCTCCGGTCGAAGATGACGAGATGGCCCGCCGGGGTCCCGCAACGGTCCATGTAGCCCGCGGTCTGCTCCAGGCCCTCGCGGACGGTCCGCTCCAGGCTCTTGTGCAGCACCTTGCACTCG
>CAYQVB010000151.1:0-4430 GCA_964420925.1 uncultured Ectothiorhodospiraceae bacterium | reverse complement strand
CATCTCCAGTACACTGTGATTCATTCGGGCGGCCTCCTCGACGTTCATCGTTCAGTCTGGCAACTGCAATGATCGTCGAATGCCGCCCGAATCTCCTACTGATCTACATTTCCGCTCAGCTATTTAGTGTAAGGATTCAGGTTGCGAGCGCCCAGTGATTCGGGCATCACGGCCGCCACACACTATGCGACCAGGAGCAGTCTTATGATCATCGCTGACGGCCGAGAAAACCGACCAGCGCGCGATTGAAATCCGCTTGGCGCTCCACGTTGGAGAAGTGCAGCGCTTCGGGCAGTACGACGAGCTCGGAGCCCGCGATGCGGTCGCGGATCGCCTCGTGGGCGGCAACCGGAGTGCCCGGATCCTCCTCGCCCACTATCAGGAGGACCGGTCGATTGATGACCGAGATCCGATCCGTGAGGTCGAGGCGGGAGATCGCGGCGCAGCACCCGCAGTACCCGTCAACGCTGGTCGCGCGGATCATCTCCCGCACCTTGTCCACCTCTGCCGCCTGTCTCTCACAGTAGCCCTTCGAGAACCAGCGCTCGATGGTGGACTCGACGAGCGCCTCCATGCCCTGCCCGCGCGCGGTGGCGATCCGCTCGTCCCACACCGGCTGGGCCTCGGGCGGGATCCGGCTGCTGGTGTCGCAGAGCGACAGGGTGCGGAAGCGGCTCTGGTCCTTGAGCGCGGCGGTCTGGCCGATCATTCCCCCCATTGAAAGCCCGACGTAGTGGGTCTTCTCTATCCCCAGTGCGTCGAGCAGAGCGAACAGGTCGTCGGCGAGCGTGTCCAGCGAGTACTCGCCGGCCGGGGCATCGGTACCCCCGTGTCCCCGGGTGTCGTAGCGCAGTACCCGGTAGTCGCCGAGGGCCAGCATCTGCCACTGCCACATGTCGAGACTGGCGGCGAGCGAATGGCTCATGGTGACGAGCGGCGCCGACTCCGGCCCGTCGATGCGGTAGTTGATGGAGATGCCGTTGGCGTCGACTCTCATGGAAAAACTCCGAGATTGCGGAACCATGGACACGTGCGAGCAGGGCATGCCGTTGCTCCGCGCGCGGGAGCCCTCATTATAGGACCCGCGCGGTGGTCTTCGGATGAATCCCGAACCCTCGCTGGCGCGGTCGTGGGCACTCTGACGGTCTTCCCGAACGGCAGCGGCGCACCATCGAGGAGGTCACGTCGGCAGCGTGACTCGGACGGGATAGTCCCCGAGAATTCCGGCACGTTTCGCTTCCTGTGCCCGCAGGAAGGATTGCGAAGACTCGACGCCTTCGGCCCTCGAGAACCGGCCGCATGAAGACACTTCATTTCGCCCCGACGCGCATCATCGATATCGCCCCCCTTTTCACGGAGGACGACCCTGCGACCGACCGCGCTATCGCGGAGGCGCTCGCGGCCCATGGCAGCTTCGTCGCCACGGGCTTCGCGGGCGACGGAGGGTTCAGTGAGCGCATCGCCGAGCTGCTCGCCTTCTTCTCCATGGCTGAAGCGGACAAGCTGGTGTGCGCGACCTGCAAGTACGTGCCGCAGAACCCCTACATCTACCGGGGTTACTACCCGCTGCCGAAGAAGCCCTACTGGACCCACAACGAGACATTCGACATCGGCCCCGAACCCGCGATGACGTCGCCCGAAGTACCCGGAGCCGAATCCTTCCGCGAGGCCAACGTCTGGCCCCGGGCGGTGCCGGTACCCGACTGGCGCGCCAGGATGCTGGCGATGCTGGAGTTCCAGCGGGATCTTGCGCTTCTGCTGATGGCCGCCATCGCCCGCGGGCTGGACCTGGACGAAGAGGCGCTCGTCAGGCCCGCGCATGGACGCAACGCCACGCTGCGGCTGCTGCACTATGCGCCCGCCCCACCGGACTTCGTCTTCCAGGGCTACGACGAAAACGAGCCCGAGGCGATCGGCGACGGCCGCCGGCTGCTCGCCCGAAGCCACGTTGATACCGGCCTGCTGTCCTTCCTGTGGCAGGACACGACGGGAGGGCTCCAGATGGAGGGCCCTGACGGCCTCTGGCGCGAGGTGCCCCAGGCGCCCGAGGGGCTTTCGGTCCACTGCGGCGACCTCCTCGAAGCACTCACCGGGGGACGCCTGAAAGGCACCGTCCACCGCGTCGTCGGCCACGGGGAGGAGCGCTGCTCGGTCGGCTTCTTCCTGGAACCGGACTTCGAGACCGAAGTCGTCGCGCCCGCCGGGGGCGCGCCGGTGAGCTATGCGCAACACCTCGCCAACCAGTTCCCCGACCGCTTCGAAGCACCAAAGGCGGCGTGAAAGAGGTCCGACGCCTCCATCCATCGCCTCGACCAATCCTCCGCATGCGAGAACATACGGGCTCTTCGGGCTTGCTCGACCCCTTGAAATCCAGATCGAGCGCTGGCGCCGGCCAGCTCCCATCGCTATCCCGGGAACACCTCCAGACCCCATCCGGCCAGCGCGCCCAGCAGCACCACGAGCCAGGGCGGCACCTTCCAGGACGCAAGCAGCGCGAGCGCCGCCAAGGCCAGCGCAAAGTCGGCCCCGGAACGAACTCCCGCCGTCCACACCGGGTCGTAGAACGCCGCGAGGAGGAGGCCGACCACCACCGCATTGATGCCGAGCATTGCCCGGCGGGCCGGCTCGTGGCGCCTCAGCCTCTCCCACCATGGCAGCGTACCGATGACGAGGAGGAAGGAAGGCGCATAGATTGCGACCAGGCAGATCATGCCTCCCATCCAGCCCGCCGGCGGCACCTGCATCACCGTTCCCAGATAGGCGGCAAATGTGAAGAGCGGGCCGGGGAGCGCCTGAGCCGCGCCGTAGCCGGCGAGGAAGGCGTCGCCCGAAACCCAGCCGGGAGGCAGCACCTGCGCTTCCAGCAGGGGAAGCACGACGTGACCGCCTCCGAAGACCAGGGACCCCGAGCGGTAGAAGCTGTCGGCGAGCGCCAGGGACTGCGAGGGCCAGGCAGTGGCGAGCAGGGGCAACAGGGCGAGCAGGAGCAGGAAGAGCACGAGCGACAGCGCCGGAAGGCCCGCGAGTCCCGCGCCGCTCGGCGGTGATGGGGCGGAGACCGATTCTCCCCGCAGGAACACGAACCCGGCGAGCGCTCCGCCCGCGATGACCGCGAGCTGGGCCGCCGCTCCGGGCACAGAGAGAACGAGCGCGGCGGCAAGCACCGCGAGGGAGATCCGGAGGGGATCCGGACACAGGGTCCGGCCCATGCCCCACAGCGCCTGCGCCACCACCGCGACCACAACCGCCTTGAGACCCTGGAGAAGTCCCGCGGGAATCGCGTCGTCGAAGGCGAGCACGCCGTAGCCGAGCGCAATCATCACGATTGCCGAGGGTGCGGTGAAGCCCAGCCAGGCGGCGAGCGCTCCCGAGAGACCGGCCTTCTGGAAGCCGATACCGATGCCGACCTGGCTCGAGCTCGGTCCCGGAAGCATCTGACACAGGGCGACGAGATCGGCAAAGCCGCGTTCCTCCGACCAGGCGCGGCGCACCACGAACTCTTCGCGGAAGTAGCCGATGTGCGCTACCGGACCTCCGAACGACGTGAGGCCGAGCCGCAGGAAGGCGAGGAAGATCGCGCCAGCGGATTGCCGTCCTTCCTTGCGCCCGGAGTTTTGCGAGTCCTGCTCCACGCGTCTCAACAACTGCAATCGGTCAGGCCGGCGGATTCCCGCTTGGATTGAACATCCCATAACTCATTGGTTTTCTTGGATTCCCGCTTTCATGGGGAATCCCCCCACTCGTTGTTTGTCGTGGATTCCCGCTTCCGCGGGAATGGCAGGAATGGGCGCCCTGAGCGCGCGCATGGTCCCAAGGTTCCTTCTCCGACGGCGGGGCAGTCTGCCGGCGTGGGTGGCTCACCAAGGGAATGACAGGTTCCCTTCAGGGCGTTTTCTGCCGTCGATCCCTCAGGTAGGCCTGAATTCCACCGGCGGCGATTGCGGCCATGATGGACGAACCCGCAGGCACCATCGTACTGATGCGCCATTGCCCGCCTTCGTCCGAGCACCAGAGCGCGTCGCCGCCGAGATGGGGCGGGCGCGAGCGCTGGTCTACGCTTCGGCCCCGACCGGAGCCGGCAGCTTGCCCTCTTCCACCAGTTGCTCGTCGTAGCGTGCGCACATGTCGAGTTCGGTCTCGCCGCGCGCGAATCGCCGGATGTGTCCCCAGTGCAGCCGGAAGTAGGGCGCGCTCGGCAGCCGGTAGCCGAGGCGTTCCTCGATCTCGCGATGGAGCTCCGGCAGCCGGTGGAAGGGGACGCTGGGGAAGGTGTGGTGGGCGCTGTGATAGGTCATGTTCCAGTTGAGCCAGCGCATGAACGCGTTGGTGGTAAACGTGCGCGTGTTGAGGAGCGTGTTCGGCTCGTGGGTGAGGCCGAAGTGCTCTCCCGCGCCCTGGAGCATGTAGGTCCAGCGCATGAGCACGAAGGG
>CAYQVB010000150.1:0-55689 GCA_964420925.1 uncultured Ectothiorhodospiraceae bacterium | reverse complement strand
CTCGATGAGCACCGCGGTCTGCACCGTCATGTGGAGGGATCCCGCGATGCGCGCCCCGGCCAGGGGCCGGCTTCCCGCGTACTCCTCGCGCAGCGCCATCAGCCCCGGCATCTCGTGCTCGGCGATGCGTATCTCCTTGCGTCCCCACTCCGCCTGGCCGAGATCGGCCACATGGAAGTCTTCGTTCACGGTACTCCTCGCAACCCCCGCGTCACTCACCGGAAGCGGGTTCGTAGTCCCATTCCACGCTCGCGCAGCCGCAGTGCGTCGGCGCGCTTCGCCCGCTCGCCGGTGCGCCGCTCGAGCCTCCCGGTTACCGCCCGGCGTCGGCGCGCAGCGCCTCCGCCCGGTCGGTGCGCTCCCACGGGAAATCCTCGTCCTCGCGGCCGAAGTGTCCGTACACCGCGGTCTTGCGGTACATCGGGCGCAGGAGGTCGAGCATTCGAACGATGCCCGCGGGCTTCAAGTCGAAGTGAGCCCGCACCAGCTCGCTCAGGCGCGCGTCGCTCACGGTGCCGGTCCCGAATGCCTCGACGCTCACCGAGGTCGGCTCGGCGACCCCGATCGCGTAGGAGACCTGGACCTCGCAGCGCCGGGCGAGCCCCGCCGCCACCAGGTTCTTCGCGACGTAGCGGCACGCGTAGGCGGCGGAGCGGTCCACCTTCGAGGGGTCCTTGCCGGAGAAGGCGCCGCCGCCGTGGCGCCCGACTCCCCCGTAGGTGTCCACGATGATCTTCCGCCCGGTCAAGCCGCAGTCGCCCACCGGCCCTCCGGTGACGAAGCGCCCGGTCGGGTTGATGTGAAAGAGAGTGTCCTGGCGCAGCCAGGACTCCGGAAGCACGGGGCGGATGATCTCTTCCATCACCGCCTCTTTCAGCTCCTCGTACGCGACGTCGGGGGCATGCTGGGTGGAGAGCACCACCGCGTCGGCCCCGGTCGGGCACCCTCCTTCGTAGCGACAGGTCACCTGGCTCTTCGCGTCCGGACGCAGCCACGGCAGCCGGCCGCTCCGGCGCACTTCCGCCTGCCGCCGCACCAGGCGGTGCGCGTAGGTGATGGGCGCCGGCATGAGCACGTCGGTCTCGTCCGTTGCGTAGCCGTACATCATCCCCTGGTCGCCCGCTCCCTGCTCGTGGTCACCGCGCTCGTCGACGCCCTGGGCGATGTCGGCGGACTGCCGGCCGAGGAGGTTCAGCACCCCGCAGGTAGAACCGTCGAAGCCGACCTCGTGGTTGTCGTACCCGATGCCGTTGACGAGTTCCCGAACCAGGGCGTCGTACTCGATGCTCGCCGACGTCGTGATTTCCCCCGCGAGGATGACCATGCCGGTCTTGACCATCGTCTCGCAGGCCACGCGGCCGCGCGGGTCCTGCAGGAGGACGGCATCGAGAACGGCGTCCGAAATCTGGTCGCACATCTTGTCCGGATGACCCTCGGACACCGACTCCGAAGTGATGAGCCGCCGCTCTGACATGGATCCCCCCTCTATGCGCGGTCTTAGAAAAAGGCGCGCTAGTCTATCAGGATGCAGGAGATATCCGTCCCCGGCCGGCAATGAGTTCGAGCACTCGGCAAGCTCGCCTGCGTAGAGCGCGTGCAGTCCCGAAAGGCTGCTGTCCCGGCTCCTCGATCCGGCCAGATGAGAAGGTGCGGTCGCTCGCCCTCCTCCTCGACACCCTTTCCTGAAGCGCGCCCTCCCCGGCCTTTACCCGACCACCGGAGGACGCTTAGGATCCGCGCTCCCGGAAAGGCGCCATCTCTCAAAAATATCAGCAAGTTAGCTTTCAGCGCATGAGACTTCGGCCTGCTTTGCCGGCGCACTGCGCCGGGTAGCATGCCGCCCTCGCGGCAACGCCGACCGAGATCCCTCGCTTCCGCACCGAAACCCGCCAACGCCCGATGCCCGAACGCAGACAGCTCGCCAACGCCATCCGTGCGCTTGCCATGGACGCGGTGCAGCAGGCGAAGTCGGGACACCCCGGCATGCCGATGGGCATGGCGGACATCGCCGAGGTGCTGTGGAACGACTTCCTCGTCTACAACCCCGAGAACCCCGGCTGGGCGAACCGGGATCGCTTCGTGCTGTCCAATGGCCACGGATCGATGCTGCACTACGCCCTGCTGCACCTCACCGGCTACGCGCTGCCGATGGAGGAGATCCGCAACTTCCGCCAGCTCCACTCGATGACCCCCGGGCATCCCGAGTTCGGCTGCACTCCGGGGGTGGAGACCACCACCGGCCCGCTCGGGCAGGGCATTGCCAACGCGGTCGGCATGGCGATCGCGGAACGCTCGCTCGCCGCGCACTTCAACCGCGACGACCACCGGATAGTCGATCACTACACCTACGTGTTCGCGGGGGATGGCTGCCTGATGGAGGGGATCTCCCACGAGGCCTGCTCGCTCGCCGGCACCCTGGGGCTCGGCAAGCTCATCCTCGTTTACGACGACAACGGGATCTCCATCGACGGCGAGGTGGCGGGCTGGTTCACCGACCAGACCCCGGCGCGCTTCCGCGCCTACGGCTGGCATGTGATCGAGGCGGTGGACGGCCACGACTGGCGTGCGGTGCATGCGGCAATCGCGGCGGCGCGAGGGGAGACCGATCGTCCCTCCCTCATCTGCTGCCGGACCGTCATCGGCTGGGGCGCCCCCGCCAAGCAGGGCACGGCAGCCACCCACGGCGCCCCGCTCGGCGATGAAGAGGTCGCCCGCGCTCGCGAAACCATCGGCTGGCCGCACGAACCCTTCCGCATTCCGAATTCGATCTACGCGGCATGGGACGCGCGCGGTCGCGGGCGGCAGGCCGAGGCGCAATGGCGGGAGCGCTTCGCAGCGTACCGGGCAACCCACCCCGAGCTCGCGGCCGAGCTCGAGCGCCGCCTGCGGGGCGACTTGCCCGCGCACTGGGAGGAAACCTGCGCCGCCCTCGTCGCGGACCTTGCCGAGGCGGCTCGCAGCATCGCATCGCGCAACGCCTCGAAGGAGGTCCTGGAGGGGATCGGGCCGGCGCTGCCGGAGCTGATCGGCGGCTCCGCCGACCTCACCGGGTCCAACTGCACCCTGTGGTCCGGATCCATCCCCGCGAGCCGTGACGAGCCGGGCGGCAACTACCTCTACTTCGGGGTGCGCGAGTTCGCGATGTCGGCGATCGCGAACGGCATCGCGCTGCACGGCGGCTTCATCCCCTACGCCGGCACCTTCCTGATGTTCTCGGAGTACGCCCGCAACGCGCTGCGCATGGCCGCGCTCATGAAAGTCCGCTGCGTGTTCGTGTACACCCACGATTCCATCGGCCTCGGCGAGGACGGCCCCACCCACCAGGCGGTGGAGCAGGCGGCCTGCCTGCGGCTCATGCCCAACATGTCGGTGTGGCGGCCCTGCGACGCGGTGGAGTCCGCGCTCGCGTGGCGGCACGCGGTGGAACGGCGCGACGGCCCGACCAGCCTGCTCTTCTCCCGCCAGGCGTTGCCCCACCAGGAACGCAGCGCGGCGCAAGTTCAGGCGATCTCGCGCGGCGGCTACGTGCTGCGCGAAGCCGGCGCCAAGCTCGACGCAGTGATCATCGCGACCGGGTCCGAGGTCGACATCGCCATGCAGGCGGCGGACGCGCTCGAGTCGCGGGGCGTCGGCTGTCGGGTGGTGTCGATGCCCTCGACGGATGTCTTCGATGCGCAGGATCCCGAGTACCGCGAGGCAGTGCTGCCTCGCCGGGTTACCCCGCGGGTGGCAGTGGAGGCCGGCGCCACCGGCCTCTGGCACAAGTACGTCGGCGACGCCGGCGAGGTCGTCGGCCTCGACACCTTCGGCGAATCCGCCCCCTACCGGGATGTCTTCGAACACTTCGGATTCACCGTCCGGAACGTGGTGAGCGCGGTCGAGTCGTCGCTGGCGCAGGCGCGCCGCGACGAAGCCGCTCGAGGCCCGCGCTCCTCACGCCTCCCGGACTCATCGCTACAGGAGGAATCATGACGATCAGAGTGGCCATCAACGGCTTCGGGCGCATCGGGCGCAACATCCTCCGCGCCCTCTACGAAAGCGGGCGCACCGGCGAGATCCAGGTGGTCGCCATCAACGACCTCGGCGACGCCGAGACCAACGCTCACCTGACCCGATACGACTCGGTGCACGGCCGCTTTCCCGGCGAGGTATCGGTCTCGGACGGCGACATGGTCGTGAACGGCGACCGAATCCGGGTGTGCGCGGAGCGAAACCCGGCCGGTCTCCCGTGGCGGGAGCTCGGAATCGACGTGGTGCACGAATCCACCGGGCTCTTCACCAGCAAGGAGAAAGCGAGCGCTCATCTCGCGGCCGGGGCCGGGAAAGTGATCATCTCCGCTCCCGGCGGCAGCGACGTCGACGCCACCATCGTCTACGGCGTCAACCATCACGTGCTGCGGAGCGCGCACACCGTCATCTCCAACGCGTCGTGCACCACCAACTGCCTCGCCCCGCTGGTGGCGCCCCTCCACCAGGAAATCGGCGTTCTCCAGGGGCTGATGACCACCGTGCACGCGTACACCAACGACCAGGTCCTCGCCGACGTCTATCACAGTGATCTGCGGCGCGCCCGGTCGGCCACTCAGTCCATGATTCCGACCACCACCGGAGCGGCCAAGGCGGTCGGACTGGTGCTGCCCGAGCTCGCGGGCCGGCTGGACGGATTCGCGATTCGGGTACCCACCGCGAACGTTTCCCTGGTCGACCTCACCTTCAACGCGGGCCGCGACACCAGTCGGGAAGAAGTCGACGCGGCGCTGCTCGCGGCCTCGCAGGGCCCCCTGAAGGGGATCCTGAACTACAGCGACGAGCCGCTGGTGTCGATCGACTTCAACCACGACCCCGCCTCGTCCACCTACGAAGCGCCTCTCACGAAGGTGATCGAGGGGCGCCTCGTCAAGGTGAGCGCCTGGTACGACAACGAGTGGGGCTTCTCCAACCGGATGCTCGACACCACGGTGGCACTGGTCAACGCCCCCCCCTGAGCCCGCGGGGAGACTCCACGGTGCGCCTGATGCGGGAGGTGGACCTCGCAGGCCGGCGGGTCCTCATCCGCGAGGATCTGAACGTCCCGCTCAAGGACGGCGCGGTGACCAACGACGCGCGCATTCGCGCCGCCCTCCCGACCTTGCGCCAGGCCGCGCAGGCCGGCGCTCGGGTGACGGTGATCTCGCATCTCGGGCGCCCGAAGGAAGGCAAGCCCGATCCCGCGCTCTCCCTCGCTCCGGTGGCGCGCCGGCTCGGCGAGCTGCTCGGGCGCAGCGTCCGGATTGCCGAAGATTGGTCGGACGGGCTCGACGTGGCGGCCGGCGAGATCGCGATGCTCGAAAACATCCGATTCCAGCCTGGAGAGATCGCGAACGACGAGTCACTCGGGCGGCGGCTGGCCGCACTGTGCGATGTCTTCGTCATGGACGCCTTCGCCGCCGCGCACCGCGCGCACGCCTCCACCCATGCAGTGGCACGCTTCGCCCCCGTCGCCTGCGCGGGGCCTCTGCTCGAAGCGGAGCTCGCAGCGCTCCGCCGCGTCCTCGACGAACCGCGTCCGCCGCTGGTCGCCATCGTCGGAGGCGCCAAGGTCTCGACCAAGCTGCGGGTGCTGGAGCGCCTCGGGCCGAAAGTCGACCAGCTCATCGTGGGAGGAGGCATCGCCAACACTTTTCTCGCCGCCGCCGGCCGCCCCGTCGGCCGTTCGCTGCACGAAGCGGAGCTCGTGCCGGTGGCGGCGGATCTCCTCGCGCGCGCCACCGAGCGCGGCCGGCCCATTCCGCTCGCCACCGATGCGGTGGTGGCGCGCGAATGCTCGGCCACCGCCGCGGCCCGCGTCGTGCGAAGCGACGCCGTCGCGGACGACGAGATGATTCTCGATATCGGTCCGGAGACCACCACGCACCTCGCGGATCTGCTCCACGGCGCCGGCACCATCCTGTGGAACGGCCCGGTAGGCGTGTTCGAGATCGACTCGTTCAGCGCCGGCACGAGGGCGCTGGCGCGAGCGGTGGCGGAAAGCCCCGCGTTCTCGGTCGCCGGGGGCGGAGACACCCTGGCCGCCATCGAGCGATTCGATGTGGCCGAGGGATTGAGCTATGTGTCGACCGGCGGCGGCGCCTTCCTGGAGTTCATGGAAGGCCGCACTCTGCCCGCGCTCGCCGCCCTGGCGGGAGGCCGCGGCTGACCGCCCGGCCCTGCGGGCGTTTTCCCCGGCGTGGGTATCATCCGTCCCACCGCTCCATCCAAGCGCGGCAGGGCGGTCTGGTCCGGTGAGGAAGCGGTCGGAGGATCGATTCGCGTCGGCTCGACCCGATCCTTCTTCAGTCGATCAGGCGTGGGCGGCAACCCGCCGGCGTGAGATCTTCGCCGGAGAAGGTAGCGGTTCGTCCACCTTTCTGCCGGCGAGCCAGTCGATGAGCGGTTTCCAGTGGGCGCAGTCCATCGCGCTCTCGTTGACCGGCAGCTCGTGGATACCGAAACCCTGCTCGCTCGCCCGCAGATACTGCCGGGACTCGCGAAAACGGGCGATGAAGGGGAAGTCGACCCGACGCAGGAAGTCCTCCAGTTCCCTCAGGATCAGTGTTCTCGCCCGCACCCGGTTCGCCACGACCGCAACCCGGGTATGACCGTCGCGCACGGAAGGAAGACGACGCAGTTGCTCGATGAACTTTGCCGCTGCGTCTATGTCGATGTGAGAGGCGAGCACCGGAATGATGATGCGGTCGGTGGGTCGCACGAGTTGCCGGAATTCGTTGGCGCGCACCCCGGCGGGGGTATCGATCACGATGTGTCGGGTACCGGTAGGAGCCCTCAAGTGGAACGAGCGGGTGATTCCGGCCGGATTCTCGAATGCGGCGACCCCGTAGATCTCCGGCAGGAAGGCCGGGCGGACCTTCAGCCAGCGCGTACTCGACCCCTGGGCGTCGTAGTCGACGATCATCGTCGGGCCGTGCTCGGCCGCGAAGTAGCACGCCAGGTTCGTCGCGATCGTCGTCTTGCCGGATCCCCCTTTGGGGTTCAGCAGAATCACTCGTTGCATCGACAGTGCCGGTACCCTTGTCTCGAGGGGCGGACGACAGGAATGCCGCCACCCTGAACGAACGTCCGCGACGCATCCAGCCGCTCCGCCAAGCCCCCTGGACCCGAGCGGAAGAGCCTGCGGCTTTCTACCACAGGAGCCAAGGAGGCGTCCAGACAGCCCCGAGCCGCAAAAGTTCACCGATTTCCTGGCTTGCGGACACCAGGCGGCCGAATACCGGGGAAACCTTGCGGCTGGAGGGCGCGGAGTGCTCCCGACGGAGGCCGCGCGGGAACGGCCTTGCACCTCCTATTGTGTCAGGCGTTGCCGGGCTTCCGCGTATCGGCTCGAGGTCGCCGCGATGATGGTTTCGGGCAGGCGCGGAGCGGGAGGGCTCTGGTCCCAGCCCGAAGCCACCAGGTGGTCGCGCACGAACTGCTTGTCGAAGCTTGGCGGGCTCTGACCGGGGCGGTACGCGTCGACCGGCCAGAAGCGGGACGAGTCGGGAGTCAGCACTTCGTCGATGAGCACGAGCACGCCGTCGTCGTCGATTGCGAACTCGAACTTGGTGTCGGCGATGATGATCCCGCGTCCCGCGGCGTGGGCGGCCGCTTCCTCGTAAATGTGCAGACTTGCCTCGCGCACACGTTCGGCCGCCTCCCGGCCGATGAGGCCCACCATGTGATCGAAACTGATGTTCGCGTCGTGCTCGCCCATTTCGGCCTTGGTGGACGGAGTGAACAGCGTCTCGGGCAGGCGCGCGGCCTGTTCGAGTCCCGCCGGGAGAGGAATCCCGCACACCGAGCCGGTCGACCGGTAGTCCTTCCATCCCGATCCGATAAGGTATCCGCGTACTATCGCCTCGATCGGCAGGGGCTCGAGGCGCCGCACCACGAGTGAACGGCCTTCCAGGGGGGCCCGGGCGGCGGGGTTCTTGACGACGTCGCCGACGCCAAGGGGGCTCAGGTGGTTGGAGACGATCGAGCGCAGGCGCTCGAACCAGAAGCAGGAGAGCGCGGTGAGCACCTCTCCCTTGCCGGGGATGGGATCGGGCAGCACCACGTCGAAGGCGGACAGACGATCGGTGGCCACAATCAGCAGATGCTCGTCGTCCACTTCGTAGATGTCGCGCACCTTGCCGCGCCCGAGCAGGCGCAGCTCATCGAGTTCGCTGCGATAGAGGGGCGCGGCGCTCATCGTGAATCACCAAAACGGGGGTAGCGTAGCCCGAGCGCCCTGCCGGTGAGGTCGGTGCGAGCCATCTCGGGCACGTCGCCGAGCGCGCCCGCGGCGAATCGCATGAAGAAGCGCTTGAGAGGTGGACTTCGCTCCGCCAGAAACAGGCCGAGGTTTCGCAGGTCCGTGAGCGCGGCCGAACGCGCCCCAAAGAGCAGGTGAAAGGCCATCATCGTCCGATGTACGAGCAGATTGTGTCCCTTGCGCCCGCGCTCGTAAGCCCGAAGATTGGCGCGACGTCCGATGTCGCGCCCGGCTGCGTCCACGCGTACGAGCTCTTCGGCGAGTGCGGCTGCATCCAGCAGGCCGAGGTTGACTCCCTGTCCGGCAAGAGGATGAATAGTGTGCGCGGCGTCGCCGACGAGCGCAATCCGTTGCGCCACGTAGCGGTCCGCCCGCATGTGGGCAAGAGGGAAGGAGTCGCGCTCGCCGGCGAGGCGCAAGGAGCCGAGCCGGCCCTCGATGGCGTCCGCGAGCTCCGCCTCGAACGCGGCCTCGCTCGTCTCGCACAATCGCCGGGCGTGTTCGGGCTCCGTGGACCAGACAATCGAAACCCGCCCGCCGCACAGGGGCAGCAATGCCAGCGGACCGTCGGGCAGGAAGCGTTGCCAGGCGGTGTCGCCGTGCCCTCGTTCGGTGTGCAGGGTGGCGACAACGGCCCGTTGGCCGAAGTGGCCCCCGCTCTGGCCAATGCCGGCGAGCTCCCGGGTGCGCGAACGCATGCCGTCCGCGCCCACCGCAACGCGGGCCCGGACCCTGCCGTTGTCGAGATCGAGGATCACGCCGCCTTTCTCGACCCGGATTCCCTCGAGTCGGGCGGGTCGGAACCAGCGCACGGACTCGAGGGCGGAAAGCCCGGCCTCCACCGCGTCGCCCAGGGCGCGGTTTTCCACGATGTATCCGAGCGCCGGGACCCCGATGTCGGCGGCATCGAAGTGAATCTCTCCCCGTCCCGGGTGCTCCCATACCCGCATTTCCGTGAAGGCATTCGCCCGACCGGGCGCAAGAAGCCGCCAGATTCCAAGGCAATCGAGAATCGAACGGGAAGCGGGAGTCAATGCGCTCACCCGGGGATCGTCGCCCGGCGTGGGGTCCGGGCGCGGTGCGCGGGCTTCGATGAGGGCCACCCGCATCCGCGCCGCACCGAGGGCGGCGCCCAGCGTGGCGCCCACCGCCCCGCCCCCGACGATGGCAACGTCGTACATCACGGCGCGAGCCCCCTGACCATCCGGCTCGCCGGGAAGCCGAGCCCCATCGCGTAGCGCGCGAACGCGCGCTTCGCGGGGCTCACCAGATCCAGCCCGACGAGCGCTGCGCCGCGGAGCAGGGCGAGGGGTTGACGCTCTGACAGGAAAACCCGCGCCAGCAGGTCGGTCGCGATGCTCACCCGATCCTGATCTCGGCGTCGAAGCGCGCGGTAGCGCGCGAGACACCGCGGCGCTCCCGGGTCCAGACCGCGTCGCATCGAGTCGGCGAGCACCTCCGCGAGCGCCGCCGCATCGCGCAGGCCGAGGTTCAGTCCCTGCCCGGCGACCGGGTGCAGGGTGTTGGCGGCACTGCCTGCGAGATAGATTCGGCTGTCGGTCCGAGCGCGAGCCCGAACTCTGCGCAGGGGAACGATTTCCCGATCTCGGACTTCGACGAAGCGCCCGAGGCGATCTCCGAAAGCGCGGTGCACTTCGGCGAGAAAGGTCCTCTCCGATGCCTGCTTCAGGCGTCTTCCCCGGTCGGGCGCCAGCGTCCACACCAGCGCGCAGATGCTCTCGCGCATCGGCAGCAGTGCTATCGGACCCTCGGGCGTGAATCGCTCATAGGCGACACATCGGTGATCCTTCTCTCCTCGAACCAGGGCGCCGAGCGCGACCTGACGGTACTCGCGAACCCCGGTGGTCTCCACGTACTCGGCGCACCAGGTGCTCTGTCCGCCGTCGGCCGCGACCACCGCGTCCACCGCGACACTCGGCGTTCCCGCATTTGTCGGGGCGCCGGCCAGGCGCAGTCCCAACCCGCGATCCGCGTGCTCGACTCCCGACACCGTGGTGGACGAGAGGTGATGAACGCCGGGAGCCTCTGCCAGAGCTCGATCCAGAACGTCCACCAGCGTGCCGACCTCGCACACGTATCCCAGGGCGTCGAGACCGAACTCGCCGGCGGACAGGCGGGTGGCGCCGAATCGCGCCCTCTGGGAGACGTGCACCCCCGCGATCGGCGATGCCCGGGGCGCTATCCGGGACCAGACTCCCAGCGCGTCGAAGATCTGTCGCGATGCGTAGGAGAGCGCGACCGGCCGGTGCTCGAAACGGGGGGCACGGCGCTGCTCGATCAGAAAGGAAGGTATCGCCGCCCGCGCCAGCGCAAGCGCCAGCGTCGCCCCTACCGGCCCCGCGCCGACGATCGCAATGCGCGGGTCGCGGTACACCTCCGCCCCCGGACTTCAGGCACCCGAAAGGCCCGCCACTCCGCTGCCCACGAGCGCCTCGACTTCGTCGATCCGCTTGGGCGCGGCCGAGGTGAGCACCTCCGGCGCTCCCTTCGTTACGAGAACATCGTCCTCGATCCGCACTCCGATGCCCCACCACTTACGCGCTACTCCCCGCTCGCCCCGCTTGATGTAGACACCGGGCTCGATGGTGGTGACCATGCCGGGCTCGAGCACCCGCCACTCGCCCCCGATCTTGTAGTCCCCGACATCGTGCACGTCCATGCCGAGCCAGTGGCCGGTGCGATGAAAGAAGAACTTTCGGTACCGTTCCTTCTCGATCACCGAGCGAGGCCGGCCCTTGAGCAGGCCGAGGTCGATGAGCCCCCTGGCAATCACTTCCACCGCGGCCCGATGCGGATCGTCGAACGTGTTGCCGGGGCGTACCTGGTCGATTGCCGCCTCCTGAGCCTCCAGCACCAGCTCGTAGATCGCACGCTGAGCAGGCGAGAATCGTCCGTTCACCGGAAAGGTGCGCGTGATGTCCGCCGCGTAGTACTCGTACTCGGCGCCGGCGTCGATCAGCAACAGGTCGCCGTCCCTGAGCACCTCGCGGTTTCGTGAGTAGTGAAGCACGCAGGCGTTCTCGCCTCCGGCCACGATGCTGGGGTAGGCGACGCTCCGGCTGCCCTGCCGCATCATCTCGTAGAGAAGCTCCGCCTCCACCTCGTATTCGTACATTCCGGGCCGGCACATCGCCATCGCACGCCGGTGTGCGTCCGCGCTGATGTCCACTGCCCGGCGCATCGTTCGCACTTCTTCCCGGCTCTTCACGAGGCGCATGTCGTGCAGAATGCGATCCAGGGCCACGAACTCCGCCGGCGAATTGATTCCGGCCCGGGCGCGTTCCCGCACCCGGCTCACCCATCCGATCACCCGTTGATCGAAGCCCGCATCAAAGCCCATCGCATAGTAGATGCTCGATCGGTTCTCGATCAGTCCGGGCAGAATGTCGTCCATGTCGCTGATGGGAAACGCGTCGTCCGCCGCGTAAACCGTGCACGCGCCCTCGAGCCCCGCCCGGCTGCCGTCCCACGCTTCTTTCACCGGATCCTTCTCCCGGCAGAAAAGCAGGAACTCGCCCTGTTTGCGCCCCGGAATCAGCACCGCGACCGCTTCCGGCTCCTCGAATCCGCACAGGTAGTGAAAGTCGCTGTCGGGGCGGTAGACGTAGTCGATGTCACGGTTTCGGACTCGGACCGGGGAAGTGGGAACAATGGCGATGCTCGAATCGCCCATCGTCTCCATGAGCCGTCGCCGACGGCGCAAGAGTTCCTTTTTCTTCATGCTTCCTCCGGGGCAGATGGGCCGCGGCCCGACTGGCGCAGGCCTCTCCGGACAGGGGTTCCGGACCTTTTCCCAGCCTCGCCGGCAGCGCGGCGCCGTCCGGAAGTCTCTTCGTTGACGAGCATCACTCCCACTCGAAGATACTCTACGAGTTCGCAATAGTCGCGCTCGAATTCTTCCGATTCCCCGCCGCTGCCGAGACGGGTGAAGGCCGAAAGGTCCGAAATCACTTCACGTGCATCGACGCCGAGACCCGGCAGGTCCAGCCGGCCCGAAGCGCCGAGCCCGTAGAGAAAGCCCTGACACCACCGGGCGAACTCCCGGCAGCGCAACTCGATAGGGCGGTCATCGTCCGGAAGAAAGGGCTGGAATCCGAATTCGGGAGAGGAGAGCTGTGCGTGAGTTTCCTCCGACACCGCCTGCAGCACCTGCTCGCAGCGGCGAAGGTCGCCGGTGGCCTCGCCGCCGACTACCTCTCGGATCCAGCCCGTGACATCGACATCCTCACCGGAACAGATGCGGCCGCACAGCATGCCGTGGCCCTCCGCAAAGCCGAGATCGGCATTCGCGGAGTCGAGAACCCGTGTGCAGTGCGCGTACCAGTCGATCATGCTCACCCGGCCGGGACGCCCGGAGCGTCCTCTCCGCGAGTTGGATCCATGCTACCACCCGCCGCCGGGCGCTCCCATCGCCATTGACCGCCTTCGCACTCCGATCCTATAGTCCACGCCCTGCGTCAGGCGTTTCCCCGATCCCTCGCACATTTTCGGCCGCGCCATGGAAAAGCCCGACTTGAGCGTCCTCGAAACGCAGATCGACGAGCTGATCCAACGTTGCGAGAGGCTGAGCGACGAGAATCAGGCCCTGCGCGACCAACAGGACAGCCTGGTGGCGGAACGCGCGTCCCTCATCGAGAAGTCCGAGATTGCGCGTACCCGCGTGGAAGCCATGATCGCCCGGCTCCGGGCGATGGAGATCGGCACTTGAGCGAAGAGATCGTTCCGGTATCGATCGAGATTCTGGAGAAGGAATACACGATCGCCTGTCCCGCCAGCGAACGGAAGGGGCTGGTCGAGTCGGCGAAGATGCTGAGCGACCGCCTGCGCCAGGTGCGCGACGGCGGCAAGGTCCTGAGCACGGAACGAATGGTGATCATCACCGCGCTGAACCTGATCCACGAGTTCAACGAGCGCCAGCGCGAGGCTGTCCGCCAGCAGCAGGCGCAAGGCGAGATCCACCGTGCCATAGAAGCGGACATTCGCCGTCTGCGCGAGAAGCTGGGAAACGCGATCGCCGCCCACGGCTAGCGGCAATATCTCACCGATTTCTTGGCTAGCGGACGCCAATCTGCTCGCGTAGCGGGCCGTACTCCCTCGAGCCGCTTCGACGTAGTCTCAACTACGCCTTCAGCGTCTCTCGGTCCGTGCGACCCACTACCACGGCACCTTGGCGCCCTCGCTACGAAAATCGGTGAGACTTTGCCGCTAGCTGATCCCGGCACTGCTGTATTAGACTCGGCCCGCCCCCTGCGGCGCTCGATAGATGGATCCGGTGATCGCTTGAGCCTAACTCACAAGTCACGGGAGTGGACCGAAGACGTTGTTGCGCAAGGTCCGCAGACTTGGGCGGGATGCCTGATACGCTTCGAGACGCTCCCCCCTGAACCGAACCGGTTCAAGGGACGTGGAACCACGCCGGCGTTCGCGGAGGGCATCCGACCTTTCGGCACGACTACCTGAGGGCAAAGGAGAGGCGGTGGCACGCTACTGGTTGATGAAGTCCGAGCCGGACGAGTTCAGCATCGACGACTTGCGAAAGGCACGCCGCCGCACCGAATGCTGGGATGGAGTGCGGAACTACCAGGCCCGCAACATGATGCGGGACGAGATGAAGAAGGGTGATCTCGCCTTCTTCTATCACTCGAGCTGCGCAATCCCGGGCGTCGCCGGCATCATGGAAATCGTGCGCGAAGGCTACCCCGACGAGACCGCCTTCGACCCAGAGGACAAGCACTACGATCCCAAGAGCGATCCGGACAACCCTCGCTGGTTCCACGTGGACGTGAAGTTCGTGCGCAAGCTCCGGCGCGTCATCAGCCTCTCGGAGCTGAGAATGCAAAGACCGCTCCAGGGGCTTTCCCTCTTGCGACGCGGCAACCGTCTCTCGGTCATGCCGGTGTCCGAGGAACACTGGGACTACATTCTCTCGCTCGAGTAGCGCAGTTCCGCCCGGTGCTTCGGGCTGTACGCCCGAAGCACCGATCCTCATTGGCGGGATGTAAAGGAAGCGAAGCGTACGGATCGCCAGCCAAAGTCGGCCCCGACAGGCTAGGCCGCCTCGTGCCAGGGGCCAGGTCCCGCCACCCGGCTTGACTCTCAGCACCAAAATACACGGAGAAAGCACGAAAAACCCTCGATAAAGCACACCACGTTCACGAGAGATTGGCTACCCTCCGAGCGATGCGAGGGCCGTTTGCATCCACTTCATCAGGTTGCGGACGGCCCCGTCCGGCGACGCCGCCCTCGAGTGGAGCGCACGCTTGGCGCAACATCGTGTGTACATGGCTGTTGCCCATCGGGTTCCTGCTGATTCAAGGGCAGGTGGCCCTGGCCGAGTTCCACCACGAGCTGCCTTTCCTCACACCGGCTTCCAACCTGAGTCAGCAAGGGCTCGTCCGAATCATCAACCGCTCCGAGCATGCCGGAACGGTGCGCATCTACGCCATCGACGATTCCGGCGAGCGTTTCGGTCCCGTCTCCCTCTCGCTCGATGCAAAGCAAACGAGGCAGTTCAACTCTCAGGACCTGGAGGAAGGCGATGCGTCGCGCGGGCTTCCGGAGGGCGTGGGAGACGGCCGAGGCAACTGGCGGCTGGAGTTGCACACGGAGCTCGATATCGAGCCTCTTGCCTACGTCCGTACGAACGCCTCCCTCAGCAGCATGCACGACATGGCGCCCGAAGAAGCGTCGATGCGCTATCGCGTGTCTACGTTCAATCCCGGGAGCAACCGCTCACGGCAAAGCCGCCTGCGCCTCGTCAATCCCGGGGAGGACGACGCCGAGATCGTGATCGAAGGGCTGGATGATCGCGGCGATCCGCCGCCGGGGGGAGCGGTGCGTTTCACTCTGCCGGCGGGAGCGGCGCGCATGCTGAGCGCGCGGGCGCTCGAGGAGGGCGGCGGCGACTTCGAGGGCCGCTTCGGAGACGGGGAGGGCAAGTGGCAACTCTCCATTTTCGCCGACCACCCGATCCGGGTCATGAACTTGATGGAAGGCCCGACGGGCAGCCTCGCCAACCTCTCTCGTGGCGCATCGTCCGGTGAGAGAACCCTTCCGTTCGTAGTATCGGCTTCCAACCTGAGTCAGCAGGGGTTCGTCCGGGTCATCAACCGTTCCGAGCGTGCCGGAACGGTGCGCATCCACGCCATCGACGATTCCGGCGAGCGTTTCGGTCCCGTCTCCCTCTCGCTCGATGCGAAGCAAACGAGGCAGTTCAACTCCCAAGACCTGGAGGAAGGCAATGCGTCGAAGGAGCTTTCCGGGGGCATGGGGGACGGGCGCGGCGATTGGCGACTCGAGCTGGATACGGATCTCGATATCGAGCCTCTCGCCTACGTGCGCACGGACGTTTCCCTGAACAGCATGTTCGAGGTGGCGCCCGAAGAGGCGCCGACGCGCTACCGTGTGCCTGTTTTCAATCCCGGGAGCAATCACTCACGGCAAAGCCGCCTGCGCCTCGTCAACCCCGGGAAACACGACGTCGAGGTCGTGATCGAAGGGCTGGATGATCGCGGCGATCCGCCACCAGGGGGAGCGGTGCGTCTCACCCTGCCGGCGGGAGCGGCACGCGTTCTGAACGCGCAGGCGCTCGAGGAGGGCGGCGGTGACTTCGAGGGCCGCTTCGGGGACGGGGAGGGCAAGTGGCGACTCTCGGTCTCCGCTGATCACCCGATCCGGGTCATGAACCTGCTGCAGAGTCCGACGGGCAATCTCACCAATCTCTCGACCTCACCGGCGGTGCTCGCAACGTCCTACCGGGGCCGAGTGACCGGCCATGCCGGCTCATTCGAAGAGGTGGAGGTAGTGCTGAGCGCCAGCGGCACGCTCCGGACGACGCATCCGGATTCGAGCGGCCGCTTCGCATTCCACGGTCTGGCGGCCGGGGAGTATGCGGTCAAAGTACGCGCTCGCGGCTACCAGACCTCGCCCGCGCGTATCGTCCAGGTTCCCGCGCGCGGTGAAGCAGGACACTTCCACCTCGAACGCCTGGCCACGGATCCTTTCGTCTTTCACTGGGAGGAAGACCAGAGCACCGCCGGACACGACTACGCGGCCCATGTCAACCGGCCGCCGCGGATCGAGTTCCTCGGTGAGCCGGTCGAGATTGCCGAAGATTCGTCGTCCGATCGCCTGCGCCACGATTACAACGTGCTGCTCGTCGGCTCGGAGGGGGGCTCGTGGTCGCAGGAGCACGCGTATCGCCTGCTCGAGACCATGAAGACGATTCCGCAGGAGCGCCGGGATGCGGACTTGCCACAGACGCGACCGCCCAGCCGGTGGCTGCTGACCCCGGAGCACCTCGAGCACGACATCGAGATCACGCGCCATGAAGACGGCAGCCGAAGCGTTGTGGTCTCGGAAGCCGCCTTCGTCAACGCCAGCCCTCGCATTGCGCTCGTCGACGGCAAGCGAGGGATCTGGTTCTCGCGGCGCCTGCACCACGCGGTGGTGCGCTACGTGACCGACAACGGCGAGGACGAGGCCGCGTACGAGAAGATTCTGAAAGAACGCTTCGGGCTGACCACGCGCGTGGACGACTACTACGCGCTGACCGCGCCGACCGGACATGAAACGGCGGCCCGCTTCCAGCCCTTCCATGCCCAGGAGATCGTTGCGCTCATCAACATGCTCGAAGAGATGCCACGGGGCATGCACAAGGTGCCGGGCTTTCATACCCTCGTGCGCCGGCTCGACGGCACGCCGCACCCCCTCTACCCGGAGGCGCCGGCCGTTGCGTGGCCGGAGCAGGGCTACGTCGAGTTCATGGACTCGGCGTTCCTGTCGGGGTCGGTGCAGCACACGCACCGCCTCGTCATCCATGAGAAGGCGCACTTCCTCTGGGCGCACCTCTTCGACGATCGCCTGAAGGAAGACTGGATCGAGCTCGGCGGCTGGTATCGCGACCCCAGCAGTCCGAGCGGCTGGTACACGACCCGGCAGACGGCGTTCGTGTCCGCGTACGCGCACGGCGTGAACCCGAACGAAGACATGGCGGAGTCCATCGCGTACTTCATTGTCAATCCTGACAAGCTGAAGTCCCGTGCCCCCGACAAGTACGAGTTCGTCCGCGACCGGATCATGCAGGGGGACATCTACCTCTCGCAGATTCGCGAGGATCTGACCTTCGAGGTGTACAACCTCTTTCCCGACTACGTATTCCCGGGAAAGATACGCCGCGTCGACATCAGGGTGGAGGGCGCGCCGGAAGCCGACAAGACCATAAGCATCGAGATCGAGCTGCATGCGCTGGATGTCGCCGACGAAGACGCCGGGACCTGCCAGCACACGTCGGCCGGGCATTGCACCTGGGCGCAGGCTCGCATCTTCAGCGACGCCGGAACCTATTTCGATCTGCACCTGCACCCCCCGGAAGGGACAAGCGGATTCCACTCTCAAGGCGTGGTGCTCCGAGGCAGCCACACCCTGAGCAGGTACGCCAAGGCCGGCTACTGGCTCCCGGATCAGATAGCGATCCAGGACGCGGCCGGCAACCAGCGTTTCGAACGAGCCAATGACTTCGGCTGGAAGCTCTACGTGGACAATCCCCTGGAGGACCTCGCACCGCCCGAGTACGTCGCGGACACGGCCGCGCTCAGCCTGGCCGCTTCCACCGAGGATGTGGCCGCGGATCCTCCTCCCCAACCATGGCCGCCCGCACTGCGCTCGGCGCTCGCCACCGGAGGGACGCGCGGCATCCAGGTCATTCGCGCGACCTGGCGCGTGGAGGAAAACGCCATGCGGCACCCACAAGGCTGTTACGCCAGCATGAACGACGAGATTCCCGAAACCTACCGAATCGAGGCGTACGGAAACTACGATCGGGCGAAGGAGCATTGCCGGGTGGACTTCGTGATGCCCGACTATATGCCTTCCTCGACGTACTCTCTGGACTACATCACCATGGAGGATGCGGCGATGAACGTCCAGGGCGTGTACTTCACGGGTGACTTCTCCCGCGGCGAGCAGCACGAGGAGGCGCAACGCATCGATCTGGTGACCACCAATCCCGATACCGAGCCGCCCCGGGTGGCGATCAACCGGATCGAGATCGACGCCGTGCCCACCAAACCGGAAGCGCCCAACGGAGAAACCGTCGTCACGATACGTTTCCAGATCCGGGACGACATCTCGGGATACACGCATGGTTCCTTGAACCTTCGCGATCCGCAGGGCGTCGAGCATTACCAGGCATTCTATGCGAGCGACCGATCCGAGCTTTTTGCAAGAGACGACCCCACGAGATGGAAGTGGCACACCTTCACCCACATCCTGCCGCCCGGCTCGGCGCCCGGGACCTGGGGACTGGCCGACATGACCGTCTATGACCGGGCGCAAAACTTCCGCCAGTACGATTTCACCGAGATCATCCACTTCCAGGTGGACTGATTCTTCCGGCGCCTCTTCCTCCTTCGGTCGAGGATCCGATTCACCAATCCGGATCCAGGTGGCCCTGCAGTTCGGGGACGACGTTGCCCCGTGACGCTTGCCCACTCTCGCGACCGCCTCCCCATCGGCCTCGTGCAAACCCGGACCGTCCGGTCCTCGCTGAACCGGCCCTTCCGGATGACTCCCTCGCTTGCGCCCAGGGAGCCACCCTCTCGAGTTTCCGCTGGTCTGAAAATCACCCGGCAGGCCAGCACCGTGCTTCCGGCCTCCGGTCAGGCGAGAAACATGCGATAGGCGGGGTTGTGCGTCTCGTCGAAGTACTCGTACCCGACGCGTTCGAGGAAGTCCGCGAACGCATCGTGCTCGCCTTGCGGCACCTGAATCCCCATGAGCACGCGACCGTAGTCCGAGCCGTGGTTGCGATAGTGGAACAGGCTGATGTTCCAGCGCGCGCCCATGTGGTCGAGAAAGCGCATCAGAGCGCCAGGGCGGTCGGGGAAGTAGAAACGATACAGCAGCTCCTCGCCGACGCCGCTCGCCCTTCCCCCCACCATGTAGCGGGTGTGGATCTTCGCCATTTCATTGTCGCTCATGTCCACGACCGGAAAGCCGCCGCCCGTGAGCTTGCCGATCAGGTCCTCCCGGTCTCCCGGGCGCTCCTTGAGCTCCACCCCGACGAAGATGTGGGCATCGTCCACATCCGAGTACCGATAGTTGAACTCCGTGATGTTCCGGTCCCCGAGCACGTCGCAGAACCTGCGCAGGCTTCCCGGCCGTTCCGGAATGGTGACCGCGATCAGGGCCTCCCGCTCTTCGCCGATCTCCGCCCGCTCCGCGATGTGGCGGAGCCGATCGAAATTCACGTTGGCGCCGCAGTCCACTGCGATCAGGGTCTCGTCGCGCACTCCCTCCCGCGCCACGTAGCGCTTCATTCCGGCCACGCCGAGCGCGCCGGCGGGCTCCGCGATCGAGCGGGTGTCCTCGTAGATGTCCTTGATTGCGGCGCAGATCTCGTCGGTGTTGACGAGAATCACCTCGTCCACGCACTCCCTGGCGATGCGGAAGGTCTCCTTTCCCACCTGCCTCACCGCCACTCCGTCGGCGAAGATGCCGACCTGATCGAGCACGACGCGCTCACCACGTCGGAGGGAGTGGTGCATGGTGGGCGCATCCTCGGGCTCCACGCCGATGATCCTGATCTCCGGCCACAGCGCCTTCACGTAGGCGCCGATTCCCGCGATCAGCCCGCCGCCTCCAATCGCCACGAAGATGGCGTGGATATCCTCGCCGTGCTGGCGGAGGATCTCCATCGCCACCGTGCCCTGCCCTGCAATGATGTGCGGATCGTCGAAGGGATGGACGTAGACGAGGCCGCGTTCGGCGGCCAGCTCCTTCGCCCGGGCCTGGGTCTCGTCGTAGGATACGCCGTGCAGAACGATTTCGGCGCCGAGGGAACGCACCGCTTCCACCTTTATCCGCGGCGTCATCTCGGGCATCACGATGAGCGCGGCGACGCCCAGGTGCTTGCCGGCGAGCGCGACGCCCTGTGCGTGGTTGCCGGCCGAAGAAGCGATCACTCCTCGCGCGCGTTCCTCGGCGGACAGCGAAACCACCTTGTTGTAGGCGCCCCGCGCCTTGAAGGAGAAGACCGGCTGCAAGTCCTCGCGCTTGATCAGCACGCGATTGGCAAGACGGCGCGAAAGCAGCGGCGCCGCATCGAGGGGGGTTTCCCGGGCGACGTCATAGACCCTGGCACGAAGGATTCTCTCCACGTACTCTCGTGGCATGTTCTGGTCTCGAAAGGGGATTCGGTCGGGAAGGAGAGCGGAAGAGCCTATGATAGCCCGCCGGCCGGGAGCCTCGTATCGATTCCGGCGACGTGGGATGAAGCGCTGCCGACATGACCCAGGATGAGAAGAAACGAGCGGTGGCCCGCGCGGCGCTCGACCACGTGCCCTTCGGTGAGGTGATCGGAGTCGGCACCGGCACCACCGCCAACCACTTCATCGCCGCGCTCGAAAGCATCCGGCACCGCATCGACGGCGCGGTCGCGAGCTCCGAGGCGAGCGCCGCGTTGCTCGAAGCGGCCGGAATACGCGTCTACGACCTGAACGCGGTGGGATCGCTCGCGGTGTACGTGGACGGCGCCGACGAGGCCACGGCGGGGCGCGTGCTCGTCAAGGGAGGGGGCGGCGCGCTCGCCCGGGAGAAGATCACGGCGCAGGTCGCGGAGCGCTTCGTGTGCATCGTCGACGACACCAAGCTCGTACGTCGCCTCGGCCGCTTCCCCCTGGCGGTGGAAGTGCTGCCCGCGGCCCGCGCCCACGTCGCGCGCGAGATGGTGAAACGAGGCGCGCGCCCCGTGCTGCGGGAAGGCTTCCGCACCGACAACGGCAACCCCGTCGTCGACGTGCACGATCTCGACCTGAGCGAGCCCGCGGCAATCGAATCCGAGTTCAACCAGATCCCGGGCGCCGTCGCGAACGGCATCTTCGCGCGGCGTCCCGCCGATCTGCTGCTGGTCGCCGGCGATCGGGGCATCCACCGCTACTGAAACGTCCTGAAACGTCTACCGCGCCGCGCTCGTCCGCCAGGGATCGGGCCGGCGCGGAGGTCCTGCCCTCAGTAGACCACGACGCTGCGGATCGACTCTCCCGCGTGCATCAGGTCGAAGGCCCGGTTGATGTCTTCGAGCGGCATGGTGTGGGTGATGAGATCGTCGATGTTGATCTTGCCGTCCATGTACCAGTCGACGATCCGCGGCACGTCGCTGCGGCCCTTCGCACCGCCGAAGGCGGTGCCTCGCCACACCCTTCCGGTCACGAGCTGGAAGGGGCGGGTCGATATCTCCTGGCCCGCCCCCGCCACTCCGATGATGATGCTCTCGCCCCAGCCCTTGTGGCAGCACTCGAGCGCCTGGCGCATCACGCCGACGTTGCCGATGCACTCGAAGCTATAGTCGGCTCCACCCCGCGTGATGTCGACGAGGTAGGGCACGAGGTCCCCCTCCACCTCGCTCGGATTGACGAAGTGGGTCATGCCGAACTTCGTCGCGAGCGGCGCCTTGGCCGGGTTCAGGTCCACGCCCGCGATGATGTCGGCACCGACCAGCCGCAGGCCCTGGATCACGTTGAGGCCGATGCCTCCCAATCCGAACACGACACAGTTCGCGCCCGGTTCCACCTGGGCGGTATTGATCACCGCTCCGATGCCGGTGGTGACCCCGCACCCGATGTAGCAGACCTTGTCGAAGGGGGCGTCCTCGCGAATCTTCGCGAGTGCGATCTCCGGCACCACCGTGTGGTTGGAGAAGGTCGAGGTCCCCATGTAGTGGAAGATCCTCTCGCCGCCGGCGTGAAAGCGGCTCGTCCCGTCCGGCATCACGCCTTGCCCCTGGGTGATCCGGATGGCCTGGCACAGATTGGTCTTGCCGCTCAGGCAGTACTCGCACTGCCGGCACTCGGGGGTGTAGAGGGGAATCACGTGATCGCCGGGCTTCACGCTCGTGACCCCTTCTCCCACTTCCAGTACGACCCCCGCTCCCTCGTGGCCGAGAATGGCCGGAAAGAGTCCCTCCGGATCCGCGCCCGACAGCGTGAACTCGTCGGTATGGCAAATCCCCGTCGCCCGAATCTCCACCAGGGCCTCGCCCGCCTTGGGGCCCTCGAGATTCACGGATTCGATCCTGAGGGGTTCGCCCGCTTGGTGGGCCACTGCGGCGCGCGTTTCCATGGAAAACCTCCTTCGAGTGCAAGGCCGGCCCGGCAGGCGGGCGACTTTACCCCAAGTGCGCGCCTCACCGTCAGCACCAGGCTCGACATCGAATCGGATCGGAACGGCGGGGCGACGCAGCGAGCCGGTCCGGCATTCGGACATGTAGAATCGAAGTTCATGAGCCTCCCGCCCAACCTCGCGGCAATCGAAAGCGCTGCCGAGCGCATCGCCCCCCATGTCCACCACACGCCGGTGTTGACTTGCGCGAGCCTCGACGAACGCGCGGGAGCTCACCTTTTCTTCAAGTGTGAAAACCTGCAACGGGTCGGTGCATTCAAGTTCCGTGGAGCCTGCAACGCGGTGTTCTCCCTGTCCGAGGCAGAGCTCGAGCTAGGGGTGACGACCCATTCTTCGGGCAATCATGGCGCCGCCCTCGCGCTCGCGGCAAGACGCCGGGGAGCCCGCGCCATCGTGGTGACGCCTCGAAACTCGAGCGCGGTCAAGAAGGCGGCGATGCGCCACTACGGCGCAGAGCTCATCGAGTGCGAGCCCAACGACACGAGCCGTCAGGAGACGGTGGAGAGAGTTCTCGACGAGCACGGGATGACCTTCGTATCGCCGTACGACGACGAGCGAGTCATCTGCGGACAGGGCACCGCCGCTCTCGAACTGCTCGCGCAGGTGCCCGATCTCGACCTGGTGCTCGCTCCGGTGGGCGGGGGCGGTCTGTTGAGCGGCACCGCCATCGCGGTGAAGGAGACTCTTCCTGCCGTTTCGGTGATCGGCGTGGAGCCGCGCGCCGCGGACGACACCTGGCGTTCTTTCGAGACCGGACGCATCGTGAGGACCGCGGCGGCCCCGGATACCATCGCAGACGGATTGCGCACCGGCGTGGGCGAGCTCACTTTTCCAATCATCAAGGATCGAGTGGATCGTATCGTCACCGTGAGCGAGCACGCGATAGTGGGCGCGATGCGCGCGGTGTGGGAGCGCATGAAGATCGTCGTCGAGCCCTCCGCCGCGGTCCCGCTCGCGGCGGTGCTGGACGGCGAGCTGGACGTTCGGGGACAGCGTACCGGTATCATGCTGTCTGGCGGCAACGTCGATCTGGATTGCCTTCCCTGGTCGCAGGAGAGCGTGCAATGAGGCGACCTGGGCCGATTGGCGGGATGTTGAAGAAATCATCCATGGGTTTTCATCCACGCGGTCCGAGAACGCAGGTTCAGGATCGATTCCATTTGTCAAAGACCTTCGAGTCAATGAGCATTGCCCCCGCATCCCGGTACCGAAACCGGCGCTCGAGTAGCCGCGTTTCTCGATCCCCGCCCGGATGGGCGATCGTCGCCCTCGCCCTGCTTGCGCTCTTACCGCTGCCGCTGCCGGCGCAGTGGTACACGGAGAGCGTCCCGGTCGGCGAGGACGGCGCGCAGGTGAACACCGCCACCGTCACGAACGAAAGCGGCCACCGATTCCGGGTGTACCGCAGCGGGGAGTCACTGATTCGCGGCCAGTTCACGATTCCCGAGGGATTCGAGCGCATCTCGTCACGGACCTGCCCAACCTGGCACGTGGACAAGAGATTCCTGGTCTCCACCGCCGCGCTGACTCCCTGCCGCCTCGGTCACTGGCACGCCGATTTCGTCATCGCCGAGATCGAGGGCAGCCGAGTGCGCAGCGCCGAGCTCGAACGCGTGATGAGGGGAAAACGACTGGTGTTCAGGTATCGCATCGAGGGCGCGGGCTATCGAGAGACCACATTCAGCCTGCGGGGCTCGAGGCGGCGCGTACAGGCGATCCTCGGCGAGCGGATACGGGTGGTGGCGCGCCGTTGACCCGTCCTCTCCACGCCGGCCGCGGCCCGAGCTCGCCCGGACACCAGCGACGCCCGCACCGCCGATGAAGCGCCTCGACATGCAGGCGGCCCGCTCTCGACGCCGGGCGGCGCCGCTCTCCCTCCCGTCGCTCCTTCGCCGCGGACGCCGGCCGGGAGGCCCGGTCGCGACGGTGCTCCGCGTCCTCCAGACTCTGCTCCTTGCCGCCTGCTTCGGCTGGATGTCGCCCGCCGCCTCCGATGCCCGTTCCCGATTCGAGACCGAGTGGCCCCGTACGGACTTTTCCGCGTCCCTGATCGATCTGGAAGAAGTCCGCTCGGGAGGGCCGCCCCGGGACGGCATCCCTCCCATCGACGAGCCCGTCTTCGTGCAGGGCGATGAGGCCGACGAGTGGCTCGACCCGCGAGAGCCCGTGATTGTGGTGAGCGCAGGCCAGGAGACCAGAGCCTACCCGCTGCAAATCCTGACCTGGCACGAGATTGTCAACGACGAGCTGGACGGGGTACCGCTCTCGGTCACTTTCTGCCCACTGTGCAACGCCTCGATCGTGTTCGACCGCCGGGCGGGCGATCGGATCCTGGACTTCGGCACCACCGGCAAGCTGCGCAAGAGTGACCTCGTGATGTGGGACCGGCAGACCGAGAGCTGGTGGCAACAGTTCACCGGCCGAGCCATCGTGGGCGAGCTGGCAGGCGCCGTTCTCATCCGTCATCCCGCGAGCATCGTCGCCTACGAGGATTTCCGACGCGCCTACCCCGAGGCCCTGGTCCTTTCCCGGAAAACGGGACATCGACGCGCCTACGGCTCCAACCCCTACCGCGGCTACGACTCGATCGAGGACCGGCCCTTTCTCTTCTTCGACCCGGTCGACGAACGCCTGCCCCCCATGGAGCGCGTGCTCAACGTTTCAGTGGGCGACCGCCACAAGCTCTACCCGTTCTCCGAGCTCTCGTCATCGCCCGTCGTCAACGACGAGGTTTCGGGGGTCCCGGTGGTGGTGCTGAGCAGGAAGGGGACCCTGTCGGTTCTCGATCAATCCCGTATCGCGGACTCGCGCACCGTCCCTTCGGCAACCGCCTATGCACGGCAGGTCGATGGACGCACCCTGCACTTCGAAGCGATTGCCGGGCAGATCGTGGACCGGGAGACCGGCAGCACCTGGAACCTCTTCGGTGCCGCGACGGACGGGCCGCTGGCGGGGAGCGGCCTGGAAAGCATCGACTCCGGAGTCCATTTCGCCTTCGCTTGGCTCGCCTTCAACCCGGACTCCGAGATCTGGCATCCGCCCGACTGAGGACGGGAGCGATGCTGCAGGCGCTCTCCCGGCTGTTTCGCCCGTTGTCGCATGAGTCCGCGGGCCCCGCCGTCGCGGCGGACAGGGATCGTGCCTGCCGAATTGCCGGCGCCGCCCTGCTGGTGGAGATGAGCCGGGCGGACCACGAAGTGACCCCGGTCGAGAGAGGCGCGATCGAGCGCGCATTGCGGCACGTCTTCGAGCTCGATGCCGCCGCCGCCGACGAGCTCTACCGGGAGGCGGAACGCCACGCCGACGAGGCGACTTCCCTCTACGAGTTCACCCGGCTCATCAACGATCACTTTCGGCCGGAAGAGAAAGAGCATCTGATCGAGCTCCTGTGGTTCGTCGCCTTTTCCGACGGCGCACTCGACAAGTACGAGGAGCATCTCGTGCGCCGGGTCGCCGACCTCATCTACGTGTCCCACGGCGCCTTCATCCGGACCAAGCACCGAGCGAGCGAGCGATCCCGTACTCACCGCGGCTGAAGCATCCCCGCGGAAATGCAAGACGGGGACAGCATCAGAATGTCCAATAGCGCCGAGAACAACACGGTATCGGAAACCGCCGCGGGAGACCTGTATGCATTTTCCTTCCGGAGTTTCTGCTCCGGGAAAGCAACTTCAACGAACTCGACCATGCCGCTTCCCGGCCGTAGTGGGGAAATGGGTAAACGGGTGGAGTGGATGCGACTGCGGCGACAACTGCCCAACCAGCGGTGGCACCGCCCGGAAGCCCACACGTGGTTCGGCCATTTCGGTTTACCTCGTCAATCGCCACACCGAGGCGGAACCCACTTCTCCACCGCCGGATCGTACGGGCGAACGGGCAAGGTTTCCGCCGCGCTCCGTCCGGAACGAGACCCCGGCGGGTTCATCACTTCTCATCTCTCTCATTCCGTCCGCGGCGTTCCCGGAGCATGACTGCTGCCACTAGAAGAACGAACGCGATCCCCACCGCGGGGACGTTCCCGGTCCTCACGTAGGGGGTGGCGCCCTCCATCGGCACCATGTCGGCCTCGATGACGTCGACCTCGAACTGGGGTGAACGTGCGAGCACCGCACCCCCGGGCGACACCATCGCCGAGATGCCGGTGTTCGTCGCGCGAGCGAGGTAGCGGCCGGCCTCCTTTGCCCGCGCGCGGGCGATTTCCAGGTGTTGGTGCGGGCCGATGGAGGCGCCGAACCAGGCGTCGTTGCTCACGGTGACGAGCAGTTCCGCTTCCGGCAGTGATTCGGCCACTTCCGCCGAAAATGCGATCTCGTAGCAGATGGTCGGCGCGATCGGGTGCCCGGCCACCGAGAGCAGCGGGGTCGGCGGACCGCGGCTGAAGTCGGGGCTGGGCACCCCCAGAGCCTTCGTGATGGGAAGCAGAATGGAACGCAGGGGCAGGTACTCGCCGAAGGGGACGAGATGGCGCTTGTGATAGAGGCCGCGCTCCGAGCCCAGCAGCACGAGGCTGTTGTAGTGGCGGTCCTTCGCCTCGTCGTGCCAGGGCACGCCGAAGAGAAGCGCCGTTGCGGTGGCGGCGAGGTCTTGATCGATGGCGCGGGCAAGGGGTGCCACGTCCTGATAGATGGCGGGCCACGCGGTCTCCGGCCACACGATGAGGTCGGCCTTCGCATGCCGGCGGGACAGAGCGAGATAGCGGGTCAGAGTAGGCTCGCGCATCTCCGGGAGCCACTTCCGATCCTGCGGGATGTTTCCCTGCACGAGCGCGACCCGCAGCGGCTCTCCCGCCGGCTGCGTCCACTCCACGACACCGAGACTGCCGCCCGCAACCCACACGACGAGCGGCAGCGCCAGTGCAATCCAGCGCCGGCGGCTCGAGGATGCAACCAGGAACGCAAGAACACCGCCGCTCAGCGCGACCGCGAGTGAGACGCCGTGCACCCCGAGCACCGCGAGCCAACCCCCGAGCGGCCAGTCGATCTGGCTGTACCCGAGCTCCAGCCAGGGGAATCCGGTAAACAGCCACCCCCGCGCCCACTCCATGAGCGCCCACGCTCCGGGCAAGGCGGCAAGGAGCGTGAGCGCCGGAGAACCGGGTACGAAACGACGCACGAGATAGCCCGCTAGAGCAGGATAGACGGCGAGGAGTGCAATCAGCCCGCCCGTGAGAAAGAGCGCGACCGGCAGCGCCACGTGCACGATGAGGAAGCTGTGCACGATCCACGATACGCCGGCGCCGAACGCGCCGGCGCCGAAGAGCCAGCCGCGCCAGAGTGCCCGGGACGGCGATGCATCCAGCCAGACCAAACAGAGCAGGGCCACCGCCAGAGGCGCGACGGGGGCGAGCCCATACGGCGCGAAGGAGAGCGGTAATGCAAACCCGGCAGCGAGGCTGAGTACGTCACCGGTCTTGCGATGCCTCAGAACGAAGCGACGGACGGCATTCCGACTCATGGTGCCCTTCACGATGTCCACGGGTGGATCCCGGCATTGGTGTCCGGACTACGCAAAACCCGGCTATCACACCGGCCGCGGGGCACACCGGCCGCGGGGCACACCTGACCCAGCGAGCACCCCGCGACGGGCGTTTCCGCTCCGTGTCCCACCCTGCATTCTCATGTGCCCCCGAGGAGGCGACGGCCAGCGCCGGGCCGGCGGGTCCGAGCGTCTGCGTGCGGGAAGGGCTATTCGCTCACCCGCGTTCCGGCGCGCTGGTGCCGGCCACCGCGCCCCGCAAGGGCGCCATCACCCGCAGCAGATGCACCTTGCGCTTGTCGGCCCGCAGCACGCGGAAACTCAATCCGCCGAGCGTCTGCGTCTCCCCCGCCCGGGGGAGTCGCCCGAAAGCCTTGACCACGAGGCCGCCGATGGTGTCGAACTCCTCGTCGCTGAAGCCGGTGCCGAAGTGCTCGTTGAAATCCTCGATCGGCGTGAGCGCCTTGACCGTGTGTTCGGGCCCCTGGATGTGGCTGATGAAAGGCCCCTCTTCGATATCGTGCTCATCGTCGATCTCGCCCACGATCTGCTCGAGCACGTCCTCGATGGTCACCAGACCCGCGACCCCGCCGTACTCGTCGACTACCACCGCCATGTGGTTGCGGCTCTCACGGAACTCCCGCAGCAACACGCTCAGACGCTTGCTCTCCGGAATGTAGACCACGGGGCGCATGACATCGTCCAGATCGAAGCCGTCACGCCTCCCCTTGGCGAAGTAGGTGAGCAGATCCTTGGCGAAGAGGATGCCCTTGACCTCGTCGCGGCTGTCGCCGAGCACCGGGAAGCGCGAGTGCCCGGACTCGATGACGGTGCCGACGAATGCCTCGGGCGCCTCGTCCTCGTGCACCGCCACCATCTGTGCGCGAGGCACCATGATGTCGCGGACCTGGAGCTCGCCGACCGCGATCGCGCCCTCGAGCATGTCGAGGACCTCGGAGTCGACGAGGCTCCGCCGCTCCGCATCGCGCAGGACGTCGATCAGATCATCGCGGTCCTGCGGCTCCCCGCTCAACGCCTGGCCGAGGCGGTCCAGCCACGAGAGCCGCGCCGCACGCGGAGTGATCGCTCTCACGTCGTACCCTCCTCCCGGTAGGGATCGGCAAATCCCAGGATGTCCAGAATGCGCGACTCCTCCGCGCGCATGCGCGCCGCCTCGTCTTCGAAGCGGTGATCGTGCCCGAGCAGGTGCAGCACGCCATGAACCACCAGGTGCGCCCAGTGGGCCCGGATCTCGATCTCCTGCTCGAGGGCCTCCTGATGCGCGATCGGCGCACACAGCACCACATCACCCAGTATCGGCATGGACACTCCCGGAGGAGATTCGAAGGGAAAGGCGAGCACGTTCGTCGCGCCTCGTCCGGCGCGGTAGCGCTCGTTGAGCAGAGTCCCCTCGTGCTCGTCGACGACCCGCAGCGTGCATTCCGTCGACGCATCCGCCGGGGCCCTCGCCGCCGCCCGCGCCCAGCGCGCGAGCTCCGTGGTACTCGGTACGCCTTCCGAGGCGGAAGCGATCTGCACCTCCACCTCCATCCTCATTCTCCCTCGGACGGAGGGGAACGGCCCTCGAACTCCTGGTAGGCATCGAGGATTCGAGAGACGAGCGGATGACGCACGACGTCCTTTGAAGTAAACCACGTGAAACTGATGCCTTCGATGCCCGCCAGCACGTCTATCACATGTCGGAGTCCGGACTGCCTTCCTCGGGGCAGATCGATCTGGGTGATGTCGCCCGTGACCACCGCGGTAGACCCGAATCCGATGCGCGTCAAGAACATCTTCATCTGCTCCACGGAGGTATTCTGCGCCTCGTCGAGGATGATGAAGGACTCGTTCAAGGTGCGACCGCGCATGTAGGCGAGCGGCGCCACCTCGATGACGTTACGGTCTATGAGCTTTCCGACGCGCTCGAAGCCGAGCATCTCCCACAGCGCATCGTAGAGGGGGCGCAGGTAGGGGTCGACCTTCTGGGTGAGATCGCCGGGAAGGAAGCCGAGACGCTCTCCCGCTTCCACCGCGGGGCGAACGAGCACGATTCTGCTCGTGCGCTCGCTCTGAAGGGCCTGCACCGCGCAGGCCACCGCGAGATAGGTCTTGCCGGTTCCCGCCGGCCCGATGCCGAAGTTGATGTCGTGGGAGTGGATGTTGCGCAGGTATCGGGCCTGGTTCGGGCCTCGCGAGTGCACCCGGCCCCGCCGGACCTCCACCACCACTTCGTCCCGATGGGAAGCGATGTCCGCGAGCCCCGCCTCCTGGAGGTACAGGTGCACTCGGGCCGCGCTCAACCCTTCTCGTCCGGTCGCATCGTAGAGACGGCGGATGACTTCGCTGGCGGTGCGCACCGGGCCTGCGTCTCCCCGCACGTCGAACTCGTTGCCGCGGCTGTTGATTTCCACTCCCAGGCGCCGCTCGAGCTGGCGAAGGTGCTGATCGAAAGGACCGCACAACTCGGCCAGACGCCGATTGTCGGCCGGCTCCAGAGCGATGCGACAGGACTGCGCGCTGGCTGCTTCGGTCTGGGCACTCAAGGGTGAGAGGGATACCTCGGTTCCTGGACGGCGGAACGGGGAGGGAGACATTCAGTGTGGTCTGCCAGTCGGCCTCGCAGGGAGTGGGGCAGCGCGTCGGTGATGTCGACCTCCACGAAGCGGCCATGGAGCGAGAGGTGTCCGGGAAAGTTCACCACTCGCATGTTCTCGGTGCGACCGCGGAGCTCCGTACGGTCCTTCTTCGACACGCCCTCCACCAACACCCGTTGCGTCGAGCCGACCATCGAGCGGCTCACCTCCCCGGCAAGCCGGGCGATGCGCCCCTGCAGAATCGCGAGGCGGCGCTTCTTCGCGGCGAGGGAAACCGGATCCGGCAGCTCCGCCGCCGGGGTGCCGGGACGAGGGCTGTAGATGAAGCTGAACGAGCCGTCGAAGCGCACGGCGTCGATCAGATCCATGGTCGCGTCGAAGTCCCGCTCGGTCTCTCCGGGGAACCCCACGATGAAATCCGACGAAAGGCTGAGATCGGGGCGAGCGCTGCGCAATTGCGCCACTGTCTCGAGGTAGTCGGCCGACCGGTAGCTGCGCTTCATCAGTTCCAGAATTCGATCGCTGCCGGACTGAACCGGCAAATGCAGGTGCGAAACCAGCTCCGGCACCTCGGCGTGAGCCCGTATCAAGCTCCGATTGACATCCGAAGGGTGAGAAGTGGTGTACCGAATCCTGTCTATGCCATCTATAGCACTCGCGTAGGTGATGAGCAAGCCGAGGTCGCAGTGCCCGCCGGCGTGCATCTCTCCACGATAGGCATTGACGTTCTGACCGAGGAAAGTGACCTCTCGCACCCCCTGTTCCGCCAGCGTCACCACTTCCTCGATGACATCGTCGAAGGGCCGACTGAACTCCTCTCCGCGCGTATAGGGCACCACGCAGAAGGAGCAGTACTTGCTGCACCCTTCCATCACCGACACGTAGGCGCGGGGTCCTTCCGCCCGCGGCGGAGGCAGGCGGTCGAACTTCTCGATCTCGGGGAAGTCCACGTCTACCCGGGGGCGGGCGGACTCCGTGACGGCGTCGAGCATCGCCGGGACCCGATGCAGGGTCTGGGGGCCGAACACCAGGTCCACGAAGGGCGCGCGCTCGGCGATGGCCGCGCCCTCCTGGCTCGCGACGCAGCCGCCGACGCCGATCACGAGGTCGGGGCGGGCGGCTTTCCACGCCTGCCACTGCCCGAGCTGGGAGAACACCTTCTCCTGCGCCTTCTCCCGCACCGAACAGGTGTTGAGGAGGAGCACGTCGGCCTCCTCCGCCCGATCGGTGCGCTCGAGGCCGTGGCTCTCGGCGAGCAGATCGGCGCTGCGCGCCGAATCGTACTCGTTCATCTGGCACCCGAAGGTCTTGATGTGGAGCTTGCGCATCGTCACCGCTTTGCCGCGACAGGGTTACGCTACCGGAATTCGCGCCCTGCGTCGATCAGCCGCGGCGGCGGCACCGCTCGTGCATCCCTCGCTCCGTGGGGAGGGGAAGGGAGGTGCCGGAATCGATTCGGCGGGCGCGGTCACGGCACCGGACCGGAAGCCTCGTCGCCCCCGAATCGACCCTTTCGCTCCCGATTCGACGCCATGCCGGATCCTGGTGGACCTTCGCACTCGTTCACCTCGGCTTGCCGCCTGCGTTCACGCTTTCGGCTCGAGCGCGAGATCGACGACCACCTCCGCGGCGGAACTCTGCTCGAAGATGGCGGGAGGAACGCGGATCTTCGAGTGGCGGTTTCCCCCGCCGAGGATGACTTCGTTTCGGCGCATGATGCGGGCGTCCACCCAGAGTGGAAGATCAGCGGGCAACGCGAGCGGTGTGACCCCTCCCAGCGTCATCCCCGTCAGTCGCTCGGTCTCCTCGGCGGAGGCGAAGGACACGCGCCTCGAAGCCAGTCGCCTGCGCACACACCCGTTCACGTCGAGACGCGTATGGGCCAGAAGTGCGCAGGCCGCGAATCGCTCTCCTCCGGTCTTGCCCTTGACAATGATGGTATTGACGGAGTCCTCGGGCGGGTAACCATAGTGCTTGCAGAAGACGACCGTGTCGGCGAGCTCCGGATCGCAGGGCATCACTTCGTAGTCGAGCCCCGATGCGCGAAGCAACCCGGCGATTGCATCGGAGACGAGACATTCGTTCATGTGGGGTCCGGTCGAATAAAGGGCGGCGCAGTGTAGCAGCCATGCCGACTCGCCATCAGTTGCGGCCGGTTTTCGTCTCCCGGCGATGACCGTATGATTCCCGGTCATGCAGCCCGGTCTCCTCGAGCCGTGGCGCGAGCAGGTGCAGTGCAACTCGATACCGAAAAGTTTTCCTTCGATGTGGAGCACGTGCTCCGAGGGGTGGTGTCGCTGCGCACCCGGATTCCGGAAGACGCACTCACCGCGCCGGTGCTCGGCACGGAGCGCTCGGGACACGGCATCGTCATCAGCGACAACGGCCTCGTGCTCACCATCGGCTATCTGATCGCGGAGGCGAACAGTGTCTGGCTGGTGGACGGACACTCGCTCACCGCTCCCGGACACGTCGTCGCCTATGACCAGGAAAGCGGGTTCGGGTTGGTGCAGACCCTGCAGCCGACGGGATGGCCCGCGGTGCCGCTTGGCAATTCGGGCGCCCTGGCGGCGGGAGAAGACGTGCTGGTTGCCGGATACGGGGGACTCGAGAGCGCCATCCATGCCCAGGTGCTCGCCAAGCGGGAGTTTGCCGGCTACTGGGAGTACGTGCTCGACGAGGCCATTTTCACCGCGCCGGCGCATCCCAACTGGGGAGGCGCGGCGCTGATCGATCGCCACGGCGCGCTCGCGGGAGTGGGCTCGCTCCTGGTGCAACAGTCGGATAGCGAGGGCAACACCAGCGGGATCAACATGAGCGTGCCCGTCGACGCGCTGAAACCCGTCCTGGAAGACCTCGTGCGCTTCGGTCGCCGCGCCACCCCGCCCCGTCCGTGGCTCGGCTGGCTCGTCCAGGACATCGACGACAATCTGGTGGTGGCGGGCGTCTACGACGACTGCCCCGCCGACGACGCCGGCCTCAAGGTCGGCGACGTGGTCGCGGGAGTGGGCGGCCAGCCCGTATCGGGGCTCGCCGAGCTCTTCCGTCGAATCTGGACGCTCGGCGATGCGGGCGTAGTCGTTCCGCTCGACATCCGCCGCGGCAACGCCAGCCACCGGGTGGATGTTCACTCCGTGGACCGCGACCGGCGCCTGCGCTCCGAGCCGCTCCACTGAAGCCGCCCGCGCCCCTCTTTTCCCCCGAAACGCGACCCCGCGGGTTCGGGCATCGCGCGGGCGAAGCGGTGCCGAACTCCTCGGCGAGGGTCCGGGCGAATCCCGGATTCAGCCGGCGCGGGCGAAGTGCCGGTTGATGCCGCAGGTGAGGGCGCGGAGGGAGGCCACCGTGATGTTCGGATGGGTTGCGACTCCGAACAGGGATTCCCCCTCGTTGACTTCCATGTGGAGATAGGCCACCGCGGTCGCATCCGCTCCATGGGTGGTCGCGTGCTCGTGGTAACCGAGCACCCGGACGCTGATGTCGAGCTCGTTGGCCAGCGCATTCACGAAGGCGGCGATAGGCCCGTTGCCCCGGCCCTCCACCGTCTTTTCCTCGCCGTGCAGGCGCACCGTCGCGGTGAGGCGACGTCCGTCCGGCGACTCGGAATCGGGCATGCTCAGGTACTCGACGAACTCGAGCGGGGATGAAATCTCGAGGTACTCCCGCTCGAAGAGCGACCAGATCTCGGGCGAGGTGATCTCCGCTCCGCTCGCATCGGTCACATCCTGCACGACCCGACTGAACTCCACCTGCAGGTCGCGCGGCAGATCGAGCTGATAGTCGCTCTGCATGATGTAGGCGACCCCGCCCTTTCCGGACTGGCTGTTGACGCGAATGATCGCCTCGTAGGTGCGCCCGACGTCGGCAGGGTCGATCGGCAGGTACGGCACCTCCCAGAGCCCGCTGTTGCTGCGCTTCATCGCCGCCATGCCTTTCTTGATCGCGTCCTGGTGCGAACCCGAAAAGGCGGTGTACACGAGGTCGCCCGCATAGGGGTGCCGCGGGTGCACGGGAAGCTCGTTGCAGTGCTCCACGGTGCGCCGAATCTCGTCGATATCGCGGAGATCGAGCCTCGGATCGACACCCTGCGTGTACAGGTTGAGCGCCAGCGTAACCACGTCCACGTTGCCCGTGCGCTCTCCGTTGCCGAACAGGGTCCCTTCGATGCGATCCGCCCCCGCCATCACCGCGAGCTCCGCCGCCGCGACCGCGGTGCCGCGGTCGTTGTGGGGATGGAGGCTCAACACGATGCTCTCGCGTTTGCGCACGCGGCGGAGGAACCACTCGATCTGGTCCGCATAGATGTTCGGCGTGGACATCTCCACCGTCGCCGGGAGGTTGAGTATGACGGGGTGGTCCGGCGTCGGCTCCCAGATCTCGGCGACCGCCTCGCAGACTTCCACCGCATAGTCGAGCTCGGTGCCGGTGAAGCTCTCCGGCGAGTACTGGTAGCGGATCTCCGATCCCTCGAGCTGCTCCGCGAGCGAGCGCACCCGCTTGGCGCCGTTCACCGCGATTTCGGTGATTCCGCCCCGATCGAGTCCGAACACCACCCGGCGCTGCAAGGTGGAAGTCGAGTTGTACAGGTGCGCGATGGCACGTTTCACCCCGACCAGGCTTTCGAAGGTGCGCTCGATCAGGTGATCGCGGGCCTGGGTGAGCACCTGTATGGTGACGTCGTCGGGAACCATGTCCTCATCGATGAGAGTGCGCACGAAGTCGAAATCGGTCTTCGACGCGGACGGAAAGCCCACCTCGATTTCCTTGAAACCCATGTGTACCAGAGTCTCGAACATGCGCAGCTTGCGCTCGTAGTCCATCGGATTGATGAGCGCCTGGTTGCCGTCCCGCAGATCGACGCTGCACCACACCGGAGCACGGGTGATGGCCCGAGACGGCCAGCGGCGATCCGGCAGATCGACGGCCGCAAAGGGCTGGTACTTGTGGATGGGCATCTCGCTCATGATGGACTTCAGTAGCGCGGCACGTCGGGATCGACCTGCTCCGACCACGCGTTGATGCCGCCACTCAGGTTGTAGACGCGAGTGTGGCCTTCCAGGCGAAAGTGCTCGGCCACGGACTGGCTGCGCGCCCCGCGGTGGCAGTAGAACGCGACTCCGGTCTCCTTCGGCAGACCCCGGATGAACGCGATCGCATCGTCGTCGAGCATCCGGTCCCCGGCAATCCGCGCGCGTTCACGTTCCGCCGCCGGACGTACGTCGAAGAGCAGTAACTCTTCGGGGGCGGCGAGGCGTCGTTTCAGCTCGTCCGGGTCGAGCTCCCTGACCGGCGGAGGCTCACTGGGGTTGGAGACCCGGAACGCATAGCCCTGGAAGGTCTCCTCGATGTCGAGCTCGAGGCCGGGAGCGCGCTGCGCGGTGCCGAGATCCATCAGGATCTCCACGCCGTTGGCGAAGCTGCGGATCTCGTGGCCCTCCGCGGGCCCGAGATTGAAGCTGTGCTGCCAGCGGCTGTCGATCTTGAGGTGGACGTGATTCCCCGGATGGCCTTCGATCGTCTGCCGGATCAGCGCCGCCGCCCGATCGCTCAACGTGATGTCGGGCGGCGAACGATCCGGTGGCTCCTGTCCCAGCGCCTGGTGCAGATCCCCGGCGTTGTACATCTGCTTCACGATGTCGCAGCCTCCGACGAACTCGCCGTCGATGTACAACTGGGGGATGGTGGGCCAGCTCGACCAGGCCTTGATGCCATCGCGCACCTCCTGGTCCTCGAGCACGTTGAAGGTGGTGTAGGCAGGGAGCAGGGAGTCCAGGATGCCGGTGGTCGTGGCGGAAAAGCCGCACTGGGGCATCTGGGGAGTGCCTTTCATGAAGAGCACCACCCGGTCGGATGCCACCATCTCTTCGATGCGGGCGCGGGTCTTCTCGTTCAGCATGACAGGCGTACCCCTCGAGGGCAGCGGGAGTGGCCCGCAAGTATCGCACAGCTATGTCCGGCCGGAGACAGATGCGAAACGATGAATCCGATGCGAGGGCGCGAGTCCTCCGCCGACACCGTGCAAGGGGAGGACCCCGAGATCGACCGACCCTGAATCGGCTCTACTCCCGCGCAGGAGTCAGGCGCCGGCGATCCTGCCGCAGCCCGAACACATAGCGGGGGACGGAGATGTCTCGCACGAGGTGAAACGGACGCCGGGGCGATCCGAAGAGGCCGGGGCCGGGGGTGAGGATGAGGTCGCCGGGCTCGTTTCGGATCTCCCGGGCGTCGGCGCCATCCCTCCCGCTGCAGACGAAGAAACGCGCCTTGCCGGCGATCACGAGGAGACAGATCAGATTGCGATACTCGATGTGATCGCGGTGGGCGCTGATCCCCGTTTCGCCGACTTCGTAGTTCTGCAGCATGCGGTCGTTGAAGGTGAGACGGGACTCGAAGGGATAGGGACGGAGGCCCTCGAGGCGACGATCCCACCACTCCTGGAAGGCGTCCGTCAGGGCCAGGAAGAGACTGTTCGCAGGCAGCTCCGGCTTCACCCCGAGGCGCTGCAGCACCCGGTTCTCTCCCTTTCCCACCACGGGCCGGGCCGGACGGAAGGAGTAGCTCAGCGCTTCCCGATGCAGGGCCTCGCAAGCCTCCGCGTCGAGAAACGGCACCGAAGTCGCCATTTCGCGGGCGGTGCGTTCGAGGAGTTCCGCAACGTCGAGGTCCGGAAAGAGGAACTGCTTTCCCTTCACCGCGCTAGTGCCCGCGCCGATGCAGGAATCGGGGATTTGCATTCACGGATGGTTCGTCAGGGAGAGATTCGTCGTTCGGAACCCGCTCTGGGAGCAGCGCGAAGAGGAACGCCCCGGCGCGCCAGGGAGTACAATGTGCACGGTGCACGAAAGGGGCACGCGAAAGGCAGCCTTCAGCTACGATGACGAAGGTCAGAAAAGGCAGATCAAGGTCGCCGGTTGCCATTGTATTGCTGCTCGTGGCGGTGGCGGCGCTCGTACTCTACTTCGAGCCGGAGTCGATTCTTGCTCCCGAGACCCCGGGCACGGCGACCGAAGGCACCGCGAGCGATGAAGAGGCTGCGACCGGGAGCGAGCCGACGGCCGTCGTTTCCAGCGAGATCGGCGATGAGGTCGCGGCCGAAGAAGGCCAGTCGCTCGCCGACCAGGTCGCCGGCAAGATAGTGGAACGGATCGAAGAGAAGGTCGCCGGAGGAAGCGAGGCTTCCGGCGCCGATTCCGCAGCGGCGGTCTCTCCGCCCCAAGAAGCACCGGACGAATCGGACGAGGAATTGCCGGCCACCGGCTCGACCGTGACGGCGTCCACCGCGGCCGCGGGATCATCCGCGACGACCACGCCCGAAGACGACGTTCAGCCGGACGCAGAAACCGCGACGGCAGACGCAGCGGAGGAAGCGACGGCGGAGGAAGCGGTGCAATCCGTTGCCGCGCCGCCGGCGGAAGGGGCGGTGACCGCCCTCGATACGAGCGCGCAGGCATCGAGCGAGGACGAGCCCGCCACCGAGATGAGCGCCGACTCCTCCGCCACCACCGGAGACGAGACGCAGGCGGTCGCCGAGGTCGCGACAACGGACGCAGGGACGGCTACCGGAGACCAGGAAGTCGCCGCTACCGATACGCAACCGGCTGCCGATACCACGATCACTGTCGCGCCGGACGAGCCGGAAAGCACACCCGAAGAGGAACTGCACACTGCCGCCGCGGACCTGCCCGCGCTCGCTTCACCCACCGATTCCTCCACCGAAACTGCACCCGAGGACGAAGAGCTGCCGGGTACCGAGGCCGCGACGACGGGCACCGGGACGGCTGCCGGAGACCAGGAAGTCGCCGCTACCGATGCGCAGCCGGCTGCCGATACCACAATCACCGCCGCGCCGGACGAGCCGGAAAGCACGCCCGAAGAGGAACTGCAAACTGCCACCACGGACCTGCCCGCGCTCACTTCGCCCCCCGATCCCTCCACCGAAAATGCACCCGAGGACGAAGGGCAGATAGGCACCGGTACCGAGACGGCTGCGGCTGACCAGGTAACAATGCCGAGCGACGAGTCGAAGAGCACCCTCGCCGACGCGGAGCAGACCGGTGAGGAAGCGACCGCAACCCAGACTGCGGCCACCACGGAAGCGCCGGACACTGCGCCCGAGGAGGAATTGCACACTGCCGCCACGGACCTGCCCGCGCTTGTCTCGCCCCCCGATCCCTCCACCGAAGCAGCACCCGAGGACGAAGAGCAGGCGGTCGCCGGTACCGAGACGATTGCGGCTGACCAGATCACAGTGCCGAGCGACGAGTCGAAGAGCACCTTCGCCGACGCGGAGCAGACGGGTGAGGACGCAACCGCAACCCGGACCGCCGCGAGCGATGCAGCGAGCGATATCGACCAGGAACAACTCGCCGAAGAGGTCGCCGCCCGGGTCGCCGAAGAGGTCGCCGATGTATTCCCCTCTCCGGCACCGGCGACGGCAGCGGAGGCCGCCGCGGAAGTGGCGGAGGAGTTTGGGCTCGACGTGGCAACCCTGGCTCAGGCGGTGGCCAGGGCAGTGGTGGAAAAACAGGCGCAATCCTTCCTCGCCCAGCTCATCGAGCGGCAGCAGCAGGCCGTCGAGGTGGACGAAGCCGATCACTTCGTCACCCCGGAGCAAATCGTGTCCCTTCTTCCGGAGACCAGCTTCGAGATCACTTCCCGCGAGGAACTGCTCAGTGATCCGGACCTCGAACCTCACACTCCGATTACGGTGGTAAGGGAAGTCGAAGAGATCCAGATTACCAATCCGGCCCAGGTGATCGCTTCCGCGGGCGGCGATCTCGAACGGGAAGTCAAGGTCCTCGAAGGAGACGAGGTTCAGGTGAAGACCCTGGAAGAGCTGCTCGCGGAGCTCATCGAATCGCCGGGCGAAATGATCAAACTGGTAAGCGACGTGAAGTACTTCGACGTCACCACCCTTTCCGAGTTCGCGGCTCAGTCCGAAGGTGCGGCCGACGAAGCGCTGAAGATAGTCAGGGACCGCTATACCCTGGAGGCGGCGAGCGTGGCCGAACTGCTGCGTCAGGAGCTCGATCTACCCTCGGACGCCATCTTCTACCTGCGAACGGTGCGTCCGGAAGACGAGCAAGGCATCTGGGGAATCGTTCAGGACGGACTTTCGGGGAACTTCGCCCGTGGCATGGCCATCCGTTATGGTCAATCCATCGATACCTACCAGGTAGAGATTCCGGAGCACGCGGACGAGATTCTCCCCGACCAATCGAGCTCCTTCCTCGGCCGGCTGATACACGTAAAGACCAGTGAATCCTACGTGTACAACTTCAAGCACCACCGAATGGGCCGAAACCCCGACCGGGTCTTTCCCGGCCAGGAAATCGTGATCATCAATTTCAAACCGGAAGAACTCATCTCGATTTACAAACACTTCGTCGAACAGCGCCCTGTCGCCGGATAGACGGAAGGCGTTGCCGAGGACCGGCCGGGACGAAGGACCGCCCACGGCCGGAGAAGGTGCTTCCGCGGTCGATTCCCGAATGCGCGGGAATGACGGCAACTACCCCGCACGACCGGCCCCGCCGTTCCCGCGCAAGAACGTCATTCCCGCGAAGGCGGGAAGGGCATATCCCGTATCGGCAAGGCGATCGGACCGGATCCGTTCCGGCGAAGCAGGAAGCGAGGCTACCGGTTCAGGACCCGGCGCAGCAGACGCGCCGCGGCAACCGGCGCCGCAATCCGTCCCGAGCGCACCGCTTCCTCCATGCCCGCCCTCGCCCGTCTCAGCTCGGGGTTCCCCTCGAACGCATCCCTGAATCCTTCCTCGACCTCGCTCCACAACCAACGCAGCGCCTGGTCTTCCCGGTTGGCCCGGATCTCGGCCCGGAGGGTCTCACGAAAACGTTGCATGTCGGCCCAGGCCGTCTCGATTCCGTCTCCGCCGAGGGCCGAACAGGTCCGCACGGACGCTCGCCATCCGCACCACCGGGCGGGCAGGAGCCCGACGGCCGACGCGTACTCCGACGCGGTAGCGGCCGCGCTTTCCGCGAGCGCCCCGTCCGCCTTGTTGACCAGCACGAGGTCGGCGAGCTCCATGATCCCCCGCTTGATGGCCTGCAGCTCGTCGCCACTCCCCGGCAGCACGAGCAGCACGAGCATGTCCACCATGGAGGCGACCGCGGCCTCCGACTGCCCCACCCCCACCGTTTCGACCACGATGGGGTCGAAGCCCGCCGCCTCGCACAGCATGATGACTTCCGGAGTCCGGCGGGCCACCCCTCCGTAGGCGCCTCGGGTCGGAGAGGGGCGCACGAACGCGGCGGGATGCCTCGCGAGCTCCGGCATCCGCGTCTTGTCGCCGAGAATGGAGCCCCCGCTGAGCCTCGAGGAGGGGTCCACCGCAAGCACCGCGGGGCGCAGGCTCCGGGCAATCACGCAACGGCCGAGCGCCTCGATGAAAGTCGACTTGCCCGCCCCCGGAGCCCCCGAGATCGCGACCCGCAGCGCTGCCGGCGCAAGTCCCGCTACCGCGTCGAGAAGGGCCTCCGCCGACCTGCGGTGCTCGGGAAGACTCGACTCCACCAGCGTGATCGAACGCGCGAGCGCGCGGCGGTCGCCTCCCGCCAGGCCTTCGGCCAGTCTCTCGGGATCCGACGCGACGCCTTCGTCTCGAAGAGCCTCCTCCGCCGGCTCGCCTCCCGGCTTCAAGTGTCGAGCTCGATGATGGTCTGCCCGACTCTCAGGCTCTCCCCGGGCGAGGCGAGAATCCGCGCCACGACGCCGTCGCCGGGCGCTCGGAGCACGTTCTCCATCTTCATCGCTTCGACCACGGCAACCGGCTGGCCTGCCTTGACCTCGTCTCCTTCCCGCACGCCGACCTCGATGAGGAGCCCCGGCATCGGGGACACGATGTGGCTCGAGGCATCGGGGCCCTGCTTCGAGGGCATCAGGGCGAAGAGCTCGCCCGCCCGGAGGCGGAGCACCTTGAGCGTCCGTCGATGCCCGGCCGCCGACAGGCGGTAGCTCGTCGCGTCCAGCACCTCGATCTGCGCCACGCCAAAGCGCCCGTCGACCTCGGCCTCGAGAAGCGGCTGCCCGGGACGCCAGGCGGTGCGCACCTCCCACCTCGTCTCCTTCTCTCCCTCGAGCGTGAAGCCGATCGCATTCGCGGCTACCGTGAAGGAGTGCGCTTCGCCCCCGTCGATCACGCACCACTCACGGGTGTGGCCCGGCTCCGCCTCCCGCTCGCGCCGGCAGTGCGCCACTACCGCCAGCGCCCGCAGGGCACGCGCGTCCCCTTCCCCCATCCGGCCGGGATCGAAGCCATCGGGATACTCCTGATCGATGAATCCGGTGCTGAGCCGGCCTTCGCGAAACCTCCGCTTTGCGAGAACCGAGGAGACGAAGAGGGCATTGTGCGCAATGCCCCGGATCACGAAAGCATCGAGGGCCGCCGAGAGCCGCTCGATCGCCTGCGTCCGGTCGCCCCCGTGCGCGATCACCTTGGCGATCATCGGATCGTAGAAGACCGGAATTTCGTCGCCCTCGACCACCCCGGAATCCACGCGGACTCCATCGCCTTCGTCGGGGGGCGCGAACCGGACCAGGCGCCCGCTCGAGGGAACGAAGCCGCGCTCGGGATCCTCCGCATACACTCGCGCCTCGATTGCCGCACCCTCGAGGCGAAGATCCGACTGCGAAATGGGCAGCGTCCCGCCCGCCGCCACCTCGAGCATGATTTCCACCAGGTCGAGACCGGTCACGAACTCGGTCACCGGATGCTCGACCTGAAGCCGGGTGTTCATCTCGAGAAAGTAGAAGTTGCGGTCCCGGTCCACGACGAACTCCACCGTGCCGGCGGAGTGGTAGCCGACCGCGCGCGCGAAGGCGCAGGCATCGGCTCCCATCGCCTCGCGGGTCGCCTCGTCGATGAACACCGAAGGCGTTTCCTCGATCACCTTCTGGTGGCGACGCTGTACCGAGCACTCCCGCTCCCCGAGGTGCACCATGTTGCCGTGCATGTCCCCGATGACCTGCACTTCGATGTGACGGGGCTCCTCGATGAAGCGTTCGACGAAGATGCGCGAGTCCCCGAAGCTCGTCTGGGCTTCCCTCGCGGCACGCTCGAAGCCCACGCGGGTTTCCTCGTCGTTCGCGGCGACCCGCATGCCCTTTCCGCCGCCGCCCGCCGCGGCCTTGAGCATCACCGGGTAGCCGATCTCCCGCGCAATGCCCACCGCCTCGTCGGCATCGCGCACCGCTTCGTCATGACCGGGAATGGGGCGAAGACCCGCCGATACCGCGAGGCGCCGGGCGGCGAGCTTGTCGCCCATCTGGCGGATCGCATCGGCCGGCGGACCGACGAAGCGGATCTCCTCCGCCGCGAGCGTTTCCGCGAAGTCCGCGTTCTCGGAGAGGAAGCCGTAGCCCGGGTGCACCGCGTCCACGCCGAGCGCCTTGCAGGCCTCCACGATCCGGTCGCTGCGCAGGTAGCTCTCCGCCGCCGGCGCCGATCCCAGGCGCCATGCCTCATCCGCCATGCGCACGTGGAGCGAACGGGCATCGGCATCGGAGTAGACGGCGACGGTGGGAATCCCGAGCCGTTTCGCGCTCCGGATGACCCGGCAGGCGATCTCGCCCCGATTGGCGATGAGCAGCTTGCGGAACATCTCAGAGCGGAATGTTGCCATGCTTCTTCGCGGGGTTGCGCAAGCGCTTGTTCTCGAGCATCCCGAGCGCGCGGCAGATGCGCGCCCGGGTGTTGTGGGGCCGGATGACATCGTCGATGTACCCGCGCTTGCCCGCCACGAAGGGGTTGGCGAACTTGTCGCGGTAGGCGGCGACACGCTCGGCGACCTTCGCCGCGTCGCCGAGGTCCTTGCGGAAGATGATCTCGACCGCTCCCTCCGGACCCATCACCGCGATCTCGGCGCTCGGCCAGGCCAGGTTCACGTCTCCGCGCAGGTGCTTGGAGCTCATGACGTCGTAGGCGCCGCCGTAGGCCTTGCGGGCGATGACGGTCACCTTGGGCACGGTGGCTTCGGCGAAGGCGTAGAGGAGCTTGGCGCCGTGCTTGATGATGCCGCCGTACTCCTGCGCGGTGCCGGGCAGGAATCCGGGCACGTCGACGAAGGTGACGATGGGGATGTTGAAGCAGTCGCAGAAGCGCACGAAGCGCGCCGCCTTCAGCGAGGAGGCGATGTCGAGGCAGCCGGCCAGCACCATCGGCTGGTTGGCGACGATGCCGACGCTTCGCCCCTGCATGCGCGCAAGGCCGATGACCATGTTGCGCGCGTACCTGGGCTGCAGTTCGAAGAAGTCCTCCTCGTCGATCACCTTGAGGATGAGCTCCTTCATGTCGTATGGGTGATTGGGGTTCCTCGGCACGAGACGATCGAGGGAGAGCTCCTTGCGCTCCGGCGGGTCCTCGGTGGCGCGCACCGGCGCCCGCTCGCGGTTGCTGCTCGGCAGGAACTCGATGAAGCGGCGCAGCGCGGCCAGGGCCTCGATGTCGTTGGCGAAGGCGCCGTGGGCGACGCCGGAGCGTTCCGAGTGGGTCGCGGCGCCGCCGAGCTCTTCGTAGGTCACTTCCTCGTGGGTCACCGTCTTCACCACTTCCGGCCCGGTGACGAACATGTGAGAGGTCTCCTCGACCATGAAGATGAAGTCGGTGATCGCGGGCGAGTACACCGCGCCGCCCGCGCAGGGCCCCATGATCATCGACACCTGGGGCACCACCCCGGAGGCGAGCACATTGCGCTGGAACACCTCGGCGTAGCCGCCGAGCGAGGCCACGCCCTCCTGGATTCGGGCTCCACCCGAGTCGTTCAGGCCGATGATCGGCGCCCCGACCTTCATCGCCTGGTCCATCACCTTGCAGATCTTCTCCGCGTGGGCCTCGGACAGGGAGCCGCCGAAGACGGTGAAGTCCTGGCTGAACACGAACACCAGCCGGCTCTTGATCCGGCCGTAGCCGGTGACCACACCGTCGCCGGGAACGGTCTGCTCGGCCATGTCGAAGTCGGCGCAGCGGTGCTCGACGAACATGTCCCACTCTTCGAAGCTGCCTTCATCGAGCAGAAGTTCCAATCGTTCGCGCGCGGTGAGCTTGCCCTTCGCGTGCTGGGTGTCGACGCGTCGCGGCCCGCCCCCCCGGCGGGCCGCGGCGCGCTTCTCGTTCAGCATTCGGACAACGTCTTGCATGATCGCGACCCTCGGGCGATGGTCAATCCGGGGGATGGACGCGGCAGATCAGCCGGGCGCGTCCCGCACTTCCGGGCCCCTGGATCGGTCCGCGGAGCGTGCATCCGGACAAAACGGGGACCATCTCGGTGCTACGACTGGAGCGTTGCCTGCCGCGGCGCTGGAGCTCAGCACCCGACCCCTGGGCGATGGCCCGCACCGCGCATCTCCGATGGCGCTCCGATTCGTTCCGGCCGGCGCAACGGACCCGGCTCAGGCGGCGAGACGCCGGGTACGGAGCAACGAGAGGATCTCTCCCGCGGCGGCCGGGATGTTGGTGCCGGGCCCGTAGATCGCGGTCACCCCCGCCGCGAACAGGGGGGCGTGATCCTGTTCCGGAATCACGCCACCGCAGACGACCACCACGTCTTCGCCCCCTTCGCTTCGCAGGGCCCCGACGAGCTGGGGCACCAGGGTCAGGTGGGCGCCGGCCTGGGTGGACACTCCCACCACGTGCACGTCGTTGTCCAGCGCCTCCCTCGCCGCCTCCGCCGGAGTCTGGAACAGGGCGCCGATATCGACGTCGAAGCCCAGATCGGCGAAGGCGGTGGCGATGATGCGGGCTCCCCGATCGTGACCGTCCTGACCCAGCTTCGCGACGAGCAGGCGGGGCCGACGCCCGGTCTCCTCCGCGAAGCGGGCGACGTCGCGCACGAGCGCCGCGAAGCCCTCGTCGTCGTGGTAGGCGGCGGCGTAGACCCCAGACACCGCCCGCACCGCGGGGACGTGGCGAGAGAAGATCCCTTCGAGCTCCGCCGAGATCTCGCCCACGCTCGCGCGCGCCCTGGCCGCCGCGATCGCGGGCTCCACCAGGTTCGTCCCGGGCGATGCCGCGGCCGCACGCAGGTCTGCGAGCGCCGCCCGGCAGCGCTGCGGATCGCGCTTCGCGCGGACCTGCCGCAGGCGGGCGACCTGGGCTTCGCGTACCGCACTGTTGTCGACGCTGCGCACCTCGACCTCAGTCGCACTCTCCGGCTGGTAGCGGTTCACGCCGATCACCACGTCCTCGCCGCGGTCCACGCGAGCCTGCCGGCGCGCCGCCGACTCCTCGATCCGGCGCTTGGGGTGTCCCGCCATCACCGCCTTCGTCATGCCGCCCATGGATTCCACCTCGGAGATGAGCGCGCGCGCCTCGCTCGCGAGACTCGCGGTCAGCGACTCGAGATAGTAGGAGCCCGCGAGGGGGTCGACGACTCTCGTCAGGCCCGCCTCCTCGCGCAGGATGAGCTGGGTGTTGCGGGCGATCCGCGCGGAGAAGTCGGTGGGCAGAGCCAGCGCCTCGTCGAACGAATTGGTGTGCAGCGACTGGGTGCCCCCGAGCACCGCGGCGAGCGCTTCGATGGTGGTGCGCACGATGTTGTTGTAGGGATCCTGGCTGGTCAGGCTGACCCCGGAGGTCTGGCAGTGGGTGCGCAGCATGAGCGATCGAGGATCCCGGGGCGAGAAGTGCTCCTGCATGAGCGAGGCCCACAACCACCGGGCGGCCCGCAGCTTGGCCACCTCCATGAAGAGGTTCATGCCGATGCCGAAGAAGAAGGACAGACGCGGCGCGAAGCGGTCGACATCGAGCCCAACCCGGACGGCGGAGCGCACGTACTCGATCCCGTCCGCGAGGGTGAAGGCGAGCTCCTCCACCGCGGTCGCCCCCGCCTCCTGCATGTGGTAGCCGGAGATCGAAATGGGGTTGAAGCGCGGCATCGCCTCCGCGGTGAAGCCGATGATGTCGGACACGATGCGCATCGAAGGCTCGGGCGGGTAGATGAAGGTGTTGCGGACCATGAACTCCTTGAGGATGTCGTTCTGCATCGTGCCGGAAAGGGCGGCCCGCTCGACCCCCTGCTCTTCCGCCGCCGCCACGAACATCGCGAGCACCGGGAGCACCGCCCCGTTCATGGTCATCGACACCGACATGCGATCGAGGGGGATGCCCTCGAAGAGTCGATTCATGTCCTCGACGGTATCGATCGCGACCCCCGCCTTGCCGACATCGCCCGGCACCCGCGGGTGGTCGGAGTCGTAGCCGCGGTGGGTGGCGAGATCGAAGGCGACGGAGAGGCCGGTCTGACCCGCCGCGAGATTGCTCCGGAAGAATGCGTTGGACTCCTCCGCGGTGGAGTAGCCCGCGTACTGGCGCAGCGTCCAGGCCCGGCCGGCGTACATCGACGCCCGCGGACCGCGCAGGTACGGGGCGAGCCCGGGCAGGGTGCCGAGGTGCTCCATCTCCTCGAGATCCGAGGCGGTGTAGAGCGCCTTGACCTCGATGCCCTCCGGGGTGATCCATCGCAGATCATCGGGCTGGCGCCCTTTCTGCTCTCTCATGAAGAGCGCTCGCCAGTCCTCGATTCGATGTGCCGGGAACTCCGCCATCGAGCATGTACTCAGCCTGAAGTCCAGGGACTCACGACGCCCGGAAGTCAGCCGGTGGATTCCCACCTGCACGGGAATGACGGGCAGTGGCGTCCGATGTCGTCTCCGTCATTCCCGCGGAAGCGGGAATCCACGAGGAGGGATTTTCCAGACAAGCAGGAATCCACGAACAACTGCTGATCATGGCCACTTCCACCTGCGGGGGAATCCGGTCACGCGGGCTCATCCCCCCGCGTAGCCGATCGTCTTCAGGGCGTGCGTGATCTCGTCGAGGATGGCGGGGTCGTCGATGGTGGCGGGCATGCGCCACTCCTCGCGGTCGGCGATCTTCGCCATGGTGCCGCGCAGGATCTTGCCCGAGCGGGTCTTCGGCAGGCGCTTGACGACGAGCGCGCTCTTGAACGCGGCCACCGGACCGATCTGGTCCCGCACCCGCTGCACTTCCTCCGCCACGATCGCCTGGTGCTCGCGCTCGCATCCCGCGTTCAGCACCAGGAACCCGAGCGGAAGCTGGCCCTTGAGCCCGTCGGCCACTCCGATCACCGCGCACTCCGCGACATCGCGGTGGCCCGCGAGGACTTCCTCCATCGCGCCGGTGGAGAGGCGATGCCCCGCCACGTTGATGATGTCGTCGGTACGCGCCATCACGAAGACGTACCCGTCCTCGTCGATGTAGCCCGCGTCCGCGGTCTTGTAGTAGCCCGGGAACTCGCGGAGGTAGGCGTCGACGTAACGCTCGTCGGCATTCCACAGGGTGGGCAGCGTGCCCGGGGGCAGGGGCAGCCTGACCACCAGCGCCCCGATCTCGCCCCGGGGGAGCGACTTCCCGTCCGCGCCGACGACATCGAGCGCCATTCCCGGCACCGGCATCGTCGGCGAGCCGGCCTTGATCGGCATCGCCTCGATCCCGAGACAGTTGGCGCAGATCGACCATCCCGTCTCGGTCTGCCACCAGTGGTCGACGACCGGTACCCCGAGCTTGCTCTCCGCCCAGTGCAGGGTGTCGGGGTCGGTACGCTCTCCGGCGAGGAAGAGGGTGCGGAATCGGGAAAGGTCATAGTCCGCGATCAGGCGTCCTTCCGGGTCCTCCTGCTTGACCGCACGAAACGCGGTGGGCGCGGTGAACATCACCTCTACGCCATGCTCCGAGAGCACCCGCCAGAACGCGCCCGCGTCCGGCGTGCCCACCGGCTTGCCTTCGTAGAGGATGGTGGTGTTCCCGTTCAGGAGCGGGGCGTACACGATGTAGGAATGGCCCACCACCCAGCCGACATCGGAGGCGGCCCAGAACACCTCGCCCGGCTCCACTCCGTAGATGTGCTTCATCGACCACTTGAGCGCCACCGCATGGCCGCCGTTGTCCCGCACCACGCCCTTCGGCTGCCCGGTGGTCCCCGAGGTGTAGAGGATGTACAGGGGGTCGGTGGCCGCCACCGGGACGCAAGGATGCGCTTGCGCGGCATCCATCTCCGCCTTCCAGTCGAGGTCCCGGCCCGGCGTGAGGTCGCAGGGACAGGCCTTGCGCTGCAGGATGATGCAGTGCTCGGGCTTATGGCGGCTCTGCGCGATCGCCCGGTCGAGCAGCGGCTTGTACTCCACCACGCGCCCCGGCTCGATGCCGCAGGACGCGGAAACGATGACCCGGGGCGTGGCGTCGTCGATGCGCACCGCGAGCTCGTTCGCCGCGAAGCCCCCGAAGACGACCGAGTGAACCGCGCCGATCCGCGCACAGGCGAGCATCGCGATCACCGCCTGCGGCACCATCGGCATGTAGATGATGACGCGGTCGCCCTTCCCCACCCCGTGCCCGGCCAGCACCCCCGCGAAACGCGCGACCTTGTTCAGGAGCTCCGCGTAGGTGAATCGTCTCGTGGTGCCGGCGAGGGGGCTGTCGTAGACCAGAGCGAGCTGATCCGCCCGGCCCGACTCCACGTGCAGGTCGAGGGCGTTGTAGCAGGTGTTCATCGCGCCCCCGGCAAACCACCGGTAGAAGGGGGCACGACGCTCATCGAGCACCGTCTCCCAGCGCTCGTCCCAGTGGATGGACTCCGCCGCCTCGCCCCAGAACCCGTGCGGGTCGTCGAGGGAGCGGGCGTACATTTCCGCGTAGCGGCCCACGGTGGCTACCTCCCGGTTGGCGGCGGCTCCCCGCCTAGTCCTGACCTCTCACAACTCATTGTTATTTAAGGAAATTTAAGGAGGAGAGAGCACCATTTTCCTTTCTCGATGCCCGGAATGCAAGGCGGGCGACCCTTGCGCCGCCTGCACCGAGGCACCTTCCGGGGGAAGGGAGTGCGCCCCCGCGTTCCCGGGAGCATCGAGACGACTCTGCGAAAACGGATGTTGAACGAGTCGTCGATGGCCTTCTTGACCCTTCGATCCGAGAACGCGGGATTGGAGACGCTTGCGTTGTTCCTCGACTCCGCGTCGAAGAAGAATGCGGCCCCTCCATGGACCGGAACCGGCGGAAAGAGAAGGCGTGCGTTTCTCTCTGCCTTCTAGGCGCCGGCGATCTCGAAGAGCCGGCCACCCTGGGCGGGGTCGTGATCGAGACCCGCGAGCCGCGAAACCCGCCACATCGTGGCCTGGATGGCGGTGATCACCGGCTTGCCGATCGCGTCCTCCAGCGGCTCGATGGCGTCGAGGGTCCGCACCGCGGTGCAGGGGATGAACACGGCGTCCACGCTCACGTCGTCGGTTGCGCGTCCGAGCTCCACCAGCTCCCGCGGGCTCATCCGCCCCAGTTCTTCGCTGGTGTTCCCCGCCTCCATGTTGGACTCGGTCTTCTTCATGCGGGCGATGCGCACGCCCTGCGGCTCGAAGAACGCGGGGATGGTCTCGTTCACCTCGTCCACGTAGACCGTGAGCACCCCCAGGCTCGACACGCCGAGCACGCGGCAGGCGTCCACCACCGCGGTGGAGGTCGACACCGTGGGCACGCCGAGGAAACTCTCGATTCGCCGGGAGATGTCGAGATCCCCACCGGGGCCCCGGATGAAGGAGATGGAGGTGTCCACGTAGGCGGCGGCCACCGGCATCGTCGCCCGCAGCCGGTCGGCCGCCACCTCCATGTCGGAGCTCTCGGCGAGCGCCCGGGTATGGGCGGCGGCGGCAGCAGGGTTCGACATCTGCTCGGGTGCGGCCCCCATGGTCCGGCTGACGAGCGGAATCGCATGCGGCGCAAGGAGCCGCCAGAACTCGTCATCGACCTGGCTGTCGCCCGCCACCACCAGCGCGATGCGCGCGGCGCGTGACCAGTCAACGGATAATGAATCGCTCAACTTCGTACCTCCTCACTTCAATTGTCACATCTGCGGTGTCGGTCCACACTCTGGCTTCAGCGCAGGATATCGAGCAGGGAGCGGAGCTGGCTCAGCGACTCCTGCGCCTGCCCGAGCATCTCACGGGCCCGTCCGCGGGCACCGGCCTGATCCTCGGCACCCAGTATCAGTCGCCCGGTCCCCGCCAGCTCCCCCGCAATCTCGTCGAAGGAGAGGCTGCCGTTTCCATCGTAGTCGTATGAGGAGATGAGTCCGGTAGCGACCAGGGGCACGATCAGGACGCTTGCACCGGTCCACGCGGCCAGGTCTTCGGTCGACGGCGCATCCTGCGCCGCCGCACCCAGGTGTATGAACACTCGAACGAGCCGGGACAGCTCGGCCTTGTTCAGCTCTCCGTCCGGATGCTTGTCGATGGCCGCGAACACGTCGGCAAGACAACCCGGAGATCCGGTCGCGCACGATGCGAGTGCGGGCTCGATATCCAGGAGCATGCGAGCGGATTCGCCGTGCAGCACCGAGAAGGGCAATGGAACCGCGGCACAGGGAACGAAACGCGAGCCGGTCCACTGCGAACTCATGGCCTGAAGGCTCTGCGGCAGGATGTCGGGCCATGCACTCTCGTCCTGCGTAAGGACCGAATTCTCTGCGCTCCACAAGATGTACTCGACCTCACCGCCGGGCAGCGCACGAGCGAAGAAGTCCCCGTAGGAACGCCATCCATAGACCAGGAGGTCGCTCTGCGCGCTCAGCTCCGCGAGAAAGAAAGTATCCTCGCTGGCGAACAGCTCGTGACCGGCGGCGAGGACCCAGATTTCGGAGGGCGCGTCGCAGCTCGGAGAGGCATAGATGCCGGAAGGCAGGTCTGCACCCGAAGCGAGCGACTTCGATTGTGCCGATGTCGGCGTCCCCAGAGAACACAACACGATCAGAGTGATGAGCGCACAAGATGTCCGCACATCGTGAAAAATGGTCTCGAGCCGGAAAGAATGAGTCATCTCCTGAAACCTCAATCGCTTACGACCGTCTCGACCGGGTCACGCGCCCAGACGCCGAGTCAGACCACCGCGCTGGGGATTCCAACTTCCGTATCGGCACGATTCCGCTCGGCCCGACTCGGCCGAGGCAGTGCGTTCACAAGAGCGAATCGAGACGATCTCGTCTCGCCGGCGGATACCCGGGTGGCCATTTCTTCGATGCGAATGACGTAGCGCGGATAGGGCGGAGGGAGTAAAGCGTCACTCGGCGACGGGACGGCGAAGGGGACGAACGCATTGTACATCGCTGGTCTCAAACGCTTTCCATGCTGTCAAAATGACAGCATGGCCGTGCAGATCACCATCCGGGGAGCGCCTGAAGCAGTTCGCGACGAACTGGCGGTGCGGGCGGCGCTCAGGCGCCAGTCCATGCAGGAGTTCCTTCGTGGCGAGCTCGTGCGAATCGCCTCGAAACCCTCCATCGACACGTGGCTGCGTGATGTGCGCAGCCGCAAGGCGGCGGCGCAATCTCGCGTCAAACCCTCGATCATTCTCGATGCCCGTGACAAAGTCCGGACGTGACGGTAGTCGTCGATGCGTCTCTGGCACGTCAACGGATCAGATCGACTTCGACGTTCAGGCCGAGCTCCTCCCACGTCCGGTCTGCAGTGAGCACTCGGGCGCCCTCGCGAATCGCCAATGCCATACATGCGCGGTCGCCAAGCGACAAACCTCTCTCCCGTGTCACGTTTCGCATCAGACCGGCGCTGATCGCGAGCGCTTCGTCGAAGGGGCGAATCTCCACTTCAAAGGCCCGGAGCCATTCGCGGGCCTCTTTTTCACTCGCTCCCTGCTCGACATAACAGGCGATGATCTCGGAAGCGTTGACCGCGGAGACAATCCCCTCGTTCAACGCGCGCGTCGCGACCTCGGCACCCTCCCCCCCAAATGTGATGGCGAGTAGCGCAGAGCTGTCGAAGACGACGCTCATTCCTCACCCCACTCGGCTCGCCGTTCGGAGAGAAAGTGTTCGACGACGCCCTCACCCGGGTTCTTGTACTTCTGCGTCTGGGCTTGGACCTGTTTGACGGCGACGGTCCAGGAAACGAGACGAAGCTCTCCTCCTTCGACACGGGCCGTCACCCAGCCATCTTGATCGAGAAGCATGGCCTCGCGCGCGTCCTCAATCGAGCTGATCAGATTGGCCTCGGTGCCGCAGCACCTGCACCCGGGCGCGCTCGACCGCCAAACGATCCGCCGATTCGTTTCCGCTACTGGCTGACGGCGAGAGTGCGGCGCTCGGCGACACTTCGGAGACGGTCCATCGAACACCCACGGAGTGCTTGACGGTCAATTGCCGACACGGTTCGCCCGCCGAGTTGTAGCTGCGAAGCGCAGAATGAATGCCGCTGTACCGGATTCCGTCGGTATGGGATGCGGACCCCAGGATCACGTTCACCAGCAACCCACCGGTATCGCCAGGGTCAGCACCACACCAGACCACGAAATTTTCGCTGCCTTCGAGAAGCTCCCCCACAATGCGAATGCGCTCGATTCGGACTGGAAGGTCGAAAACATCGGGACCGGTCCCGGACCTTTCCCAAGCGATCGGTGAGGGTCCATCGGTGACACCGGCGCGGCCGAGCGAGAGATTGGTCAGATGCCCCGTCGGAAGCCGCAGCAGACCCATCACCTGCAGCGGCGCATCGCCCGAGACCGACAAACGCCACTTGCCCGACCCGTCCCCCAGACGTCCGGTGAGTCCGGAGCCGCCCCGTTCGAGCTCACGAGCGTTCAGCAGGCGCGAGGCGCCCGCCCCCAACGTCAGAGACACCGTCCCCGACGGCGACGGGGCGCCCGCATCGTCCACACCCATTATCTCGACCCTGACGGCCCCGGTCCCGGGGTTGATGACGCGCAGCAGACCTTGCTGAGCCGAGTTGCTCCCGGGATTGAAGAACGGAACGTGATAGCGATTCGACCCCTCCTCGGTTGCCGCCGCCACCGCGTTCATACTGGTCACGAACCCATCCGAAGTGCGGATGTAAGCCAGCGCCTCGATACGCAGCACCGAAGACAGCTCCATCCGCCACATTCCGGTCCCGTCACCAATCCCGCCCCGCAGTCCCTTCGCGGGGTTCCCGTGTTCCAAGTCCCGGGAGTTGAAATGCCGCGTCTGCAGCGCGCCGAGTGCAAGCGTCACCGGCCCGCGACGTTCCCCCGTATCGTCGATCGCGACAATCTCGACTTCGCCGGCCTTCTCCGAGAAATTCATGATCCGCACGAAGCCCTCGATGCTTCCGGCATCCGCGCCGGGCACCGCCGGCAACGCATGCAAGAAACTCTCGGACACGTTGGGCCGAGGCCGCAGCCACCGCTGTGCATGAGGAAAGAAGTCCCGAAAGGGACCGAAGACGTCACCCGTGGCAACGCACCCGCCGTCGCCGCCAGCAAGCATCCCGACGAGAGCGCCCGAAGCGCCTAGAAACAGCCCGCTCCCGCTACTGCCGCCTTCCGTCAGGCCGCGGTCCCAATCGGTTTCGAGTGCGTCGTACACCAAGGTTCCGCTCACGTTGAAGGTAGCAATATCAATCACCCGCCCCTCCGCATACTTCGCGACGGCACCAGCAGGATGGTGTATCGAGAAGACCGACGCGCCCTGGGACACCGCAGCGGTGCTCCATCCCGAGTAGACCAACCCGCCGGGAAGATCGTCCCGGAACCGAAGCAGCGACGCATCTTGCCCCGCACTGGTGGCGAGCATCTCCGTCCCGCCATGCGAGACGGTCGAGCGGTCGTCGACCCGCCCCCCGTGGCAATTCGAGCGTTGCCAGAACCATCGCGCCTCGACGGATGCCGCCACCGCAGCCGTCGCAACGCAGTGGTTCGCGGTGAGATAGTAGGGCTCGAACACGTCCGGAGTATCATCGACGTTGAGCAAGGTTCCCGAGCACACGTATGAGTTCGCGCCCTCCTCGAAGACGATTCGCCCGACCGCATCCGCCTTCTCGCGTCTGGATCGATCGGCGACGCACGCAATCTCCACATGCCCCCCGCAGTCGGGAACAATCTTCGGCTGCACCGAGGCGAATCGGTGCGCCACCGTAACGACGGTGAACGAGAGATCGGCCACGGCATCGGGAGACGGAACCGCGAGCTGCACAGTCAGCTTGTCGCCTTCGGCGCTCGGCAACCACACGGAATCGGCATTGAAGTCCTCCGGCGTGTAGGCCGGGCCACGCGATCTCCCATCGCCATCGAAGACGCGCACCGAACCGCCCTCGGGCAGCTCGGCGTGAACAGCAATGCGCAGGGATACCGCGCCTTGCGCGGTGAATATGACCGCCGCGGTGTGCAAACCATCACCGCCGGCCTCCCACGCCAGGAGCGGCACGAGATTGCCCCTGAACTCGGCTGGAAGCGGACGGTGCACCCCAATCCGCCGCCGCTTGTGGGTTTTCCGGGGGATCCGGGAACTTCCCACCTCGGCAGGCAATGGGCCAAGGTCGATGATCAACGACGAGCCCGCGACGCGAGAGTCCAGCGCCGCGCTTGCCCGAAGGCCAGATTCACCGGTAACGGGACTGCGCGCCGTGGGTGCGTCGACAGCAACATCGGATGCAGTGGCGACGGTGGAACACAAGAGTACGGCAAGAACAACGAGGATAAGGAGCTTCAGCTCCGCCGCCGAGGAGGTCGACACCACACAGTCGGCCGTGAGCCGCGCCGTGGCCGAGTCGAGCGCCGGCTCGCGGCGCGGCTGTTTGAGCAGGCGCATCCGGGCGTGCGCCTCGCGCGGCGGAACCTCGGAAGGCATTCCCGGACCCTGCCCACACATTTTGGTAGCTACGAACAACGCGCTTCGCGACTCTCGCACCACGGCAAATCCTCCTCGAGTTCCAGGTGCAACCTCCGACGCTCGCCTCGTCCTCGACGCATTCCCGGACCGGACCCGCCGCCAGACGACGCCCTGACCGCGAACCCCCCGACGCCGCGGAGCGGTGCGGGGGCGCCGGAGCCCGACTCGCACCGTTACGGTTACCGCATACGTATACAACCCATTGTGTAAAGTGTGCGTATCGAGTTGGTATTCTTTCTGTCGTTTAGGAGAAGCCGCCGGACTTGCGGGGGGTGACCAGCAGGCTCAGCTCGAGACCGCTGTACCCGTCCTCGTGAGTAAGCGATGGAGTGGACGCCCCCCTTCCCACGGCGTCACGATGCGCCAAGGAAGAATCGCACGCGGTGTGCGTTCAGGGGATAAGGGGAGCGTCCATGAACAACGTTAGCATCATCGGTATCGACATTTCGAAGAGAAGCTTCCAACTTCATGGAGC